>NZ_PNCI01000169.1 GCF_005887095.1 Pseudoalteromonas rubra | reverse complement strand
ATATCGAGTTCAGACTGTGTTTTGGCAAACTTTTCAATTTCGTGCACCTGTGTTGCACCTACTTCTACCACTAACTGAACGTCTTTCGGTATTCTGATTTCAATATTGTTTACATCCAGCTCAATGAACATTGCTTTCAGCTTGTCACCATTGTAGTGGTACAACCCAGCTGAACCTGATTTTTCAATATCAAGGGTTACTCCAAAAAATTCTTCAACAGCCTCATACAGGCATTTTCGGAACTTAGAGCCCAAACGATTACGGGTTAAACGGGTGTTGATGTAATAAGACTTCAACGCCACAGCATTATAATGCTGGATACGGATAGCCTTATT
>NZ_PNCI01000168.1 GCF_005887095.1 Pseudoalteromonas rubra | reverse complement strand
GCAGTCAGCGTGTTACGGTTTAACGGCGCAGCATGCACTAACCCCTGTGCAGAGCACATTGCTAGGCGCTTAGGCTGATCTTTAGAAACGGGCGCGGCAACACAAGGGAGCTGCAAAGCAATCGCTTGTAATAAAGCATCGCCGGCACTCAGCAGACCCATCTTGGCATTAGCCAGTAAAGCAATAAACTCAGCATTACTCAAGCCACCGACAACATGCACCAAGGGGTCGCTCGATACAGGCAAAGCGTCAGGGTAATTAGCCCCAAATACGAC
>NZ_PNCI01000167.1 GCF_005887095.1 Pseudoalteromonas rubra | reverse complement strand
TGTATTTATCGCTTATTTCAGGCAGGAACCCTGAATTATTAATAGGTCAACATGTAATAAGTGCACCTTTTGTAAAAAAAAGCGGATTGGAAATTATGCCAACAGGGTATATGGTGATAGATGGGGGCGCACCAACAACTGTAAGTTATATTTCCAATGCTACCCCTATTCCCGCTGATAAAAATGAGATAGCCATGTGTACCGCTATGGCCGGTGAAATGTTAGGAATGAAACTCATTTATATGGATGCGGGTAGCGGTGCCAAACGCACTATTACTGAGCATATGATTGAGCGTGTTGCTCACTCGATTGATATTCCCTTGATTGTTGGTGGGG
>NZ_PNCI01000166.1 GCF_005887095.1 Pseudoalteromonas rubra | reverse complement strand
CTTTGTTCTTATTTTCTCGATCTCCTCATCGGCAGCTTTCTTTAATACATCCACTTTCTCCGGACCACATGGTAGCTGTAAACCGAAACTGTAGCTATTATATGGATACTTGCTAAGGCCACCACCAATACCTCCTCCATAAATTCCGCCGATCTTCTCCCGAAGATCTTCTATAATCTTGATGTTCAATATCTCTGTTAACATCTCTGCCTTTAACGCTAAATCTTCTGAATAAGGTATTTCTCCTGAGTACACATTCAATATAAAACTCTTCTGCTCCTTACCCTTGT
>NZ_PNCI01000165.1 GCF_005887095.1 Pseudoalteromonas rubra | reverse complement strand
TGGTCGCGCAATTGCACGCTATGTTGCACTTGGCTTGCTTCATCAAGTTGATACTCGAGCAAATTGTCGACCATGTGGTTATCAAAGCGGGCAACAAGCGATCTTGGCTCTGCTTGATTGTTGGTGATAGTTAAACGTAGCCAATACTGCTGTGTACCAAATTGCCAAGGAACTTGCCGCCATGACCCTGCAGTGAAGTCATCAAAATGCTTTTCATGAAGAGCAGAAAATGTGACCGCTTGCGGGAGCACTATATAACTTGGCTCCACTGTTAACCCTGGTTCATCGCCCAGGCTGTGGG
>NZ_PNCI01000164.1 GCF_005887095.1 Pseudoalteromonas rubra | reverse complement strand
CCACGTGGCAAAAACTTTAATATGCGCTGGATAGCCGCCATGGTCGGCGATGTCCATCGCGTGCTCTGTCGTGGCGGCCTGTTTACCTACCCGGCCGATACTAAAAACCCCGACAAGCCTTACAAACTGCGCCTCCTTTATGAAGCCAACCCGATGGCTATGCTGATTGAACAAGCTGGAGGTTTGGCAAGTACGGGCGAGCAGCGGATTATGGAAATAGAGCCGCAGCAAATTCACCAGCGTGTCGCGGTGATTCTCGGCTCGAAAGACGAAGTAGAAACCTGCTTAAGCTATCACCAATAACATAAAGGCACCCTTGGGTGCCTTTTTTACTTGTCTATTGGTAAGTCATGGCGGG
>NZ_PNCI01000163.1 GCF_005887095.1 Pseudoalteromonas rubra | reverse complement strand
CCATCAATGCTGCGATGGGGAATAAGGCCATAAAACTCAATGGGTGCGTGGGTCGCTGTATAGGCATAGCCTATGTTGCGATAAGGACTCATCATAAACAAATCAAACGCGGTACGCCCGGCTTTGATGGTCCAGTTTGGCTTTGGTGAATAACTTAAAAAGGCCAGTTGGGTAACATCGCCCAGGCTATAGTCGGGGTGGCTTTTGAGTACCCATTGGCCGGTAAAGCCCCACTGAGTATTAAACTGCTTG
>NZ_PNCI01000162.1 GCF_005887095.1 Pseudoalteromonas rubra | reverse complement strand
CCACATGAGTTGTCAGAAGGCGTGTGCCAAAAGGTGATGATCGCGATGGCCATCGCTCGCTCCCCTAAGCTACTTATTGCCGACGAGCCGACCACAGCCTTGGAGAGCACCACACGAGCGCAAGTATTTCGACTACTGAAAAGTTTAAATCAGCTTAAAAATATGTCGATTCTGATGATCTCTCATGAACTCGAAGAATTGACTGACTGGACGCATGGTATGCACGTGCTGTATTGCGGGCAAATGGTGGAGGCCGGACCCACCAAAAAAGTGTTTGCTCAACCGCGCCACCCATACACTAAAGCGCTGTTACAGAGCTTGCCCGA
>NZ_PNCI01000161.1 GCF_005887095.1 Pseudoalteromonas rubra | reverse complement strand
AAAAGGGAGTCTGCAATTCTACACAATTCTATAAATATTATCATCATCGTTTTATATGTTAATATTCATTGATCCTATTACATTATCAATCCTTGCGTTTCAGCTTCCACTAATTTAGATGACTATTTCTCATCATTTGCGTCATCTTCTAACACCGTATATGATAATATACTAGTAACGTAAATACTAGTTAGTAGATGATAGTTGATTTTTATTCCAACAGTTTTATATTCCTCTCTTATTTAGTATAAGAAGATCAGTAATTATTTCTTCATTAATA
>NZ_PNCI01000160.1 GCF_005887095.1 Pseudoalteromonas rubra | reverse complement strand
AGCGAGAGACGTTATTTTCAAGTGCGTATTGCCCCGCGGCTGCCAGCATTCCGGCTTGGCGCATGCCACCACCGAGTACTTTTCTCCAGCGCCGTGCTTTTGTGATAAGCGCCTTTGTGCCTAGTAATAGCGAGCCAACGGGAGCACCTAGCCCTTTTGATAAGCAAATTGAAACCGAGTCAAAGTGCTGGGTAATATCTGTAATATCAACGTTTAATTCAACCGCTGCATTAAACGCACGTGCGCCATCTAAGTGCAGAGCTAACGAGTGCTCATTTACAAAATGACGTGCTTTGGCTAAGTAG
>NZ_PNCI01000016.1 GCF_005887095.1 Pseudoalteromonas rubra | reverse complement strand
ATAAATCTGACCAGTTAATTATTCAAAATGGTATTAGAGGAGACAATCATTATCAGACTCCAATCAAGATAAAGCCTGACTAGATAAAATAAGTTTTCTACTCGGTACTAAAACACCATTTTTTAGTAGTCGTTAATTGCTGAGCAATTTGCCTTATATTTTTCCCGGTAAGTGGAGTCAGACATCAGCTTTCTCACTGACTGATCAAATATCCTTGCATATTTTTCACTATGTTGATTTATCAACAGAAACCCCTGGTTAAAGAAAGCCGGTTTTGGCTGTCTGACCAGGCGTTTCAGATCAGAGTCTGGTAGGACTTTGGCGTATTCTCTCTCTGTTTGCTCATCCAAAATAATAATGTCTGTGCGTCGGCGTAGCAGGAATTGTAAGTTTTTGGTGGTATACGTTGCTTCCATGACTTCAATCTCATGTTCCTTAATGGCTTGCCACAGCAGCTCCGGATAAGTCAGGCCTTTGTTAATAAGTAACCGATAGGGCTTGAGGTCGGCATAAGAGTTGAATTCGAAAGCCAGAGTATCAAGATGATAAAAGTGAGATACCTCTGAGGTGATAGGATAACTGGTATAGATGTACTCTGATGCCCGCTTTTCATTATAGTACCAGTAGGCGCTACCTATAAATTCAGTTTTTTTCCCCTCCTCATAGGCTCGCTGCCATGGCATAAACACAAACCTGACTCGGATCCCGTGCAAAGCAAAGGCATCTCGGATAAGCTGAGCGGTACAGCCCTGATCCTCACGGTGCCTGTCTACGTATGGTGGCCATTGACCTGTTGTAATATGTACAGTCTCGGCTGCGGTAGTGAGACTAAAAAGCAAAGCAAAAATAATGTATTTCACTGACAAGGCTCTGAAAACTGGGCTAAACAAAACTATAGCGCTTATTGTTGAATAAAACGAATAGGCCAACAAAAGCGATTAACCAAATGATTAGA
This sequence comes from Pseudoalteromonas rubra, assembly GCF_005887095.1. Lineage (GTDB taxonomy): Bacteria > Pseudomonadota > Gammaproteobacteria > Enterobacterales > Alteromonadaceae > Pseudoalteromonas > Pseudoalteromonas rubra_E. The sequence goes on along the minus strand of NZ_PNCI01000016.1, from coordinate 195,586 downwards.
ATAAAAGGCTAAGTTGTGGAAAGTTTTTTAGATATTTACGAACGAGCATGCGAGAGAAAAGGCTCGAAAGGTGTTCTGGAGTCCTTGCTCACGGATCCGTTGTCACAAGCACAGCTGACACAGCTATCCGATGATGTTTGGTTAGAAGAGTTTACGAGAAAAATATTTCAAAGTGGGTTTTATTGGTCTGTGATCAATGCCAAGTGGTCAGGCTTTCGCGAAGTCTTTTGGGAGTTTTCGATAGAAAAGCTACTATATATGTCGCCTGAGATGTACGAGCAGCGCGCGCAAGACGAGCGTATAGTGCGTAACTACAAAAAAGTGCAGAGCGTTGCTCATAACTGTCAGATGATCCATGAGCTGGCACTGGAATATGGTAAGTTTAGCAAGCTCGTGGCGAACTGGCCGGAAGACAACATTATAGAATTGTGGCTCTTGCTGAAAAAGCAGGGGAACCGGCTAGGTGGTAACACAGGCCCTTACGCACTGAGGGCAGTCGGTAAAGATACATTTATTCTGAGCCGTGATGTTGAGGCTTATCTGAGAGCACATGATGTTATCTCTGGTGGACTGCATAGCCTAAAGTCATTACGTGCTGCACAAGCCTTCTTCAATGAGCTACGTAGACAAAGTGGTTATTCGTTGCAAAAATTAAGTCAGCTCGTTGCTTATAGCGTGGGTGACAATGTGGCAGGAGTTTCATCATGAGTGACTTTTTTTCCCGTTACACCGAATTGGGTGAGGTTTACCTGGTGCCGCAACGGCCTCAGCAGTTTGAACACGCACAGCTACTACTAACCAATTCAGACTTAATAACCGAATTGGGTATGGATGTTGATCAGCAGCAGTTGCGAGACTATCTGGCGGGTATGTCCAGAGTTGAAAACATCAAGCCGGTTGCAATGGCATATTGCGGTCACCAGTTTGGCCACTTTAATCCACAGCTTGGTGATGGCCGAGCGCATTTAATCGCATCCTTTGCTACAGCGCGGGGGCATACCTATGACATGCACCTGAAAGGCTCCGGTGCGACGGTTTTTTCTCGCGGGGGCGATGGGTTATGCGCACTGGGTCCTGCAGTGAGAGAATACATCATGAGTCATGCAATGCGGGCGCTGGGAGTACCGACAACGCAGTGTCTGGCAGTGTTGTCGACCAATCAGCAGGTAATGCGGCAAGAGCGAGAGCCCGGTGCCGTTGTATGTCGCATTGCCAGAAGTCATATCCGGGTTGGGACATTTCAGCTGATGGCAATGAACAAGGACGTTGATGCAATGCAACAACTCGTTGAGCTTTGCATCGCAGATCAGTTTGATGATATCTCCTCAAGTGGTGAGCAAAGAGTCTTAGACTTTTTTGAGCGTGTGTGCTTGCGTCAGTGTGCCTTGATCCTAAAGTGGATGCAGGTCGGTTTTATCCATGGTGTCATGAACACAGACAACACCCTGATTAACGGTGAAACCATTGATTATGGTCCCTGCGCGATGATGGAGTCTTTCTCATTTGACGCGGTGTTTAGCTCTATTGATCGTCAGGGGCGCTATGCGTTTGGTCAACAACCGAATATCGCCAGCTGGAATTGCGGCCGCCTTGCTGAGTCGCTGATGCTGTTGATGGATGATAAAGATGCCGCACTCGAGCGCTTTTCAGGTATCTTAAGTCAGTTTGCAGAAGAGTTTAATGAGGGCTATCAACAGATGTGGTCCAACAAGCTCGGGCTACTTAGCTGGCAGGAGTCTGATCAGACACTGTTAAGTGAGCTTCTGTCGCTCATGCAGCAAAACAAACTCGATTATACCAATACCTTTGCAGCCCTTACCAACTCGTTACAGCCCACTCCACTTCCAGGTTATGAGATACCAGAGGCTTTGGCTGACTGGACAAGAAAGTGGCGAAGACGAGTTGGTGACAACAACTTGTCAGCGGCACACGCTATCATGCAGTCGGTTAATCCTGCGATCATCCCGCGCAATGGTATGGTCGAGCACTTCATTGACGAGTTTAACCTCGCGAAGCATAGCGATGAATTTACACAATGGCTGCATGCACTCAAAACGCCTTATTTGTATCAGGTATACCCTGCTCAGTGGTTAGCAACCATGTCGAACGAACAAACCTATCAAACGTTTTGTGGTACTTAAACTATGAGTGAACAGACCGACCAGGCATTGACCTGGCAGGAAATCAAACGGCAGATCCTCACGCATAAAACGCCATTGATTTATGCCCATCTCATTGCATTGTGTGCTGCGTTAGTGAGTGTGCCTATCCCGTTGATGATGCCTTTGATGGTTGATGAAGTACTATTGGCACAACCCGGGACGGCAGTAGACACGTTGAATGCGTTCTTACCGGCGCAGTGGCAAGGCGCAACAGGCTATATCGTATCGATCCTGATTGCTGTGATATGTATGAGGCTCGCAGCGTTGCTGTTAGGGGTTGCTCAGTCTCGGCAGTTTACCATAATTGGTAAGGATATTTCTTATCGGATCCGCGAAAGGCTGCTGGTGCATTTGGCAAAAGTGCAACTGAAGGAATATGAAACACAGGGGGCGGCGGCGATCAGCTCGCGATGCATCACAGATATTGAAACACTCGATGGGTTTATCAGCCAAACTCTATCCCGTTTTTTAATTGGTATTCTAACGATTATAGGAACGGCTGCGGTGTTACTTTGGATCGACTGGGTGCTTGGGTTGATCATTCTGACCCTGAATCCGGCAGTGATTTATTTTTCCCGGCAATTTGGCAAACGTGTTAAGGACCTTAAAAAACGTCAAAACAATGCATTTGAAGCGTTTCAAAGTGCACTTGTCGACACTTTAGATGCCATTGCTCAGTTAAAAGCCATGCGACGTGAGCAAAGTTATTTTGATACCGTAGTCGAAGCTGCAAAGTCATTGCGTCACCACTCTGTGCAGTCACAATGGAAGACCGATGCGGTTAATCGCTTGAGCTTTACAGTATTCTTATTGGGCTTTGAGGTGTTTCGCGCCATTGCCATGCTGATGGTGGTTTTTTCCGATCTGACCGTTGGTCAGATTTTTGCGGTGTTTGGCTACTTATGGTTTATGATGGGACCGGTACAGGAAATACTAAGCATTCAGTATGCTTACTACGGTGCCACGGCTGCGCTACAGCGCCTTAATCAGGTTCTGGCATTCGACACTGAGCCGCATCAGGTAGCAGACAGCAAAGTATTTCAACGGTCTAATATCCGAATAGACTTTCGTCATGTCAGCTTTGCTTATCAGGATAGTTTGCCAGTACTCAATGATGTGTCTCTGACTTTACCCAGTGGGAAAAAAACGGCTTTGGTGGCGGTGTCAGGGGGCGGCAAATCAACGGTCGTTCAGTTACTGCTTGGACTTTATCAGAAGCAGGCAGGGGATATTTTGATTAATGATATACCTGTCGAAAAAGTGGGCTTTCATGCTGTTCGAGAGCATGTTGTCACTGTGCTGCAGCAGCCGATACTGTTTAATGCCAGTATTCGGGAAAATTTGGCTATGGGCAAACAGTGTGATGATGAGCAATTATGGCACGCCTTAAAGGTGGCCGAACTTGCCCAGACCGTCACAGAAATGTCAGAGCAATTAGATACCGTGGTAGGCAGAAATGGCGTTCGCTTATCTGGAGGACAAAAACAGCGTCTGGCGATTGCGCGTATGGTTGCTGCCGATCCTAAAGTGGTGATACTCGATGAAGCGACTTCGGCCTTGGATGTCGAGACAGAGGCGAAGATCCACCGCAACTTAAATACCTTCTTATCTGGCAGAACTACCCTCATCATTGCACACCGTCTGAGTGCTATTCGCCAGGCAGATCAAATCTATGTATTGGATGACGGGGTGGTGAGTCAGGCTGGTGATCATCTTAGCCTGGTTGCAGAGCAAGGTCTTTATCGCGTGTTATTTGGTCATCAGAGCTGAATGTAAAATTAACAAAAAATTCCTATCTGGTGTTAAGTAAATATTAAGACATCATCTACTATTATTACTGCAAATATCAGATTGCACTATTATTTTACAGAGGGAAGGATGATGAAACTAAGAATGCTAAGCGTTGTTGTATCAGCTTTGATTGCAACCGGTGCGCAGGCCGATGATCACAAAGAAGGCGTTTATTTGGGTGTCTTTGGCGACTACTATAATGCAGATTGGGAAAATAGCCGAGATGCAGCCGGTGTCACGGTGGATGACTCAACAGGCTGGGGTGCTGAGCTGGGTTACCGCTTCAGTAAGTACTGGAGTGGTCGTATTGAATATGCAGACATGGATTTTGACCTGTCGGGCGTCCGTAGCGACTCTGTCGATGGCGACAGAGTTGGCGTTGACGCTCTGTACCACTTTAACGGTGGTCCGTTCTACGCGCTGGCGGGCCTTAAGTCTATAGATGTTTTTGACAGCAACACCTTTGTGAATGTGGGTGCAGGGTATCGCCACCACTTCAGTGATAACTTTGCGGCTAACTTTGAGACGGCGATTTATCAGGGCATCGACCGTGGATACACAGACGTTGGCGCAAAGCTGGGGATCAACTATTTCTTTGGCAGTTCTGGTTACAGCAAGCCTGTTGAACCTGCTCCTGCTCCGCAGCCAGAGCCTGTGGTGGTGGTTGCGGCACCTGTTGATAGCGACAAAGACGGTATCTATGACATGGATGATCAGTGTGCTAATACCCCAATGAGCGATGCAGTTGATGCGAAAGGTTGCACATTGTATGAAGACAAAGAAGTGACAATCAGCCTGCTGGTACGCTTCCCTAACAATAACTCCAGTGTGTCTCAGCAGTATCTGGACGACATTCAGGCTGTTGTACGTTTTCTGAATGAGCACCCTGAAACAACGGTGGTGCTTGAAGGTCATACCTCAGCGGTAGGTAAAGCCGAATACAACAAATGGCTGTCCAAGAAACGTGCGGATGCTGTGGCCAAACAGCTAGTCGAGGAAGGCATTGATGAAATGCGTATCACAACGGTTGGCTACGGTGAAGAGCGCCTGAAAAACATGGGTGACTCTGCACAAGCGCATGCTGAAAACCGTCGTGTAGAAGCAAAAGTGAAATCAATCGAACGCGTAAAAGTTCAACGTTAATCAGATTTGAGTAAAGGCAGCCCGGGAAGACCCGGGCTTTTTTGTGTCTGATTTATACCCACTTCACTGACTATTTACATTTACTGCTATTCATGAATGAACTCTTTTTCTTTTTGCTCATTCACACTATTTATATCGAATATAAGGCGACTAAGTAGTCGTTTGATTTTCATCTATACTCTAAGACCTTATAATCAATCATCATATTTTATGGTTAAGTAAATTTATTGGTGCTACTTGGTACCTAACTTTAACTACCCGTTCACGTCACCAAGAGGGCAAAACAGTGCTTCAAGAATATCGTAAACATGTTGAGGAGCGCGCGGCACAAGGGATAGTCCCTAAACCGCTCGATGCGCAGCAAACGGCAGAACTGATCGAATTATTGAAAACACCACCGGCAGGTGAAGAAGAGTTTATTGTCGATCTATTTATCAACCGCGTACCACCCGGGGTGGACGACGCTGCCTATGTAAAAGCGGGGTTTTTGGCCGCTATCACAAAAGGTGAAGCTGAGTCGGCATTGATCTCAAAAGCTTATGCAGCCGAGTTGCTGGGCACTATGCTGGGCGGTTACAACATTGCCCCTATGATAGAGCTTCTGGATGACGACGAACTGGCACCCATTGCGGTTAAAGGGTTGTCTCATACCCTGCTGATGTTTGATGCCTTTTATGATGTTGAAGAAAAAGCCAAAGCAGGCAATGCATTTGCTCAGCAAGTAATTGAGTCCTGGGCAAACGCTGAGTGGTTTTTGCAAAAACCGGCTGTTGCAGAAAAAATTTCTGTGACAGTATTTAAAGTCACCGGCGAAACAAATACCGATGATTTATCGCCGGCACCCGATGCCTGGTCGCGGCCGGATATTCCACTACACGCGCTGGCGATGCTGAAAAATGAACGTGATGGGATTAATCCGGACAAGCCAGGTGAAGTTGGCCCTGTGGACCAGCTGGAAGCCTTAAAGCAACAAGGCTTGCCATTGGCGTATGTCGGTGATGTTGTAGGCACCGGCTCTTCACGTAAATCGGCAACAAATTCTGTACTGTGGTTTATGGGTGATGACATTCCGTTTGTCCCGAACAAGCGAGTAGGTGGCGTTTGCCTTGGTGGTAAGATTGCCCCAATTTTCTTCAATACTATGGAAGATTCAGGCGCTTTACCTATTGAATTGCCCGTTGATGATTTAAATATGGGTGATCAAATAGATATCTACCCGTATGAGGGCGTTGTAAAGCGCCACGGTAGTGATGAAGTGATCACCACGTTTAGTCTAAAATCAGACGTGATCCTGGATGAGGTGCGTGCCGGAGGCCGGATCCCGTTGATTATTGGTCGGGGTTTGACAGATAAGGCACGTCAGTCGTTGGGCATGGCACAGGAAGAGATATTCTGTAAACCGAAATTGATCCAAGATTCAGGCACTGGCTTCACTTTAGCTCAGAAAATGGTGGGTCGTGCCTGCAATATGCCAGGTGTACGTCCGGGACAATATTGTGAGCCAACTATGACCACTGTCGGTTCACAGGATACCACTGGACCTATGACCCGGGACGAGCTGAAAGATCTCGCCTGCCTGGGCTTCTCTGCTGATCTGACAATGCAGTCGTTCTGCCATACTTCCGCTTACCCCAAACCTATCGATGTGAATACACATCATACTCTGCCTGATTTCATTATGAATCGCGGTGGTGTGTCATTGCGTCCGGGAGACGGGGTTATCCACTCGTGGCTGAATCGAATGTTGTTACCCGATACGGTAGGCACAGGTGGTGACTCTCATACGCGTTTCCCGTTGGGCATTTCCTTCCCTGCGGGGTCTGGTGCGGTAGCCTTCGCGGCGGCGACCGGCGTGATGCCACTGGATATGCCAGAATCCGTTTTGGTTCGTTTTAAAGGTCAGATGCAGCCTGGTATTACGTTGCGTGATTTGGTCCATGCGATTCCCTATTATGCCATCAAGCAAGGCCTGCTGACAGTTGAAAAGAAAGGTAAGATCAATGAGTTCTCTGGTCGTATACTGGAAATTGAAGGGGTAGAGCACCTGACCGTTGAACAGGCATTTGAGCTCTCTGACGCGTCGGCTGAGCGTTCAGCAGCGGGTTGTACGGTTAAGTTGTCACAGGAGTCCATCGAAGAGTATCTGAACTCCAACATCGTCATGTTAAAGTGGATGATCTCAGAGGGGTATGGTGATGTTCGAACCATAGAGCGTCGTATTACTAAAATGGAGGAGTGGCTGGCCAATCCAGAGCTTATGACGGCAGATGCCGATGCAGAGTATGCGCATACGATTGAGATTGACCTTGCAGAAATCAAAGAGCCTATATTGTGTGCACCAAATGATCCGGATGATGCGCGTTTGCTGTCAGAAGTCACCGGCGAGAAAATCGACGAAGTCTTTATTGGCTCTTGTATGACCAACATCGGCCACTTCAGGGCTGCAGGTAAGTTACTGGATAACTTTGGCGGTCGGTTACCCACTCAATTGTGGGTGGCGCCGCCAACGAAAATGGACAGGGATCAGCTAACGGACGAAGGCTACTATGGCATTTATGGTCGTGTTGGTGCGCGTATCGAAACGCCAGGATGCTCTTTATGTATGGGTAACCAGGCTCGGGTGGCTGACAAAGCCACTGTGGTGTCCACGTCGACGCGTAATTTCCCTAACCGTTTAGGGACAGGTGCCAATGTTTATCTGGCGTCTGCAGAACTGGCGGCCGTGGCAGCGATTATGGGTAAATTACCAACCCCTGTGGAGTATCAGGAATATGCCGAGCGGATCAATGCCACCGCGGCTGACACATATCGCTATCTGAACTTCCACAAAATGCCTCACTACACCAAAAAAGCAGACAGTGTGATTATTCAGCAGGCCGTATAAGAGTCGTATGTTCGAAAAGCCAGCCTGGTGCTGGCTTTTTTAGTTTTCGGGGCTGAGCGGATACCGCTTGTGTGCATCAAAAAAGCGTCTTAATAATCTATGTGTTAAGTGGTTTTTTCTTACGTTTCAATTGTTTACTGGTGTTTTTTGATTGCGCAGGTCGCCTTGACTATCCAGTGAGCTGAATTAAAATTGTACAATGATGTAAGAAATTGTGACCAGGGATCGTTACATGCTCCTTGTGTTGCATTCACGTCCACTCTGCACAAGGTCTAATTCTATGAATAAATCGTTCATTATGGCGTGCTGTTTGGTAACAGGCACAGCCGCCGCTGCCCCTCATCCATCCTATAGCGAAATCCGGCTTGGCTTTGAGTCCATTGATTATAGTGAAGCGCTCAATGATTTGAGCGGACTGGGTCGTCTTACCCAGGATGCGACTGTTAGAAACCCGACTATCCGACAACTTTCGTATTCTGGTATCAACGATGACTGGGGGGTTTATATCGGGACGGCTGCAACTATATACACAGGCCTGGATACAGAGACCTGGTATGTGCATGATTTCACTGACCCCAACGACAGCTCAGTGACACATCAGTTTGGTGCAGTGCAGACCAACGACTTTAAAGTTAAGTCTAACGAAATTGCGATGAGTGCCGCCTATAACATGACGCGGGCATTGCAAGTGACTATGGGTGGACGGGTATTCACAACCAGTTTCACCCGCTCGGATTTTCAATTTGCACAGCCCGGTGCAGGTCAGTTTGATCAGGTTTTACAGTCTGCGCCACGTGGCGAGAATGATCCGGTCGCCCGTTTTAATTTGCCCGGGCAAAACAACATTGGCACAGGAGATTTAGAAGGCCTGCCAGGGAACTTGCAATCTGTAGTGTCAACGACTGAAGATCAAATGAGTATTATTGCAGCTGTCGGAGTCAGGTATGACAGTAAATTGCAGAACACCGCCAATAAATTCAGCTGGTATGCCGATGCTGAAGTGACGCTCCCGATATATACACGGGTGCAAAATACTCGCACTATAGAAAAAACACTCAGTGAAACGTTTAACGGTTGGGGTATGCAGGGCCGTGCGGGCGTTCGTTATCAGGTATTTAAAACCATTGCCGTGATGGCCGGGGTCGATGTGTCCTATAAGGAACGTGATGCTATCTCAGAATCAGATGGCAGTCGGCGGACCGTGCCAGATATCGAATATACCAATGTGTCTCTTTCAGCAGGGTTACAGTGGAGTTATTAAGGTACAAACAAAGCAGTATCGCTTTATTACTGGCACTCAAAACTCAGCTTCTCCACATGACGCAAAAGGCTGTGTTAGGGGGTTTGCGTCGTTTGAGTTTTAGCAAACAGCTGGAGGCAATTAACACCAGGCTGTAGCCCTGTGACCCTGGTGTTGGCCGACCCGAGTGGCGGTGATAAAGCGCGTATAGCACCGTACACCCACACTATGTTCCAATCTAGACTTTGAGAGTCAAAATGCCCGTCTCCTGTGCTCGATACGGCAGAGACGATGGAACAGCAGGCGCCTGGTTGTTTGCTGTGTATATCGGTTGAGTCCATTGTCGGGGGAGTGTAGATCGCGTTTTTGTATTCAATAAACAGTGAACCTATCGGTTATGTATTTTTGATTTAAAAAATTGCAAAAAACAGGCTAATTATTCTTTTAAACCGACTAAATAAACAGATTCAAAATCACAATTCCCTTTAAAATGGATTAAGATCACCGCCAAATTGTCATCCCTAGGCGAGAGCAAAATGACCGCAGTAAACAACCAGAATTTGCTACAACTTCGTTTTATTCAACAAGCGCAGATCGATGCCGTTAAACCCTCGTTTAACCGTCTGCCAGATAACCCGTATGCAGACGGCGCATTCAGAAAACGCCGTTACTCTGTATTGAAATTCGCCGGTGGCGAGGTGGCATTGCAGCCGACCAAAGCCTTTGTCCAGGACGACTCAATCAATACCTTTCAGGGTAATGTTGAGCGCGTGTATGAAAACCTGGAAGATGAGCTGATCCACAGTGACGGTTTTAAACATCTGCTGAATGAGTTTAAAGCAATGACAGGCATCAGTGATGAGCGTGATATTGAAGTACACCAGTTCCGCATGTTGGCCATTGAGAGCGATACACCGCCAGCTCCAGAGGGTGTGCATCAGGATGGTTTCGATCATGTGTGTGTATGTGGTGTTTCTCATGAGAACATCGCAGGTGGTGAGCTGCTGGTGTATGAACACAAAGAGGCAGAGCCATGCTTTAAGATGGAGATCAAAGATGGTCTGTTCGCTTTGGTCAATGACCGTGAGGTGTGGCACAACGCGACACCAATGAATAAGTTGGATGCAACGCAGACAGGATACCTGGACTGCTTCGTGTTTACCGCGTAAGAGGCTGCTATGAATCTGAATCAAGTGCGTCGTCAGTTTCCTGCGCTAATGCAGCAAGTGGCTGGTCATTCACCTATTTTCCTCGATGGTCCGGGTGGCTCACAAGTTCCTCAGTCGGTTTTGAGTGCCATGTCTGCTTATCTGGGTTACTTTAACTCAAACCTTGGTGGAGCGTTTTTCTCCAGCGATAAGACCGTTGAGCTGATGAATAATGCGCGTCAGGCTGTGGCGGATCTGCTTAACGCCCCGGCCAAAGAGCAGATTGTGTTTGGTGCTAACATGACCAGTCTGACCTTTAGCTTCAGCCGTGCCATCTCGCGCGACTGGCAGCCGGGTGATGAAGTGATTGTCACTAACGCCGACCATTTCTCGAATGTGTCATCATGGCGTCAGGCCGCTGAAGACAAAGGTGCCAGTGTCCAAGCGGTTAAAGTGAATGAAGCCGATTGTACACTGGATATGGATCACTTCCGCAGTTTGCTTAGCAATAAGACTAAGCTGGTGGCGGTGACCTATGCATCTAACACGACAGGCTCAATTAACGACATTAAACAGATAGTTGAGCTGGCGCACCAATTTGGTGCTTTAGTATATGTGGATGCAGTACATTATGCGCCGCATGAACTTATCGATGTACAGGCGCTGGATTGTGACTTCCTGGCCTGTTCGGTGTATAAGTTTTTCGGTCCTCATGTGGGCGTGGTATACGGCAAAATGGCGCACCTTGCTGGCTTTACGCCTTATAAAGTTGAACCGGCAAAAGACGTTGTGCCAGGTCGCTGGGAAACTGGTACACAGAGCTTTGAAGGTCTGGCTGGCGTTGTCGCCGCTATCGATTACATTGCGTCATTGAGCGGACTGCCTGAAGATACCCCACGACGTGAACGTTTAGGGGTGGCTTTTGCCAATACCAAAGCCCATGAAATGGCGTTGAGTGAGTACTTCTTATCACGCTTGCAGGCATTCCCGCAGATCCGCTTGTTTGGTATCTCAGACACCTCTCGTCTGGCAGAGCGCACACCGACCTTTGCACTGACCTTTGAGGGCATTGCACCGCGCACTGTATCCGAGTATCTGGGCAAGCAGCATATATGTGTCTGGGATGGTAACTTCTACGCGCAGGGTTTGTGTGAGCAGCTCGGCGTGATGGAAAGCGGCGGTGTGGTGCGGATTGGCTGTATGCACTATAACACGATTGAAGAGCTGGACACTTTGTTTGGCCACTTCGAAACGTTACTGGCACAGTAATCACAAAAAGGCGTCTGGTTAGACGCCTTTTTAATGTACTTTGGTATCAGCAGCCGTACTGAGGCTTGTTGCTGACGCAACCCAGATAGCTCATACAGTGCCAGGCGGGTTGTGTATGTGGGCAGGTTGTCGGTGCTTGGCTGTTACCACCGGCAACGCCGTGAGTCTGCTGGTTGTCCAGTGGTGTCTGGTTAAGTCGCTTGATGGATTTTTTTGATAGAGTCGGTTTCATCGTGCTGTCCTTATAGTGTGGTTTGAACAGGTCCATCATATCTGCGGGGAATCTCAGTTGACAATTGAGATTTTTTTAACCAGAAAGGCTTTTCCTTGGTTTAGGTCAGCGAGTGCACTCAGCATCAGGCTCTCCAGTTATAAATGGTCTTCAATATAATGGTTGAGTTGACTGATCCGCGCACTCATTCCATCTATGATCTTATCCTTGATTTTTTCTCTGATCACATTGGGCAGTCGAGTCAGTGCATCGGGTGTGACTGCCAGTAAAATGGAGTCTTTGGTTGCCTGCGCACTGGTGCTGCGCTCCCTATGGGTTATGAACGCCCCTTCTCCGAGGAATTCACCCGGACCGACTTTGCCAATCGCATGGTGCTGATCCTGAGTGTAGATTGACAGCTCGCCGCTGAGCACAATGTAGAGTCGATTGTCTTTGTCAAAGCGCCGAAATGCATGTCTGTCTTTACTGACCAGATACAGGTGACTAAAGGACTCCAGCAGTACCTGACGTTCAGACAGGGTAAACTCTTTAAAGAAGGCCAGTCTGTTGAGAATTTCCAACTGTTTGATCAGTGGGATATGCTCCAGTAGTTTCATAGTAAACAGCAAGTTCGGATCTATATGACTGCATAGTGCTTGCTTTTTACTGTAGGGTCAAGGCAGAAGCCGGTGCAGAAACTGCCGGGCTGCCGCCCGGCAGTCGGATACGCAATTAGCAGCCCGGATCATACGGAGAGGTTGGGCAAGTGAGCCCCTTGTAGCTCATACATCCGGGGTTGTAAGGCGAGCTGGCATACATACCACCTGCGGCTTGTGGCGTCAGCTCCTGAGCCAGTGGCGTTTTGTTGTTCAAGCGTTTGAGCGATTTCTTCTGTAATCTGATTTTCATGGTCGTTCCTTAAATGTTGTATTTCGTTCTTTTTATGTGCTGAGGCACGTATTAAAAGTACGGATTCAAGCTTTCAGGAACAAGTGATGTTTTTTCATACAGCTGTCAGTACACTCAGGTAAAGTTGCGCTCTTTCAGCTTTCTCGTCAGAGTATTGCGTCCCCAGCCGATTTTCAGGGCTGCTTCTTGCTTGTGGCCATGGCACACGGCCAGTGCTGTTTTGATCAATCTGGTTTCGAGCTGTGCCTGAACCTGAGGCCAGATGTCTTCTTTTCCCTGATGCAATTCCTGCTCCAGCCAATGCTGGAAGGCATCCAACCAGTCACCCTCAATGGCATCGGTCGAGCTAAGTTGTACAGGTTGGTTCAGCTCTTCTGGCAGGTCAGCGACATTGATAACATCGCCTGGTGCCATCACCGTTAGCCAGCGGCAGCTGTTTTCAAGCTGACGTACATTACCTGGCCAGTGAAATGCCTGCATGACGCTAAGCGCTTCTTGAGTCAATACTTTACTGGGTACTTTCAACTCTTTTGCACTGCGAGCCAGAAAGTTCTCGCTTAACTTGGCAATGTCTTCACGACGTTCTCGCAGCGGTGGGAGCTTGAGCCTGACAACATTCAGGCGATGGAACAAGTCCTCACGAAACTCCCCCTGTTCAACCAGTCGCTCCAGATCCTGGTGTGTGGCTGCGATGATCCGCACATCCACTTTCACACTGTGGTGACCGCCGACACGATAGAACTCGCCATCAGCCAGCACCCGCAATAACCGCGTCTGAACATCCAGTGGCATATCGCCTATCTCATCCAGAAACAGCGTGCCGCCATTAGCTTGCTCAAACCGCCCTCGGCGAATGCTGTCAGCACCGGTAAAGGCGCCTTTTTCATGGCCAAACAGTTCAGATTCGACCAAATCTTTGGGAATGGCGGCCATGTTGAGTGCGATAAATGGCTGCTCTTTGCGTGGGCTATGATTGTGTAAAGCACCTGCGACCAGCTCCTTACCTGTGCCGGATTCTCCGTTAATCAGCACGCTCATGCTGGAGACAGACAGTTTACCTATGGCGCGAAAAACTTCCTGCATGGCTGGTGCTTCACCAATGATGTCGGGTTGTTTGGCATTGTTGCTGGGTCGTCTGGCCTTATTATTCTGTGAGCTTGCCTGATAGGCGCGCTCAACCAAAGAGACTGCTTCATCGAGATCGAATGGCTTAGCCAGGTACTCAAAGGCCCCTTTTTGGAAGGCGTTGACTGCGGAATCCAGATCGGAATGGGCAGTCATAATGATGACCGGCAGGTTTGGGTGTTGTTCGGCTATTTCTTCGAGCAGTGCCATACCGTCTATGCCTGGCATCCTGACGTCTGAGATCAGCACAGCGGGTTGATCATAGGTCAGGGCTGTGAGCACATCCTGGCCGTTGGAGAAGCTCTCAGTTTGAAAGTCCGCACGGGCCAGCGCTTTTTCCAGAACAAAGCGAATAGAGGCGTCATCATCGACAAGCCAAACATTTTTCATGGTGTGATCCCACTTCTCATAATTAGTTACCAGCGCATCTTTGTTTGCGATGCGTTTATGCGTCAAAGGGCAGGTAGATAGCAAACTCCGTATGTCCGGGCCAGCTGTCACAGTCGATAAAGCCATGGTGCTGTTCAACCAGAGTTTGTGCAATGGACAAGCCTAGTCCCGAGCCACCTTCTTTATTGGTCACCATAGGGTAGAACAGGGTTGCCTGCATTTCTTGCGCAATACCCGGGCCATTGTCTGTCACTCGGATCTGCAGGGCTTTCTTCATTAACTGCTTACCACGCCTGATGCGATGGCGGATCCGAGTGGAGACTTTTATCTCACCTTGCTCACCCAGTGCCTGTTGTGCATTGCGAACAATGTTTAAAACCACCTGTTGGATTTTTGCTTCATCCATAACCACATCCGGAATACTGGGGTCATAATCTTTGACCAATCGGATCCCGGGTGCGCCGTCGAGTTCGCTGAGGCGGAGCACCGACTCCAGCATACGGTGGACATTACAGGGCTCCTTTCTGGGTAATTCATTGGGTCCCAGCAAACGGTCAACCAGTTCGGTCAGGCGGTCGGCTTGTTCGATGATCAGCTCGGCGCATTCGTCCCGCTCTTCCTGCTGAACTTCATACTGCAATAATTGCGCCGCTCCTCTGATCCCACCCAAGGGATTTTTTATCTCATGTGCCAGCCCCCGGATCAGATTTCTGGCTGCCTGATATTGGTGAGCCTGATTAAAGGCCTGATCAAAGCGCAGCTCTTCGTCAATACGACGGCATTCCAGTTGAATAAACGCACGATCCTGGAGCATAAAGCGACGTGCGAACAGGTTCAGTGTACTGGCGCGATTGTCGATGAAGACCACGTCAACCTTGTGCTGTTGGCAGTCTACACCATCGTCCAGCACGTAACGCTGTAGCCGTTTCATGTCTATCATGTGATGATGAAAAATGGTTTCGAAAGGTTGGTTAAGCAGTCGCTTGTTGCCCAGCCCCAGTAGTTCACTGGCGCTGTTGTTGGCAAAATAAATGGTCAGATCTTCGGTCAATAAGATCACCGCGGTCGATAAATTTTGCCATAACTCATGTATCAGTTCAGAGGAGGGTTGTGCCATATTGGATCGCCTTGCACCAAGTTGGTGCGCTGCAGACTAGCACACCTGTTATTATAATCAACGGTTGAGCAGACTGGCGCGATGCAGGAAAAAGGTCGTTACTGCACTTTGGGCAACCAGCATGCCTTTGTCATTAAAGACTTTCATCTGCAATTTGTGTTCCCCCCTGGGCACATCTCTTAACGCAAAAGACGCCGTAGTCTGTTTAGGGCCTGTTGCCTTTCCATCCAGAAAGAGTTGCACCTGAAAGCCAGCAGCAAATCGAGGCGTCACTAACCCATTCACATAAACGCTGCCGCTGTTTTCACGCAGCGTTTGTTGGTCGCTGGGGGCAGTAATCTTCGCCTGATAGGTTACCGTAGGTGTTGTCTGGGTGGGTGTCAGAATACTGGTATCTGTGGCGGGCATCGTGAGCATATTGGTGCTTAGTTTGACTTTTTCAGATCCCTTTTTAGGTACGTCCGAATAGACCCAGTTGCCGTTTTTGTCCTTCCAGCGGTAGACTTTTTGATCCGAGACAGCACTGCCGCTGTACACTAAACAGAGAATGATCCAATAAAGCCGCAACACGATTTCACCTTGCTTAAAAGACGCTCAATACCAGCTATAACTTTAGTGCTTTTAGTGTCAATTTACCATGGCAGCAGGATGAAAAAAGCCCGCAATGCGGGCTTGAGAACACATATGATTTAAGAGCGCAGAGTCAGCCTGTTCTTTCACCGAGCAGCTGACTGCTCGGTGAGCGAATATGGCTTAATTAGGCATTCCGGGCTGCGCAGTGTACAAGCCTTATCAGCCTGTTCACACCAGAACACCGAAAATCAGCTTATACGCTGTAGTACATTTCGAACTCAACCGGGTGAGTTGTCATGTTCAGTTTCTCAACTTCCTGAGACTTCAATGCGATGTATGCATCGATCAGGTCATCAGTGAATACACCGCCCTGAGTCAGGAATTCGCGATCTGCGTCCAGAGAATCCAGTGCTTCTTGCAGTGAAGAGGCAACCGTCGGGATCTCTGCCGCTTCTTCCGCTGGCAGGTCATACAGGTCTTTATCCATCGCATCGCCAGGGTGGATCTTGTTTTTGATTCCATCAAGGCCAGCCATCAACATGGCAGAGAACGCCAGGTATGGGTTCGCAGTAGGATCCGGGAAGCGTACTTCAATACGACGTGCTTTTTCAGACGGTACAACCGGAATACGGATAGACGCTGAGCGGTTACGTGCTGAGTAAGCCAGCATAACAGGTGCTTCAAAGCCAGGTACCAGGCGCTTGTACGAGTTGGTAGAAGCGTTAGCAAATGCGTTGATGGCTTTGGCGTGCTTGATGATACCACCGATGTAGTAAAGCGCTTCTTCAGACAAACCGCCGTACTTGTCGCCAGCAAAGATGTTCTTACCATCTTTACCCAGTGACTGGTGACAGTGCATACCTGAACCGTTGTCACCAACCACTGGCTTAGGCATAAAGGTTGCTGTTTTACCGTACAAGTGTGCCATGTTGTGGATAACGTATTTCATTTCCTGAATTTCGTCAGCCTTGATCACCATAGTATTGAAGCGTGTTGCGATCTCGTTCTGACCAGCAGTCGCTACTTCGTGGTGGTGTGCTTCAACAACCTGACCCATTTCTTCCAGAACCAGACAGGTCGCACTACGCCAGTCACCTGATGAATCAACCGGTGCAACCGGGAAGTAACCGCCTTTTACGCCTGGACGGTGACCCATGTTGCCTTCTTCATAGCTTCTGTCTGAGTTCCAGCTTGCTTCCTGGGCATCAATTTTGTACATAGAGCCAGACATATCAGTTTTGAACTTCACGTCGTCAAAAAGGAAGAACTCAGGCTCTGGACCGAACAATACGGTGTCAGCAATGCCGGTAGAGCGCATGTAATCTTCTGCACGTTTTGCTACAGAACGCGGATCACGCTCATAACCTTGCATGGTTGACGGCTCAAGTACGTCACAACGTACGATCAGTGTGGTTTCTTCTGAGAAAGGGTCCAGTTTAGCGGTAGAGGCATCCGGCATCAGTACCATGTCTGATTCGTTAATGCCTTTCCAGCCTGAGATAGACGAGCCGTCGAACATCTTGCCGTCTTCAAAGAAGTCTTCATCGGCCTGGTGATGAGGAATAGAAACGTGTTGCTCTTTACCTTTGGTATCCGTGAAACGTAAATCAACGAATTTAACGTCGTGTTCTTTAATAAGGTCTAAAACCGATTGTGACATGTGTCCTCCGACTCGTAGGGTTATTTTTTGTTGCAGTGCTCTGCATTTGCGCACTACTAAGCGTTAATCGTGCCAGTTTTATAATGCATTGTTAATCAAAGGGTTATTTTTGCCTCTAATGTGTGGAGCCTTAATTTGCACCAAGTTGGTGCGCGTTAATATTGGAATTCGCACCACGCTGGTGCGTTGTGCAATGATTTCACTGTAGCACATGGCTGTGACTGTGGAGCGACAAAACAGCAGACTTTAGTTATTTCACGGGCTGGGCTGTAAAAAAAAGCTGGATAAACTTTCATCTGTCACATTATTAGGGGATAATACGCGACCTTTAATTGTGGATCGGCATCTTAGGTGCGCATTTTTGCGCGATTCGACTAGGATCACTGAGGGCCAACTTCTCTGAGTAAAAATATGAGCATTGAAAAGTTAAGAAATATCGCGATCATCGCGCACGTTGACCATGGTAAAACTACCCTAGTCGATAAGCTGCTGGAACAATCTGGCACATTAGAGACACGCGGTGGCAACGAAGAGCGTGTCATGGACTCGAATGATATTGAAAAAGAGCGTGGCATCACCATCCTGGCGAAAAACACTGCCATCGAGTGGAATGATTACCACATCAATATCGTAGACACCCCGGGACACGCCGACTTTGGTGGTGAGGTAGAGCGTGTACTTTCAATGGTTGACTCAGTATTGCTACTGGTTGATGCCCAGGAAGGTCCGATGCCGCAAACGCGTTTCGTAACGCAAAAAGCATTCGCGCTGGGTCTGAAGCCTATCGTTGTTATCAACAAGATTGACAAGCCAGGCGCACGTCCTGACTGGGTTATGGACCAGGTATTTGACCTGTTCGATAACTTAGGTGCCACTGACGAACAGCTGGACTTCCAGGTTATCTACGCATCAGCGATTAACGGTTGGGCGACCTTGGACCTGGACGAGCCTTCTGACAACATGCAGCCTATGTTTGAAGCCATTGTTGAGCAAGTAGAGCAGCCAGACGCAGATCCAGCTGGCGACTTCCAGATGCAGATCTCTCAGCTGGACTACAACTCTTACATCGGCGTAATCGGTGTAGGCCGTATCAAGCGTGGTACAGTGAAAGTTAACCAGCAAGTCACTATCGTTGGTGCCGACGGCTCAACACGTAACGGTAAAGTAGGTCAGGTACTGACTTATCTGGGCCTTGACCGTCATGAAGCACAAGAAGCACAGGCTGGCGACATCATCGCTATCACAGGTCTGGGTGAGCTGAAAATCTCTGACACTGTGTGTGATGTCAATGCAGTTGAAGCCCTGCCGGCGCTGTCTGTTGATGAGCCTACAGTAACCATGACGTTCTCTGTAAACACGTCTCCGTTCTCAGGTCAGGAAGGTAAATTCGTTACTTCACGTAACATCCTTGAGCGTCTTCAGGCTGAACTGGTACACAACGTTGCACTGCGCGTTGAAGAAACCGATAACCCGGACAGCTTCCGCGTATCTGGCCGTGGTGAACTGCACTTGGGCATCCTGATTGAAAACATGCGTCGTGAAGGTTACGAGCTGGCGGTATCTCGTCCAGAGGTAATCCTGCGCGAAGTAGACGGTCAGCTGGAAGAACCGTATGAAACGGTGACTGTTGACGTACAGGAAGAGCACCAGGGTGCTATCATGGAGCAACTGGGCCTGCGTAAAGCAGAAATGACTGACATGGCACCAGATGGTAAAGGCCGTATCCGTATGGACTTCATCATGCCTTCTCGTGGTCTGATCGGCTTCCAGACTGACTTCATGACACTGACTTCAGGTTCTGGTCTGATGTACCACACGTTCGATCACTACGGCCCACACAAAGGCGGTAACATTGGTCAACGTAAGAACGGTGTACTGATCGCAAACGCAGCGGGTAAAGCGCTAACCAACGCCCTGTTCAACCTGCAAGACCGTGGTAAGCTGTTCATCGGTCACGGTGTTGAAGTTTACGAAGGTATGATCATCGGTATTCACGCACGTGATAACGACCTGACTGTTAACGCCCTGAAAGGTAAGCAGTTGACCAACGTACGTGCATCGGGTACTGACGAAGCACAAAACCTGGTTCCGCCTATCATCATGACACTTGAGCAAGCACTTGAGTTCATCGATGATGACGAGCTGGTGGAAGTAACACCAGAAAGCATCCGTATTCGTAAGAAGCTACTGACTGAAAGTGAGCGTAAGCGCGCGAGCCGTCAGGCCAAGTAATTATTTACTTGCCGAATACAAAAAACGCCGCATTTGCGGCGTTTTTTATTGCTATAACGAATGTGTTAACACCGTCCATGCGGGTCAATTCATGGTTGTCAGCAATGAGTATTCAGAACAAACCATAGGCCTCGGTTTCTTCCGGTTCATATTGCTGCAAGTGGTCCGGGCGAAAGATGGCGCTGGGGTCGAGTACCAGACTATGTTGCTCTCCCTGTTTAATTAGCCCTTTCATCATCTTGCGGGTTTGCGGATCGATTTCAAACCCCATACTGGTCATTTCATGCAGAGACTTGATGTCCGACTCATCGCAGTGAATGTTGTCCTCGACCTGATCAACCAACAGGCCAATGTGCGGCTGCTGACCATCCTGGGTGGTGAAGACGATAATTGGCTTGTGGTCCAGAATGATCTGATCCCGGGCCGATTCAAACAGGCGGATCAACTTCATAAAGGTGGTCGCCTTTTCTTTTTCCAGCAATCGCAAGGCTTCATCTTTATCACCCTTGGCATTGATGGTGAGCAGCTTATCGGCCAGCGCATGGAGCTTGTTGTGGGGCTCCTCAAAGCGCGCCAGCAGCGTGCGTAAGTCTTCATTATCGGTTTTAAAGCTATAGTACCATTTGCCAAATGCAGATTGCTTAGGGTCTTTGGCCTGGGTAAAAGGCTGGTCGTTATAGACGCAGCGTTCCAGCTCAGCAAGCCAGGCTTTTTGATCTTGCTCTCGCTCTTGCAACATAGTGACCAGAGACTTGTTAATGTCGTAGGACGACTGGTTATTTAATATCAAGCCCAGATCAAAGATGGGCGTCGGTGTACCCATGTAATCCTTCACGCCCATAAAGCTGGGGTTATCATTAGGCAAAGAGGTGAGGTTGCCTTCGTAACGCTCTGTAAGCAGGATATCCAGTATTTTTAGTGAAATGGTTTTTTTCCCTACCCGAAAATTGATTAAATCCATGTCTGCCTCTGTACGTTTACCTGATGCTCTAAGCATAGACATTATTGAAAGTAAGATCGATACACGCGGGGTTTATTCTCTGTCTCAGTGAGGCCAAAAATATACCTGATCGCTTTATCCTCTGTCAGCACCCTTTGCAAAGCACCAGGCAGACACCCTCGGGTTATCGGGCGTGGGCAATGCTTGAGTGCTGCGGTAAAAATGGCAGCATTGAGAAAGCCTTCAAACACCTGCGGGCTGGTCTGTAGCCCTTGCCTGTGCGCCAGTGTTCGGAACAAATCGCATAATTCAGCCTGACAAGTCTGGAGGGCAGGCACGACTTCACTGATCATCAGGGTAGGTTTGCTGGTAAGCTGGGCAAACAGGGCTCTGGACGAGGTAAAAGAGACTCCGCTAAAGGTTCCCTTAAAGCCCCGATGCATCGCCTTGTCTATGAATATCGACAGTGGCTGATAAGTGCCAATCATGGCAACAGCAGTCGCCTCGCTGCGCATGATAACTTTGAGTGCTTTTTTAATGTCGGCACTATTACGTCGAAACCGGGCGATCACGGTCGGTTGCATGCCCCGATCTGCCAGGGCCCGGCGAAAGCTTTTTTCCAGTGTCAGGCCAAACTCGTCAGCCTGGATCAACAGTGCAATGTGCTTGTGCCCCTGTTCGTCAACCAGATAAGTAACTTGTTCACTGGCTTCATCCATATAACTGACGCGCCAATTAAAGACCGGAAAAGGGGTGTCGTGGCGCAGAAAGTCCGCACCCGTAAAGGGCATCAGAATAGGCAGTTGATGGTGTGTCAGAATAGCCTGGATGGCATGAGCGGTGGGCGTGCCCATGTTGCCAAACAACGCCATAACCTGATGCTGTTCAATTAAATAGCGCGTATTGACCACAGTGCGGTTGGGTTCATAGCCGTCGTCCAGTACCACCAATGAGATAGTAGGGTGGGTTTTATTCGCACGGCCATTCGCATAATTGAAGTAAAGATCTGCGCCTTGCCTGAGTTGTTGGCCAATATCTTTGGCGGGCCCGCTCAGTGCGACCGACATGCCAAGCCTGAGCTCCTCATCGGCGATAAGCTCAGGGCTGCCCAGCAGGGCGATGCAACAGCTCAGGGTTGAGATTAATTTCAGCATGCACTTCCGTCACAAGTGACCGCATGGCGGTCTGTCGTTGTTTTTTTGTAGCCAAATTCAAAGTATCTTCTAATACTTTTGGCGGGTGACGCTGTAATAATAGCCGAATCACTAAGGCTTGGGAACTGGCTGATAATCGGTCCAGCAGATCGGGTCGACACTTGAGCAGCTCAGTGATCAGGGCAGCGATCTGTTGTTCACCTGGCGTACTATTCGTAAAGTAGCTTAACTGGGTTAACAAGAGGGTATCGGGTGTATAGTGCGGGAGTGTTTTATACAGCTCTGTCACCAAGGTGCAGGGAAAATCACGATATAACTCGCTGAGCTGATTGAGTAGCAGGTGTTTGAACCATAGCTGAAGTGGTTCGAGTTGGATATGTTCATTAAGAGGTTTAATCACCAGCAGTGCAAATTCACCGCTGGCTTTATCTTGCTTAAATCCCAATTTAACGGGCCGGTACTGATGATGTTGCCAAAATCTGAGCAGCTGTGCATTACAGCCAAAGCTGCTGCCAAAGTAATCAACCTCGCTGCTGAGTTGCTGCTCTGCAAAGCGCAGTAGCTGACTGCCAATAAGCTGTCCCTGTTGCTGCGGTGACACGGCAATGCGCACCACCCGGGCACCACGACATTGTGCCAGCTCTGGATTACCAGTGAGCTGAGCGAGCTGTTGTGCCATTAAATGCCCGGCCGGGCGACGTGTTGTTGCGGCTATGTCCTGACTGAGTGCGGCGTTAAAGCCGCCTTCCAGCTTGAGCAGACACACCGCCACCACACTGCCTTGCTGACGGGCAAGGTATAAGCGGTTGTGCGGGCTGTCGAGCAGCTGGCGCAGGTCGTTCACCGAGGTTTGGTAGTGCGCCAGCACCAGCAAAGCAAAAACCTGAGACAGGGTGTCTTCATCCGTTGCCAGTTGTGTACCTAAGCATGACTCGAATGTGCAGGGTGCCGACGGTGACGGGGGTTGTCGATAATCGCAATCCAGGGCAAACAGCTGGCGCAACCGGGCTTCTAGCGGATCCCCTTCGCTGTAGCGGATTGGTTGACTGAGTGACAAGTTCAGACGCTGCGGATGAGCGTGTTCAAGTTGCCTGGCAAAGCGTAGCGTATAACCCCGGCCATTGCCTTCATAGCCAATCAGGGTGCTGGAAAACACCACTTTAGGGTAAGCGTCCAACAATGACATCAGCATGGGCACGGGAATAGCCGCGGCCTCATCAACCAGCAACACATCACAGCTCGGGCGTTGTGCAAGAAGCTGATCGGGTGGCATAAAGCGCAGGTTTGCAAGCTGGTTGAGCTTGTTGCTGACTGGCTCATCCAGTACTGCGCCGAGATGAACAAAGCTGTTGTGTACCGCACGGCGCTGCTGCGCGCACAGAATAAAGGTCAAATCGGGCAGGCTGGCTGCCAGCTTGCCCAGTAACGAGGATTTGCCCCGACCACGATCAGCGCTGAGTAACACGGGTCCGGGCGCAGGCTGCGTTAAGTGCGCTGTCAGCTGGGTAAGCGTGTCTTGTTGTTCACTGGTGTCTGGCGTCGCTTGTGGCGCGTCATAGTGCTGTGGCAGTAAGTCGCCCTGTGATTGACTGATCTGCCATACTGAGTTGCTGGTTAGCAAGCGCTGCCAGCGCTGCAGATAAGGACTGAACTGCGCCGTTTCGTTATAAGACAGCCAGCGCGCCAATGCCGGATCGCACCAGCTATGCCATTGAGATAATTCCGGGGCGAGCAAAATCAACAGGCCACCAGCTTGCACTGTGCCTGCGGCGGCAGCCAGTTTATTCGGCAACACTCCGCTGTAGAGGTCGTAAACGACGCAGGAATATTCCTGGCCCAGCACCTGATGCAGGTGTTCAGGCCAGCGGGCGCCAGGCAGTTGTGTATGTTGACTCAGCACTAATGCTGAATCAGCCAGAGTAGGGAACAAACGCTGTACTTCGCTGTAAGTCCAGTCCTGTTCGCCGCTTATCAGTAAAAGCTGACGATGCCGCGCCTGCGCAAGTTGTGTGAGCAGGCGCGCAAGCTTAGAGCACTTGCAGTCTGGCATAGGCGGTCACCAGCCATTTGCTGCCGACATCGTCAAAGTTAACCTGAATGCGTGACTGTGCGCCGCTGCCTTCGTAATTGAGTACCGTGCCGACGCCAAATTTGGCATGTAATACGCGCTGACCCAGGCTGAAGCCGCTGTCTTCAAACACGGCATGGCTCACCGAGCTGCTGAAACGACCACTGGGTGCCGGGCGTGACACTTGCGTCTTGATGCGAATTTCTTCCAGGCAGTCTTCGGGGATCTCGCGTAAAAAGCGCGACGGGCTGTGGTATTTTTCCTGACCATAGAGGCGACGGCTTTCCGCATGACTGATATAGAGCTTTTCCATTGCCCGGGTCATGCCCACGTAACAGAGACGGCGCTCTTCTTCGAGGCGACCGGATTCTTCATGGCTTTGTTGTGACGGGAACATGCCTTCTTCCACGCCCACCATAAAGACCAGTGGAAACTCCAGGCCCTTGGCCGAGTGCAGCGTCATCATCTGTACGGCATCTTCATGCTCATCGGCCTGACCTTCTCCAGACTCCAGCGAGGTATACGCCAAAAACCCTTGCAGTGGTGAGGTAAACTCTTCTTCTACCGGTAGTTCAAACTGACCACAGGCGTTGATCAATTCCTCAAGGTTTTCTACCCGGGCACGGCCTTTTTCACCTTTTTCGGCCTGATACATGGCCAGCAGACCGGATTGCTCTATGGTGGTCTTGGCTTGTTCGGCCAGTTCGAGTTCCATCAGCGTGTCGTCGAGCTGCTCAACCAGTTCAATAAAACGGCGAATGGCGGTGGCGGCGCGGCCAGCCAGGTGCCCTTGCTCCAGCACGGCTTTGGCGGCATACCACAGCGGCAGCGACTCTGCCCGGGCGCAATCACGAATATGGCTCAGGGTTTTGTCGCCAATGCCACGGGCCGGGGTGTTGATCACCCGTTCAAACGCGGCATCATCATTGCGGTTGCTGATCAGGCGCAGATAAGACAGGGCATCTTTGATCTCCTGACGTTCGAAGAAGCGCATACCGCCGTAAATACGATATTTCAGGCCTTCCTGTAACAAAGCTTCTTCCAGTACCCGAGACTGGGCATTGCTGCGATAAAGCACGGCACAGTCGCTCAGTGCGTTGCCGCCCTGCAGCCAGGACTTTACTTTACCGACCATAAACCGCGCTTCATCCAGTTCGTTAAACGCGGCATACACGGAAATTGGCTCACCCTGATTGCCATCGGTCCACAGGCTCTTACCCATGCGCTCTGCGTTGTTCTGGATCAGGGCATTGGACGCTTTCAATATGGTGCCGGTGGAGCGATAGTTTTGCTCCAGACGAATGGTTTCTGCGCCAAAGTCGCTCAAAAAGCGTTTGATGTTTTCAATGCGTGCGCCCCGCCAGCCATAAATACTCTGGTCGTCATCGCCTACGATCATGATGTTGCTGTCGCTGCCTGCCAGCAGTTTTAGCCATAAATACTGAATGCTGTTGGTGTCCTGGAATTCGTCAACCAGCATATGGCGGAAGCGTTGCTGGTAGTGGCGCAGCAAAGTGGGGTGTTGTTGCAGTACTTCATAGCAGCGCAGCAAGATCTCTGCAAAGTCTACTAATCCGGCGCGATCACAGGCATCCTGATAGGCGGTATACACCTGTAACATCAGTTGTTCATTGACGTCATGGGCGGTAATGTCTTTAGGGCGCTGACCTTCGTCTTTACGCGCGCTGATATACCAACTGAGCTGCTTGGGTGGCCACTTTTTATCATCGATGTTCATCGATTTCAGCAGGCGTTTGATCATTCTCAGCTGATCGTCGGAATCTAAAATCTGAAAAGACTCGGGCAGTTTGGCTTCGCGATGATGGGCGCGCAAAATACGGTGAGCCAGACCGTGGAAGGTGCCGATCCACATGCCGCCTACCGGACTTTGCAAGGTTTCTTCGACCCGGGTACGCATCTCTTTAGCGGCTTTGTTGGTGAAGGTGACGGCAAAGATGCTGTAGGGAGAGGCATGCTCAACCTGCATCAGCCAGGCAATGCGATGCACCAGTACCCGGGTTTTACCCGAGCCCGCGCCTGCTAATACCAGCATATTTTGCAGCGGTGCAGCCACCGCTTCACGTTGTTTGTCGTTTAAGCCGTCAAGTAATTCTGATACGTCCATCTTTGCGCCCATCGTCTATATTCAGCGCAAAGTATACCTAGGGCAGGGCACAAAGCCCAGTTTGGTGCGGGTATTTTGCACGTAGTTAAAATTAACCACATGAAAAATATAAAGTTTAAATTGTCACTTACCTGTTTTTATATACAGTTACTGATTCAGTACGTCTTTTAGTCGACGCTGCATTTCCTCAACCAGGCGGTCCGGCTGGAACTTGGACAAGAAAACATCACACCCTACTTTTTCAACCATGGCTTTGTTGAAGCTGCCACTGAGCGAGGTATTGAGCACGATGTAGAGATTCTTCAGACGACTGTCGTTGCGGATCTCATAGGTTAATCGATAACCATCCATGACCGGCATCTCCGCATCGGTGATCACCGCCATCAGCTCCTGTTCGACATTAATGCCTTCGTCGGCCCAGTGTTGCAATAGCTTTAAGGCTTCATGACCATCGGTGGCGGGCAGTACTTCAATGCCCAGCTGGGCCAGGGTATCTGACACCTGGCGACGAGCGGTAGGAGAGTCATCAACATGCAAGATTTTGCGTCCCTGGAACTCATTGATGATGTTTTTATCCAGAATATTTTCAGGGATCACCACGTCGTACGCAATGATTTCGGCCAGTACTTTTTCTACGTCAATGATTTCAACCAGCAGTTCCTGATCGCCCCGTTTGAGCTTGGTCAGTGCAGTCAGATAGTGATTGCGACCAACTGAGCGTGGCGGCGGCATAATATCAGACCAGGTGGTGTTGACGATTTGGTCGACTTTACCAACCAGGAACGCCTGAATGGTGCGATTATATTCCGTGATCACCAGGTTACTGTCGCTGTCGTATTCACAGTGCGGCATGCATATCGCCTGGCGTAAGTCGATCACTGGGATAGACTCTCCCCGTATGGTGGTTACACCGGCTACCTTAGGATGTGCATTTGGCATCTTATTCAGGTGGGGCAGTTTAACGACTTCTTTGACCTTAAATACATTGAGTGCAAACAAGTGTCGGCTGTGCAGATGGAACAACAGTAATTCCAGGCGGTTTTCTCCCACCAATTGTGTGCGTTGATCAACGGATGCTAATACTCCAGCCATAAAGCTACTCTAAGATATTTCTCTCTAATAAGTATATACACAATCACTGCAGAATTACGACTGTCTCAAGGTATTCTTCTGTGATTGAGCGCTATCGCTTTATAGTCTGAAGATACTACACAGTCGCAACAGGTCGCCTGTTTTACTTTGATGCAGACTTAGCGACCAGTCAGACCATGCAATGTTAGTATGTTAGTAGCTTAACCATCTGATATTCTTGGATTAACCCATCAATGATCTGAGTAAAGGACTCCGGCTCACTGTCAATGACAAAATGGCCGCCTGAAACCTCTATGAGTTGATAATGTTCTGAAACTTGTTCCCAGCGGTATAATAGATCGCGGTGTATCAGTTGATCTTCTGATGCATAGATAAAACTGCAGGGGTAAGGAAGTGGTTGCTTAAGTGGATAGTGATAACCGCCAGCAAGTACAATATCCGATTTGAAGATAGGCAAATAGTAAGACAAAAAATCTTCACTTTCGAGCAAGTAAGTTGGCGTGGCACCATAGTCGCTAAGCAGTGCTTTGACTTCATTTTCATCAGAGCTTTCGCTTATGGTCAGTGCCGGTGCTGACTTGTCGGGAAAATTCTTACCAGAGAAGATCACGTGCTTTAATCGGTTGTTGTTCGTGTGCTTAAAATGACATGCCAGGTCGAGTGCCAATATGGCTCCGTTGCTATGTCCGTATAAAATAACATCACCAGTGAGATTACGTTTAATATCCTGATAAACGCCTTCAGTGACTAAGTTTATTTCGTTTACAAATGGCTTGGTTGCACAGCGTCCCCGACCGGGCAGCTGAACAGCATATATAGCGATATTGTCCGGCAGTAAGGTGTGCCATTTTGAGAATATTGCTACATCACCTCCGGCATAGGGGAAACAAATGAGACTGATGTCGGTATCTGTATTGCTGTCGACCCGAACCAGCCAATTACTGATTTTTTTCATTATTATTATTAGCCTGTAAAAAGGGGTGGCTAGTTAACTAGTCACCCACGTAGAAATTGAACAAAAGAGGTCAGTGCGTATCTTTCAGCGGGCGTCAGATCTGGATGCCATACATCCATTAAAAGGCAAACGCGTTCACTCTGTGAGCGATTACTCGCTTCATGAACAAACGAGTAATCAAACAATAACGCCTTACCATTTTGCCATCCGCGAGTTTCGCCATTGACTGTGATATCGCAGTCAGCAGGGATATCAATGGCCAGGTGTAGGTTGAGTGTAAAATTCCACAGATCACTGTGCGGAGGGATGTGTGACCCCGGCCCCAGAATGGAAAAGTGTACTTCCAGTAATGGGCACAATAAATCCTCGAACTCAGACTTTAACTTGGCACTGCTGTTTGGAAAATACTCGCTTGATTCAGACGTCCAGTCTTCATCCCTAAATAGGTACAATCCATCCCAGTTGTCACGTCGACCCAGGTAATGGTCATAGGGAGTTAGAATATTAGCCTGTCTTGCTTGATGGTACTCCTGGCTGATCAAGTCTGCGTTTGCTTCCAGTTGAGCAATGGCTGCCTGCAGTTCAGAAGCGGTATTAGCGGGATCAAGCCAAGCACTTGAAGATAGCCCTGGCATTACCCATTTAGCACCTTCCTGTCCTGTGACGCGATATGATTGATTATCAGTAATCATGGTCTTTACACGATCTAGGCAGCCTGAACCAAAGAGTTCTTCGATGTCATCGAAAATAGCCTCAAGTGCTTTCATTCTGTGATTCCCGTCATTGTGGCTTGGAAAATTTTTCTACGTCAGCGTAATCGCGATCTACTAATTTCTGATAGCCACGCTCAACAAATGGCAACTCAGAGATACACTTAAGTACGTAATTACAGAGCTTAGAGAATGGCGAGTGGACAGGGCGTGCAAAATTGAGCATCAGAATGACTCGAATTTCGTCAGTATTATTTTCGACTTCATGCACATAGGTATCGTCGAACACTACGCCTTCGCCGTACTCCCAAACATATTTCTTCTTGTCTACTTTAATAAAGCATTGATCTCTGTCTTTCGGTAATTTGAGCCCCATGTGATAAGTTAACACGCCGTTGAATGGTCCTCTGTGAGGAGGTATTTTTGCACCAGGTTTGAGCACTGAGAAAAAGGCACTTACCAAACCTGGTACGTCTTTAACCAGATCATAGGTGATAGGGCAACGCTGACAATTTTCTTCAGCAGGACGGCCATAGCCGACCAGGAAGAAGCTCTTCCAGCGATCGTCACTGATCGCGGGCTTCCAGTTGACGTCTATCTCATGTATCGAAGGAATGACTTCATCATATAAGAACGCATGCAGCTCTTTATTAATTGCATCTGCGTTTTCCTCAATAGGCTTAGTCCATTCAAAGTTATCCTTATTAAGGTAGGGAGAGTTACCATATTTAGAGAATACACGGTTAAACTTTTCAGCCATTTTGTAGGTGATCAACCAAAAAATAGGGTGCTTTCTAAATTGTTTAGGAACGAGCTCTAATTGTTGCTCTTTATTCATTTTTATTTCCTTTAATAAAAGTATATTGCTGAAGATAAAGCGATCAGAAGTAGCCAGAATAACAAAATGCCATTTGCTACTTTTTTGTGTTCATTTGAAAATCCGAACTTACTTCTGAATATTGTTAGAGGTAATATTTGGGCTGATACGATTGATGCAACAGAAACATAATATCCAATGTTGTAGTTTGTTATTAAAAGTAGCGCTGTGATAGGGAAAGTAATAATGATTATTAGATCTGCCACCTTCCAAGGTGTTGGTTTTTTACCCCAGTCTTTATTTGTAAAAACTCCACGGTGACTAAAAACTCCTTTTATGAAAGGGAGCGAGTACAATGCAAAAAATATGTACTTATAATTGTTTGCTAGATAATCCATATTAATACTCTCCGAACTTTATTTTTGAGTTTCTTTTGAATATGGACAGTGTGGTTTTTGCTAAAGAGGATATATTGCTGGCGATTGTAAGTAGTGTATAACCAATAGCAGCCTTCTTACTACCATATTTGAAAACGTAGTTGAGTGTTCTTTTCACTGAAGGGTATCTAAAGTTCCCCAATTTATGCAGTGGAGTTCTAAAGCTGTATACTAGTGTGATCCCAGGTGCTGTATCTAATGTGTCAACCCCGTGAAACCAATGTGGTGGGATGTAAAGTGCATCACCTTCCTTGACATCTGCAACCAGCATATATTGCTCATAATCATTAAAATAATTGGGATCATACAAGTAGTCATTTTTCTGCGTATCTTGGTGCAGTTTTGTGTAGTTATCGACTTTTCTGGTGGGGAGTAGTGCAACGCGCTTGCTGCCTTTCACCTGACACATGATATATTCATCATTTGGATGCTCATGCCACCCTGTTCCCGCATTCTTGTATAGATACAAGCGATAAAATGGTGAGCTGACGCCTAATTTAGGCTTTTTCAAAAAAGGGAAAGCGGGAATGTCTTTAATCATGAAATCCAGACCAGATTGATACACGAATCCGCTGTGGTTAACCCATTTTTTATCAAGAACAATATGTGGCGCACTGAGTACGTCTTCATTTTCATCTTGTCTCATTGATATATATTCGCTACCTTTTATACGCTTTGCACTTTCTTGCATTAACGAGGCGTCATTCAAGTTCATTGATTTGTAACAATTTACATCCGTTTTATCTAGTTTTTCCTTAAGATAATCATCGGTCCATATCGTTCTGGCCGGCCACTTTTTAACTCCACCTTTTATCAGTAAAGGGTAATTTAAATCAATATGGTTTCGCTTAAAGTAACTCTCTGTTACCTCATCGACAGGAAGGGATTGCACTTGCTTGCATTTTGAAGTCGCAATGTTTTTTAGTGATTTTAATTTTTTTATATCTTCCATAGTTATAGCACTTTATTTTTCCTTGTTAATAACAAGTTTTTATATAGATAAAATGATTTCAGCATTTGGCTCCTACCTCTAAGGCAGCGCACTATTAGCTGAGCTTGAGCGTCATTCTGCTTCGGGTTCCCAGCCATCTGGTTCATTATACAAAGCGAATTTTTAGTTACTTCTGCTGATGGAAAGACCGCATGTAAAAAATATGTTTAGATTTGAGTTTTTGCTTTGTTTTTTGTTTTCGTTGTGCATTTTATCAGCCTCAATGTGTTTTTTTTGTTTTTAGGTTGCGGTTATGTTTCCAGTGTTTTTTGTGATTGTATTTTTGTTTCATTATGTGCATGATATGAGACAAGTAATGCGTTGTCACTAACTTTAAAATATCATTTGTACTCAATAAAGAAACTCGCTAGCCACCCAACATGTAAGAGCTTATTCAGGGATGAGGAGAAGTCTCAGTAGGGTTGTGCGCGAGAAGGAAAAAGGTTGAAAGATGGAACATAAGAATAATACATGGGATTCAATCCTGGACGTCATTCAATATTACTCAGTCACTAAAGCCACTAAAAAAGCAATTATCTTCGAGGACAACACACAACAGACCTCGGTGACATACAAAGAACTATACACATCCAGCTTAAATATTGCTCAACACCTACTTCAACAGGGTCTTCAGGGTAAGTCTGTTTTGCTTGTGTTTGGTCAAGGTATTGATTTTGTTAAGTGTTTTTTGGGGTGTTTGTTAGCAGGAGCCATTCCTGTGCCTGTTCACAGGCCAGCAGCAAAGGAGCCGCAATGGCAAAAATTAATGCCTATTGTGCAGGATTCTCAAGCCTTAGCTGTCATTGGTGAATCTGGATATATAGAGAAATACCATAATTGGCTTTCACAGCAACAAGGTTATGAATATATTCAAATGTTAACTAGTCGTGACTTAAAATTGCGATGTGATAGCGAGTTTAACATTGCATTTCCAGAAGGAAACGCCCTCGCTTTCTTGCAATATACATCCGGTTCTACAAGCGCACCTAAAGGGGCAATGGTCACGCACAGTAATGTTTTGAGTAATGCGAAATTGATTGCTCGCTCATTTGATTCTGCTGAGGACACGGTGAGTGTGTCATGGTTACCTTTGTTCCATGACGCAGGCATGATTGGTATTTTGATGCACCTGCTTTATGTCGGGGGCACCTTGGTTTTGATGTCGCCAGCAGCCTTTGTTCAAAACCCACTCCAGTGGCTAATTTTGTGTAGTAAATACAGAGCAACCTACACCGGTGGCCCTAACTTTGGATACGACTTGTGCGCACAGCGCATTAGTACTGAGCAGGCGGCTTCGGCAGAGCTGGATTTGTCTGCTCTGAAAGGGGTGTTCAATGGCGCTGAGCCCGTTAAATGGGAAACATTGCAGCGCTTTAAAACTCGCTTTGAACCATTTGGCTTCAACTTCAAGGCGTTTGTTCCTTGTTACGGTATGGCTGAATCAACGTTGATGATCACTGGGGTAGCGGTTGACGAAACTCCTCGCTATCTGAGCCTGAACAAGGAAAAGCTTGAAAACAACCAGCTAGAAATTTGTGAAACGCCTGAGCTGGCCAAACAGCTACCTTCTTGCGGTGTCAACCAGGATGGTACTGATATTGTGATCGTGAATCGAGATGACAACAGTATTAGCAAGGACCTACACGAGGGCGAGGTATGGCTTAAAGGTCCAAGTGTTGTCAAAGGGTATTTTAACAACGAGGTTGCGACCGAAGAAACTTTTAATGCAATAACATCCTGTGGCAAAGGTCCGTTTCTCAGAACTGGTGATCTTGGTTTTTTGCATGATGGGCACCTCTATATAACAGGCCGTGCAAGTGACCTGATTATCGTCAATGGCAAAAACCATTACCCACAAGATATTGAATCTACGATTGCGAACAATATTGATTGTGTCATGTCCGATGGCATTGCTGTTTCATCCAAAGAAATTGGCGACGTCGAGAAAGTCTTTGTTGTCGCCGAGATTATGCGGACGGCTTTGAGGAAAATAGATGCGGATGCCGTATGTCAGCAAATTCGTACCATAGTGTCCGCTGAGCACCAGCTGGAAATTGAGTATATTGCTCTTATTAAGCCAGCAACAATGCTAAAAACGACGTCGGGCAAGGTGAAAAGGCGCGCGTGTCTGGCTGCCATTCTCAATAATGAATTGTCATTAATTAAGGGATTCGATACTTACCAACAGCCAGTTAAGCCGCCCGCAAGTTCGCAGCCACATGAAGACAACTGGCTGGCCTTACGTGATATCTTAGCGCAGGAGTGTGAGCTCCCGGTTAGCAAGATAGAGCCGCATCTGTCGTTAACTGATTTGGGTGTCAATTCCATTAAAGCCGGTTCACTGGCGCACCGCCTTGACCTTTGCTCTAAGTCGACAATCACCATTGAAACTTTGCTTGAAACAGCGAGCTTTTCAGAGCTGTTAAATGCACATCAGTGGCAATTCTCTGTGTGCCATGATGCCAACAAGCTAAGCATCAATGAACCTGTTGATAGCACCAGCTTTCCACTGACAGATGTCCAAATGGGTTACGTGTTGGGCAAATTGGATCAGATGAAAATGGGTGGGGTAGCACTCCAGTCTTACTTTGAGTTTGATGGCAATATTGATTTGACGCGGTTACAGGACGCCCTGCATTGTGTGGTGCAAGAGGTGCCTATGCTCAGAGCTGTGCTGGATATGCCAAGTATGCAGCGTATTTTACCAGACGTCCCTGACTATCACATTGAGTGCGAAGACATCACTGCCCTGCCAGCTGAAGCACAGACTAATCATTTGCAGAATACGCGTGCCAAAATGGAATCCAAAACGCTGGATATTGAAGCCTGGCCGCCTTTCGAGCTAAAGGTGACAGCGTTATCATCTCAGCTCAAACGACTTCATATTCTGT
Organism: Pseudoalteromonas rubra; assembly: GCF_005887095.1. Taxonomy (GTDB): domain Bacteria; phylum Pseudomonadota; class Gammaproteobacteria; order Enterobacterales; family Alteromonadaceae; genus Pseudoalteromonas; species Pseudoalteromonas rubra_E. Next base: position 161,552 of record NZ_PNCI01000016.1, on the reverse strand, counting down.
TGGATGGCACGTTTTTAGACGCAACCAGCATCATAAAAATATTCTCACTGTTTGGTAGTTACTATCGTGGTGAGCGCTCAAAGCCACAAAAGCAGAACTTTGGGTTTGAGTATTTTTGTCGTTATCTGCCATCTCACCGAGATGAAGCAAAGATCCAAATCAGCACCGAATACTGGCAGGCACGCATTGGCACCTTACCGATGAGCCCTCAACTACAAGCCTCTCGCCATACCGGACACAAAGCACGGCCTGCTTTCAAGCGGCTATATCGAGATTTTTCTGCTGCACAGTTAGGCAGCCTGGATAATCTAGCCAAGCAGCTGGGTGTAACAAGACATGCTATTTTGTTGTCTGCATTTGCCAAAGCACTGTCAGACAAATCGCTCAACCAGTCTTTCACCATAAATGTGCCGTTACAAAATCGCAGTGAGTTGAGGCCGGGACTTGCCGAAGCAATCGGGCACTTTTCGAGTTTCACGCTCACCTCGTTTGATTTGAATAAATGTCGGACTCTGGCACAACTGGCAAAAGCCACCATGGCAGAGACGAGAGATACACTGAAATACAGCGCTATTTCTGGCATTGAATTGTTAGATTTAGTCAGACAGCAGCACAAACATGCTTTTTATCCGGTTGTTTTTACGAACTTACTGGATTTAGAGCGAAGCGCCGGATTAGAGCAATTTGAAGCGACCATGGGGCGTTTGAATTACTCAGTTACCAGAACCCCACAAGTTCAGCTTGATTGTCAGGTTATGAGGACTAATGATGGGATAAGAGTATGTTGGGATTTTGAACAACATGCGTTCGATGAAGCTGCGCTGGCAGATATGTTTGAGGGATATGCTTCCCTATTAGAGCACCTTGCCCGGGGTGGCGAAGAGTGGCCTGTTGTACAAGATGCTGATACTCCGATGCCGCATTCGAATATTGTTGCTGCAAATGACACCCATGTAAATTGTCCTCCTAACACACTGATTGACGATTTTCTAAAGTGTGCGACGGTGATGCCAGATAAGGTGGCTATCATTGATGGCGATCATACCGTGACTTATCGAGAGTTACTGCACTTCAGCAATGCGATTGCACACCGGTTAGCCGAACAGCACTGTCAGCCAGGTGATAGGGTGATTGTTGCAGCGCAGAAAAGTTGGCGTCAGCTGGCACTGGCGATTGCTGTGCTACAAGCTGGGGGCATATTTATTCCTGTCGATCCCGACACTCCGCCATCGAGATTTCAGTCCATAATCACGCAGGCTAATGCCGAGCTGATAGTGACTGATCATGCAACGTCTATTGCACAACCTATTGAGGCACAGATAAATACGGTTTATCGCTGTGGTGATGCTGTTTTGACTCGGCCATCCAACGACCAGATATTGAATAAGTCGCAGCCAGATAAGCTGGCCTATGTCATTTTTACGTCAGGATCTACTGGTGTGCCAAAAGGCGTGGCAATTGAGCACCGAAGTGCGATGAACACCATCGAGAGTGTGAATAAGTTATGGCACGCAAAGTATGACGACACGGTTTTGGCTTTGTCAGAGCTGACCTTTGATCTCGCTATCTATGATCTGTTTGGCATGTTAAGTGTTGGGGGCAGTATTGTACTTGCCAGCGCATCACAGGCTCCGAAGCAGTGGGCAGACTTGATAGAGGCACACAAGGTAACAATTTGGAACAGCGTGCCAGCCAGTATGTCATTGTTGTGTGACTATCTGAATGAGTCAAATCGCCAGCTCCAGAGTATACGTGCCACTCAGCTCAGTGGTGATTGGTTTCCATCGGCCTTGTCCGTCATGATTGGTAAGGTCCTACCTTATTCGTCCGTAATTAATATGGGTGGTGCAACAGAAGCATCTATTTGGTCGATTTATTATTCCGTAACAGGGAAGGAGCATGAAGAACTAGGGTACATCCCTTATGGTAAACCGTTGGACAACCAACGCTTCTATATTCTGGATGAGCAGCTAGCGCCCGTCGAACCCGGTAAAGTCGGTGAGCTTTTTATCGCTGGAAGTGGTCTTGCGCAGGGCTACCTGAACGATCAGGAAAAAACTCAGCAGGCGTTTTTCTGGTGCCCGTCCATCAAGGAACAAGTATACCGCACAGGCGACTTAGGCGCTTATCAGAGTGATGGCAATATCCGTTTCTGTGGTCGCAAAGATAACCAGATCAAGCTCAATGGTTTTCGAATTGAGTTGGGAGAGCTAGAAAGCACCTGTCGTCAGCTGCCTTTCGTGAAAGGGGCCATGGCCGTTCCTTATGGTGAAGATGATGCACGTCAGCTGGCTTTGTTTGTCACAGCGGAAAATATTGAGCCCAAACATGCTTTGCTGCTCAATACAGATGCCGATGTGGCTCAGCACTATCTGGATCGCCAGTCAATTAGATCCTTTGACACCGCTGCAGAGCTGAGCGAGGCGTCTTTGGGGCACTATTTGTCGGCCGTGTCGCGATGGAAAATGCCAGAAACGGGCGCGATTAAATACCGTTACCCATCAGCCGGCGGCATTTATGCAGTTCAGATTTATCTGCATTTACTTAAACCTTGCGGCGCGTTGGTACCTGGGTTTTATGCATACGAGCCCGACACTCATCAAGTTGTGTACCTGAGTGATGATTGTGAGTTGTATCAGCAGGTTGAGTTTGGCGGGGTCGCAGAGATTACTGCAGATGCAAACTTCGTGTTGTATCTGGCCTCTGATACTCAACGAATTGGGGCAAAATATGGCGCCAAAGCTAGAGATTTTGGCCTGCTAGAAGCCGGCTATATGTCGCAGTTGTTGATGTCAGAAGCGAAAAGTAACGGGCTGGGTGTTTGTCCTCTCGGCTATACACAGTTTTCTGGGTTGGCTGAGCGGTTGTGTTTAAGCGAAGGACAGGAAATGCTACATACTTTGGCTGTGGGCACGGTCAAAATGGATGTCTATCGCCAGGTGCAAGCGCAACCTGGGGTTACCGGTGCCGTATCTTCTTCTTTGTCGTCAATGGTTGCACGTAAATATCAACAGCAGGTCAAGCAACACCTGGCAACGAATTTACCGCGTTATATGCAGCCGCATGAAGTGCGGGTACTGAGTCAGCTGCCCCTGACATCGAACAGCAAAGTGGATATAAAAACATTAATTGGTATGCTGGAAAAGGCCCCGGTACGACCGCTTCAGGCCGAACAGAGCGACGCCAATATAGATAGTGACATTCTCAAATACCTCAAAGAGCTATGGACAAGTATCATTGACCGGCAAGACATTGGTCTGGACGAGTCGTTTATTGAAATGGGCGTTAATTCCATTAATGCGGTCAAAATGCTGACCCGTATCAATGCGCACTTTGAAACCGACCTCGCACTGGCAAGTTTGTTTGAGCACTCGACATTGAGGCAATTAGAGGGACTCATTCGGGCGCAGCTCTCGTGCCAGTCAGTGCCTGAAACACTGGAACTGGAAGAGGGTGTGTTGTGAGCATCAAAGAACTGGTAAAACAACTTGAAAGCCATGGCATCCAGCTCAGTGTGTTTAATGGACAGTTAAAATACAGTGCGCCAAAAGGCGCCCTGACGCCCGACTTACTTGCACGGATGAAACAGCATAAGGAAGCTTTGCTTGTCTATTATAAGCAAAAAGCACACCTTGCTCAGATCCCAAAATCCACTTTACCTGTGCCTTGCTCTAGTCCTCAGCGTCGCATTCTGGCGAGTCACTGGTTAACGCAAGGTGAGCCCGTTTATAATGAACAGCTGGTCCTGATGCTCACAGGGGAAGTGGATCACGATGCGCTGGAACATGCGTTTAAAGCGTTACTGGCCAGGCATGAGCTATTGTGTCTGGTACCCGATCAGCGTGGTTTGTTGCAGGAAAACCCTGACGTATCGTTTAGCTTAATAACAGTGCAGGTCGATGATACTTCGGCAGATGCGCTACAAGAGAAGGTGCGTGACCATCAGCACATCCCTTTCGAGATTGAGAGTGATTTGCTGCTGCGGGCGTGCTTGTTTCAGTGTACTGACGACAAAAGCTACTTGTCTATCGTCACCCATCATTTTATCGGTGATGCGTGGTCTGAACAACTGATGCTGAATGAGCTGAAAAATAGCTATGAGCAGTATATTCAGGGGCGTCAGACGAACTTAGAGTCACTTGCCGTGACGTATCAGGATTTTTGTCAATGGCAGGCGGATGGCATTGCGCTTGGTTGCTATGACGAGGCAATTGAAAAAGCCTGTCACAGATTACGTGAAGCGCCGCAAGTGCATTCATTGCCCCTGGATAAAGCCAGAGGAGCCATGCAGACATTTCGTGGGGCTTCAATCAATACGTCAGCGGACTCTGCTTTCAGGCGCGCAGTGCAAGCTTTTTGTGCGCGACACAAACTGACAGAGTTTGTGTTTTTGAGTGCGTGTTATTCATTATTGTTGTCTAAATACAGTGATGATCCGCATCTGTGCATTGGGGTGCCTGTTGCGGGCCGTGCAAAGCCTGAACTTGAAAACCTTATTGGCATGTTTTCCAACAATGTTGTGCTGAATTATGACTTCACGCAGGACGACGTGTTCACTGATTACTTGTCACGTTATAACGCCATGGTGCTGGCCGTGCTGGAAGATCAGTTCGCGCCCTTTGAGCTGTTGGTTGAAGCGATGCCGGGTGAACGCAGTTTGAGCTTCTCGCCGATTTTTCAGTTGATGTTTGCCTTTCGTGACTACGAGTTTGGTGGAGCGCATTGGGATGCGCTTGCGGTGCAAAAAGTACCTGGGGAGCACCATATTGCTAAGTATGATTTGTTTCTGGCTGTGGATGTCGAAGACAATCACTACAACTTTCAATGGCAATATAATACGGATCTGTTTGACGCAAAGACTATCTCTCGTTGGTCTAATGAATTATTGGAACTGATAGGGTTAATACTGGAGTGCGATAACACAGTTTTAAGTCAGTATCAGCTTAAAAGTACCGCACAGAGTGTGATGCTCGCTGATGCGACAAATTCACATCGGGATGCGACCCTAGAGCAGCTGATCTTGCATAGCACAAGTAACGACAAGGCAACGGCCCTGATCAGTAATGGGGAATCTGTTACGTACCAGGCGTTAGCGGACCTGATTGATACGATCAGTACGAATTTGAGCGAGCTAGGCATTAAACAAGGCGACAAGGTCGCCGTTGCACTGCCCAGAAGCTACTACCAGGTGCCTCTGATATTGGCCTTGTTCAGGCTAGGCACTGTGTATATCCCACTCGATACTGGCCTGCCAACTAAACGTATAAACTATATTCTGTCTGACAGTGACAGTACCGCGATTATCAGTCATGGTTTAGAGCTGGCTGATTCGACTGCGCAGGCCATCGATCTGAATTGGCTGTTACAAGACAGACAGTCTAGTGTCCGGGTTGCTGCTCAGACCGAGACGCATTTACCTGCCTACATCATGTATACATCCGGCACGACCGGAAAACCTAAAGGGGTGCAGCTCTCTCAGCGAGCCCTGGTTAACCAGCTACTGGGTTGTTGTGAGCGTCTGGAATTGGATAAGGCGACACGCCTGTTTGCAACGACCTCATTCAGTTTTGACATGAGTCTGATTGAGCTATTCGCCCCGTTATTGGCAGGCGGTACCTCGATCGTAGCGAATGATGATGAAGCGCGTTATCCGGATGATACCTTGCGTGCGTTGATGCGCTACAACGCGAATGTTTATCAGTCGACCCCCTCAAGGGTGCAGTTATTGCTGGAGGCAGGTTGGCAACCAACTGACAACCTGACTTTGATCTGCGGTGGAGAACCCTTGCTGCCCAAGTTCAGTGCATCATTACTGAACCAGGTCGGACGCCTGTTTAATGGCTATGGGCCGACTGAAATCTGTGTTTACGCCATGTTGAAAGAGTTACATCGGGACTCAGCAGAAAGTGCGCTTGCCCTGCTGCACGCGCCATTGCCGAACTATGGTATGTGTATTCTTAAAAATCAGCAGGTTGTCCCCCATGGTGTGGTCGGTGAGCTGGCTATTTTTGGCCCTGGTCTGGCGGATAAATACCTCAACAGAGCAGCTCTAACGGACGATAAATTTCAATACGTGTCCATTGCAGGAAAGACTCACCGAGTTTATATGACCGGTGATCTGGTGCGTCAGGTTGACTGTGGTGAACTGCAGTTTTTGGGTCGTGCCGACAATCAGGTGAAGTTGTTGGGTTATCGCATTGAGCTTGATGAAATCACCAATGCAACGGTGCCCATTGACGGTGTCCAGGCAGCTCATGCTTGCCTTATCAGTAACCAGCAAAGTGCAGAGCTCGTATTATTTGTTCAACAGCCGGCCTCTGGTTCACTGTGCCCGGAAAACATCTCTCAGGGACTCAGTGACTTGTTACCCAGTTACATGGTGCCCTCGCATATTCACTTGGTTTCGCACGTGCCAACCAATGCAAATGGTAAGGCTGACTGGGCGGGCTTAGTCGCTGAGTTTAAACAACCCACTACTGAACTCAGCAGTGATTTACCCGTTACCGATGATGCCAGTCAAATCATGACCATTTGGACAACCGGATTGGGGATGCGGGCCATTGACCCTGACGTGAGCTTTTTCAAGTCAGGTGGGGACTCACTGGTATTGATGAGGTTGTTACGCGAAGTAAATCAGTATTTTGAACTTGAGTTGAGTGTTAAGGATATTTACGGCGCACCGACCGTTAATAAGCTTAGCGTCTTGATCCGGGATGAACAGAATAGAAAGAAAATAATAAAAAATGTCGTTTTAGAAGACGAACCAGAAGAAGTGGAAGGACTATGGATATAAGAAAGTTTCTTTTAGAGTGCGCCAGCGAAGGTATTAAATTTAAAGTTAAAAATGGCGAGCTTGGTGTTTTTAAAGAAAAAGGAAATATTGATAAGGCGCGTATTGACGTCATTCGTGCCAATAAAGCAGATATTCTGGCGCTGTTAACTAAGTACAGCAGTGAAGAAACACAAGATACGCAGCTGATGCGTCTGGGCCACGATGAAATAGATGCGCTTTCATTTCAGCAGCGCGCAATTTTCCTCAGTGACTTGGTTGAAGGCAGTAACAGTAAGTACAACATCCCGGCCTTGTTCTATATTAATGGTACGCTGGATATCGCAAACTTGCAGGGCGCGTTTGCCGATGTTATCGAAAATCAGCCATCGCTTAGAACAACTTACTTTGAAAATGCGGGACGCTGGTTACAGAAAATTAATCATGACGTGCCGTTCGAACTTGAAGTGGTGGATTTTGCGGACACACAGCAGTGTTCGGCGTTGCTAGATGAAAAAGTGGCAGAAGAGAGTAAACGGTCTTTTGATTTGCAACAGGACTTGATGCTCAAAGCGTTTGTGGCGACGCTGCCTGATAACAAAAGCGCCTTATTTATCAATGTGCATCACATGGCTGTTGATGGCTTGTCTATAAAAGTTCTATTAGATGAGTTGGCACATTTTTATGCACGCAGAATGGGCCATGAGATGCCTGAGCTGGCTAAATCGCCAGTGCGTTATTTGGATTACGCAGTGTGGCAAAGTGAGATGTTGAGCGAAGATAAAGTTCAGCAGCACCTCACATATTGGAAAGATCATCTGTTAGGCATAGAGTCGGATAATACATTACCGACTATTCCTGCCCGCCCAAAAGTACAAAGCTATCAGGGGGCAGTATTCAGAGCAAAGCTCACGCCTGAAAATTATCAAGGACTTACCCGCCTTTCGGAGCAGTTTGATACCTCTTTGTTCAACGTTATTTATGCTATTTATGTGGTGTTTTTACATCGTTATGCCGGCCGAGATGATGTGGTAATTGGCACCCCAACGGCAAGTCGTGAACAAGCGGCCCTTGAACAGGTTATCGGTAATTTTGTTAATAGCTTAGTCTTGCGCCAGCAAGTCTCATCAACACAATCGTTCGCTGAGCTTATTAGCAATTGTAAAGATGAGCTCAGCGCCTCTTTTGAGCACCAGGCGCTGCCGTTTGAGAAGCTGGTAGAAGCACTCAATATCAAGCGCGACGCGGCGCATCACCCGGTTTATCAGGTGATGCTGAGCTTTCAGTCAACACAGCAACCAACTTTATCTCTTTGCGGTGCGGATGTTGAAGTGGTGCCCTTGTCAAGCAAATCGACCAAAGTTGATTTGTACCTCAATGTTAGCGAAGTGGATGGCCTGCTTGAGTTTGAGTGGGAATATGCAAGTGATCTGTTTACACATAGCGATGTACAAGGGTTCCATGACTCACTGGAACAAATCGTTGCACACGTGATTGCAAGCCCTGACAGTGAGCTGGACAGCATTCAAGTCTTAACCTTTGAACAGCAGCAACAAATAAAGCACTGGAGCCAGGGTAAGCAGCTTGAGGTGTCAGCCTCATCGGTGTTTGAGTTACTGGCATCACAGCGTGGAGATGCCATTGCCTTGGTCAGCGAAACACAAAATGTGTCTTATACGCAGTTGCTGGAGTTGGTTAAAGTGAATGCGCAACACCTGATCAGCCAGGGGGTAACGCCAGGGGCTCGGGTGATGGTTGCCGCAGAGTCATCTATTGAAACTGTGGTTGCTGCGTTGGCGATCATGCGAGCCGGTGCCACTTATGTACCTGTTGAATTAGGTGCCCCTGTGGAGCGATTCCGACAAATCGCGTCATTGTGTGAGGCCCGTTTTGTAACCGGAAGCGCTACATTCAAAGAACGCGCCGAAGCGCTATCTGCAGTGGCGTTTGTGCCGGTTTGTCTGGCTCCGGCTGACTTATCACTGACAGTGTCTCTCCCAGAGTTGGACACGCTTAGTCACGCGGATGCATATATCATCTTCACGTCCGGTAGTACGGGTACACCAAAAGGCGTACAGATAGGTCATGCGCAGTTACTGAACTATGTGGCTGCTGCGACAGAGCGATATGCGATGAGTGCGCAGGATACGGTGATGCAGTTTGCTTCGCTTGGTTTTGACGCGAGTATTGAGGAGCTATTCGTCACCTTATGTAATGGCGCGAAACTGGTACTTAAACCCGCTGATGTGATGGATAGCATTGCGACATACTGGCAACGCATTGAACAGTTTCAGATCTCTGTGCTGGCGTTGCCAACGTCATTTTGGCATGTACTGTGTCAGGAGAGCGCACCAGAGGTATTAAAGCAGCACGCACAAACTGTGCGTCTGTGTATTATTGGCGGTGAGGCGGCGCAGCCGTGGCATATCGATCATTGGGTGCAGACAACGGAGATTGCGCTGGTTAATACCTATGGTCCAACTGAGGCAACGGTGGTCGCAACTACGCAATTTGTGACAGCGGAAGCAGATAAATATGCGATTGGTCAGCCACTGGCAAATTATAAGTGTTTTGTGCTCAATGAGGCATATCAACATCAGCCTGTTGGTACACCTGGTATGCTCTACCTGGGCGGCCAAAGTATCGCACAGGGTTACCTGAATGAGCCGCAACAAACGGCTGAGGCGTTTTTGGAGATTGACATTGATGGCAATATGGAGCGCGTTTATAAAACGGGTGATATTGTCCGTTGGTTACCCAGTGGCCGCCTTGAGTATCTTCACAGAGCCGACCGACAGTTAAAGATTAGTGGCTATCGTGTTGATGTCACTGAAGTCGAAAATGCTGTTTTATCATACCCCGGGATCACTGCAACCTATGTTCAGCTCGACGAAACGGGGAGCCGCCTGGTTGCTTATGCGGTATCACGTGATAGTGAGTTATCGGTTCAATCAGTGCGTGAAAGTCTGATCAATAATTTACCCAGGTATATGGTGCCGCACGATATCTTGTTACTCGATGCATTACCGGTGACTGCCAACGGTAAAATAGATGTGGCGCGTTTACCTGCTGCTGAAGGTGGGTCTGACATTGTCGAGCCTAAGAATGCGCTTGAATCACAACTTCGTGAGTTATGGGCTACAGCCCTGAACTTGCAAGCAGACAAAATCTCTGTTCAGGACGATTTCTTCTCGTTGGGCGGTAACTCTCTGAAAGCGGTTCAGTTAGTGAATATGCTTAAGGAGCAATTGCAAGTGGCGGTGACCACAGTTCAGGTGTTGGAGCAGGGTAACATTGCTGCGCTCGCCGCAGTAATCGCGCAGACAGAAACCCACCTTGAAACGCAACAGACCACAGTACGGGATGATGAAAACCGCTATGCGCCTTTCCCATTAACTGAGGTACAAAGAGCTTATTTGGTTGGTCGAAGTGATGATTTCACACTGGGTAACGTGGGCACACACAGTTACACCGAACTGCCGCTGCCTGCTCACTATATCGAACGCTTTAAAGCGGCCTGGCTGAAGCTGATAGAGCGCCACGACATGCTACGTATGGTGATCAATGAAGATGGCATGCAGCATTGTCTGGCGGATGTCCCAGAGTATCAATTCACCGAATACGCCTTGGCACCATCGGACAGCGAAGATGGCCATTTTGCCAGCTTGCGTGAAGAGATGTCACACCATGTTTTCTCCGGAACACAGTGGCCACTGTTTGATATTCGGATCAGTAAGCTGAGTGATGAGCAGGCGATGATCCACTTCAGTATCGACGCCCTGATCATTGATGCGTCGAGTTTGATGCTACTTACCCGAGAGTTGGGAAAACTCATCGCAGAACCCCAGTTACAGCTTCCGGCAATCGATCTGACTTTCCGCGACTATGTGATGTCGCTTGAGCAGGCTCGGGGCGGTGACAAATATGAACAAGCCCGAGCGTACTGGAGTGAACTGGCGAAAGAGTTCCCGGGTGCTCCCCAATTACCACTGGCGTGTGATCCACAGGAAATCGAGGTACCAAAATTTGAGCGTCGGTCACGTATGATGGATGCCGAAAAATGGTCGCGGCTCAAGAAGGTGTGCGGCATTCACCAGTTGACGCCTACCTGCCTGATTATAGATACTTTCTCTGATGTGTTGGCCAACTGGACACAGCAATCGAGGTTCGCGCTGAACCTGACTTTGTTCAACCGTCAGGATATTCATCCGGGCGTGTCTTCACTAGTGGGTGATTTCACCTCTTTATCCCTGCTTGACATGGAGTTTAATGCGGGTAAAGAAAATCGTATTACCCGATTGAAACGCCTTCAGAAAAAACTCTGGAAAAATCTTGAACACGGTGCATTTGATGGCATTGAACTACAAAAGCTGATCAGCCAGCACCAGGGTGGCCAACAGAGCTACCCAATCGTATTGACCAGTACCTTGGGCCTGGAAAGCACAGACACGACCCTGGAAGACATTATGGGCGTTGACTCTCTGGGTCATGGTCCATTCTCTATCACTCAGACGTCTCAGGTATGGTTAGATGTGAAGCTGATCGAAGCTCGTGGTCGGCTTTACTGTGATTGGGATAGCGTCGTTGGATTGTTCCCAGAAGGCATGCTAGACGATATGTTTGAGGCATTTTGGGAACATCTGGAAGAGATTCTGGCGGCTCCGATGAAGCTCGAAAAAGCACAGTGCGCTGTCCAGGCCGAAGCCATCGCTAAGCCTTATTTTGATGCGCTCAATGCGAGCAGTGCTGCGATTGAACCTGCTTTATTGCACCAGGCTTTTGTTGCACAAGTAGCCAATCACGCAGAGAAAATTGCACTCATTAATGAAGACGTCCAGCTGAGCTATGCTGAACTGGATCGGCTCAGTGATCAGATAGCTGCACAATTACTGGCAAATAACTGCAAGCCCAATGCTTTGGTGGCCGTGGTGATGCCCAAGTGCTGGCAACAGGTTGTGGCGGTGTTGGCCATTCACAAAGCGGGTGGCGCTTATTTACCTATTGACGCAACTTTACCACCAAGTCGTATTGCGGAGCTGATAGAACTGGGTGGCGCACAGTTGGTTGTAACGACCTCAACAGCGCCAGCTTTACCGGCAGACTTAACGCACCTGGTGGTTGAGCGTCTCATCCACGAAGGGGTTACGTTGCCACGCGTCAGTGCATCGGTTGAGGACCTGGCTTATGTCATCTTTACTTCAGGTTCTACCGGCAAGCCAAAAGGCGTTGCGATTACTCACCAGGCAGCCTGGAACACCATTAAAGATGTGCAGCAGCGGTTTACACTGGATCATGAATGTGTGGCGTATGGGTTATCCAGCCTCAGCTTCGACTTATCTGTTTTTGATATTTTTGGTATTTTGGGCCTGGGAGGCACGTTAGTGATACCTGCACAGGATGCGCTTAAAGAGCCTGCGGTCTGGTATCAGGATGTTGTTGAGCATCAGGTTAACTTCTGGAACACAGTACCTGCACTATTCCAGATGCTGAACGACTACATTGCGGTGAATCAGCGTGATGCCCTCGAGACGCTGCAAACGGTATTGATGAGCGGAGATTGGATCCCATTGGATCTTTTCGATAAAGCTCAGCAATTTACTCCCGGTGCGCAACTGACAAGTCTGGGTGGGGCAACAGAAGCGTCTATTTGGTCTATTTACTATCCCATTACGCAGATCGATCCACAGTGGCGCAGCATTCCTTATGGTATGCCATTGGCGAATCAAGGGTTTTTAGTTTATTCCAGCACCATGTCTTTATTGCCCCCATGGGTTGAAGGTGATCTTTACATCAGTGGCGAAGGGTTAGCACAAGCGTATTGGGGAGATGAAGAAAAAACCCGGCAGGCATTTATCTACCATCCTAAAACGCAACAGCGTTTATATCGCACGGGTGACAGAGGTCGCTTAAACCCTAAGGGTCATATTGAATTTTTAGGGCGCAATGATACCCAGGTTAAGATCCAGGGCTACCGTATAGAGCTGGGCGAAATTGAATACCATATTAAGGCCTGTGAAGGGGTTCAGGACTGTTGTGTGCATGTCTTTGACATGGCAGCAGGAAAGAACCTGGTCGCTTATATCGTCGCGGATGATGTCTCGATTGATGCGATACAGCAAACCTTACAGTCTCAATTACCTCAGTATATGGTGCCGGTTATTTATGAGCAGATAGACAAAGTACCACTGACCGGTAACGGTAAAGTGGATCGCGCCAGGTTGCCTGCGCCAGCCAGCTTATCTTCAGCTCAGGAAACGACTCCGGCCAACCTGACCGAGCAAACTTTGTTGGAAGTGTGGCGTGCCAGCTTAGGCGTAGAGATCACCGACACCAATAGTAACTTCTTCCATTTAGGTGGAGACTCTATAAAAGCGGTCGCGTTGGTAAATCGCATTGAAAAAGCGCTCTCATGCAGCTTGTCAATCGGTGAGTTGTTGAGTAACCCGACGATCCGCGCGCTGTCAAATTACATTATGCAAAACCAGGGCAGTCGAGCCACCTTGCCTTTAATTGAGCCTCAGCGAGCGCAGCGGTTAGAACCTTACCCACTGACTGACGTTCAGCAGGCTTACTGGGTTGGCAGACGCCAGCACTTTGAAATGGGTAATGTCGGGTCTCACGTCTATCTGGAAATCCCGGTTAAATCTCTCAATGCCGATCGTTTTGAAGCGGTTTGGAATGCCATGATAGATCGCCATGACGTCTTGCGTATGTTTATCAACCAGTCGGGTATGCAGCAGATATGCGAAAATACGCCGTACTATCGAATCAAGCGTTATGATTTGGCTGAGCACAATGAGACGGCCGTGTCACAACATCGTGACACCATGCGGGACGCGTTGTCCCATAACTTGTTTAGCGGTGAACAGTGGCCTTTGTTTGATTTGCGGATTAGTCACTTACCTGACGGCATATCGGTGCTGCACTACAGTATGGACGAACTGGTGTTGGATGCTTCCAGTACCTTGTTGCTGTTCCGAGAAATGATGCAGTTAATGCACGATCCTAATCTTGAACTGCCTCACCATGAGCTTAGTTTCAGAGATTATGTGATGGCGGAGCAGCAGCTGAAAAGCAGTGACCTGTACCATGGATCGAAAAACTACTGGAAATCGCGTTTAGAGACATTACCTGAAATGCCCGAGCTGCCACTGAAAGTTGCTGCCAGCGAAATCAAGGAGCCTAAGTTTTACCGTCTTGCATCCAGAATGCCAAAGTCTCAATGGGAAGCATTAAAGAAAATTGCGACTCAATATGAAGTGACACCCACCATCATCGTATTAGGTGCGTTTGCAGAAGTGCTCAATCGCTGGGTTGGCAAGCAGCACTATATGTTGAACCTGACGCTCTATAACCGTCATCCGATGCATGAACAGGTCAACGATATTCTGGGCGACTTCACCACTTTGAACTTACTTGAAGTTGACAACCGAGAGTTAAACACCGATCTGGCGACGCGCTTTCAGCGCATTCAGAAGCAGCTTTGGACGGATCTGGAACACAGGTATTACTCTGGCATTGAAATCCAGCGGGAACTGACTTCAGTTAAAGGGCAGCATGCCGGTTATCCGATAGTGGTTACCAGTACGCTGGGCTTGTCTGGTGATGAGTATGACCTTGCTGCGATGAACTCGTTTGACGTTGGTAATGATTCTGAATTTGAATTTGGCATCACCCAAACACCACAAACATGGATTGATGTTCAATACGAAGAGGTGCGTGGCGGTCTGTATTGTAACTGGGACTGTGTGCAGGATCTGTTCCCGGATAACATGCTTGAAGATATGTTTGAGCAGTTTTGGGAAGTGCTATCTGCACTGTCTTCAGGAGAGCAGGCCTGGCTTGAATCGAGTGTGAACGTTATGCCAACGGCACACAACGAGGTCCTTGCAGAGACCAATTCGACTGCACAGCCTTACACAGCACCATTGCTGCATGATCAAATTCTTTCGCAGTTCCAGCTACGGCCTGAAAAAGTCGCTGTGATCCATGGTGGTGAGCAGATTACGTACGATCAGCTGGATGCGTACAGTTCAGAGATTGCACATCAGTTACTGCAGCAACCTGCACAGGCATCTCAGCTGGTTGCCGTAGTGATGGAAAAATCCTGGCATCAGTTGGCGGCGGTCATTGGTATTTTGCGAGCGGGTTATGCTTACCTGCCGATTGATGCGCATTTGCCAGCAGCCCGGGTTGAGAAATTGCTGGCATTGGGTGGCGTCTCACAGGTCGTCACGACCAGCACATTTAAACACTTGATACCGGGTTCTATTCATGCGGTTGAGGCAGACACGCTGTCCGGCGAAAAATTTGTGCTGCCGGATAACACCACCTCAATAGAAGCGCTTGCGTATGTGATCTTTACATCGGGCTCGACGGGTGAACCAAAAGGGGTTGCGATTAGTCACCAGGCTGCGATGAACACGATTGATGATATCAATCAAACCTATCAGGTAAGCGCACAAGATGTGTGTCTAGGGATCTCGAGTCTGAGCTTTGATTTATCAGTCTACGACATTTTTGGCCTGTTAGGCCAAGGCGGCACGGTTGTGCTACCGATGCACAGCGAGCGCAGAGATCCAGATGCCTGGTATCGCTACGTGACGTCGCATGGGGTTACGCTATGGAACTCTGTGCCTGCACTGGCGCAAATGTTGGCCGAGCACAACAAAGAGCAGGCCAGACTGGAATCGTTACGCTTGATCATGATGAGCGGGGACTGGATCCCACTGGAGTTGCCTGCCATGTTGAATGCGCTTTGCCCTGCTCAGCTAGTTAGCTTAGGTGGGGCAACTGAAGCGGCAATTTGGTCAGTCAGTTACCACATCGAGCAGGTTGACCCGCAATGGACCAGCATTCCTTATGGTAAGCCATTAGCGAACCAAACTTTGTATGTGCTGAACCACGAGCTTGAGCCAGTGCCATTCTGGGTTGAGGGCGATTTGTATATTGGCGGTGATGGACTTGCCGAGTGTTACTGGCGAGATGAAAGCAAAACGGCTAACAGCTTTATTACCCATCCGGTAACGAAGGCTCGTCTGTATCGCACCGGAGATCGCGCGTGTCTGATGCCTGATGGCAACTTCAAATTCCTGGGGCGCAAAGATAGTCAGGTTAAGCTACAAGGACACCGCGTTGAGCTGGGAGAGATTGAAAGTCATCTCAAACAGATAGCGCTCATTGATAATGCGGTTGTGTCTGTACAAAACCAGACATTGGTTGCGCATTTGCTTTTAGAAAGCAATCCCCTGAAAGGCACTGAGGCTGATTTTTACGCGGATGTAATGGCGCAGCTTCGTACCTTGTTACCTGATTATATGGTGCCCAAGCACTACATGCTGATTGAGCGCCTGGCACTGACCAGCAATGGCAAAGTAGATAAGAGTAAATTGGCACAATTTGTTTTTGAACAAACTGCTGAAGATGTTGAGCCAAAAAATGACACTGAGTCTCAGTTGATGACGATATGGTCTGGGTTACTGGGTGTTGAACGGATAAGTACGACCAAAGACTTCTTTGAAGCTGGGGGAGATTCGATCGCTGCGATCCGTCTGTTAGGCGAGGTCAAATCGCAGTTCCAGGTTGAATTGGCAAGTCATGAAGTATTTGAAAAAAGAACAATAAAAGAACAAGCCGCGCTACTGTCGAGAACACTGCTTGCACAGGAAAACAAAGCAAAAGCAGAAGACAGCAGTTTAGATACGCTTGAGTGGTAGTACATCATGGAAAAATTATTAAAAAAACTGAATGAACAGGGGATCTTTTTCTTTGTTGAAGAAGGGAAACTTAAATCACGCGCGCAAAAAGAGGCAATTACACCTGAGATTGCACAGGAAATACGACAGCACAAGGATGCCATTGTTGCATACTTAACTGAAAATACGGCAAAAGAGAATCAGTTGGTGAAAGCGCCGGCTGATTTCTGTGACGCAAGCTTTGCGCAACAGCAGCTCTGGACTTTAGCTCAGCTGGAAAACAATCAGCTGTCTCAGTACCACCTGCAGACAGCCGTCAAGTTGCACGGTGAATTGAACAAACAACACCTGGCGTCGGCAATGACTTCGGTGGTGCAAAACCACCCGATCCTGCGTACCGCTTATAACTTTGATGATCGGGTTATCACACAGGTGACGGCGTGTCAGGAGGTTGCTCTGGCACATCGCAAGGTCGACAATGACGCGCAGTTGCATGCACTGGTTGCCGCAGAGGTGGCAGTACCTTTTGATCTGACTTCGCCACCAATGCTCAGAGCGGTGTTGTTTGAGCTAGATGCACAAACACACGTGTTATTGCTGGTGATGCACCATATTGCGGTTGATGGTCAGTCAATGGCGTTGTTATCTGAGCAAATCTTTGCACATTATGAGCAGCTTTGTGTCGGCGAAGCCGTACCAGTGCAGTCTCAGTACGATTACCGTGACTATACTTATTGGCAGTTAGAGTATAGTGAAACTCAGATGGCGCAAGACGCGGCTTACTGGCAGTCCTATTTGGCCGATGCCCCTGCATGCCTGGACTTGCCGTTAACCAAAATGCGCCCTCAGACACAGTCATTTCGTGGCAATGGCATAACTAAAGTTGTCCCTGAACATGTCAGTTCAGCGTTAAAGTTGGTGCAGAAAAGTACGGGTATTACTCAGTTCAATTTACTGCAATCTGCATTTGCAGTGCTATTGCATCGTTTGTCTGGCGAAAATGACATTTTGATGGGCACACCGGTGCTTAATCGTCCGCTTCCTGAATTTGACGATGTCATTGGTTTTTTCGCCAATACTCAGGTATTACGAAATCGTTTTCGTACTGAAGAAAGCTTTGTCGAGTTTGCCCAACGCCAGCAAGCCGCTTTTGTTGCGGGTAGCCGGCACAGTGGGTTTCCATTCAGTGCGTTGCTGGATGAACTAGACGTGAAACGGGATCTGAGTCATAGCCCGTTGTTTCAGGTTGAGTTTACCATGCAGATGCCACAGCAGGATACGTTAAAGCTTGCAGATGGCACGCGTGTTGAGCGTGTTGATTTGCAGGCCAGAGCGACTAAGTTCGATTTGTCACTCAATGTGATGCAGTTAACCTCGGGACTTGAACTCTACTGGGAATATGCAACGGATCTTTTCCCGGAATCTGTGATTGCGCGAATGCATGAGCGGTTTGTTGCATTACTGGAGCAAATCGTACTTAACCCGCAACAACAGATTGCACAATTCGCCCTGACATTACCCCATGAGCACGCACAACTCGCGCAATGGAACAATACTGAGGCAGAGTTTAGCGCACACAGCACGCTGACACAGCTGATTTGTCAGCAAGCGGCACGTACGCCGGATGCGGTTGCTCTGGAAGATGCGACTCAGCGGCTCACCTACAGCGAGCTGATTATGCAAACGGGCCAGATAGCTGGGGCATTGAAGCTCGCTGGCGTTGGCGCTAATCAGCCCGTCGCGCTGCACTTTGAGCGTTCAATCGACATGGTATTGGCGATTATTGCTGTACAGCGTGCTGGTGGTGCCTATTTGCCGTTGGAGCCACAGTGGCCTGAACAGCGCATCAATGATGTATTGAATGAAGCAGACTGTGAGCTGGTGCTGAGCGCAGATATGGGCACATTGAATACGCCCTGCAAGGTGCTGACGCTAAGTGCATTGCAACAGGATGAGGCTGAATGTCCTGACACGAGTCTGGATCAGGCAGCGGCAACGGATCTGGCTTATGTTCTGTTTACATCCGGTTCAACCGGTAAGCCCAAAGGGGTTATGGTTGAGCACCGTGCCGCCGTCAACCGAATCGAATGGATGGCAAATGCCTATGCGCTGTCGTCGCAGGATGTGGTGTTGCAAAAAACGCCATATACCTTTGATGTTTCAGTCTGGGAGTTCTTTTTACCGCTTATCTGTGGTGCTCGTTTGTATGTGGCTCCGGCGCATGTTCACGCTGAGCCTGCACAGTTACAAGGCGTGCTACAAGACTCAGGGGCAACAATCGTACACTTTGTGCCTTCCATGTTACAACTGATGTTGAATATCAACGGATTTGAGCAATGCCCGCAGCTTCGCCACGTAATGTGTAGTGGCGAGGCGCTGAGTAAGGTACATGTTGACGCGTTTTATCAGCAGGTTAGCGGTGTGGCTTTACATAACCTTTATGGTCCAACCGAAGCGGCAATTGATGTTTCATTTTGCCAAACTGACACTGCTCTGGAAGTGATCAGCATAGGCGGGCCGATCCAGAATATCACGCTTCATGTTCTGGATCAGTATGGTCAGTTGCTACCGTTGGGGTGTCCCGGCGAGCTGCATATTGAAGGGGTTGGGTTAGCCAGAGGGTACATTAATCGCCCTGAACTCACTGCGGCACAGTTTGTGACTATTGCGCTTAATGGTGAGCAACGGCGGGTTTATAAAACGGGTGATTTGGTTAGATGGAATGCACATGGCGAGCTGGAGTACTTGGGGCGTAACGACCGACAAGTGAAACTCAATGGTATTCGGTTTGAACTGGCAGAGATTGAAAATGCGATCTGTCAGCTAACCGGGATCCAACAGGCTGCGGTTTGTCAGGTGGCCCGCAACGATGACAAAAAGACGTTGGCGTGTTTTTACGTTGCAAATAAAGAAGCGTCTGACGCACTGAGTTATCAGCACATGAGTGAGCAGCTCAAAGGCATGATCCCGCACTACGCGATACCCAACCAGTTTGTTGAGGTGCCGGCATTCCCGCTCAGTGCAAACGGTAAATTAGACTATAAAAAACTGCAGTCTATGCTAGTGCCTGCTGACCTTTCAGAAGACTTAGTTGAACCGACTTCAGAGCTTGAAAAACAGCTTGTTGTACTGTGGAAGGAGGTTCTGACAGTTGACCACATTGGCGTAGAGGATAACTTTTTCCAGCTTGGAGGAGATTCCATACTGGCAATTCGGGTTGCAGCTGCTGCGGCCGAGCAGGGGATTATACTCGATGCCAAATCGATCATCGCTTACCCTACTATTCGGACCCTCGCTGAGAATGTACGTGTTGCCAGTGATGTCGCGCCTGAGCCGGAAAAAACCATTGCCCCGTTTGAGTTGTTGCAGAGTCATCAAAAAGAAGAGCTGATCCGGTTGGGTTATTTTCCGTTACTTGAAGACGCTTACCCAATGACAACGCTACAGCAGGGTATGCTGTTTCATGCGCAGAAAGATCAACAGCTGGGTTTGTACCACGATATTATTGGTACCCGATTGAGAGTGGTTTGGGACGACACATTATTCCGCCAGTCATTGACAGAGATGGTGACCCGACATGAAGCACTCAGAACGCATTTCTATGTCAGTGCAGACCACGAATTGCAGTTGGTGCATAAAACGGCAGAGATCAATATCGAGGTCTTCGATCTGACAGATATCGCGCGTGATGAGATTGATCACCATATTGCACAGTGGAAAGCGCACGAAGCGGTGAGTGAATTTAATCCAGGCAAGTCACCTTGGAAAGTGGTGATTCATGTTCTGTCAGAACAGGAAATTAGCTACTACTTATGCGTTCATCATGCGTTGCTGGATGGCTGGAGTGTGGCAAGTTTTGATACCGAGCTGTTTGACCGTTACTGGCATGCGCTGGAGAACAAAGACTATACACCCGGACAAACTCCGTTGCTGAACCGTTACTATGTGGCGGAAGAGTTGGCGGCGCAAGACTCGGCGCAGTCCCGCGCTTACTGGGGCGAGCTATTGCAAGGCGTTCAACTGCCCTGGTGGAGTTCAGAGCCGAGCGCCAAAATTGAACGGGTCGTCGTACCCATTTCGGCTGAAATAAGTGAAGGCATTGAGCGGGTCGCGAAACAGCTCAAGTGTCAGGAAAAAAGTGTGCTCCTGAGTGCACACACGTGTTTGATCTCTATGCTCTCCGGGCGTCGTGATACTCTGACGGGTAATGTATGTAATGGTCGCCCTGAGCGTCACGGCGGTATCGAAACTTTAGGTTTGTTCCTCAATGCTCAACCGTTCAGAGTTGATTTATCTGGTAAGCGCTGGGCTGAGGTTGTCGAAGCGGTGGAGTCGCAGTCAGTGGCAGGCTTGTCACATCGTCATTATCCGATAGCTGCGGTTCATGAAGACACCGGACTCGACTTTTCAGCATCGTTATTCAACTTTACCCGCTTCCATGTCTATAAACAGGTATCAGATAAACTGGATGTCGTGGCGTTTGATGGTCAGTTACAGACTAACTACAAACTTACCTCTGAATTTTCAAAGAATCTGAATACAGACCAGTTTGAACTGTCTCTGTTTATTGATAGTGAGATTTTCCCTGCGCCGTTCCAGGCCCGGATTGTACGATGTTATATTGAAATCTTCACTGCCATGATCGCTGATCTGCAAAGTCAGGTCGACTTTACTAAGCTGGTTGCACAGACAAGTGTACCGGTGGCTGCTGAAAGTATGGTCGCACGCAGCGAACAAACCGTGCTGACACGATTTGCTGCTGCCGCTAAAGCCCATGCTGACAAAATCGCGATTGCCGAAGAGGGAGAAGCGTTGTCCTATGCACAGCTGGATACGCGTTCTGATCATTTGGCGGCTTATCTGCAACAACGTCAGGTGCAAGTGGGAGATAAGGTCGGACTATTTATGCCTCCCGGTGTGGCGACGATCGTTGCCATTCTTGCGGTGCTTAAATGTGGTGCGGCGTATGTGCCTATCGATATGGCTAACCCGCCAGAGCGTACCGAGTTGATTGTCGAAGACGCGCAGCTCGCGGCGGTGCTGACCACACCACAGGCCAGTGTACGTTGTCGTGAGCTCTCTGGAGATAAAGTCATTGAAATCAGCGATGGGCTGTTTGATGAGTTGTCGGAACAGGCGTTGAAGACCGATCAGCTGCCTACCATTGAGCCTGATCAACTGGCTTATGTGATCTATACGTCGGGCTCGACGGGCAAGCCAAAAGGGGTATTGGTCAACCATCGTCCGCTGAATCATCTCTTTGACAGCACGCAAGCCAGTGTGCAGTTTAGTGCTGACGACAATTGGGTGCTGTTCCACTCGTATGCATTTGACTTTTCTGTTTGGGAAATCTGGGGTGCATTGCTGTTTGGCGCGACACTATACATCCCTGACAATCAGGTCAGGCGCTCGCCGCAGGAGTTCAGGGAGTACCTGCGGAACAACCACATTACGGTTTTAAATCAAACGCCCAGTGCTTTCTATTCGTTGATTGATGAAGACTCTCAGCACACCAGTTTGCTGCCACTGAGGCTGGTTATCCTGTCGGGAGACAAGCTCAACCTGAATCGGGTTGGTGGTTGGTCGGAGCGCTATGGCACGGCATGTGAGTTGCTAAATATTTACGGTATTACAGAAACCACGGTATTTGTGTCTGAGTATAAAATCAGCCATGAAAATGCGGACGAAAAGCAGCAAAGCATTATAGGTAAACCACTTCCAGGTTATGACATCCTACTGGTCGATGAAAATATGTGCCCCACGTTACAGGGGGTACCCGGTGAAATGCTGGTTGGCGGCGGCGGGGTCACGAGTGGTTATTTAAATCGTCCCGAGCTGACTGACGAGCGCTTTATTCAGTTGCCCGCTCATTCGGGCAAACGCTTCTATCGTACCGGCGACATGGCGTTATACGACGAACAGCATAGACTTGTGTATCTGGGCCGCAGAGATAAACAGGTTAAAATCCGTGGTTACCGGATAGAGCTTGGCGAGATTCAGGCCATTATCGCCGATATTACGGCGGTGAAAGATGCTGCGGTGATGTGTATTGGCGAAGGTGATGCGACTAAGCAACTGATTGCTTATATCAGCTGGAATGGCGCGCCTATGGATGTGCCTGAACTCAGAGAGCTGCTAAAAGCGCGACTCCCGAACTATATGATCCCGGCTCATTTCCAGTATCTGAAAGACATACCTCTTAACATCAATGGCAAAATAGATGAGAAGAAGCTGGCCAGGCTGACTGTCAGTCATGGTCGTACAGTGGCATCTGAGACACCAATGGAGGCCAAGGTCGCCGCGATCTGGAAGCAGGTATTAGGGCATCAGTCAGTCTGTGTGGAAACCGACTTTTTCACGCTCGGTGGTGACTCTTTATCGGCGATCCGGGTTGTAGGCGAAATGCAGCAGCAACTGGGTAAAGCGATTTCTATTCGAAACCTGCTGGAATATGACACGGTTCGCAGTTTGTCGTTATTCACAGAGCAGGAAGCACTGACTGCTGAGCGTCAGGATACGATCAGCCCTGATTTTGAACAGCGATTTGAACCTTTTGCTTTGACGGATGTGCAACAGGCTTACTGGCTGGGCAGGCAAGGTGGAATTGAACTGAGCAATGTCGGTACGCATAGTTATACGGAGATCCCGATCCATAAAGACTATGTTGATCGTATCAGTGCCGTTTGGAATACCCTGATCCAGCGTCATGATATGTTGCGTATGGTCCTCACTGAAGAAGGCCAGCAGCGCATCTTACCGTCTGTACCTGGCTATGACGTGATTCGTTATACACTTGCAAACCAGTCAGGACAGCACCTGCAGCAAGTGCGTGATGACATGTCACATAACCATTTTTCTGGTACACAATGGCCGCTGTTTGATCTCAGAATGACTGAATTGAGCAATGGTGATGGCTTGTTGCATTTCAGTATTGATGCACTGGTTGTGGATGCTTCCAGTGCCATGATACTCATTTCTGAGTTTGCGCAGTTGCTGCTTGAACAGTCGCTACAACCACTGTCATTGAGCTTTAGAGACTATGTGGTCGCGCTAGAATCAGGTCAGTCTGGGTATGATTACCAGATGGCACAGGATTATTGGCTACAGCGCGTGGCACAATTCCCGAAAGGGCCTGCATTGCCGACTCTGGTGGACCCCAAAACAATCAGCGCCCCACGTTTTGAGCGTCGCGCGTGTCGACTGAGCGGTGAGCATTGGCAAGCTGTAAAAGCACAGGGCTCCAACCATGGCCTGACGCCGACGGGCGTTGTGATGGGGGTACTGACAGACGCATTGCACACCTGGAGTGGGAGCGAACACTTCGCTTTGAATATGACGCTCTTTAATCGTCAACCGGTTCACCCTGAGGTCAATCAGCTGGTGGGAGACTTTACCACCTTGACCTTACTGGAAGCAGATTACCGACACGCTGATGCACATTTTTGCGCACGTGCAGAGCGTTTGCAGTCGCAGCTGTGGTCAGATCTCAGCCATCGAAGCTTCTCCGGTGTTGCCTTTCAGCGTGCATTGAATGCACAACGAGATGAAGAGTTACGTTACCCGGTGGTGTTGACCAGTACATTGGGCCTTGACCAGTTTGACGGTTTGGACACGCTCAAACAGTCTGACTATGACGACGTATTTGGTGTCACTCAGACCTCTCAGGTATGGCTGGATTGTAAGGTGTACGAAGAGCGCGGTGCATTGGTGGTTGAGTGGGATAGTGTGGTTGGGCTATTCGATGAAACGATGCTGGATGACATGTTTACGTCATTTGAACAGGCCCTGACATCACTGGCGGACCAGGCAAGCTGGGAGAAGCGTGCATTATTGCAGCTACCAG
Organism: Pseudoalteromonas rubra; assembly: GCF_005887095.1. Lineage (GTDB taxonomy): Bacteria > Pseudomonadota > Gammaproteobacteria > Enterobacterales > Alteromonadaceae > Pseudoalteromonas > Pseudoalteromonas rubra_E. Next base: position 137,245 of record NZ_PNCI01000016.1, on the reverse strand, counting down.
AAGCACAAAAACAGCTCATCGAGCGTGTCAATGACACTTATGTTGATAGAGCATTTCCTTTGCTTCATCAGGGTTTTGAGTCAAGTGCGGCACAATTTTCTGAAAAAATTGCAGTGATCAGTGGTGAGCAATCCTTTACCTATCAGCAGATAGACTATTTGAGTCATCATTATGCGCTGCAACTTCAGGCGCGAGGCGTGACTGCAAATTCTCTGGTTGCCGTGGTTATGGAAAAATCTTGGCAACAAGTGGTTGCCGTATTGGCCATTCTGCGCGCGGGCGCGGCTTATTTACCCATTGATGCCAGCCTGCCTGAATCCAGGATCTCGCAGCTCCTGGAACAGGGTGAGGCGTCTGTGGCGTTATGCAGTCAGGTTGCTGTATCGCGTGTCAATGACAGTGTGGACTGGCTTGAGGTGACTGTACCAGAGGTCACGCCGCAGTTACCTGCATTGAAACCCACAGCGACGCTGGAATCTGATCTGGCCTATGTGATTTTTACGTCAGGTTCGACCGGCAACCCGAAAGGGGTTGCCATCGAGCACCGTGGTGCGGTGAACACCATTTTAGACATCAACGAGCGCTATCAAGTCTGTTCAGATGACGTCTTCCTTGGCTTGTCTAATCTGAATTTTGATTTATCGGTGTATGACATTTTTGGCGCACTGGGGCTAGGTGCCACTTTGATACTGCCCAAGCCAGAAGAGGCCAGAGAGCCATCAGCCTGGTTGCGTTATCTTAATGAGCATCAGGTCAGCGTATGGAATAGCGTCCCAGCGCTCATGCAAATGTTGGTAGACTTTGTTGAACCTGACTACCTCAACCAGAGTCTGCGCTTGTTGATGATGAGCGGAGACTGGATTGCTACTAATTTACCAGCGAAAGTGCACCAGCACTTCCCGCAGTGTAAGCAGCATAGTTTAGGTGGGGCGACAGAAGCATCCATTTGGTCAATAGCTTATGCGATTGCAGATGTGGATATTCAGTCACGCAGTATTCCTTACGGTAAAGCATTGAGTAATCAGCAGTTCTTTGTATTTGATTCTCAATTAAATCAAGTGCCTCTGTGGGTTGAGGGGGATTTATATATTGCCGGGATTGGGTTGGCGCGTGAGTATTGGCGCGATGAAGAGAAAACCCGCAGTAGTTTTATTACCCACCCGACTACCGGTGTGCGCCTTTATAAAACCGGGGACAGAGGGCGTCTGTTAGATGATGGCAATATTGAGTTTCTGGGACGCCTGGATCAGCAGGTCAAGGTGCAGGGGCATCGTATTGAGCTGGAGGAAATCGAACATCACTTGTTACGCCATAGCTCAATCGACAACGCGGTTGTTACGACTAAGCATAACGAAGGGCGCAATCAGCTGATTGCGTATTTAGTGGCCAAGCCGACGAATTATCAGCAAAAGCCGATTATCAAAGACAATGGGCCGCAGGCAACTCACTCTGAAGTGCTTCAGACCTGCGCCTTGCCTCAGGTTGATATGTTAAAGCCTATCGACTTACGGGCGTTGCAAACCAGCGCCGGGTCTGAGCAGCCACACCCGGTGCTGTGTGATGATGATATTCATAATTTACTTGCTTTGTATCAGCGTCAGCAGATTCAGGAAGATGAGCCGACAAAAGGTTTGTATCCATCAGTCAGTGCGTTGTATCCCGTGCGGCTTTATCTGCGAATTGTCAATGGTGCGGGGGCCGCGTTGGGCTGGCCGTCTGGTTACTATGTGTATGAGCCGGTTTCCCATACTTTGCAGCAGCTGTCTGTCATTGAAGATGGCGTTGAGATTGAGGTTAACATTGCACTGGTCTCTCATTTGGCGCAGGTTGAGCTGTTGTACAAAGAGCAAAGTCGTGCGTTCTGCGAACTGGAAACAGGCTATATGCTTGGTTTACTCGACTGCGTTGAGGGACTGGACCTGTGTTTATCCGATCAGCCAGTGTCATTACCCTGGCATGGTGGCGCCAGACTCGATGTAGGTCAGGAAATTTTATCCGAGCTGACGTTACGTAAAGCAACGGCCACCGGCCAGTCAGAGCTGGCAAGTTGTTCAGAAGTACACTCAGCGGCATCGAGACTCGACATTCCTTTGGCAGACTCATACGAAGAAGTGCCTTTTACTTTTAATGCATTGACTCGAAAAAGTTATCGTAAATTTACAGCAACAAAAGCGCAGGGATCGGATATCGATATACTGATGGCTGTATGTCGTCGTTATTTACCTGAGCCTGAGCGCAGTGGTGTACGTTTGGTGGTACGTTTGCACAATGAAGTTGATGGCGCACACCCATATGCACCAGGCTTTTATGAGTATTGTCAAGCGACCCACAGGCTAATGTGGTTAAGTGAGCAACAGCCTGTGACAGAGGAGCTGGTGCAGGGGGCGGAATTAAAGATCATGACGTCAGCTGTCTTCAGCTTGTTTATCGTTGCGCAGCAAGCTGGATTAGACAGCCATGTGGCTGCTGGTAAGCTCAGCCAGGCATTGCAGTGCTATCTCCCCTCAGTAGGGCTGGGGATCTGCCCGGTCGGTTTGATCAAAGATACGTTGTTTGCACAGGCAACCGGAATAGATAGCCAGGAAGGTCAGGTGATCCATACCCTGATTGGTGGGTTCATTGAGCCTGAGAATGAAGCCGCGTCGGTATTTTCAGCGGCACCGGTCGTACCACAATGGTATGACCTGGAAGTGATGCTGATGAATGTGTTGCCGCACTACATGGTGCCAAAAGCATTTGTATATCTGGATGCGATACCGTTGACTGCCAACGGGAAGCTAAACAGGGCTGCGCTGCCTGATGTGAATATGGCGCAATTCAATGACGCTTATGTTGCACCAATGAATGATATGGAAACGCGCATTCAGGCCTATTGTCAGTCTTTGCTTGAAGTAACGTCTATCAGTGTCACACAAAACTTGCTCAATATCGGTGCTGACTCGCTAATGATCGTGCGATTGGTGAATCACATTCGTAGCAGCGAAGGATGCAATATAGGTATTGCTGAGATCTTCAATGCGGTCGATATTCGCAGTATTGCTGGCAAGGCAATAGAGGCGAAAAAGCGCACAGAACAGTTCCAGCAACTTTCTGAAGAAGCCGAAGATACTCAAGATATGGAGCATTTATCACTATGAGTTTAGGTGACGTTATTGAAATGTGTGTTGCGGCAAATGTGAAGCTGTCCGTGATTGATGAGCGATTGGATGTTAAAGCCCCTGCGGGGGCACTGACACCGGAGTTGGTTGCTAATTTAAAAGCACATAAAGCAGAGTTAATGGCCTGGCTGGCAACACAAGCTGAGACCAGAACTGAGGTGGACAACACCATTAAACCGGCTCCGCTACAGGATGATTACCCACTGAGTTCTAATCAACTGAGGTTGTGGTTTATTGAACAGGCAGAACAAAGTGGTACGGTTTACAATATTCCGTCTCAAATGAGATTGGTTGGCGCGTTGGATGAAAATGCTCTCAAGCGGGCGATTCAGTTAACGGTCGAGCGTCATGAAATATTGCGCACGCTGTATCAGGTGCGCGGTGACCAGACTCGCCAGGTTATCTTACCTCAGGTAGAGGTGCCGTTTATTTATCATGATTTATCGACTCAGCGTGCAGATGTGGCCGCGCAGCGTAGTGAGCTGTTGCAGCAGGCGTTTGCTTTTAAGTTTGACCTGGCCCGGGACATCAGTATTCGGGCAACTTTGATAAAGGAGTCTGAGCAAACCTTCACATTGGCGTTTTTGGTACATCACATTGCCGCTGATGCCTGGAGTATTGGGTTAATTACCAAGGAAATATTGGCACATTACGCGAATTTTGTCGGCGCAGGTAAGCAGTCGCCAGAGGTGGCTGGGTTGCATTATAAAGATTACACCTATTGGCAGCACGAGCGCATGCATGAATATGGTGCGGATTCTCCTGCCATGCAGTTTTGGCAAAACTATCTGGCGGGTAGCAGTGGGTATTTAGCGATCTCAACAGACCTTCCACGCAAGGCATCGATGGCACTTCCTGCCGGCATCATAGAACAGCCTATGGATCAGGCCAGTTATGATGCGCTACGCCAGTTTTGTGCGGATCACGGGGTGAGCATGTTTGTGACCCTTGAGTTCGTCTATAGTCTGGTGTTATCTCTGTATGCCGGTACACACGATGTCGCAGTGGGTTTTCCTGTTGCTAACCGTATTCATAAAGAGCTGGAAGAAGTGGTAGGGTATTTTTCTAATACCTTAGTGGTTCGCAACCAGATTGACTATGAGCAGAGTTTCCTGGCATCGCTGTCGCAGGCAAAGTGCGATGTTGCTGAGATATTGTCTCACCAGTCGATGCCGTTTGACTTATTGGTGGAGCAGCTGGCTATTCCCAGAGTGCAAGATGCTCACCCTCTTTTCCAACACTCTTTTGTTTTACAAGAGAAAGTAGAAAATATCTCAGCGCAACAACATGATATTGCTGTTGAGCTGCAAACCCCAGATACAAATGCAGCAAAATTTGACCTGATGTTGCAATTTGGCGAAGTCGGAGCGCAGATGATGTGTAGCTGGGAATATGATCAACGGTTATTCAGGCCCGAGACCGTTGCGGCAATGAAGGAAAATTTCGACTTTTTATTGCGTCAATTGATGGCTGAGCCACATCAGCCGTTGAAGCAGGTGGTCAATGTCTGCCAAGCTCAACAACGTGCATACACACGGTTTATTGGTCAGCACGTTGAGCGCGATCACACCAGTTTGATCATCGACCGGATTGATCAATGGGCGCATGAGACACCGGATGCGGATGCGTTGGCAGATAATCGCGGCACAGTGAGTTATGCGCAACTGAGTCATCAATCGGATCAGCTCGCCATATTACTGATTGAGCAAGGACTGTCTGTCGGTGAGCGTGTTGGCATTTGCTTGCCGCGAAGTACTGACTTTATGATTTGGGTTTGTGCTGTGCTCAAAGCCGGGCTGGCGTATGTGCCAATTGATACAGGATATCCTGATGAGCGTATCTCAAGCGTGATAGCGAGCGCACAGCCAAGTGCGATGATCATGAGCGCTGAGCGGATGCAGTGCTGTGAAGGAGTCTCTTCAGCCATGCGTATCCTGGACAGTGAGCAGATCATCTCGACGCTCTCAGGCTCATCTGAGGTTGTTAATAAGCCCTTAATACTCACACAAAGACGTCAGAGCATCGGCCCGCAAGAGATTGCATATCTTATTTTTACATCCGGGACGACGGGTAAACCGAAAGGGGTCTCGGTGTCTCACGGTGCGTTACTGAATCTGGCAGAAAACCAAAAGCAGATCTTTTCTGTATCGACAGCAAGTAAAATGATTAGCTTCTCGTCGGTCAGTTTTGATATTTCGGTTGCAGACTGGGCATGGGCGCTGGCCCATGGTGCGAGTCTCTACCTGTGTGATGAGGCGGTGAAGTCTGATCCCGTCGCACTGTCTGAGTGCCTGGAGAGACAGAGGATCACCCATATCAATGTGACACCCAGTGTATTGTCCCTGATCGACTCGCAGCGGCACTATGCTTTTGAAGCGATGACGGTCGGGGGAGAGGCACCTTCATCCAATGTTATGCGTAAATGGTGTACGCAATACCCTGTATTTAATACTTATGGTCCCACAGAAAGCGCGGTGTATATGCTGTACGCCAGAATCACCGACGCCAGCCGCATTTACTTAGATACAACATTCGACAATGTAGCCGTATATGTACTGAATCAGCAGTTGATGCCTGTACCGCAAGGGTGTGTGGGCGAAGTCTTTATCGGTGGCGCTTCGTTGGCGAGTGGCTATTTCAATAACCCGGCAGAGACACAACAAAAGTTCATTTCAATACCTGCATTGCACGATGGCCCGCTTTATCGTACCGGTGATCTGGTCAAACTGAATGAACAAGGGCAACTCATCTTTCAGGGACGTTGTGATGATCAAGTTAAGATCAGAGGCAACCGTTTAGAAATTCGAGAAGTTGAAAGCTGTCTGGAAAGCCATGTGCTGGTCAGTGAAGCTGTGGTGGTTAAAAAAGAGTCAGCGAATGGCATGGAGTATTTGTTGGCTTTGATTAATCCGGCTGAGAGCAGTGACGGCGATGTTGCTGCTGAGCTGAGCGAGTATCTGTCTGAGCAGTTACCAAGTTATATGGTGCCCTCTCAGTTTTTGCTGCTTGATGATTGGCCAGTGAATCAAAATGGTAAAACTGACAGAAAAGCGCTGGCACAGTTAGAGATTACCTTTACACCTGTTGCATATGTACCACCGAGGGGAGATGTGGACCTGCATTTACAGGGGATCTGGGCTGCGTTACTGGAGTGCCAACCAGAAGACATCAGCATTAATGCCAACTTCTACGCACTCAATGGCAACTCAATTCTGATGATGAAAATGCTCTCTATGCTCAAGCAAGCATTCAGTATCACAGTCACACTTAGAGACATCATTGACGCAAAAAGCCTGGCAGAGTTATCTGACACAATCCAGTTGCTACAGAACTACTCTGTAGCCAAAGAAGAAATAGAGTCAGGAGAATTTGAAATGGAAGGCGATATATAGGTTTTGGTATGAATACAATAAAAAAAGAAATATACAATAATAAAGCACCACTCTTTGTCTCATTTTTGACCGGAATAATTTCGTCTGGGTTGATAATCTATTTAATGTTGTTAATCACTTCTTTGATTAATGCAGAGGAAGTTTCGCCTAATACAGTCTGGATCTTTTCCGGTTCATTTTTTGCTCTGCTTTTGTGTACTTATATCTCGCAATGGCAAACGGCTAGGTTTGCAACCAAGCTGGTCTATAAGCTGCGTTCGCTTTTAGCAAAGAAGTTCATGGTTGCAGATTATGAGCATATAGAGAGAGAATTAGGGAGCAAGGTATCAGCGTCTTTGGCATTCGATATTTCCCAAATTTCTAATGGTCTGGCGTTACTGCCTGGTCTTTCTATTCGCTTCATAACTATCATATTTGGTATGGGCTATCTGTGTTATCAGTCGCCCGCGCTATTTGTGGTATTTTTCGTTTCTCTTTTACTTTCTCTGTTGCTTTCATTCTTCGGCAGTATGCAAATGTTCAAGAAGATATTTGTACTCAGGGAACATGGCGATAAGATTTTCGATATCTTCAGAGCTCTGAGTGATGGGGCAAAAGAGTTAGCGATAGATGAAGGCAGAAAGCAGTTCTTTTTTACCCATCAAGTCAATCCTTGTCTGGAAGAAGCCCATCGTAAAGAGCTGAGTGTACATAAGATAATAACCTTAATTCAGACATGGGGGGCAAGCAGCCTGTTTTTGGTAATAGGCACGGTTGTATTTTATGGTATATATTTATCCAATGTAAGTTTGGAAGTGCTTACTTCTTTTGTAATGCTTTCTCTATATCTGATGCAGCCAATTAGTTTTATTCTCTCATCAATTACACCCGTAGTTACCTGCAAAAACTCACTGAATAAACTTTCCAGCTTAAAAATATACAGTGGTCATGATGCTGAGATGGAAGGGCAGAATAGCTTCATGTCACATGAGCAGGTTAAAGCACCTGATTGGCGCTCGATAGAACTGAAAGATGTTGTATATAAGTATACAGACAATAATGGCAGTGGTTTTAAGGTTGGGCCCGCTTCTGTTCTCATTAAAAAAGGGGAGGTGCTTATCCTTGAAGGAGGAAATGGTGCTGGTAAGTCCTCTATCATAAAACTCCTGCTTGGATTGTATAAAGTCGATAGAGGTGGTATTTATATCGATGGCAAGTTAGTGGATGCAACTCGGGACCTTGGTTATAAATCATTATTTAGTGCCATTTTTTCAGATTATTATCTTTTCAAGCATGTGCTTGATGAAAAAGCGAATATAGTTTCTGAAAGTGATCTTAGAGCGCGCCTGGAAGAGTTGCATCTATCCAACAAGGTGGAGATTAATGCGGGTGAAATGTCCACAACTTCTCTATCCCAGGGTCAACGGAAGCGCCTGGCGTTATTACTGACCTATGCCAGAAATAAAGAAGTCTTGGTTTTTGATGAGTGGGCCGCTGATCAGGACCCGTCATACAGGGCTTACTTTTACGAAAGGATTATACCTGAGCTAAGAAGTATGGGAAAAACAATAATAATGATTAGCCACGATGAAAAATACTTTAATGTAGCGGACAGAATCTACAAAGTAGATGAAGGGAAGTTAGTGCCCAGTAACTATACGCAGCCCCTGAGCAAGGTGTTTTAATGGAAGCGAATAGTATATTAAAAGAGGCGCAAAGTAAGGGAATTTATTTGTACCTTGAGCAGGGCAAACTCAAATTTAAAGCTAAAACAACGCATTTTCCAGATGCGTTAAAAAAAACAATAAAAGAGCATAGAGCAGCGCTTATCGAGTTGCTCGAACGCATGGATGAAGGTGCGGGTAACCCGCACCATGATATCGCGTTACTTGATAGGACGGGAGTGACTCAGTTCCCACTCTCGTCGCCACAAAACCGGTTGTGGACACTGGCACAGTTAAGTGATTTGGGTGCCAGTTATAATATGTCTTTTGCCCTGTCTTGGGATCAGGCACTGACTTTGTCTCATTTCAATGCCAGCATTCTGGCATTGATTAATCGACATGAAGCAATACGCACCACTATTGCAGTGGATGAACAGGGTAACCCATACCAGGTTATCAACGAGCATCATCAATATGAATGTGAGTTTGTGGATCTGAGTGAGCTTGAAGCCGATGCTCAGCAGCAGCGCATTGACGCACTGTTAGAGCAGGAAATGTGTTTTGAGTTCAATCTTGAACAAGACTTGATGCTCAGAGTGGTGGTTGTACGTAAACATCAGCAAGCGCATATTATTGTGCTCACAATGCATCATATTGCCTCTGACGGCTGGTCTATGGATATCGTTCGTCAGGAATTGCTCGCTCTGTACAATGCAGCAATGACGGGACGCCCCGTGACTTTGCCGGAGTTGCCACGTCAATATGTCGATTATGCGAGCTGGCAGGCGCACTATGTAAAGAGTGAATCCATAGCAAAGCAAGTTGCGTACTGGCGGGAACATTTAAATAACCTTCCTGCTGTACATAGCCTGGCGCTTGATCACCCCAGACCAACAGAAAAACAATATGCAGGCGCACAGGTAGAGCGTGTGCTGGGAGCCGAAATTGCTGGTCGCTTAAAAGCCTTAGCGGGACAGCTCGAAACAACGCCGTTTGTTTTATTACATGCCGCTTTGAGCTTAGTGTTAGCACGTCACAGTAACACTTCAGATATTGTCGTCGGCACTCCGATCTCTGGCCGGGAGCAATCGTCTTTACAGTCCTTAGTCGGCTTTTTTGTCAATAATTTAGTGTTACGAGTAAACACCGAACACGTCGCTTTGGATGCGTATATTGAACATGTAAAGTCTGTACATGCAGACGCGCACAAGAACCAGGCCGTGCCTTTTGAGCAGTTGGTTGAAGAGCTGGATGTGCCAAGAACCGCAGCGCATATGCCAGTGTTCCAGATTATGCTACATGGTCAAAGTGGTTTGAGCTCACAACAGGACGAAGCATCTTCTGCACACGTAGCCATTTTGCCCAGCCCGCAGGTATACTGTAAATGTGATATGGAGATCAATTTGCACCTGGAAGACGATTCCGTGCTATTGAACTTTACTTACGATACCAGTTTGTTTGAACAGGCTTCAATTGAACGCTATTGCACGCATGTCGCCAATGTGTTGACTGAGATGGCCAGCATTGAGGATATTAATTGTGCTAAGGTAACTGACATCACGATGTTAAGCCCGCAGGAGCAGGCTTATTTACTCCGCGAGTTTAATGACTCGGCGCAGGATATTCCTGACAACGTGTGTATTCAGCATTATTTCGAACAGCAAGTTGCCCGGGTACCAGATAACCCCGCAGTGAGTTATTCCGGACACTCTATCACCTATCGCGAACTATACGAACGTGCTAACCAGCTGGCGAATTATTTGGTGACTCATGGTGGCGTTTCTGCTCACACCAGAGTCGGCGTATTTATAGAGCGTTCCGTAGACATGGTGGTATCTTTGGTTGCGATTTTGCAAGCTGGCGGGACCTATGTACCGCTGGACCCCAGCAATCCAACTGACAGGATCAGATATATGATAGCTGATTCTCAGGTGGCGCTGGTGGTGACCTCTGAGGCTTGTCTTGAGTCACTCGCTGCACCAGACGATATGCTGACCTATGTGGTATTAGATGATGCGCAAACCAAACAACAAATTGCGAAATCAGCGCGGTCAGCACCAGACATAGAAGTGGCGGCTGATAGCCTGGCCTACATCAATTACACCTCCGGTTCTACGGGCAACCCGAAAGGCGTCATGATTGAGCATGCCGCGCTTGTGAACGCTATCGTTGATAATTTTACGCAGTTTGGCGTGACGTCTCAGAGCCATTTCTATCATTCAACCGCATTTGGATTCGATGTGGCCTCGGGGGTGGTATGGATGTGTTTATGCACCGGGGCGCAGATGACCGTCTCTGCCAGCCTCGACATGCAGCATGAGCTGGAGCAGCTTGGCTCTGTGACTCATTTGATGATGACCCCCTCGATCCTTGCTGAAATAGATCCGGAACCGCTCGGTACCATAGAGGTGGTTATCTCTGGGGGAGAAGCGTGTGAACCCAGAACGCGTCAACGCTGGCAGCATTTACCAAGATTCTTCAATGCCTATGGTCCCACGGAAGCAACCATATGGTGTGCGATTGAACAGGTTGCGGTTGAACAAGCGCCTATTCCTATCGGCAAACCAATGTATAACACGTCATTGCTGGTGCTCAATGCGCAACAGCAATTGACGCCTCAGGGTGCCATCGGTGAGCTTTATATCGGGGGAAGAGGACTGGCAAGGGGGTACTTTAATCGCCCGGAGCTTACCGAAGAGCGGTTTGTTCCTAACCCATATTATGATCCGCAGTGGCCATCATCGAGTGAGCGTATCTACCGCACCGGTGATTTGGTTCGCATGACGGAGCAGGGTCACATTGAGTTTGTCGGCCGAACGGATAGCCAGATCAAGATGATGGGATACCGAATTGAATTAAGTGAAATTGCGTTTCATTTGGAGGCTTTACCCGAAGTTGAACTGGCGGCGGTTGTGGTGCAAGGAGAGGGACATGAAAAGCGCCTGGTTGGTTTTGTTGAATTAGCCCCGGGTATTGAGACCTCTGAGCCGGAGACTTTACAACATATTCGCGCGCAGCTGGCAAAAAAAGTGCCGGGATACATGGTACCCAATGTATTGATGGTGCTAACTGAATGGCCGCTGACGGTGAACGGCAAGATTGACCAGTTACAACTGGTTAAAACAGAGGTGGCTGCGGCTGAGGCCGAGCGTGTTGTGCCGGTATCTGAACTGGAAAAGCAGCTGGTGGCACTGTGGTCAACTTTGCTGGGTATACCCGCCGACGACATCGGTACAACGACTAATTTCTTTGCGATCGGAGGGAACTCGTTACTCGCTATTCGCCTCAATTCGATGCTTAAAAAAGAGTCTGGGCTTGGCATCAAACTGGCAGACTTTTTTGAACGCCCGACCATTAAAAACCTGGCTGAACGATGTGTCACTGAGTTGTCAGTGTCTCAACTGTCTGCCAATACGAACCAAATTGTGCCGCTAGAACGTAACCTCAAGCTCTACCCGCTGTCACATGCCCAACAGCGACTCTGGTTCTTAGATAAGTTGCAGGGTGGATCAGCTGAATACAATATTTTCAGTGCGTTCAAAATAACGGGCCAATTTGACGTTGCTATCGCTGAACGTGCTTTTCTTGAAATCATTGATAGCCATGAGATATTGAGAACGGTGTATCTGGGGGAGGAAGAAACCTGGCAAAGCGTGCAGGCGACAAGCGATATTCACTTTACCATTGGGCTTATCGATCTGACCCGTGTCATGCCTGCACAGCAATCAGCCCATATTGACCGGTTACTGATTAATGAAGCGCAGCATGTGTTTGCGCTTGCAACAGATTTGATGATTCGGGTGCACTATATTCAGTTGTCACCAGCTGAGGGTGTGCTGGTTGTGAATATGCACCATATTGCGGCAGATGGCTGGTCAATTGAGTTGGTCAAGCATGAGTTTGCGCAGCGTTATATTGCGCTGACAGAAGGGGTACCCCGGACCCTGTCAAAGCCCGAAGTACAATACATAGATTATGCACACTGGCAGTCGGCATACTTGTCTCAACCTGAAGCAGATCAGCAACTGAGATATTGGCAGCATCAGTTAAGTGATGCGCCGACCATCCATGGCCTGCCGTTAGATTATGTCCGTCCTGCAGAGCAGCGTTATGCCGGTGCTAAGGTAGAGCACAGATTACCTGCGCAGGTATCGACGGCACTGACTGGTCTTGCCGAGCATTTTAATATCACGCCATTTATGTTGCTGCATGCCGCCTTGTCTTTAGTGTTGGCCCGTCACAGTAATCGCACCGATATCGTCATTGGTACCCCTGTGGCGAACCGGCAACATCCGCAGCTGGCTGCTTTGATTGGGTGCTTCGTGAATACGATAGCGCTCAGAGTAAACACGGATTTTGCACAGCTTGACGATTATATTCAGCATGTGAAGCAAGTACATGTCGAGGCACTGGAAAATCAGGATATCCCGTTTGAGAAATTAGTTGATGAGCTCAATATCGAGCGCAGTACAGCATTTTCTCCGCTATTCCAGGTGTTATTACTGACACATACGGAATTTGGTGTGCAGGCGCAGACCCTGGATAACGACCCCAGTCTGCGTATCGAGCCATGGCAAACAGAGAACGGGTTCTGTAAATTTGACATAGAAGCTGGCCTGTACATCAGTAATGATGGGGTCCATATTGAGTTTAACTATGCGACCAGTTTGTTCACACAAGCACGGATTGAATTACTTGTTCAACATTTGGCGAACGTACTGACTGCGCTGTCTGAGTGTCAGCCGTCGAGCACATTGCTGCAGCAGCTCCCTATGTTAAGCCAGTCAGAGGCGGCACAGCAGCTTACCGAGCTCCACACACCCGCAAATACACAGAATAATACCTCTTTACATCAGATGTTTTCGAAAGCGGCAACACGTTTTGCAGGGGATATTGCGGTTCGTCATGGTGCGCAGACAATCACCTATGAGGTGCTGGAAAAAAGAGCGCAACAACTGGCACATGTGTTACAAACACAATTTGATGTGCAGCCCGGCAGTTTAGTGGGCTTATGTCTGAATCGCTCAATTGATACCATCGTTGCCATGCTCGCCGTATTGAAAGCCGGGGGAGCCTATGTGCCGCTTGATGCGCATGCCCCGCAACAGCGCCTGCTGCATCAGATAGCCGATACGGCTATGGCAACCGTGATCTGTCATCAGGAGTTTGTCGATCGTTTTGCGCAATTTGATGGTACGGTATTCGACATTGACCAAGGTGCTTTCAGTGTGGCCCCGTCACTGTTGCTGACATCTGTCAGTGACACAGCACTCAAAGATGCTGTGCACGTGGCGGTGGATCAGCTAGCTTATGTCATCTATACCTCTGGTTCGACCGGGATGCCCAAAGGGATCTGTCAGACACATCGCACCATTGTTAATCTAGTCGATGCGACACTGTGCTCGCACAGTCGACACAATACACTGCAATTTGCGCCCTATACGTTCGATGTGTCGGTGCAGGAAATCTTTTCGGCCTTGCTGACCGGGTCAGAACTGCATCTGATCGATCAAACCCTCAAAGAGGATCTACTGGCGCTTGCACATGATGCTATTTGGCAACATGTTGAACGTGCATTTCTCCCACCAAAAGTCTTCGACATCCTGACACAGGAATGGGCGGACAGTGCGCCCGATATAGCTTTGAAGGACGTTTTCCTAGCGGGTGAAGCATGTGAACTAACGTCAGCTATCCGTACCTGGATAGAGCAAGACCCTGCACGTAAAGTATTTAATCATTATGGGCCAACTGAGACGCATGTGGTTACGGCATTCGAAGTGAACCACACGAATATTCAGTCGCTGGGACAATTTGCTCCGCTTGGCCAGATGATACCCGGGCACACTGCTGTGGTATTGCAACCAGATCTGACTTTGACGCCCTCAGGTGGCATCGGTGAGTTGTGGGTGAGTGGTGCAGGGTTGGCCGCGCGATATCTGAATCAAGCAGACATGACCCGTCATGCATTCCAAGCACTGACATTCAGTGGCAAGGCATCACGGTTTTATCGTACCGGTGATTTAGTGCGCCACGATTCAGTGGACGGCTTGCACTATGTTGGTCGACTAGATAATCAGGTGCAGTTACGCGGTTTTCGTATTGAGTTGGCAGAAATTGAGTATTGTCTTAGTACGGACATGAGTGTGGATTCTTGTCTGGTGCGTGTGTGCCAGGTTGGCGGGGCAGACCATTTGGTTGCCTACATCAAACCTAGCCAGGCTGCATGGATCAGGAAAGAAGCATTACTGGCCGAGTTAAAGCGGGGGCTTGAAACGCAACTCGCGAGTTATATGGTACCTCAGTATTTGGTTCTGGTTGAAGATTGGCCACTCACCACCAATGGCAAGATTGATACTGCGCGTCTGGATACACCTGAAGCCGATATGTCGCAGCAGTGCTATCAGCCGCCCGAGAACGACACTGAGCGAGTACTGGTAGACATCTGGGCAGATTTGCTTGCACTGCCAGGTGAGCAAATTAGCACGCGCAGTAAGTTTTTTGAATTAGGTGGTCACTCACTTAGCGTAGTAAAACTGGCGTCGCTCATTCGGCAGCAGTTTGATAAGACGCTGCCTTTGGCTGATATCTTTAATCAGCCAACCATTGCCGCAATTGCCGCCAATCTGGACAGTCAGACACCGCAAGAGTCTGCCCTCAAACTTGAGGCGTATAGTGGCTTAGATGAGATAGCTCCGGCGTCTTATAGCCAGCAGCGTATGTGGTTTATCGATAAACTCCAGGGGCAGTCAACAGAATATAACCTTCCTAGCTTGTTTAAGGTCTCTGGCCAGCTTGACATTGACATAGTTAAGAAGACGGGCGCTCAGATACTCCAACGTCAGCAGGTGTTATTAAGCCGCTTTATAGAACGTGACGGTATCATTTATCAGGTGAAAAGTGCTGCGGATGAACTTCCTGTCGAGGTGCATGATTTACTTCATATCGAAGCTGGAACGCAGGAATTAAAAGTCGCCGAAATCATCTCCGAAGCGATGACCTATTCTTTTGACTTAGAAAATGATTTGCCGATACGCGTTACGCTAATCACCCTCAGCTCAGACTCAGCTGTGTTGTTGTTTAACATGCACCATATTGTGTCAGATGGGTGGTCTTTAGAAGTCTTGGCTAATGAGTTCTGCAGTCTTTATCAGGCGAATGTTACGGGAGAGACACTGCATTTGCCCGCATTGCCGATCCAATATCGTGATTATGCACAGTGGCAGCGAAACTATTTACAAAGCGAGGCTGTCGATGAGCAGCTAGCCTATTGGCAAGCGCAGTTGTATGATTTGCCAGTGGTTCACAGCTTGCCTCTGGACAATACCAGACCGCCAATAAAGCAACATATGGCAGGCGTGG
Organism: Pseudoalteromonas rubra; assembly: GCF_005887095.1. Taxonomy (GTDB): domain Bacteria; phylum Pseudomonadota; class Gammaproteobacteria; order Enterobacterales; family Alteromonadaceae; genus Pseudoalteromonas; species Pseudoalteromonas rubra_E. The sequence continues at coordinate 121,693 of NZ_PNCI01000016.1, read as the reverse complement.
TGAATGGACATCTTGATGAATCTTCGACACAGCAACTGCGGGCGCTTGCCAGAGCGCATGATTTAACCCCGTTTATGTTGATGCATGGGTTGTTGGCAGTGCTGATATCCAGACACAGCGGGACACATGACATTGTGATTGGTACCCCTGTGGCTAACCGGACTCAATTGGCGTTGGAATCCTTGGTTGGTTTGTTTGTAAATACCCTAGTGTTGAGGCTCAATACTGGGTCGCAAGCGGTTGCTTCTTATTTTTCACATATCCGAGACGTGCATTCAAGTGCACAGTCTAATCAGGATATTCCGTTTGATTTTCTGGTAGAGCAACTGCAGGCGGCGAGAGATACCAGTCACAGTCCACTCTTCCAGATATTGATGACGTCCAGCAATGACTACGGCATGTTGGATACAGAGCAGCACCATGCACTGTCGTTACCTGGTGCAACGTTAACACCGGCTGATCTGGGCGCGGCTTTCAGTAAGTTTGATCTGGAAGTGAATTTTGACTTTTCGGGTGAAGAGGTTGGCATTACCTGGGTTTATGATGATGCGTTATTCAGCAATGAGTCTATCGAGCAGCTAAACACCCACTTTTGCCAGTTGGCAGAGAGTTTATCTAAGGTGCGCGATCCGCAACAGACCTCACTAACTAGCCTGACAATGCTGGACAGTCAAGCGCAGCAGGCCCTGCTATACGGGCTAAATGAGACCGCTGTCGAGTATGCATCACAGACATGCATTCATCAGTTATTTGAGCAACATGCAGAAATGCAGCCTAATCAGATCGCGGTCACTTATGAGTGCCGTTCACTAACGTATGGTGAGCTAAATAGCCAGGCAAACCAACTGGCTCGGTATATTCGTACTCAGGCGACACTGACACCTGATGCCATCGTCGGCCTGTATGCTGAGCGTTCGATAGAGATGGTGGTGGCGCTACTGGCCATACTCAAAGCCGGGGCCGCCTATTTACCGCTTGACCCCAGTTTGCCTGATGGTCGACTGGCACATATGCTTGAAGACGCGGGGGTTGAATTGGTGCTGAGTCACGCTCAGCACCCATTGCCGGTGCCTTTTACCGGACAAGAAATAATACTTGCACAGTGTCTGAATGACAGCAGCAGCGACCTTGTTCAGTTGAGCCCGCTCAATTTGTCAGTCCGTGAACTTGGGCTTCATGCACGGAATTTGGCTTATGTTATTTATACTTCTGGTTCCACCGGGCTGCCAAAAGGTGTCATGGTTGAGCATCAGGCCTTGTTTAATCGCGTGCATTGGATGCACAACCAATATGGCATGACGTCGAGCGACTCAGTACTACAAAAAACGCCGTTTGGCTTTGATGTGTCAGTGTGGGAATTCTTGTGGACATTGGGATATGGCGGCCAGTTGGTAATGGCACGCCCAGAAGGGCATAAAGATCCTCAGTATCTGAGTGAGATTATTCAAACGGCTGGCATTACCAAGTTGCACTTTGTGCCCTCTATGCTGGGTGTGATCCTCGAGCACGGCAGTTTGTCACATTGTCACAGCATCAAACAGATTTTTTGTAGCGGTGAGGCGTTAGCGCTGAACCATGTCACAGAGTTGTATGCACAGCGCCCTGAGGTTGAGTTACATAACCTGTATGGGCCAACAGAAGCTGCTATCGATGTCAGCTACTGGGATTGTGCCGGGGACAACCAAAGCACAGTGCCTATCGGGCGACCAATTGATAATACTCAGTTGATTATTCTGGATGACAGCCAGCAACTGACGCCGCATGGCAGTGTGGGTGAGCTCTATATTGGCGGAGATTGCCTGGCGCGAGGCTACCTGAACCGTGCGGAGTTGACCGCAGAGCGATTCGTCAAAAACCCTTACTATGAAGCCGGTCGTCAAAACAGTTCGCCGCGTCTTTATCGCACTGGTGATTTGGCAAGGTTACGTCACGATGGTGCGATTGAGTACCTGGGTAGAACCGATCATCAGGTTAAAATTCGCGGATTGCGTGTGGAGCTCGGGGAGATTGAATATCACCTTGGGCAATTGCCTGAGGTTGAATCTGCCTTGGTGGTTGCTAAAGAAAAAGCCTCAGCAGTGCAATTGATTGCGTATGTCCGGCTTAATGCAGATGAACCAGGCAATGCGCTGACTGTGGCAGAGGTACGCACTGCTTTGGCTCGGTTAGTCCCCCCCCACATGTTGCCTCATCAGTTGGTGACGGTCGGTGAATGGCCAAAAACACCGAATGGTAAAGTCGACAAAAAAGCCCTGCCCGAGCCTGAGATGGTGACGGCACAGCGTGTCGTCACATCACCCAGCACAGAGCAGCAACGCCTGCTATGTGAAATCTGGTCTGGATTACTTGAAATTGACCAAGCCCAGCTCTGCATTCATGCGAATTTCTTTGAGTTAGGTGGTCACTCAATTTTAGGCATACGCATGTTAAATGAGGTGAATGCACGGTTTGCGGTGTCGCTCAGTGTGCAGGAGTTATTTAAGTATCAAACAATTAGCGAGCTTGTATCGTTGATCGAAGATGTAACTATGGTATCCCAGGGGGTCGATGAGCAGCTCTCTACCGATGATTACGAGGACTTTTCACTGTGACCGGAAATGAAGTATTTACACGCCTAAAAGAGCAAGGAGTGTTATTTGAAGTGGTCAATGGACAGGTTAACTTAAAGCTCCCTAAAGGCCTGAGTGATGAAGCAAAGCATATGCTACGCACGCATAAAGATACGCTGAAAGCATTTTTATTGCAGTTAAACTCTCATGCTCAGCGGACACCGGCAATAACGAAACGCGCCGGTAATATTCCGTATTTGCCCTTGTCGTCGGCTCAAAAACGTTTGTACCTTGTTGATCATATGTTGGGTGGCTCAGCACATTACAATATGGTTTCAACCTTTAAAGTGCTCGGCGAATTCGACGTTGAACGCTTTGAGTCAGTCGTAAAGCAGATTATTGGCAGACATGAGATCTTGCGTACCGTATATGCTCAGAAAAACGGTGAGCCTTATCAGCGTATTCTTGCTGCTGAGGATGTCGTATTTAACGTGCAGCATTTTGATCTACGCCAGTTGGATGCATCTGCGCAGGCAGCCCAAGTATTAGAGTTGATGAAACAAGCCACTCAATATACATTTGACTTGAGTCAGGACCTGATGCTCCGGGCAACGTATATTGCGACCGGCGCTGCGGAAGGCGCGCTGGCGTTAGTGATGCATCACATTGCCTCTGATGGCTGGTCAATGGACATCTTTACACGGGAGTTTTTCGCACTATATAACCAGGTTGACGGTACTGCTGATATATCTGAATTACCGATACAGTATGCTGATTACGCGGTGTGGCAGCAGTCTAAAGGGACGCAAAGTGCGTTAAACAAACAATTGCAGTATTGGCAGAAACAGCTGGCTGATGCACCTGTGATGCATAGCCTGCCGTCGAGCTTGCCAAGAACCCTGACTCCAACGCATGATGGTGCTGCGGTCAGCTATACGCTATCGGCACAGCAGGTGTCGCAACTAAAGGATATCGCACAACAACATAACCTCACTGTGTTTGCTTTGTTACACGGCTTGCTGGCGCTGTTACTGAGTCGTTTCAGCAACAGCCATGATATTGTTATCGGCACGCCCATTGCGGGGCGAAACCAAAAAGAGCTTGAACCTCTATTCGGCTTTTTTGTGAATATGCTGGCGTTGCGGGTTGATACACGATATGACCAGTTAAGTGAGTATTTTGAGCGTGTTCGCACAGTCAATGTGGATGCGCAGGCAAATCAGGATATCGCTTTTGATGCGATTGTTGAGGCCCTCGGGCTGAGCGGTACAGGTTCGGCCTCTCCATTATTTCAGATCCTGTTGACACTGGACGGGCAGTTTTCTGTTGGCGGCGAGCCTCAGGGGCCCGTTGCGCTGGGTGGCGCCAAACTCGAGCCATTGAGCTTACCTATACTGCAAACAAAGTATGATTTGCATATAGATTGTCAGTTTAGCCGGGAAAGCGGTGCGATCCACTGGATTTATAATTGTGGCTTATTCAGTGAAGCCGATGTGTCAGCATTGAGTGTTCATTTTGGCCACTTGTTAGCAACACTCGCTGAGCATGGTGTGAGCGCGTATCAGGCTCCGGCTGCCTTGCCCCTCATCCCCGATGCTGAAGTACAGCAAACCCTTGCACCTCAGTCCAGTCAGTCCGTTGATTTAGCGATTGCTAAGCCGCTTCATTATCTGGTCGAACAGCAGGCTTTGCAAAATCCGGATAAGGTGGCCGTTGCTTGGGGTGATGCGTCATTGAGTTATGCAGAGCTTAATCTCCGTGCAGAGCAAGTTGCTGAGCGGTTACAAACACACTCTGGCATTGGACCAGGTGCTTGCATTGGGGTCTATGCGACTCGTTCGGCAGATATGGTCATTGCTATTCTCGGGGCACTGAAAGTGGGAGCTGCGTATGTGCCTCTTGACCCTGCTTATCCACAGGCACGCATTGAGTATATGATTGAGCGGGCAAACATTGCTGTTCTACTATGTGATATGGCAACGATTGAGCAGGGCACCAGTATGGTATCCGATGCGATCATGGTGGGGATGAGCGATGACGCTCAGCATGTACACGCCATTGAGTCTGTTAAGAATCATTGCCCCGATGTCGCACTGAACGATCTGGCCTATGTTATTTTTACCTCAGGGTCCAGTGGTAAACCAAAGGGGGTCATGGTTGAACACTTAGGCGTCGTCAATACCCTGATGCACTGTCAAAGCACGTTTTCAGTGACAGCACAAAGCACGTTGTTTCAGTCTACATCATTGAGCTTTGATGCGGCGGCTTGGGTGATATTTATGGCGCTCACATCTGGCGCGACACTGCGCCTGGCGACAACCCAGGACTTGCATTCAGAATTGCAACACTATACCGATGTGACGCACATTATGATGACGCCTTCGATACTAGAAACGCTCGAAGCATCGGCTTTACCGCACATTGATACTGTGATTGTGGGTGGTGAAGAGTGTAAACCTGAGGTCGTTGCGCCTTGGTTAGAAGAAAGCAAATCTGTCTTCAATGCCTATGGCCCGACAGAGGCATCTATTTGTTCATCAATCAAACCACTTTGTTCATCGGCAGCCATTACGATAGGTCAGCCCAATGCAAACATGAAGTACTATGTGCTGGATGAAAACCAGGCTTTGGTACCGCGCGGTGGGATTGGTGAGCTGTATATTGCTGGTCCTGGCGTTGCGAGAGGATATTTAGGACAACCTGAACTAACGTCAAGCGTATTCACTCAGGATCCATATGTTACCGACTTGAATGGGGCGCCACAGCGGATGTATCGGACGGGCGATCTGGTTCGGATCGACGAAAATGGAGACACCCGATATCTCGGTCGTATTGACGAACAGGTTAAAATTCGTGGCTATCGCATCGAATTGCAAGAAATTGAAGCATACATTAACACCTTCTCAGGTATCGAGAGCTGTATCGTCAGAGTGGTACCTAACCCATCGGGTGCCTACCTGGTTGCCTACGTGGTTTGTCAGCTTGCTCAGTCAGACGTTGAGAAATCACTGCAGGCATTTTTAGCATCCCATCTTCCCCGACATATGTTACCGACCCACATTGTGGCGCTACAGTCATTGCCATTGACCAGCAATGGAAAGGTCGATATTCAAGCGTTACCCGTTCCACAAAAAAAGCAAAGTGCAGCACACTTTCGCGCGCCTGAGACGGAAGTAGAAAAACAGGTGTGTGATGTCATACAGTCACTTTTGTCGATAAATCATATCGGGATGGCAGATAATTTCTTTGCGCTGGGTGGTACGTCTTTGTTGGCAATGAAGGCGGTTCGTGTGCTTAATCAAACATGTCAGGCGGCAATTAAAGTGGAAGATCTGCTTAATGCCGCAGACATACAGGGTATTGCTCAGCGCGTTTCTGACACCGCTGGCAGCGTGATTGCTGCGATAAAACCGGCCCCAATCCGGGATGCATATCCTCTGTCGACGGCTCAGGCTGGTGTCTTTTTCGAATATGAGCTTGGCAGGGGGGCGGCCTACAATGTGCCCCTCTTAATGTACTTTGATGGTGACTTTAATCTCGCTATTTTTGTGCAGGCACTGGAAGCGCTGGTGATCAACCAGCCGGTACTGAGAACGCGGTTCTTCTGCACAGAAGGAGAGCCCAGACAACAGGTTTTGACTACCAAAGCCATATCCGTAACACGGCAACAATTACCCGGTTCAGAGCAGGCTGAGCAGGTGCAGTTTATTAGCGACGCGAATACCCGGATCACACAGGTTTTACAGCAACCTCTGGATATATACAGTGGAGAAATGATGCATTGTCATCACTTTGCTCATGCTGAAGGGTTGCAAATTGTGCTACTGAACTTCTCACATATCGCTGTTGATGGCTGGTCTATGGATTTGATCAAAGCAGCGCTGAAAGAGTATTACACTGTGCTTGAATCGGGCGGAGCAATTCCCGCTAGCAAACGCGATATTGAATATATTGATTATGCTTACTGGCAGCAACGTCGAACTGAAGATGAGCTGAGCCAGCCACGCCAATTCTGGCTGCACCAATTAACCTTGCTCAATGAAGCAAGGTTACTCGCAAGTGGCATAGGCACGAGTCCGCGGATCGAGAGCGCACTTGTACATTTTGATATTGAGTCAAGTCATCAAGAAGCAATGCGTCGGCTGGCGGCAGCGAATGTGTGTTCGGAGTTTAATGTTTGGATAGCCGTGTATGCGGTGGCGACAACGCTATTTACCAACTCCGACGTGTTCACCGTGAATGTGGATTTCGCCAACCGAAATGTACCAGGCACAGAGGGCCTGGTTGGTATGTTTGTCAACTCGCTATTAATTGTTGAGGAGCTGGCAGGCGAGCGTGATTTTAGTGCGTTACTAACGCAGCTCAGAGCAACCTGTAATGCCACGTTCAGGCATGGCGATTTTGCGTTCAAAGAAGTGCTTAAAGATATGCAAGGGGTTGATGCGAGTCTACTGGAAGCACATTTGCGACATAAGTTTGTGTATCAGAGTGGCTCACAAGCAGGCGATGATAATACGGTCTATGAGACTCAGGAGCAGGAAAATAGTATTGAGTTCTCAGGGTTAAAATACGACCTGTCATTTGTATTGAGCGACTCTGCCAAAGGGATGAGTGGGCAAATCGTTTATAACCAACTGGTGGTCGAGGGACGGCAAGTTGAGAAACTGCAGCAGTGTTTTAGTTTTGTACTGGCTCAGGTAGCAGAAGACCCAGCACTATGTGTCTCGACCCTGAGGCAAAGCTGGCGGCAGCATGTAAGCCGCAGTTTTAAAGCGCAGCTTGGTGGGTTTAAGTCAAAAAGGAAACTTACATCATGAAGTTTAACGCTTGGAAAGAACAGCAGGAAAAATCAGAGATAGTTGCCCAGCCTCCAGAGGAGGCTGGATTACCCGTCATTTTTGATGCAAATGTACGTCGCACCAACCTGGTTAACTGGGTTTGTGAACACAAATCGAAAGTGAAGTCAGAGCTGAGGCGCTATGGTGCTGTTCTCTTCAGACGTTTTGATGTGGGAGCCGTTGAAGGGTTTGAGGACTTTGTTACAGAAATGGTAGACCAAACAGGTCAGTATACCGAAGGAGCTACACCCCGTTCACATGTTGGTAAGGGTGTATATACCTCTACCGAGTTCCCTCAGGAACAGGAGATCTTCCTACACAATGAGCTTTCATATGTCCTGACACCACCTGCGTTGTTGGCATTTTATTGTGTCACGTCGGCGAGCAAAGGTGGGCAGACACAGTTGGCAGATGTCAGAAAAGTGCTGTCATTGATCGATCCCGCTGTGATTGAAGAGTTTAAGCATCGAGGGGGCTGGAGTTTGTATCGTAGTTTTGGTTTTGGCATGGGCCCATCAATACATAAGTCGTTTGGTACTGATGATCCAGCATCATTGGCTGCATATTGCAAGCAAGCAAACATTGAGATCCTGGATCACACCGGTTCAACGTTAAAAACTCGGCAATGTCGTCCTGTTGTGCATCAACATCCGGAAACAAACGAGGACGTGTGGTTTAACCATGCCGTTTTTTGGCATCCATCCAGTTTGCCAGAGGAGTTCCAGGCAACCTTGGCAAAGTCGTTCAAACTGACGGACTTTCCATTCGTGACACTTTATGGGGACGGAACTCCGATCCCAGATGATGTGATCGGGCATATTCGTGACGCCTACAGGCAGGCAGAGGTGATGTTTGACTGGAAGGCCGGTGATGTGCTGCTACTAGATAATAAATTAGTCGCACATGGTCGCAAACCGTTTAGCGGAGACAGGCGTGTGTTGGTCGCGATGGGATAATATCAATGCACACTAATCTGCAATCAATTTGAACAAGTGAACCTACTGGTCGCCATATTTTAAATTCACTTTATAACAATAAACTGGGTTAATTTGTTAGTTGTTAATATTATTCATAATAATAATAAAGGAAAGGACATTTTTAAGGGTATGTTAATTCAAAATTCACATAAAGTCAGGCTCAGCGGTATTTGTACAGGCTTATTCAATGAGTCCGAGCTTATGCAAAAATTGCTTAGTTTAACCTCAGTTCATGATGCGTTTTCCACTGATAGTTCATGGAGTCCTCAGGGAGAGCATCCTTTGCAGCCTTTTGTGCTCGAGCGTCGCAATGTCTCATGCGAATCAGAAGTGGAAGAAGCACAAGAAGCATTGCGTTGTGCAACAGAACAAGCTTTGGCTGTGCTTGCTGTGGGAGTGTTGGCGATTTCTGATGAGCAGTTCTGGCTTACCCTTTGTGCGCCAAACCATTATGCAGACCTCCAGACGCTGCAACTTATCTTAGCGCAATTACTTGATACCGAATGTAACAGCGACCCAGACGAAGAGCGCATTCAGTTTAGCGAAGTGAAGGCCTGGCTTGATGGTATTGCCATGGATCCTGATAAACCACAACTGGCTGAACTGGTGGGGAAAGAAAGCTTAGAAGATCAGGAAAAGCAAAGGCTGAGTATTGAACATTATCAGTTAGAAGATCAAGAGCAGGTGCACACTGTGACACTGGATTTACAGGGTTACCGGGCAACCATTGCTGCACTTGCGGCGCAATTTGATACCACGTCAGAAGCCGTCGTGTCAGCTGCGGCTAAACTGGCGATGCGGCGCTTTAATAACCAGGCTCAGATGACATCCCTGGTATCGTTGCGTGAAGATGAGGATTTGCGATCGGTGCCGGGTGCTTTACTTTGCGGATTACCAATGGCAATGGGCGAGGTGAGCACGTTAAGCGATGCGATTGTTTCAGAGCTCGCGGGCAGAGAGTTACTAGGTGGTATTGCCGAGTGTTTTTATGCTGAAAGCCAGACACCCTATTTGCATACCTATTATTACTTCTCACCAGAATTGCACAGCCGTTTTACTCCACAAGATATTATTTATTGTCATAACGGTGGCGCCTTAACCCACGTCTTGTTTGACTGTGCTGACTCACTGGCACTGCACACCAGCTTTTCTTCGATCAGATTTACAGCTGATGCTGTGAGGCTGCTACACAGTAACATAGCTTCGGTTTTGAAGCAGCAGGATTCCTTACCTGAACCCTGGCAGCTGAGCGGCGCGCAGATGCCAATTCAAAACTCATTGCAGTCCTGGCTTGAACAAGCTGCAACTGACTACCCTGATAGTAAAATTATTGAGCCGGGCGTGGCGCAATGCGGATTAGCTGGATTGCATGAAAGGGCTAATAAATTGGCCAATTACCTCTCGGAGCATGGGGTTAAAAAAGGGGCCAAAGTGGTCATCTGGGAGCCTCGTTCCATTGCGTTTTTTACAGCGATGCTGGCAGTGACTAAGCTTGGGGCAACTTACGTGCCCCTCAACGAAAGTATGCCCGCGCAACGTGTGGCTGCAATTTCAGCGCAACTCGACGCGACATGTGTGATCACTTCCTTATTGGGAACTGAACAAATTGGCTCGGTAATGAGCATTAATTTGCAAGAACTGGATCTGACTCATTACAGCAGTGCTATGGTGATTGCTGACGTTGTCGAGACGGACATTGCCTATGTTATTTTTACCTCGGGATCGACTGGTGAGCCGAAAGGCATTGAAGTGAGTTATGGCGCGCTGAATAACCACATGAGGTGGTTCGAGCAGACCTTTTCAGTCGGGCCGGGCGATACATTGTTACAAAAAACCAGTGCTGGATTTGATGCCTCAGTCTGGGAGTTTTGGGTTGTTTTGCTGTCAGGCGTGAATTGTGTGATAGCTGAGCAATCAGTGCTATATGATGTCGATGCGTTTATGCAGTTGGTTAAGGGTTATGACATTACCTTATTGCAGGTGGTGCCGTCGTATTTGAGCGTGCTGCTGGAACATGATGACTTTAATGCCGAGCAGTTGGCACTGCGTACCTTGTTTTGTGGAGGGGAGGCGCTGCCTACTCGCAGTGCTGAGCAGGTTAAGACAAGGTTGAATTGCACCTTGGTTAATTTGTATGGTCCGACAGAAACCTGTATTGATGCGACTTACTATGTTGTTGATCGACAGTTGAGTTGCGACTTGGTTCCGATCGGTCAGCCAATTGCCAATGTGACTTGTCAGATTTTGAATGGGGATGATAAACCTGTGTCGTTGGGGGAAAGCGGAGAGCTTGTGCTGTCAGGGCCAGCGCTCTTTAGCGGTTACCTTGATAACCCTCAGGCTACGGCGCGAGCCACTTATGTTGATGAGGCAGGCGTTCGTTACTACCGCACAGGTGATATTGTACGCACACTGGCAGATGGCAATATCTATTATATTGATCGAAAAGATAATCAAATTAAGCACAATGGTTATCGTATTGACTTGAGTGCAGTGAGCAGTGCAGCAGCACAATGTGACGGCGTTGTTAAAGCGGAGTGCGTGTACCACTGTGCTCAAAACAGGCTAACACTTTTTTATAAAACACAAGACGATACTTTGTCAGAAGACACGCTGAGGGGGTATCTGCAGAATATGCTGCCCGCCTTTATGATCCCTGAGCACTTTTTTAAAGTCGATACATTTGCAATGACGGTGAACGGCAAAGTTGATAAAAAAGCGCTGCTGTTATTGGCACAGAAGCAGGCAAGGGCAGAATATCAGGCACCGAGCACCGAAGTAGAAAAGCAGCTGGCTCAGGTGTGGGAAAAAGTACTGGGTCTGTCAGAAAAAGTCGGCATCAATGACAACTTTTTTTCGTTGGGAGGGGATTCCATTAAAGGGATCAAAGTCGCTTATGAGTTGAACCAGCGAGGCTTTAATTTGTCACTGATGGAGGTGTTTGATAACCCCACAATACAATCTCTGGCAACAGTGATGGAACAACAAGCAGGCACACACGATGCAACGAGCAATGTGCTGCCAGAAGAAGCCGTGCCAGAGGCGTTGCGGACTCAATATTGCGATGTTTATCCTGCAACGGGCATGCAGGTTTATATGCTCAATCAATATGATCTCGATATACACAGGGTGGGCCTGTTTCACCCTCAGGAGGTCATTGAGTTACCGCCGGCAATGGCGGATTTTGCTCAGTTGCGTACTGCGTTGGACTATGAATTACAAAGTGTCAATTTCAGAACGCGCTTTGTCGAACATGAAGGGCGTTTGTTTCAGGTGTTACTAGAGCACGTGGAACCCAGCATCGAAACCTACAAGGTGTCAGGCCGTGCCGAGCGCGATGAGTTAGTTGCACAGCTGCTGCGTCAAGATAATCAGCGGCCCTATGAGTGGCGTCAGATAGCTGACCCTTTAGTGCGTTTTTATTACATCGAAGAGAGTGCCGGAGGCGCAAGTCTGATCACCAGTAATCTGCACGCTATTCAGGATGGCTGGGGTAATGTCACTTTTAAAAACAATGTTGAGCAGCGTCTTGCGGGTCAACGAGTCTTAAGTAAATCTGAAGTGGCTGGACAGCCAAACGTGCTTAAAGAGTTTGTTGCGCAGGAAATCAATGAGATGGTTGGACACTCTGCGACCCTGGCGTATTGGCAAAACAAGGCCGCACATTTTAGTGGCAGTCGACTAGAAAAACAGCGCCCCTATGTGCAGCATGTTGAGTCATTTACGGGACACATTAAGCTCAGTTCCGGCCAGCAATGGGCCAAAGAGCATTCAGTTCACTTTAAGAGTGTATTGATTGCGGCACTGACGAAAGCGCTGGCGCACCAGCTTGGAGAGCCCTGGACAACCTTAGGACTGATTTCTAATGGGCGTAATCCAGCTTTGTCGGATCCGTTGGGGTCAATGGGGTTATTCTGGAACTTGCTGCCTGTCAGGGTTGCAAGCAACCTTTCCACTCGAGAAATGGCATTACAGGCACATGCTGAACTGCTTGAAATGGAGCAGGCCATTCGTTTGCCACTGCCACAGCAAATAGCACTACATGGTGGTTGTGTGCCATTTCAGGTGACATTTAACTATGTTGAGTTCCATCATTTAACGTCTAACAATGAGCTGACGCGTTATCAAAAAGAACAATTAACAAAAGACCAGGAGGTGACGCATAACACACTGATTGGGCAAGATTACTTTGGGTTTCCGCTGGAGTTTTCTTTCAGTGTTGAGGGGGAGATACTGACGTGGGTCGTACAGTATGATAGCAATGATGTGCTAGGGGAAACGGCTAAAAACTTGATTGAAGAGTTGCTGGCAGTTATTAAGCGCGCATTTTAAGAGCAAAATAGAATTTATAATAAAAAGAGATAAGAGTATGTATTTATTCAAGGACTATAAAAAGATTGACCATCTCGCCATTGCTGTAACAGATTTGGATGCAGCAATTAAATATCATCAGGATGTACTCGGGTTTGAACTAGATTCCATTAGGGAAACGAAAGGAAAATTGACCAGTATGCGCTCTGCGGTTATGGCTTCTGAAGAGTTTTCGGTCGTTTTACTGGTATCGAACAGTGAAGGTTCTCAAATTGAGCGTTACATAGAGCAATATGGTACTGGCGTTCAGCACGTTGCATTTCAGGTTGAAGGAATTGAGAACGTGTATGAGGAGCTACAAAAAAAAGGCATGGAATTTTCTACAGAAATACTGTGTTCTGCGGGGCTGAAACAAGTATTCAGTAAGCGAGATGCTAATACTGGCATGATGTACGAGTTTATCGAGCGTGATGGCAACTTCTCGTTTGAAGATAGCAATATCAATCGGTTGTTTGAGCAACTAGAGTCAGGTGAGTCCTACTAACAGGATTGAATTTGGCGTGATTGCTGGCACCTGTGCCAGAGAGACCACTTATTCTCCATTCTTACCCAGCTGAGCCTGTGCGTAAATCACAACACGGTTGATATACTGGATAAAGAACGGAGGGACCTTCTATAAATGGTATTACCTCATGAAACAACTCGAAGTAATGAACTTTTTAAACGAAGTATCTAGCCGTTTTCCCGCAGCCTATTCATTGGCTTCGGGGCGCCCGGATGCCCGGTTTTTTAAGAGTATTAACTTATCGAACTTACAGCACACTTATACAACGTATTATGCTGAAAAAAACGGTTTAACTTATGCTGATGCGCAGGCGTTGTTGTTGCAATATGGCCCCACTGCCGGAATTATCAATGATATCCTGGTGCGACATTTGTTAACTGATGAACAGATCCATGCATCTACGGCAGATATCATAGTGACGAATGGCTGCCAGGAAGCCTTAACCCTGCTTTGCCTTACCGAACTGACACACCCTGATGATTGTATTTTGACGCTTGATCCGTCATATATCGGATTGTCAGGCTTTATTCAGTCAGTTGGTAAGCATGTTGAGCCTTTGCCTGTTGACGAGGCGGTATTGCAAGATAGCGCGGCATTCAAAGCAAATTTAGACGTTGAAATCCGCAACACTCGTAACAAAGGGTATCAACCCAAAGCCCTATACGTGAATGGTGATTTTAATAACCCATTGGGTTTTAGTTTGTCGGATGCACACAAGAAAGTGTTGATTGATGTTTGTTCTGAATCCGGCATCAAGATTATCGAAGATAATCCATACGGTATGTTCAATTATGAAGGTACGCGCGCAGCAACGATTAAATCTCTGGACGACCGCGGTTGCGTATACTACATCGGCTCTTTTGCTAAAACCATCTTACCGGCACTGCGGGTTGGCTATTTGGTGTTGCCAGCACAGCGTACTGAGGAGGCTGCACAACTGGTTGCGCTGAAGAGTCTGATCAGTGTCAATACGAGCCAGGTATGTCAGGCAATGGTAGGTGGTTACTTGCTAGAGCATGATTACTCTCTCGATAATGCCATGGCACCTTTGCGCGATGTCTATAAAACAAAACGAGATGCACTGGATCGTGCCCTGACCCATTACCTGGGTAAACACAGTGCAATTAGCTGGACTTTGCCACCAGGCGGGTTCTTTTTGGTTGTGTCTGTCCCTTTTGATGTATCGGATGAAGACGTGTTCGATTGTGCAGAGCACTTCAATGTGATTTTTACGCCCGTGTACTTTTTCTCTCTGGCTGAGCAAAAAAACCGGCGCTTGATCCGCCTTGCATTTAGTAACATCAGTGAAGACAAAGTGTCTGATGCTGTGTGTAAGTTGAGTGAATTTATTGACAGCAAAATGGGAGCAGGCTTATGACGCAATCTTCGTTTATTTCGGCGGCAGACGTTTGTAGTATCATGCAACGTGAGTTGGTTAAGTTGGGGCTCAGTCAGGACGATGCCCTGCTCATTGCTGATATGTTAACCGATACCAGCTTAGAAGGCACTGACACCCATGGCATTCGTTTGTTTCCAACCTATGTGAATGAATTCATTGGTGGCAGGGCCAAAGTTATCCCCAATATTCAATTTGTTCATGAAACGCCAGTAGGCGGACTCGTCGATGCCGATGGGGCCAATGGTTTAGTGGCATCATCCTGGGCCATGCGTGAGGCAATCTGCAAAGCAAAGCAAAGCTGGCTGGGAGCCGTTGTGGTGCGAAATTCAAATCATTTTGGCGCAGCAGCAAACTTCACAAAAATGGCTGCACAAGAGGGGTTACTCGGTATTTGTATGACAAATAGCGATGCGCTGGTATCGCTAAAAGGCGGATTGGATGCATTTTTGGGCACCAACCCAATCGCATTCAGTGCGCCCACTCCGACGGGGCACTTTAGTGCGGATTTTGCGACCAGCCAAGTCAGTTACTCTAAAATAAAGAAAATGCTGGCGGCTAATGAGGCCATACCTGAAAGCTGGGCCAATATAGAGCACACAGGTGAAGGGAAAAGCGTGCGTGCATTGACTCCCTTGGGCGGATATAAAGGTCAGGCTCTAGGCTTTTTTGTACAGGTTATGACAGCGTTGCTGGCCGGCATGCCATTCGATCATCAGTTGAGTCATTTGTACGAAGCACCTTATGATAGCCCAAGAAAAGTTTCGCATTTCTTTTTGGCCATTAACCCCGAAATGTTTATTCCCTTAGAGCAGTTTAAAAATGATGTCGCACGCTTAATGGAAGAAGCAATGAAAGTTGCGCCTGAGGCTATTTTACCGGGTGAGTTAGAGTTGAAAAATAAGCAAGCGCGGCAAGAAACAGGGATCCCAGTCGAACCCTGGTTGCGTGATTATATGTGCTAAATGCAAACGTTTTGTGCACGTATTTTTCTTTTGGTAAATTCACAGTGTAGTATGCCCATTAAAGCATATGACGTTCAGGTTTAACGCTGATCGCTGAATGCCGGTAGCACACTGGACAAAGTCGTGCTTCCAGGGATTTGGCGGTGGATCTAAAGGAAATTTATGCCCTTACTTATCAAACGTATACTTTTTGTATTACAAACGCACATTGATCAGGCCAGCTGGCCCTTGATTGGTCTGGCGACACTGTTGCATATGGGGGCAACCTGGGCGCTATTATGGTTCGCTCAGGAGCATGCGTTATTGCCCGGCAGCACTTATATCTATTATTACGTGGTGACCACATCGACCGTCGGTTATGGCGACTTTAGTGCCACAACCGATATGGGACGCTGGGTTGTGGCCATATTTCAAATCCCGCTGGGGCTGGCACTGTTTGGTATTTTGCTGGGTAAGGTTGGGCAACTAATTACAATTTGGGTAAAACGAGCAATGAAGGGCGATAAAGACTATTCACATCTGAGCGATCACATCATTATTTTCGGTTGGCATGCAACCCGCACGGAGCGCATGATCGAATATATACTGGCCGACAACAAACGCATAGCAAGACGCATCGTGCTGGCGGTGTGTGATGAGATGGAGCACCCGCTGTTGCGCTTCACCGAGGTCGACTTTGTTCGCCTGGTAAGCTTTACCGATGATCTGCAACTGGCGCGCACCGGACTGGCTCATGCAGACAAAATCATTGTGGATGGTCAGGATGACGATCAGACCTTTACTACGGCGTTAAAACTGAGCCCACTGGTAAAAACGTCTGCGCACATCAGTGCCCATTTTAATGATGAAACTAAAGCACAATTATTGCGTCAGCACTGCCGTAATGTCGAGTGCTCGACAGCCATGTCTGCCGAGATCCTGGTGCGTTCGATGCAGGACCCAGGGTCCAGTCGTATTCAGGAAGAGCTGCTATCGACTCTGCATGGTGATACTCAGTTTAGTTTGCAGTTGCCGATGTCATTAGGCGCTCTGACCTTTGGTCAGCTATTTTTGTATTTTAAACAGCATCACAATGCGACTTTGCTGGGGGTGGCGCACGACCTCAGTGGTCGTGATATGGATTTAAACCCACCTCTGGACTACGCGCTAAAAGGGGGAGATGTACTACATTACATAGCTCCGCAGCGGGTGCTCCATAGTGAGGTGAACTGGGAGCGGGTATGACCGACGAACTGATGTTACTGATGGGCGCGCTTTGCCTGTATTTACTGCCCATAGGGCTGGTTGCTGGCAGTAAGCGCACCCGTGGCCATGAAAAAAATGGCTGGCTGATAGGTACTTTGCTGTTTTCCTGGCTGGCGTTGATCTTGTACTTCTCTATGATCCCCAAGGGGGGAAAACAGAAAAAACATCGCTGAAGTTTATTGCGCTCTGGCCTGGCGGTGTTACACAGCTCCGCCAAGCCGGCAGATATGTGTCCACTCCGTTTCGGTGACTGGCATAATAGAAAGTCGGCCGGCTTTTTTCAGTGCCAGCTCGGTGATGGCTGGGTCGGCTTTGATTGCTTTCAGTGTCACCGGATGTGCCAGATGTTGCGCAAAGCGCAGTGTCACACCTACCCAGCGGGGGTTGTCCTGGCTGGACTTGGCGTCATAATAATCGCTGCTCAGGTCAAACTGATGGGGATCGACCTCAGCGCCTTTGGTCACTGTGGCGATACCCACAACGGCTGGGACTTTACAGCTTGAATGATAGATAAAGACCTGATCGCCTACCTGCACATCGTCACGCAGAAAGTTACGTGCCTGATAATTGCGGATCCCTTCCCAGAACGTACTCTGCTCAGGTGCCTGATGTAGATCGTCAATGGAAAATGCGTCGGGTTCGGTTTTAAATAACCAGTATGCCATGTCAATTACCTTGTCTGAGAAAGCGGGTAACCAGTTTACCTCACTCTTGCCTGACCCGCTATGTACTCAGTCTGTCGTTCAGGGTTAACCACCTGATTTAACTTGCGATGCCTCTCTTTACTTGCACAATAGTGTATAATTATGAGATCCGCTACGCAGTGAAAGAGGTGCGCAATGAGTCAGGCATTAAAAGGGTTGCTGGAGCTACTTCAGCTGGAAGAAATTGAACAGGGGATCTACCGCGGTCAGAGCCAGGATCTGGGCTTCCCGCAAGTGTTTGGCGGCCAGGTAATGGGTCAGGCGTTGTCGGCAGCTAAATATACATTGCCAGAGGGGCGTTATGTTCATTCGTTGCACTCGTACTTTTTACGCCCGGGTGATGCCAGCAAACCCATAGTGTACGATGTGGAGAATATTCGTGATGGGCGCAGCTTCAGTACACGCAGGGTCAGCGCCATTCAGTACGGCAAGCCTATCTTCTATATGACGGCTTCTTTCCAGGGAGATGAACCAGGCCTATCACACCAGTCTGAAATGCCTGAGGTTCCCGGACCCGAGGCGCTGCGGTCATCGCTGGAGTTTTATCAGGACAAAGCCGATCTGATCCCTGAGCCGCTGGTTGCCAAGTTTACGCAACAGATGCCCATTGAAATGCGCCCGGTGGAATTTCATAACCCGTTTCAGCCTGAGGTGATGGCGCCTGTACGTCATGTCTGGTTTAAAGCCAGTGGCGAGATGCCCGATGATCGCCGTATCCATAACTACTTGCTGGCGTATGCCTCGGATTTTGAGTTTTTACCGACGGCATTGCAGCCCCATGGCGTATCCTTCATGCAGAAGAATATGCAAGTGGCAACCATAGATCATGCCATGTGGTTCCATCGTCCTTTCCGCATGGACGAGTGGCTGCTCTACAGTGTTGACAGCCCCAGTGCCAGTAATGGTCGCGGTCTGGTCAGAGGCCAGTTCTTCAACCGTCAGGGAGAGTTGGTGGCGTCGACTATTCAGGAAGGGGTGATGCGCCAGCGCGAAGCGCGCTGACGCCGGTTTGTTGGTAGTTCGTCCTTTATAGTGTGTCGCGGATGGACTGCCAGATCCTGGCTGGCAGCAGATCATTGAGGTGATCAGACAGCGTTGTGAGTGCGGGCATTGCTGCGATTTTTTGCTGATCAGAAATGTCGATAAAGCCTTGTGCTTGCAGCACATTAATCAGGTTACTCTGTACTTTCTTGTCAAAAAACTCCGGGCTCTTAATGCCATGTAAGGTCCCCAGTCTTTTGGCCAGCACCTCACTTTCACTTTCCAGTGTGGCACGAGCAATACCCTGATCTCGCAGCAGCAAGCTGACACTGATGGCATAGCGCTCCAGTGTCAGATGGATCACTTTACCGAGCATTTCCAGTTGTGCCAGTGCCTTGTTGTCTTTCACTGTTGTGGCCAGGTGGCCATCAAAGTCTATGAGACCCTGCTGAGCGAAGCAGGTCAGCACTTCTGTGATATAGTCTTCACGCAGGTCATGCATAAACCACTCTTTGGCAAAGAGTGGGTACAGTGTGCTGAGACGCTCCTGGCACTCAGTAACTGTGACGCTGTAGCGGTTAAACAACATCTGAGCAATCACACTGGGTACGGCAAACAGGTGCAAAATGTTGTTGCGGTAATAATTGAACAGCGTACGTTCTTTCTCCTTGATGGTGATGATCTCACCCAGCTCATCCTCCAGCACATCGAATTTATCCAGTTTCAGCGCATGCTCTAGCAGGGCTTCGGCATCTTCATCCGGTGCTGTGACATTGGTGTTGTAAGGTGCCTGGTTTTGCAAAGTGAGATAAAAGCGTAGTTGGGATAGCAGCTTCTGCTTGCTCAGTGCAAACTGCTCATTACACAACAGTACCATGGCCAGCAGATTGATGGAGTTTAGTGCAGCACTGGCATTAATGTTGGTCATGATTTGGTCTGCGACCAATGCCACCTGGCCGTTTAGCCATTGCGGCTTAACGCCCTCATCCTGGCCTATGGTATCTCGCCAGTCTGCCTGATGTTCATTCAGGTATTGATTCAGGTGGATAGGCTCACCAAAGTTCAGATAGCCGCGGCCATAGTTTTTGAGGTTTTTAATGGCTTTAAAGACCCCGGCGACGGATTCATTCTTTTTACTGTTACCCGCCAGTTCCTTCAGATAGGTGTTGATCTCCATGACATGCTCATAGCCAATATAAACGGGCACAATGGAGATGGGGCGGTCGATACCACGCAGCATTGACTGCATAGTCATGGCCAGCATACCGGTTTTGGGTGGTAATAAGCGACCGGTACGGCTGCGGCCACCTTCGGTATAAAACTTAACGGAATAGCCCTTGATAAACAGCTGGGTCAGATACTCTTTAAAGATAGCGGAGTAGAGCTTGTTGCCAGCGAAGGAGCGACGAATAAAAAATGCACCACAACGGCGGAAAATGCCACCGGCCGGGAAAAAGTTGAGGTTCACCCCCGCGGCTATGTGTGGCGGCACCAGGCCCTGATGGTAAATCACATAGGTCAGCAGCAGATAGTCCATGTGGCTGCGGTGGCAGGGCACGTAAATGATCTCATGACCTTTGTCGGCCAGCTCATGCACGCGCTCGGCATTTTTGACTTCAATGCCGTTGTAGAGTTTGTTCCACAACCAGGTCAGTACGCGATCGCCCACGCGAACCATGGCTTCGGAATAATTGGCGGCGACTTCTTCGAGCAACTCCAGTGCTTTTAAGCGCGCTTCTTCATGGCTCAGCCCTTTTGATTTGGCTTCGTCGGCAATGGCCCTTTTAATGCTCGGGGCAGCCAACAGAGAATTGAACAAGGCTTCTCGCGAAGGCAACTTGGGTCCTGTTGCAGCCAGCTTCTGGCGGTGAAAGTGCACCCGGGCCACGCGCAGCAGCTTATGAGGTAACTCGTCGACGTCCGATTTGTCAGTCATAAGCTGGTCCAGCGCGATGGGCGCGGAAAAGCGTACTAAATTGTCGCGACCGGAAAACAGCACTACCATAGCCTTTCGCAACCAGCTGGGGGTCAGTGAATGGCTAAACAGGGTACCTAAGCCGGGCTTTTCTTTACCGGGGTTACGACCCCATAACACTGTGACTGGGATCACTTGTGCTTTGATATCAGGATGCGCACGCAGGGCAGAGAAAATGGCTTTGCCCTGGTCAATCGCCGGGCTTGGGCCTGGCGTTTTGCTCAGTAGCGGAGTCGGGTTCTTGATGCCGATAAAACGCGGTAGCGTTTTACTTCCCAGCACCTGATCCTGCATCGGGCTTGGCAGTCCCAGCTTTTTACACATCGCATTCAGTGCAGCCAGATCGGCCCGAGAGTTTAGTCGGGCAACATAAAAAGTGGGCAAGCTTGGATCCAGGTCGAACTGCGACACTGGATCTGTCGGCAACAGTTTGCTCCTGACCAGCAAGCAGTTGGTCCATTGGGCCACTCGGTTGAGCCCCTGAGAAAGTAAGCGCATAGCAGTACCAGGTTTGTATTTTTGCTGTATAGAATATCAGGCTTTAACTGGACTGACCATTTGTGTCAGTTCAATGACAAGGCTGATGTGTATTCCCTTGCGTAAAGTATAGACGCCTTGTGCCACTTACAGTGAAGACGCGGCGCAGGACAAATAATTTTGCAATAATTGTTGCATTTATCACCAGTGTCATTATAATGCTCAAACTTTCTGTGATTCGTCACAAGAAAGTCATACAAAGGCCTGGATTTCAGGCACGTAAACAGGAACTCCGATTTGGAGTTCAATGGTAGAAATAGAAGAACAACCGACCTCTTATAAATTGAGATGGCCTCGGGGGTTTTTTTATGCTCTTTTTAAATGCTCTTTTAATTGAGGTTTAAGAATGTCAAATCAACGCATTCGTATTCGCCTAAAAGCTTTTGACCACCGTTTGATTGACCAATCAACGGCGGAAATCGTGGAAACTGCGAAACGCACTGGCGCTCAGGTACGTGGTCCAATCCCACTTCCTACTCGCTTTGAACGTTTCACTGTATTGATCTCTCCGCACGTAAACAAAGACGCGCGTGATCAGTATGAAATCCGCACCCACAAACGTCTGATCGACATCGTAGAACCAACTGACAAGACTGTAGACGCTCTAATGCGCCTAGACCTTGCTGCTGGTGTTGATGTTCAAATCAGCCTGGGTTAATCGAAAGATTAGAGAGGTTTTAGGAAAATGGCATTAGGTCTAGTCGGTCGTAAAGTGGGTATGACACGCATCTTCACTGAAGATGGTGTATCTATCCCTGTGACAGTTATCGAAGCGACTCCTAACCGTGTTACTCAGATCAAATCTGACGCAACAGACGGTTACAACGCGCTTCAAGTTACTGCAGGCGAGAAAAAAGCAAGCCGTGTAAACAAACCAGAAGCGGGTCACTTCGCTAAAGCTGGTGTTGAAGCGGGTCGCGGCCTGTGGGAATTCCGTCTTAACGGCGGTGAAGGTGAGTTTGAAGTAGGTGCTGAGCTTACTGTTGAGCTATTCAACGAAGTAAACAAAGTAGACGTTACTGGTACTTCAAAAGGTAAAGGTTTCCAAGGTGGTGTTAAGCGCTGGAATTTCAGCACGCAAGACGCTACTCACGGTAACTCTCTATCTCACCGTGCTCCTGGTTCAATCGGTCAAAACCAATCACCTGGTAAGGTGTTTAAAGGTAAGAAAATGGCTGGTCAAATGGGTAATGTGCAAACAACTACTCAGAACCTAGAGCTAGTACGTGTTGACGCTGAGCGTAATCTGCTTTTAGTTAAAGGTGCAGTACCTGGCGCTATCGGCGGCGACGTTATCGTTAAACCAGCTGTTAAAGCTTAAGTCCTGGAGATTTAGTGATGGAATTAGCAATTAAAGGCGCTGGTGCGCTTGAAGTTTCCGAAGCTACTTTTGGACGTGAGTTTAACGAAGCATTAGTACACCAAGTAGTTGTTGCTTTCGCAGCAGGTGCTCGTCAGGGTACTAAAGCTCAGAAGACACGTTCTGAAGTTGCTGGTGGTGGTAAAAAACCATTCCGCCAAAAAGGTACTGGCCGTGCACGTGCTGGTACAATCCGCAGCCCAATCTGGCGCAGCGGTGGTGTGAGCTTTGCAGCTAAGCCGCAAGATCACAGCCAAAAAGTTAACCGTAAGATGTATCGCGGTGCGATCAAGAGCATTCTTTCTGAGCTTGTTCGTCAAGATCGTCTAGTAGTTGTTGAAGAATTTGGTCTAGAAGCACCAAAGACTAAAGAACTAGTAGCTAAGCTGAAAGAGCTTGAGCTTAAAGACGTACTAATCGTGACTGAAGAAGTAGATGAGAATCTATTCCTTTCTGCACGTAACCTGTACAAGGTTGACACGCGTGATGTAGCTGGCATCGACCCAGTAAGCCTAATCGCTTTCGATAAGGTACTGATTACTGCTGCTGCTGTTAAGCAACTTGAGGAGGCGCTAGCATGATCCGTGAAGAACGTCTTTTAAAAGTAATCCTTGCTCCACACATCTCTGAGAAAAGCACCATCTCTGCTGAAGAGAACAACACGATTGTTTTCAAAGTAGTTAAAGATGCAAACAAAGCAGAAATCAAAGCTGCTGTTGAGAAGCTTTTCGAAGTAGAAGTAACTGGTGTTCGCACGCTAAATGTTAAGGGTAAAACTAAGCGTACAGGCATGCGTTTCGGCCGTCGTTCAGACTGGAAGAAAGCCTACGTTACTCTTAAAGAAGGCAGCGAGCTAGACTTTGTCGGCGGCGCCGAGTAATAAGGGGAGTTAGAATTATGGCACTTCAAAAGTGTAAACCAACTTCTGCGGGTCGTCGTCACGTCGTTAAAGTGGTTAACCCTGATCTGCACAAGGGTAAGCCTTACGCTCCGCTATTAGAGAAAAACTCTAAATCAGGTGGTCGTAACAACAACGGTCGTATCACGGTTCGTCACATCGGTGGTGGTCACAAGCAACACTACCGTTTAATCGACTTTAAACGCACCAAAGATGGCATCCCAGCTAAAGTTGAGCGTCTAGAGTACGATCCTAACCGTAGCGCAAACATCGCTCTTGTATTATATGCAGACGGTGAGCGTCGTTACATCATCGCACCTAAAGGTGTTCAAGCGGGTGATGCAATCCAGTCTGGTGTTGATGCACCAATCAAAGCTGGTAACGCAATGCCTATGCGTAACATCCCAGTAGGTACAACGGTACACAATGTTGAGCTTAAGCCTGGTAAAGGTGCTCAGATTGCTCGTTCTGCTGGTGCATATGTACAGATCCTAGCGCGTGAAGGCCAGTACGTGACTCTACGTCTACGTTCAGGTGAAATGCGTAAAGTTGAAGCGGATTGTCGCGCAACTATCGGTGAAGTAGGTAACGCTGAACACATGCTACGTTCACTAGGTAAAGCTGGTGCAACTCGCTGGCGTGGTGTTCGTCCTACAGTTCGTGGTGTTGCCATGAACCCGGTAGACCACCCACACGGTGGTGGTGAAGGTCGTACATCTGGTGGTCGTCACCCTGTGTCTCCATGGGGTAAGCCGACTAAAGGTGCTAAGACACGTAAGAACAAGCGTACTGATAAATTTATCGTACGTCGTCGTACTAAGTAATAGTTGAGGAATTGCCATGCCACGTTCTCTCAAGAAGGGTCCATTCATTGACCTACACTTGCTGAAGAAGGTAGAGAAGGCGTTGGAAAGCGGTGACAAGAAGCCTATCAAGACTTGGAGCCGTCGTTCAATGATCATCCCTAACATGATCGGATTGACCATCGCTGTCCATAATGGTCGTCAGCACGTACCTGTATTCGTTACAGACGAAATGATCGGTCACAAACTAGGTGAATTTGCACCTACACGTACTTACCGCGGTCACGCTGCGGATAAGAAAGCTAAAAAGCGTTAATCGGAGGGTATGATGGAAGCATTAGCTAAACACAAATTCGCCTCTGGTTCGGCGCAAAAAGCACGTCTAGTTGCAGATCAGATCCGCGGACTTCCGGTTGATCGCGCGCTAGAAATCCTAGCGTACAGCCCAAAGAAAGCGGCTGTATTAGTTAAGAAAGTACTTGAGTCTGCTATCGCTAACGCGGAGCACAACGAAGGTGCTGACATTGATGAGCTTAAAGTGGCTAAAGTATTTGTAGACGAAGGTCCTACAATGAAACGTATTATGCCACGTGCTAAAGGACGCGCTGACCGCATCCTTAAGCGTTCAAGCCACATCACTGTTGTGGTTTCAGATAGCTAGGAGATATAAGTAATGGGACAAAAAGTTCATCCTACTGGTATTCGCCTAGGTATCTCTAAACCTTGGGTTTCTACCTGGTACGCGAATTCAAAAGATTTCTCTGAGCAGCTTTTTGGTGATCACAAAGTGCGTCAATACCTTACTAAGGAATTGAAAAACGCTTCTGTGTCTAAAATCGTTATTGAGCGTCCAGCTAAATCTATCCGTGTAACAATTCACACAGCTCGTCCTGGTGTTGTTATCGGTAAAAAAGGTGAAGACGTTGAAAAGCTTCGCCACGCTGTAACTAAGCTTGCTGGTGTACCTGCGCAAATCAACATCGCAGAAGTACGTAAGCCAGAGCTTGATGCACAACTAGTTGCTGACGGTATCTCTTCACAGCTAGAGCGTCGTGTAATGTTCCGTCGTGCTATGAAGCGCGCGGTACAGAACGCAATGCGTCTGGGTGCAAAGGGTATCAAAGTTGAAGTTAGCGGCCGTCTAGGCGGTGCTGAAATCGCACGTTCTGAGTGGTACCGTGAAGGTCGTGTACCTCTACACACTCTACGTGCTGACATCGACTACGCAACTTCTGAAGCTTTGACCACTTACGGTATCATCGGTGTTAAAGTTTGGATCTTCAAAGGCGAAGTTATCGGTGGTCTTCCACTGAAACAAGAAGCTGAGAAGCCAGCCAAGCGCGCTCCGAAGAAAGCTAAAAAAAGTGCTAAGTAAGAGGTAGCGACTAATGTTACAGCCAAAACGTACAAAATTCCGTAAAGTGCACAAAGGCCGCAACCGTGGTCTTGCAAATAGCGGTAATAAAGTTAGCTTCGGTTCTTTCGGCTTGAAAGCGACTGGCCGTGGCCGTATGACTGCTCGTCAAATCGAAGCAGCTCGTCGTGCTATGACACGTCACATCAAGCGTCAAGGTAAAATCTGGATCCGTGTGTTCCCAGATAAGCCAATTACAGAAAAGCCGCTTGAAGTTCGTATGGGTAAAGGTAAAGGTTCTGTTGAATACTGGGTTGCTGAAATTCAGCCTGGTAAAGTACTTTACGAGATGGAAGGTGTTTCAGAAGAGCTTGCTCGCGAAGCATTCAACCTAGCTGCTCGTAAATTACCTTTCAAAACCACTTTTGTAACTCGGACGGTAATGTAAATGAAAGCTAGCGAACTTAAAGACAAAAGCGTAGAAGAGCTAAATGCTGAACTTCTAGAGCTTCTGCGTGAGCAGTTCAACCTGCGCATGCAAGCGAGCACTGGTCAGCTGGCTCAGACTCACGAGCTGAAAAAAGTACGTCGCAATATTGCGCGTGTTAAAACGGTTATCAACCAGAAGGCAGGTGCATAATGAGCGATAAGATCCGTACTCTTCAAGGTCGTGTAGTTAGCGACAAAATGGACAAGTCAATCGTTGTTGCTATCGAGCGTCAGGTTAAGCACCCGATCTACGGTAAATTCATCAAGCGTACAACTAAGTTGCACGCACACGATGAGAGCAACACTGCGCAAGCAGGTGATACTGTGACTATCCGTGAATGTGCGCCGATCTCTAAGAAAAAATCTTGGACTTTGGTAGACGTTCTGGTTCGTCCTAAGAAAGCTTAATTTTAGTTTCTAACTAAATTAAACTTTTGAAAAGCCCCGGCCTTTTGGTCGGGGCTTTTGCGTTTGGGGTGTTCAGGTTATTGTTTAACGGGTCGTTTGAATAGCGCGACTGTCCTTGAATGTGCGTCACCACCAAAATCCCCTAAGAAAACATCCTGGACTTTGGTAGACGTTCTGGTTCGTCCTAAGAAAGCTTAATTTTAGTTTCTAACTAAATTAAACTTTTGAAAAGCCCCGGCCTTTTGGTCGGGGCTTTTGCGTTTGGTGTGTTCAGGTTATTGTTTAACGGGTCGTTTGAATAGCGCGACTGTCCTTGAATGTGCGTCACCACCAAAATCCCCTAAGAAAACATCTTGGACTTTGGTAGACGTTCTGGTTCGTCCTAAGAAAGCTTAATTTTAGTTTTTAAGTTGTTTTTATTGCTATACTCTGAGTACCCATTTAAGATACTTATTCATAACTTAAGCACTAAAGGAGTAAGTATGCGAAAAGTGTCATTCTCATCATTCGCCGGCCTACCGAGTTTCAGAATAATCTAAGTAAACATTGTACTGAGTTGTTGATAAGGAATTAGGAGCTTCTATGCTAATAAAATACAGTACTGAGCTAGCAAGTTGCATGTTGATTGGGCTGTACCTGATATTGATTGGTTCATCTTCTGTGTTAATGTCGCTGTGGATAATTTCAGTGCCATTATTTCTTCTTGTTATTAGCCTGATCAATCATTATCAGGGGTTTCGTATCAGTTTTCGCCAGCAAATGGTGAATGGGATTGTTCATTTTTTGATGTTATTGACAACATTAGGGTTTTATCTCGATATAGGCCAGATTGCTACCGGGAGTTCAACGTCTGCTTTATTGCTCGTCGTTCTGCCTCTGTATTGTGTGGCTGCTGCTACTTTAGCGGTAGGGATCCATTGGCTATATAGCCGTTTTGTGAGTAGCCAATAGAAAATAAGAGGGCTGTCTGTAGAGCAAGGTGACTGCCAAAACCCAGTGCTCACTTAATGTTCATCCTTAATAGAATAAGACTTTTGAAAAGCCCCGGCCTTTTGGTCGGGGCTTTAGCGTGTTGGACGGTCAGGCTATTCAAGTGGTCGTTTGAATAGAGCAACGCTCCGTGAATGTGCGTCACCACCAACCCCCTAAGAAAACATCCTGGACTTTGATAGACGTTTTGGTCTGTTATCAGTGGCTTATCAAAACCGAGTAATGTTATTAAAACCAGTAGGTTAAAACTACTGATCTGAGCCTTTGAGTGTACTTGTTGCAATATGGTCCGCAAACTTTGTCAATCAGAACAATACTCTACTATATTGTTTTTATGAAAAATCTTTTGATTTCAGCAAGGTAATTTATGAAGCTCAAGCAACTCTTGGTACTTTCCCTGATTTCAGCAACGATATTGCCTCTGCTTATCGTTACCCTTGTCTTTGCGACCACGATAAGTACCTTTTTAACTGAGAAGGTTGAGCAATCCGAAATCCCCACCGTACTCAAACAAATAAAATATGCGGTTGAGCTTGATATCTATTCGTCCATCGCGCCATCAAGAGCGCTGGCAAAGAGTGAGTTTATCAAAGCCTGGATGGCGAATGGGGAGGCCCCAGACGACCTTGGCATGATCGTTCGGGAGTTGGGCTCAGTAAAGCGTGTGAACAATAGCAATACTGCGTTTATTGTTTCTGCTGTTAGCAGAAATTACTACACACCCGCGGGTATTGTAAGGAAAGTGGAGGCTGATAAGGAGCCGTGGCTGGATATTTTTATCAATTCCGGCGCTGAATATGAAATTTCGATTGATGTAGACAAGTCGTCCACCGAAGCGACCGCTTTTATCAATTATGTCATTGAAGACAAAGGCCGCAGAGTGGGTTTGGCGGGAGTGGGACAGTCACTGGGCGCCATGACCGAGTTAATAAGCTCATATAAAATTGGTGAATCTGGGATCGTCTTTTTAGTGGACGCCGACAACACGATCCAAATCCACCCTGACAGATCCGCCGTGGGTAGCAAGGTCAACATTGCGGCTCTGGCAGGCAATGTGGTGACGGATGAAGTCAATGACAGGGTAGTCGTGCGCTCGGCAATAAAGCTGGACTCATTAGAGTGGTATGTGGTTGTGGAGATCCCTGAGGAGGAAATGTTCTCAGCAATCCATACTGCAATTATGACAAACATTGTGATTGGCTTCGTGATTGCTGTGATAGGTCTGTTTGGTGCAAACCTACTTGCGAATCGGATATTTAAGCCAATAGAAGTGATCTCAGATGCGGTAACAGAACTGTCTGGTAAAGGCGGGGATCTCACTGCACGCCTGAGAGTTGAGCAAAACAATGAAGTGGGTTCCCTGGGAAAACAAATTGATATCTTTTTGGATCAATTGCACGAGATGTTTAAAAGCGTATCTGAGACGGCAAAGCATGTCGAAGGCACGGCCGCTGAGGTATATCAGAATGTAAAGCATGTCCATGGCCTCTCTGAACAACAATCATCCAGTACAGACTCGGTCGCGGCAGCGGTTGAGCAGATGAATATGACGGTCTCAGATATATCAAATAACGCGCAGGACGCCTCGCAAGTGGCATCGGATACCGAGGGCAATGCCCAGGTGAGCCTCAAGATTGTATCGGATACCATAGGGCATATGGCTGAGCTGGAGTCGATAATGCGTAATTCTGTGCTCTCTGTTAATCAACTCTCTAAAGAAATTGAATCAATCTCAGGTGTCCTGGAGGTGATCAGAGGGGTCTCTGAGCAAACCAACCTGTTAGCCCTCAATGCAGCGATAGAGGCGGCGCGGGCGGGTGAACAGGGGCGTGGTTTTGCGGTGGTAGCCGATGAAGTACGTAATCTGGCGAAGCGGACCGCAGAGTCGACGGAAGAAATTAATGGCATGATCAACTCCCTGAATGCCACTGCAACCGAAACAGTGAACACCATTACGCATGGCAGTGACGGCACCCACAAAACATCTCAGCTCTTATCCGAGTGTGGTAAATCATTGAGAGAAATCTCAGAGCACATAGTCAGGCTATCAGAAATGAATATTCAAATAGCCACAGCGACTAAAGAGCAATCAGCAGCAACCAGAGATATCAGCCAGAATGTCACGGTTATATCAGACACGGCCAGGCAGACAAAAACGGCGATGGAGCAGACCTATCAGTTTTGCAATGACTTAGACAGTGAGGCTAAGTCCCTCTCTGGCACCATAGGTAAGTTCAGACTGTAGAGAAAAAATGGCTGCGTAGCATTGTGTTACTCAGCCATTATTACGCTTAAATCACCCGTGAAAAGCGGGTGTTTTTGATTTGCTGTTGCAGGTAGGCATCAAAGCACATGCAAATGATGCGAATAAACAGGTTGCCTCTGGCCGTAACTTCTATGCGTTGCTCGCTAAGCTCAACCAACCCATCGTCTGCCAGTGGTTGAAGCGCAACCAGGGCATCTGCGAAATAGTCATCAAAGTCGATGTCGTATTCAGCGGCAAAGGTCACTTTATCCAGTTCAAAGTGACAGATCAGCTGTTTGATGGCCGCAGCGCGAATTTCATCGTCCCGGGTGAGTTGCACGCCCTTATGAATGGCACTCTGACGCTCAGTCACAGCCTGATAGTAAGGTTTCAGGTCTTTTTCATTTTGTAAAATGGCATTACCAATCTGTGATATAGACGACACGCCCAGACCGAGCAAGTCGCAGTTACCATGGGTGGTATAGCCCTGGAAATTGCGGTGCAGGTGATTGTGCCGCTGTGCCACAGCCAGTTCGTCATCGGTTTTTGCAAAATGGTCCATGCCAATAAACTGATACCCTGCGGCAGTCATCTGTTCCAGCGTTTGCTTAAAGATAGCCAGCTTTTCTTTTGGGCCCGGCATATCGGCGTCTTTGAGCTTGCGCTGGGCGGCGAACCTGTCCGGCAGGTGGGCATAGTTAAATACCGACACCCGATCAGGACCTAACTTAATCAGCTGCGCTATGGTGTCACGATAGGACTCGACGCTCTGATGTGGCAGGCCGTAGATCATGTCCATATTGATAGACTTAAATCCCAGTTCGCGAGCCTGTTTGAGCAAAGACAGTACTTCGTCAACCTGCTGCGGGCGATTCACGGCAGCCTGCACCTGATCGTTAAAATCCTGCACCCCGAATGAAACCCGATTAAAGCCGAGCGTTTTCAACGCTGGCAGCATGTCGTCGGCCAGTGATCTTGGGTCAATTTCAATGCCGCGCTGGGCATCCGCTGTAAAAGTGAAATGCTGTTCTAACATAGTGATCAGGCGCGTCATTTGCGCCGTGGTCAGAAAGGTCGGTGTACCGCCTCCCAAGTGCAATTGCTCAACCTGATACGCGTTGAACAAGGGGGCCTGAGCGGCGATTTCCAGCTCCAGATGGTCAAGATAGACATCCGCTTTAGACTGGTGACGGGTAATGATCTTATTACATCCACAGTAATAGCAAAGCTGATGGCAAAACGGAATATGAATATATAACGACAGCGCACGGGTGTCTGAGTGGGTGATGGCATCAACCAGATCGGCCTGTGAGTAACCCGACTCCAGCGACAGGGCCGTTGGATAAGACGTATATCTGGGGCCCGAGATATTGTACTTGTTGATAAGGGAATCATCCCACTGAGGTAATTTAATCACGATCGCACTCTCTTTGCTATTGAGGGGCTCAGTGTAAGCAAAGTTGCGCTTTGAGGCGTTGATCTAAAGCAAAAGGAGGTGCGGGTGGGGCTGAAACACCCGCACACTGCTCCGGTATTACAGCCTAAACTGATCGACCAGGGTATTGAGCTCTCTGGCAACCTGACTCAGTGCTTTGGCGTCCTGAGAAACCTGCAGCGCGCCTTGCGCAGTTTCAGCGGCACTCTCACTGATGTTGGTGACACTTTCTGAGATTTGCAGAGACACCGTATTTTGCTCTTCAGACGCACTGGCAATTTGCAGGTTCATGTCGCGAATGGTACTGATTGAGCTGCAAATGGCCTGTAAGGTCGCACCGGCATGCTCGGTTTGCTCTGCTGAATGCTCCGCGTGGTCGACATTACGATGCATATGCTCCACCGAACGCTTGGCTTCGCTTTGCAAGCGCGAAATCATTGCCTGGATCTCTTCGGTACTTTGCTGAGTACGGCTCGCCAGGCTGCGTACTTCATCGGCTACCACGGCAAATCCACGGCCTTGCTCGCCTGCCCGGGCAGCTTCAATGGCGGCGTTTAGCGCCAGTAAATTGGTTTGATCGGCAATGCTGCGGATCACGTCCAAAATGGACCCGACTGACTCCGTCTCGTTCTCTAGCTGGGTAATGGCTTCACTGACTTGTTGGATACTGCCAACCAGCTCACTCATGGCTTCGCGGGAGGCCTGTACCACTTGGATCCCAGTCTGGGATTGTTGATCCGCTTCAGTGGCGGCGTCGGCAGCAAGTTGGGCGCTTTGGGTGATCTCCTGTACGGTCGCGCTCATTTGCTGCATGGCGGTGGCACTTTGGGTTAACTGGTCCTGCTGCTGGTCGGTCTCACTTTTAGTTTGCTCAGTGACGGTGATCATGGTGCCTGAGGTATCATTGAGTGTGGCTGTTGCTGATTTTATCTTGCCCACAATATCGCGCAGGGTCGTGGTCATTTCAGACATGGCCCGATAGATGCCAGTGGTATTGCCGGTAGAAAATTGATAACTGAGGTCACCTTTGGCAATGGCTTTGGCCAGGGCTTCTATGTCTCTGGGCTCACCCCCTATGGGGTCGCGTAGTAACTTACTGACATACCAGCTTAAGAATATGCCCGCAAAGACAACAAATACCGAGACAATTGACACCCACATCACGGCTTGCTCACTGGCTTGCTGTGCCCTGGGTCCCAGTTCGTCCTGGCGCGCTTTGATGTCCAGTTTAATGTCCTCGAGGGTGTTGGCCACCTTGGGGCCCAGTACGTTGAGGCGCTGTTCAATCAGTTGGTTGCGCTGTGAAATCGTTTGGTTCACCGCTTTGACACCCGCCAGATAGTCCAGTTTATGTTGTAAAAATCGGGCCAACATTCCCTGTGCTGGCTGCCAGGCAAAGGCATCGCCCTGTTCATCGAGTAAAGTTGCCAACTTGCTGAATTCAGTCACAGCACGCTGATAATCGTCACTGGCGTTGGTGACTAAAAACTTAGTCACAAATAATCGCCCCAGCATCAGTGTTTCTTCCAGCTTGGCGGCAGCATACAAGGCGGTGCTGTCATCGCGTTGATAGGCATTGTCTACGATGTCGCTCAGTAAGGTCCGCATCTTGGCCCCATTTACATCCAGCTGATTCGTCACAATATCATCGCGCCGGGCGTAAAGTTGCACGATTTGCTCAAAGGCAACCCGGTATTGCTGCACTTCATCGGCACTGGTGCTGAGCTGAGCACGATACTGTGGGTCGTCTATGCTATTTTGTGCCTGATCCATTAAGTCACTCAGTAATGCAAACCTTTCGTTGAACCCTGCTATATTGGCTGCATTTTGCTCCTTGAGGTACTTTAGGGCATTGAGGCGTACCAGCAACAGGTTGGCCTGAACACGGCCTTCCAGGTTGGCATTACGTGCCAGGGTACGATAATCGACGAAGTTGCTGTAGCCCGAGCTCAGGCCCAGGTAAGCAACCAGCGAAATCACTGCCATCAGGGTAATGAGCGCACCAAATGAATACGCAAGCGTTTGCGTTAGTTTGAGGTTTTTAAACATAATTAAGCACGATATTGCAAAGAGTCACCCTATAAGTGATCGTCTGCAACTGTGCATTAGTCAAGTTTTGGCAATGGGTAAGTCGTAATAGAAGCGGGCACAAAAGTGCTAGCCCGGCATTCGGGCTAGCGAGGTATTACTAGAGTTTGAACTGATTTACGGTATTGTTCAGGGCTTTAGCCAGACTGTTCAGATCACGGGCCTCATCCGCCAGTAAATGGGCATGGTTGGCAGTACTGTTCACCAGGTCGTTAATGGCGTTCAGGCTGTTATTAATGTCTTCAGCCACGACAGTCTGTTCTTCCGTTGAGGTCGCAATCTGATGACTCTGATCTTGTACTGTGCTGACGGACTCTGTGATGTTGCGCAGTGCGTCAAGCACTTCCTGAGTTTGTCCAACGGAGCCTTCGGCTCGCTCCTGGCCTTGTTGCATCATGACCGAAGCCTGCTGAGCAATCTGTTGCAGACGTGAAATCATATTGCGGATATCGTCGGTCGACTCTTGTGTACGACTTGCCAGACTGCGAACTTCGTCAGCAACCACCGCGAAACCACGGCCCTGTTCACCGGCGCGAGCGGCCTCAATGGCGGCGTTTAAGGCAAGCAGGTTGGTCTGCTC
The DNA here is from genome assembly GCF_005887095.1 of Pseudoalteromonas rubra. GTDB lineage: Bacteria > Pseudomonadota > Gammaproteobacteria > Enterobacterales > Alteromonadaceae > Pseudoalteromonas > Pseudoalteromonas rubra_E. Next base: position 88,000 of record NZ_PNCI01000016.1, on the reverse strand, counting down.
TGCAATACCATTGATAACGTCAATCACGGCGCCAATGTTACTGGTTTCCTGCTCCAGGCCGGCCACAACTTTGGCTGCTTCTCCGATGTGGCTGGCAAGCTCGGTCATGACTTCTTGTGCCTGGCCAGAACGGGAAGCACCATCATTGGTCATGCTCTGTACCAGATCTGCAGCACGATTGGTTTCATGGGCATTGCGGGAAATCTCCGTCACTGTGGCAGCCATTTCTGTCACTGCGGCGCTGACACTGTCAACTTGCTCTTTCTCTTGCTGGATCTCGTTATTGGTGTTGGTAGAGACGTCCTGCAACTGTGCAGCGGCACCACTGAGTTGTTGTGCCTGTGCAGCCGTGTCCAGCATCATGCTGCGCAGCTTGTCGATAAAGGTATTCATATGATGCGCCAGCTGGCCGACTTCATCTTTGCTGTTGATGTCGATACGGCGGGTCAGGTCACCTTCACCAGAGGCGATATCACGCATGGTATTGGTCAGCGTTGTGATCGGCGCTGCAATCATTTGCGTTGCCCATAATATCATCGCAACGATAATGGCGAGAATGATGATCACAGCCGTAACAGTACTCATCACGGCATCATTAACAGGTTCCTCGATCAGGCTAACGGGAATAAGGATGCCCAGATGCCAGTCGAGGATGGGCTTGTCCAGCTTGACGTTGTTGAAGACCACATAGTAGTCCACGCCTTTTAGGGTGACCTTAGCTGCACCGGCACCTTCTGAGCGCATCGCACGATTAAGCTCTGTAAAACCTTGCGTATCGGCAAACTGACGCTCCAGTGCTTCCAGACCTTCTTTGCCATTTGGGCCTTCATCGGTGATAGACAGCTGGTGACCTGTCCGTTTGGACAGGTGGACGACTTTATAGTTATGGTCTAGTAAAAAGCCATAGCCTTGACCATCGAACTGGATCTGCTCGACCAGCTCACTGATTTTATTAATCTGCAGATCTACGCCACCTACGGCAACAAGTTCGCGTTGTGCATTATAAACCGGCTGCTGCACCACCGCTGAGACGGCACCGGTATTAATATCTACTGATACCGCACCAACGTATAACCCGCCGTGGCTTAACGCGTCCTGCCACCAGGGACGTTTATATGAGTAATAAGGACGGCCGTCAGCATAATTTGACGTACGTTCGTTTTCTTTGAAATATTCGCCTGTTTTTGCTGATGCCATAAAGGCCGAGAGGATATTCTCATCACTGGCCGAGATACGAATAAAGTCTTGATTTACTTCCTGATAGCCCAGATCTGAACTGAGAGGTTTTTCTCGTTCGGTATATTCGTTAAACCAGTTTACATTGTGCGGATTGGTCACGAAAGTCTCTACAATTGCACCATATCGGGTAAAGAAAGACTCCATGGATAGCTTTTCGGCATACAAATGGCTTTGGGCTTCACGCTCAATGCCTTCTCTGGAGAGGTGTGCAATGTGGTTAACAAAATACCCAGACGCAACAACCAGCAAAATGGAGATGGTACCGCCAATTAACAGCAGGATTTTTTTTCGAAGAGATAAATTTACTAACATGCGTATTTTTCTTTTTCTTGGGATCAGGCAAGCTTTAATCAAACCATATCTCACCCCAGAAGGCTACAATTTACGGCGATTGATTGATAACACTTGGCGAAAAATCTTTACATCAATAATCGGCAATGGGGACAGATACTTTAACTTTTAGCAATAAATCAGCCATTTTTCTTACTTGCTATACCAAATCATGGTGTTGCCACAGTGCTATTGGCTGGTGCATCATGCGGGCAATGCTTAAAACCACAGGAAAAAGACATGCTCAATAGACTCGTTGTAGCTGGCGCTGGCTGGCTGGGTATGCCGACGGCACAGGCTGCGGCTCGTGCTGGCTGGCAAGTGCAGGCAACCCGCCGACAGCCACATGATGATGCGTTTTCGAGGCAGCTGGTACATGATGGTGACGCCTTGATCCATGATGTGTCATTGCAACAGGCGTTCTGGTTGTGCGCCATGCCGCCGGGGACACGTCGCGAGGACAGTAATTATTTACTTACACTGGAGGCGACACTGGCTTTGGCGACTGAATTAGAGATGCAGGGATTTTTGCTGTGCTCCAGTACCGGCGTCTATGCCGAGGCGGATGGCGTGTATACCGAGCAAGGGGCGCTTGCAGCCATGGATTCTCAGCGCCAACGTATTTTACAACAGGCTGAACAGTTGGTGTTGGAGCGTGGTGGCAAAGTACTGAGATTAGCTGGGTTAGTCGGGCCTGGGCGAGAGCCCGGACAGTTTATTGCCGGGAAAGCGCTGCGCAGTGCCAGTCAGGAGCGCGTTAATATGGTCCACCGGGATGATGTGATTTCAGCCATCATGGCGGTACTGACAAACTGGCCCCAGGCTCAGTCAGTGTACAATGTGTGCGCGCCCGAGCACCCTGTTAAGCAAACCTACTATCAGGTGCACTGTGAGCGCTCAGGCACAACCCCACCGAGTTTTGCCAAGGATGACAGTAAGGAGCGGATCATTGACGGCGCCATGATTGGCGAACTGGGGTTCACCTATCGGCATGCCATCTGATCCTGTTTACTTTTTAAATGTCAGGTGACCACCCAGACGATACTTACTGCCCGGTGAGATGAGCCGGGCAAAGCTGACAATCCCCCCTTGCGACCAGGTTCTGCGGATCAGCTGCAGGCAGGGCTCTTCATGAAACATATTTAACCACTGGCAAATGTCGGGCCCGGGCATGATCGCCTCAACGGTGTGGCGAGCTTCCGTAAGCGGTGCAATCTGTATCAGATATTCGTGTGGCGTGATCTGAGTGAAATCTTGTTGCAGATAATCCGGCGCCAGCTGAGGGTTGACGAAGCGCTCCTCAACCTGCAAGGGCTGTTCATTATCATGGTGTACCAGCACGCTACGGTAGACCTGACTGTCCATGTCGACACCCAGTGCAATGGCGATGGGGGCAATGGCTGCGATGGACTCCAATGACAGTACAACACAGGTGTAATTGCCTCCACGCTCCTTTACCTCATCGGCGATGTTACGGATCTCCAGTAGGGAAGATTGTGACTTAAACTTGGCAACAAAGGTGCCCAAACCCTGGCTGCGAGTGAGTATGCCTGCATCGGTCAGTTCACTGAGCGCGCGCCTGGCGGTCATACGGCTGACTCTGAATTGTGCCGACAGCGCATTTTCTGAGGGAACTTGCTGATCCTCTTGCCAGGTACCACTGCGGATCTGGGCAATAATATGTTGTTTTATCTGAGCGAATTTGGGTTGCGTTGTCACAATCTCGTGCCATGGTTAGTAAAGGAAAGTCTACTCTGCGTTAGAGAGAGTAAACATCGTCAGCTAATAAACATGGCACACCTCTATTGTATATACAAGTATTCTTGCTACACTCAAATCAGCAATTTAGTGATGAGGATTTGAGTGGTGATGGAAGTAGATTTAGTGGTTCTGGATGTCAATCTGGCAACGATGGACCCGGATATTGAGCGCCCTTATGGGGCGATTGAAAATGGCGCCATCATGGTCAAAGATGGTGTGATCTGCTGGCTTGGCGAGCAGGCTCAGTTACCAGAATTTGATGCGGTATCAACACCCACCATTTCGGCAAAGGGCGCCTGGATGACACCGGGCCTGATAGACTGCCACACCCATATTTTATTTGCCGGCTCACGGGCCCAAGAATTTGAACAACGCCTCAATGGGGTGTCATATCAAGAAATCGCACAGCAGGGGGGCGGCATTGCGACCACCATGAAAGCCACCCGTGCGGCGGATCATGAACAGTTGTTTGTGGTAGGCAAAGAGCGACTTAATGCACTGCTCAGAGAAGGGGTGACCACAGTTGAGAGTAAATCTGGCTATGGCCTGGATTGCGAAAGCGAAATCAAGCTACTGGAAGTCAACCGCATGCTGGATGAACACCATCCTGTCAGTGTACAAAGTACTTTTCTGGGAGCGCATGCATTACCGCCGGAATACCGGGATGACGCCGATGGTTACATAGAACTGGTTTGCGAGCAAATGCTGCCACAGGTCGCTGAGCGCTCACTGGCAGATGCGGTCGACGCATTTTGTGAAAATGTCGGTTTCAGTAATGATCAAACACGTCGCGTGTTTGCCAAAGCCACTGAGCTGGGCATCAAAGTGAAATGTCATGCCGAGCAGCTGTCCAATCAGCATGGCACTGAGCTGGTAGCGGAATTTTACGGCCTGTCTGCGGATCATATTGAGTACCTTGATGAAGCGGGCGTTAAGGCGATGGCCAAAGCGGGGACTGTGGGCGTGGTATTGCCGGGGGCTTTTTATTTCCTGCGTGAAACTCAGTTACCACCGATTGACCTGATGCGTCAGCATAATGTCCCGATTGCGCTTGCCAGTGACTTCAACCCGGGCACAGCGCCATTATGTTCTTTGCGTCTTATGTTGAACATGGCATGTACCTTATTCCGTATGACGCCAGAAGAAGCTCTGCTCGGTGTTACTCGCCATGGAGCGAAGGCGTTGGGGCTGTCAGATCGTGGTAGTCTGAAAGTGGGTATGCGCGCTGACATGGTGCTGTGGCAGGTCGGTCATCCGGCTGAACTGAGCTATCAGTTTGGCGTAAATGATCTGTTAAATACCTGGATTTCGGGTAAACTTGTGCAATAGTATGAATTTCGCAATGGTCTGTCGATGACAAAAAGTGCGCTGCTAAAACATGGTAATATAAGTATAACCTTGCTTCTGGTCCTGTTCGCTCCGGTGGTGTCGGCAGCTACCTTCTGGCAAGTCTCTGGCCCACAGTCCCCCATGCTGGTGGCGTTTGTAGCCGGGACCTTACTCAGTGCCAGTGTTGCAGCGATAATGGTCAGTCAGCAGCCATTGCACCGATTATTGTATGCCACCACAACCGCAGTGGTGTTGGCATACCTCGCCAATACGACATACTACTTTTCTTATTTGCTGGCACCGCTGCTGGTGTTACATGTCTGGCTGGCGTTACGCTCAGAGCAGCTAAGATTTCAGGTGATCACCTGTCTCAGTGCCTGTGGCGCCGCGTTGGCACTGGCTGGCACGGTATACTGGCAGCTGACGCCGGGCTTACTGGTTGTCGCCTTGTTGCCGATGTTTTTGGCCGAACTGATGCTGGCAAGAACACCTCATATACAAGCACAGCAGGCAGCCAATGAGGAAAGTAAAGCGGCTGACATTCTGGAGCTGCCCGACAGAGCTGGATTTCGCAGTGCGTTTTATGAATTCCGTCAGCGCGATCCCAGTGCCGCCATGTTAGTCATGATCCGCCTTGAGGGATTTCAGCAGGTGAATTTCCACCTTGGCCGGGAATTTGGCGATCTGTTACTGGCCCAGTCGGCCAACCGCATAAAACAACATTTACAGCATCCGGATGTGATGCCAGTGCCTCTGGGCAACGATGTGTCTCGGTTGGCACATTTGGGTGGGCTGCACTTTGTCTTTGTCTGTAGTCTGGTGAATCAGCATCACCTGCATGAGCAGATGATCAACGAAATTATTGAAAGCACGTTAAAACCCTTCAATGTGGGTAACTGTACGATAGAGGTTAAGGCGCGTGCCAGCTATGTGAACTGTGACGAAGAGCAGGGGCAATTCGAAAACCTGCTCACCTGTGCCTTTTTGGCGCTGGATAGTCAGCCCGACAGCCCCATTGCGCCTTATCAGCAACAGATGCAAATCAATCGACTGGAGCAGCAGGCTCGCCTGGCCGAGCTGGCACATATTGACTTCAGAAAAGAATTGGAACTGTATTTTCAACCTGTTGTGCGCAATGAAGATGGCGATATTGAATTCCTTGAGTTGCTGTTACGTTGGCAACATCCCAAACAGGGGATCCTGGCGGCGGGCAAATTCATTGAAGACATCCGGATTGCAGGTCTGGCATTGCCCGTTGCACAGTATGTGATTGAACGCGCAGCTGAGATTGCGTTAGCACTGCGCGTTGAAGGGATTGCGATGCCACTGAGTCTGAATCTGTTTGGCCCGGAAATGTTGCATGAAGAGTTCATTGAGTTTATCGATCACGTCCTGCTGGAGCATCAGTTAAAACCTGGGGATTTAATCATTGAATGTCCGTCCAGTTTGTTTACCAGCCTCGACCCTCAGGGAATTGCTATGGTATCTCGGTTGCGTTCAATTGGGGTACGTCTGTGTATCGATAGTTTTGGGGAAACGCCGGTTACTTTGTCGAAGCTGCCTCAGCTTACCGTTGACTACGTTAAGCTGGGCCGCTCACTTACCCTGGACCATGGTAATCAGGGGTCGTTCAAAAGTGTTGTGCGTGGCATTGTTGAAATGCAGCAGATCCAGGAATGTAAGGTGATCTGTGAAGGTGTTGAGTCACCGGAGCAACTCCAGTTTGTGAAAAGCCTGAATACCTTTGCTGCGCAGGGCTATTATTTTGCCAGACCTTTAAGTAGCGTTGGAATGATCAGCTGGCTGAAGCAATGGCGTTGGGAGCATCCGGAAGATGCCTCTGTTTCGCCTCAGCCAGACTCACATTAAACGCCTGTTTTGCGCGCCTGCAAGTAGCTACATACCAAAGAGGCCAATACCTGACCTGCATCACTGATCCCTTGTTGTAGTCCCTGAGGATGGTGTTCAGGTGCGGCTTCGCATAGATGCAAATAACGGGCGTTGTCCTGGCTGGCGGCCTGATGGACAAAATGCTCGGCGTCATTGGTAGTAAACCCACAGTTTGTATAAGCACTAACAGGCATGCCAGAGATGGCGTCTACATCGACCTCAACACCCAGTGGCGCACCCCCGGCAAAGCGCTGTAGCCCAGCGTTACAGGCTTCAGTCAGAGTGAGCTTACGACGCACCAGGATATCCTGATAACTGCTGTAACTGAATCCAGCCTGATCTAATGCGCTGATAATGGTGTGGTTGTTTTTCTGTTCATGCATACCGACAACATGATAGTCCGCCAGATAACCCTGCTCATACGCATAGCTAAAGCCATTACCAGAGTGACGTCCCTCCAGTGCACGAAAATCGGCATGCGGGTCGAAGTTAATCGCATGACACGCCTGCTGAGTACTTTGCGCCAGTGCCTGTAGCAGGCCAAAACAGTTGTTGTGGCCGCCGCCAATCACTATGGGCGTGAGTCCGGCATCAAAGATGGCTTTCATCACAACGCTGACACGCTCATCCAGTTGGGCATTTAAGGTGCGTAACTGCGCGAGCTGCTGCGCATCCCGATTGTCCAGGTCGGCCCCTTGCTGTTGCAAGTCGTTACATCTGACTTCCCCTAACAGTAAGACATCATCCGGAGTCAGAAAACGATTGCAGGGTAAGTTCAGGAATCGCTGCAAAAATGCCTGCCACCCAAGGTGGGCGCCGCCCCGGCCGCAGTTTGCCCGGGGACCTAAATCTTCGTTGATGGCAACCAGTACATACTTAATGCCAAATTGTGCCGCATCGCGCAGAGCCTGAGTCAAGTCCTCTTTGGGTTGCAGGAATGACAGGGTTTGCCAAAAGCGTTGCTCATTTTCACGGGTGTGACTATACGCGGTGATATCCGCTTCGCTGTAGATATGAAGCCAGTGGTTACTCATAATATTGGTCGATCAATGGAGTTAAACCGGGCAAAGGCAGACTTTGCCCGACTGAATTAATAATTGAAAGGCGGTGCTACTCGCTCTGCTCGTCGTCGACTTCCAGTAGTAGCTCTTCTGCAGAAATAATAATGCCCGTTGCATCGGCATACAGGAAATCATCGTCGTAAAAAGATACGCCAGCGAAGTTCACGGGGATGCCTTGCTCACCACTGCCATGGCTGTCGGCGGCGACAGGGATGGATGCAATAGCCTGAATTCCGATGTCGCACTCTTCCAGCTCTTCAACATGACGTACTGCGCCATAGACGATAATACCCTGCCAGTTATTTTCGATTGCCAGCTCAGCAAGCTCGATGTCGATGAGCGCGCGACGCGTTGAGCCCCCGCCATCTATCAGGAGTATCTGGCCAGCGCCATCTTGCTGTAATGTCTGGTTAATCAGCTCATTATTCTCAAAGCACTTAAGCGTTTTAATACGACCACTAAAGGCGCTTTGACCCCCAAAATTGATAAACATTGGCTCCAATACGTCAACGGCATCGGCAAAATGGTCACATAAGTCGGAAGTGCTGTAATCCATACGGTCGTCCTCGAAAATAACTGAATTCAGAGCCCAGTATACTCCCATTACGTAGGTGCGCAATGCTTTGAATCAACATACATAATTGTGTCACAAAAATGTCGTGGCAGTGTTATTTAGCTCTTCTATGCTGAAATTGTGAACAAATGTAAGCATGAACTATGAAAACACAGATCATTAAACTCGATACGGCGCTGTATTTCGCCCTTTATAAACCCGAGTGTAAGCCCTGGTTCAAAATGGTGATGTTGGCACTGTCAAAAAGCGGAAACGGTGGGCTGTATGTCATCCTTGGCATCCTGAGTGCACTGTTTATGGGGGAAGTGGGCCAGCAGTTTGCGCTCTGTGCCGTGGTCGCATTTGCCATTGAGCGGCCGCTTTACCTTTACCTGAAAAACCGTATCGCACGGATCAGGCCCTGTGATTGCCTTGCAGTTAAGGCCATGCTTACACCAAGTGATAAATTTAGCATGCCCTCCGGGCATAGCGCCGGTGCCTGGCTATACGCCACGTGCCTGATGGAGCCTTTTCCTGCACTGGCTTTGCCTTTGATGATTTGGGCGTCCGGAGTGTCTTTGTCGAGAATTGTGGTTGGTGTGCACTACCCAATTGATGTCATTCTGGGCGCGATAATAGGTAGCGGTTGTGCTTTGCTGGCAATAGGAGTTGTAGGGGAATTATGAAGATTTTATATGGCGTACAAGGGACTGGCAACGGCCATATCACTCGTGCACGGGTGATGGCAGAGTGTTTTACCCGGTTGGGGATCGACGTTGACTATCTATTCTCTGGTCGACCAGATGAGCGCTATTTTGATATGTCGGTGTTTGGTGAGTATCAAACCCGGCGCGGGATCAGCTTTGCGACTAAGCATGGACGATTAAATTATCAGGGCACGCTCCAGCAGTTGCGACTGGGTCGCTTCGTCAAAGATGTTCGGGCGTTTGATATACGTGGCTACGATATGGTCTTTAACGACTTTGAGCCGGTGACCGCCTGGGCGGCGCGACGGGCAAAGGTCCCTGTGGTTGCAATGAGTCATCAAAGTGCTTTTTTATCACCTAAAGTCCCTTTATTCGGTGGCAATTTTTTACTGCGCTCACTCATACGCTGGTTTGCACCGGCTGATATTCACCTTGGCGTGCACTGGCAGCCTTTTGCAGAAAACATAGTACCCCCTTTTATTCCGTATCAGCCTGGTGACTTTGGGAATCAGTCGGTTGCCAACAAAGTGCTGGTGTATTTGCCGTTTGAGGATTTATCTCACATTGTTGAGTTGCTTAAAGACTTTCCGGACAAAGAATTTTATTGCTACCATCCGGATGCGCAAAACACCTCAATTAACCATATTCACCTGCGCTCTCCCTCGCGTGACGGCTTTATCTGTGATCTGGCCAATGCATCTGGCGTTGTGGCAAATGCCGGGTTTGAGTTGTCCAGTGAAGCATTGAAATTTGGTAAAAAGTTACTGTTAAAGCCTTTGCAGGGACAATTTGAGCAGCAAAGCAATGCGATGACATTACAATCTCTGGGGCTGGCCCAGGTGATGAATTATCTTAATTCCGAGGCTCTGGATGAGTGGCTTGAATCTCCCGCAGGGCAGCAGATCAATTTCCCAAGTGATGCAACACCGTTGGCGCTGTGGCTAACTAAGGGACAATGGGGCAATGTCAGTGAGCTCCATGACACGCTCTGGCAGACGGTGCTCAATAAAACATCAAGGGCTGCTTAATTAATGTGCAAATGGTAATAAAGTCGTGCAAAAATGACAAATAGTGCGCGGCGATGTTGGCGGAATAATCTATACTTATTGCAGGTCTTGTAATAATTGGGTAACCGTATGGCATTTCTGGAAAATCTGACCATTAAGCGGCGCTTGCAGTTGAATGCGCTGGTTGTGGGTGTGGCTTTAGTCGTTATGCTGGCAGTGATCATGATCGAAGCCAGTACCATGCGCAAGCTGAATGAAACCATTCAGTACGCGGAGGAGCTGGATATTCACGAGCTCTCCATGCGCAAACACGAGAAGAACTTTTTGTTCTACAAAGATACTGAGGCACTGGATTTATTTGCCAAGGATTACAGCGAGCTGCAGCGTAAAGCTGGCCTACTGGATGAGATTTTTGCTGAGTTTGGTATAGACGATAGCAATTTACGTGAGTTCGAGCATCTGGCACAAACTTATGTGGACGACTTTAACAACGTCGTTGACTTGCAAAGAATCATTGGCCTGCATCCTAAAGACGGGCTATATGGCGCGCTACGTAGCGCCGTACATGAAGTCGAAACTATGCTCAAGCAGCAAGAGCGTGACGATCTGTTGGTAAGCATGTTGATGCTCCGCCGGGCTGAAAAAGACTTTATGCTGCGACTGGATTTAAAATACCTCAAGAAGTTTGATGATCAGATCACTAAGTTTGAGGGGCAGGTTAAGTCGGCGGGTTTTGACGCCCAATATGAAAGTCAGATGCTGAACTTATTGAAACAGTATCAAACGCGTTTCAGAAATTTGGTGGATACCCAGACTAAGCTCGGACTGGATCTTAACAGTGGTGCCCTCGGCAGCATGAAGCAGAGTGTGGAGCAAAGTGATGCCGTGGTGGCCAGAATTGTTGAACAGTCCAAACAGGCTGTGACCGAGAACACCGAAATGGCACAGATGGCCGCACTGATCATTTTTGTGGTGGCATCGGTACTCGTGATGATTTTAGTGCTGTCTACCAGCCAGTCGATTATTCGTCCGGTTGAGCGGGTTTATCAGACCATAGAGCGGATCCGCCGCGAGAACAATTTGCGCATTCATATTGAACAGACAGGTAATGACGAAATTACTCTGATGACCAAAGACTTCAATAGTCTGATTGGCGATTTTAAAGAGCTGATTGGTGATGTGAATAGCGCGCTGGCGATCATTAATGATGCGACTCACCATCTGTCGGATACTACGGCGCAAACCAGTGCCGGTATGAGTGAGCAGCTTCATGAAGCCGATATGGTGGCGACTGCCGCGACCGAAATGCAGGCGACTATCCAGGATATCTCGCACAATACCGAAGCGGCTGCAGAAAAAGCCGAGTCTACCAACAAGAATGCCCAGCTGGGTCGCACTGAGGTGACCTCAACCATAGAGCACATCATGCAGTTGTCTGAGTCTTTGGGTGGAGCATCCGACGTGGTTGGTCAGTTAGAGCGAGATGGTGAAACCATTGGCTCTGTCCTTGATGTGATCCGGGGTATTGCCGAGCAAACCAACCTGCTGGCGCTGAATGCGGCCATTGAAGCCGCCCGTGCCGGTGAGCAGGGCCGGGGCTTTGCGGTGGTTGCGGATGAGGTTCGCTCGCTGGCACAGCGTACCCAGGATTCGACTCAGGAAATCGAAAGCATTATTTCCACCTTGCAGCAACGTACCCGTGAAGTGGTCAATATCATGGAGCAGTGCCGTGAGCAGGGTAATGAAAGCGTGGCGCAGGCTGAACGCGCCGGTAATTTGCTGGGGATGATCACCGAAGATGTGCAGACCATTATGGAAATGAGTACACATATTGCTACCGCCATTGATGAGCAAAAGCAGGTGGCCTCAGAAGTGAACAAGAATGTGGTTAAGATCCGTGATATTGCACAAGTGGCGTCGGAGCATGCCAGCAGTAATGCGCAAAGTAGTGAGGAACTGTCCGAGCAGGCTCGCAATTTGTATGAGTCGGTAGAAAAATACCAGGTGTAATGTAACTGGGTTTGGTAAAAGAAAAGGCGACCTCGGTCGCCTTTTTTGTGTCTGGAATGCCCTCATGGCATAAACTTGATCGGCACATCGTGCTTTGCCGACACTCGCTGCTGATAGTCTTGCCACAGTGTCTCGTGTTGTTCGCACAGTTTTCTCAGATATTGCCAGCTAAACAACCCGGAATTGTGGCCGTCATCAAATACCAGTCTGACTGCGTAATGGCCAACCGGCTCGATTTGCCCAATGGCCACATCCTGCTTATTGAGCACCAGTTGCTGCTGACCGGGGCCATGTCCCTGCACCTCGGCTGAAGGCGAGTGGACACGCAAAAACTCGGCACTGAGCGAGTGAGTCAGGCCATCATCAAAGTACACATCGAGCAGGTTTTGCTGAGTGTGGTAATGTAATTTGGTCACTTGATACATAGGCAGAAAAAAGCCCGATCATTGATCGGGCTGGTATCCGTTAAAGAATAAAGCGGCTCAGGTCTTCGTCCTGGACCAGCATATCTAAATGTTTGTCGACATACGCGGCGTCTATTGTCAGTGACTCGCCGGCTTTGTCAGATGCGTCGAATGAAATTTCTTCCATCAGTTTTTCCATCACAGTATGCAGACGACGGGCACCAATGTTTTCTGTCTTTTCATTAACTTGCCAGGCAGCCTGGGCAATGCGTTCAATCGCATCATCATTGAATTCGATACTGACACTTTCTGTGTTCATCAGGGCCTGTTGCTGCTCTGTGAGCGATGCATGTGGCTCTGTCAGAATACGTTTAAAGTCTTTTGCAGTGAGGGCTTCCAATTCAACACGGATCGGTAAACGACCTTGCAGCTCAGGAATGAGATCAGAAGGCTTGGCCATCTGGAATGCACCTGAGGCAATAAATAAAATATGGTCCGTTTTAACCATGCCATGTTTCGTGCTGACTGTTGAGCCTTCGATAAGCGGAAGCAGGTCGCGCTGTACGCCCTCACGGCTGACATCCGGACCAGAGGCTTCACCACGCTTACAGATCTTATCAATCTCATCGATGAACACGATACCATTTTGCTCGACGGCAAAAATGGCCTGCTCTTTGAGCTCTTCCGGGTTGACCAGCTTGGCGGCTTCTTCCTCAATTAACAGCTTGAAGGCTTCTTTGATCTTCAGTTTACGGCTTTTCTTTTTGTCGCCCGACAGGTTCTGGAACATGCCCTGCAATTGATTGGTCATCTCTTCCATGCCCGGCGGTGCCATGATCTCTACCTGAGGCGCTGTTTCAGCGATGTCGATGTCGATCTCTTTGTCATCCAGCTGGCCTTCGCGTAGCTTTTTACGGAATACCTGACGCGTAGAGCTGTTATCGCTTTGCTGAGTTTCACCCCAGGCGTCTTTCGCTGGTGGCAGCAGGGCATCCAAAATACGCTCTTCCGCAGCTTCTTCAGCGCGGTGCTTGTGCTTTTTGGTTTGCTGCTCGCGCGTCATTTTGAAAGAGACTTCCACCAAATCGCGAATGATGGTTTCGACCTCTTTGCCGACATAGCCCACTTCGGTGAATTTGGTGGCTTCAACTTTGATAAATGGTGCGTTTGCCAGTTTGGCCAGACGACGGGCGATCTCGGTTTTACCTACGCCAGTTGGACCAATCATCAGAATGTTCTTTGGTGTAACTTCGCTGCGCAGCTCTTCAGGGAGCTGCATACGACGCCAGCGGTTTCTCAGTGCGATGGCGACGGCTTTTTTAGCTTTGTCCTGACCTATAATATGTTGGTCAAGCTCATGGACGATTTCTCTGGGGGTCATTGCTGTCATGGCAATTCCTATTACAATTCTTCGATGGTTTGGAAATTGTTGGTAAAGACGCAGATGTCGCCTGCGATTTTAAGGCTCTTTTCCACAATTTCACGGGCACTCAGGTCGGTGTTTTCAATCAGCGCAGTGGCTGCGGCCTGGGCAAAGTTACCGCCACTGCCTATGGCTATCAGATCGTGCTCAGGCTGTACTACGTCGCCATTACCTGTGATGATCAATGACGCAGTTTCATCGGCAACAGCCAGCAGTGCCTCTAATTTGCGCAGCGCTCTGTCGGTACGCCAGTCTTTGGCCATTTCAACAGCCGCACGGGTCAGGTGACCCTGATGCATTTCCAGTTTGGTTTCAAAGCGTTCAAACAGGGTGAACGCGTCGGCAGTGCCACCGGCAAAGCCTGCTAGTACTTTACCGTTGTACAGGCGACGCACTTTTCTGGCATTGCCTTTCATGACCGTATTGCCAAGAGAGACCTGGCCATCTCCGCCAATTACGACTTTGTCGCCTCGGCGAACACTTACGATAGTTGTCATAGTATTCCTTAATCAGGAGGCTTAAGCCTCCCCTGTAAATTCAATTAGGGTAGAGATAGGGACGATTTTGCGAAGATCAAGTCCACTTCCAAATCCCACAGCTGACGATGTTAATCCGTTCCAGCTTATTTTTGTCGCTCTCGGCGCCCCGTTTGGTTTCATAGGGGCCCAGACGCACCCGATACCAGACCCCATTTGAGCCTTCGGTGCGACGGATCTCGGCTATCAGGCCAGCAAACGCCATTTTAGCCTTCATCTGTTCAGCCTGTTTATAGGTTCTGAATGAGCCACATTGCATCTGATATGGGCCTTTGCTCTCCAACTTTCTCACCTCAACGATCACTTCATGATCTTTGATGTCTTTTATAAAATCGGGCGGGCGAGGGAGGTCTTTTTCTACTTTGGGTTGCTCAGCTTGTTTCGCAGGCTTAGGGCTGCTGGGTTGTACCTGAGGTTCACCGTGGTGTTTGATGTACCACAGGCCATAACCAAAGGCGCCGACCAGCACCAGTGTCAGTGCCGCAAAAACCTTAGGAAAGGGCTTGCTGGCCTTTCCTTTGGCGGCTTTTTTACCACCCGGTTTCTTATTTATATAATCGTGTTGTGCCATAACGTTTTTTAATAGGTATCCATTGGGTCAACGTCAATACTCCAGCGCACCCGGTTAGCAAGTTTATGTTGGCCAATATACTCAGCCAGTTGCGCCAGGTATTGGTGCAGTACTTTGCGCTGCGCTGCCTGAATATGCAATTGATATCGGTATTTTCCGGCCAGGCGTTCCATCGGCGCGGGGATCGGTCCGAGTAATTGTATACCAGGGTAGGGGTTGGCTGGAACCAGATCCGATAAAAACGCCATGACCAGTTGTGCATTGGTGGCTTCAGCACGGATCAGGGCCATATGACTGTAAGGTGGCATCTGGGTTTCTTCGCGTTCACGTAAAGCATAGCGCGCAAAGTCCTGATACCCGTTGTTGACCAGATCTTGTAATAAAGGGTGTTCCGGGAAGTGGGTTTGCAGCAGCACTGTACCTGCTTCGCCGCTACGCCCTGCCCGTCCTGCCACCTGTGTTATCAGCTGAGCCATGTGTTCTGTGGCGCGAAAGTCGCAAGAATACAGCCCGCTGTCTACGTCGAGGATCACCACCAGATTGACGTCGGCGAAGTGGTGGCCTTTGGCGAGCATTTGCGTGCCAATCAATAATCGTGCGCCTCCCTGGTTGATTTCATCCAGTACCGTTTCAAGACTACCTTTACGACGGGTTGAGTCCCGGTCAATGCGGTGTACAGGAAAGTCGGCAAACTGCTCGGATAAGAACTCTTCCAGCTGCTCAGTACCAAACCCGGTTGGCATGATCTGGGTGCTGCCACAATCTGGGCATTGCACAGGCACAAAGGCTTGCTCTGAACAGTGGTGACAGATCAGTCTGCGCAACGATTTGTGATAAGTGGCACTGGTGCTGCAGCGGTGGCAGTTGCTGAGCCAGCCACATTCATGGCAGATCAGGGTAGGGGCAAAGCCTCGCCTGTTGAGAAACACCATGACCTGTTGCCCACGAGCCAGGGTGGCGGAAATAGCATCCAGACTGGCCTTAGCAAACCCGGCCTGTTCAGCTTGCCCTTTCATATCCACCAACACAAAGCGGTTATCTTGCTGGGTTTGTGCCCGCTTAGTGAGCGGCAGTAATTGATAGCGGTTCTGCAAGGCTTTGTGCAAGGTCTCCAACGCTGGAGTGGCAGTGCCTAAAATCAGGGGGAACTGGCCCTGCGCGGCGCGATAAGCGGCCAGATCGCGCGCATGGTAACGTAATCCATCTTGCTGCTTGAAGGAGCCATCATGTTCTTCATCAACTACTATCATGCCCAGAGTCTGAAAAGGTAAAAAGATGGCTGAGCGGGTGCCTATCACCAGTGCCGATTCACCCTGTTCAGCACGACGCCAGGTATGTAAGCGCTCATTGTCGGTCAGATTGGAGTGCCACAGATCAATGGGCAGCCCCTCAAAGCGGCGTTTAAAGCGATTCACGGTTTGTGGTGTCAGGCCTATTTCTGGTACCAGCACCAATGCTTGTTTGCCGCTGGCTAAAATGGCCTCCAGGCTTTGTAAATACACTTCTGTTTTACCACTGCCCGTGACACCTTCAAGTAAAAATGTACGAAATCCGGTTTGACTATTGATGGCACTGCAAGCGGTGGCCTGCTCGGGGTTAAGCCTGGGTTTAGTACCCAGTTGCAATGGGGCAGATTGCCAGTCGGTATCGGTGCGCAGTTCTTCCTGGATCAGGCTTTTTTCTAGCAGTGCTTTTATTTGTGCCTGTGAGAAGCCCAGCGTTTTCAGTTCACTGGCGGTGGCATCTCCAGCGCTGCGCAGTTGCTCAATCAAGGCCAGTTGCTTTTTGGCTCTGAGTTGCGTGGTTTCGCGGCCGGCCTCTGTGAGGGTCAGCACAGGCACTTGCGTTTTATCGACCTGCTCACCCTCGCGCAATGCACCAGGCAGGGCAGTAAACAGGGTTTCGCCTAACGGGTGGCAGTAATATTGTGCACTGAAGCGCAAAAAAACAAGATGCCCGGGCGACAAGATAGGTGCGGTATCGAGTACCGACTCAATTGCTTTTATTTTGTCATCAGGTACATCACTGTGAGCTTTTAGTGCGACCACGATGGCAATGCAATCTCTGTTGGCGAATTTGATCCGAACCCGGCCTCCGACGCAAGGCTGCTGCTGCGGATCAAGGCGGTAATCAAAGGTTCTATGTAAAGGCACTTTTAAAGCGACTTCGGCGAAGCGCATGGAGACTCCGGCATCTGAGTATCAAAGTTAAGGACAGTTGTCTGACGGTGCAAGCATGCAATCAGAACCGGCAGACAGTATACCGTAACAGCGTAAAATTGCATGTGTATGCTTACAGAGAGTGCTTTTCACTGAGTGATCCACGGCGTCATGGTGAGATTGCACAAAAAATAACTGTTAATTTGCATTTATTGCTTGTGGATCGCCCGGATTGACCCTAAAATACGCGTCCACAATTTTTGTATAACTACGTATGGTGCCAGACTTCGGGTTTGGAGAGCGATACGGCCTTAACTAGAGGTGTCCTATGAAAGAAGGTATTCATCCTACGTACGAAACAATTACAGCAACTTGTTCGTGCGGTAACAAATTCGAGACTCGTTCAACACTATGTAAAGACATTCACCTGGACGTATGTTCTGCATGTCACCCGTTCTACACTGGTAAGCAGAAGATCCTAGACACAGGTGGTCGTGTTGATCGCTTCAACAAGCGCTTCGGTGCGCTTAGCAGCAAGAAGTAAGCACTACTTTTGCTGTAGAAAAAGCACCTTCGGGTGCTTTTTTCGTTTCTATACTCACTGTTTTTCAATCTGGCATTTGCCTTTTCCCTTCAGTACGAAGTGGACGGATCAGTTCGGTTTGGTTGGTAAAGTTTCCAGTTTAAAGGTACCTATTGTCAGCAAGTAGGTGTACTTGGTGGTACTTTAAGGTGCAAACTTTATGACAATCCTGTCATGGCCTGTTTCAACGTGAATGGCCATATTCAACTGATTAAACTGCATAGCTATCCGTTACAAATTCTATTTCATAATTCGCTAAATGCTTCGATAACTATATAAATAAACGGTAAAATACGCCAAATGGTATTAACCTGTTTTTTTGGCTTGCTTTATTCATTTCATTTATATTCTGCATAAAAATGACGCTATTTTGAACTGAAAGTGACACTTATCAGATCATTTATTGTGAGTTAACTTTGCCGAAAAGTAGCAAAAAAGTCGCTAAATTTTGCTAACTGTCAACTATCTTTGCTTTGACAGGATAGACCTGATATCGCTTGAATTAATTTTTAAAAAAGGTATGGTTTAAAGCAGTTAGCGAATTTTTTATCTCACTCTCACTTTCAACTTCTTCGTTAGGAAAAAATCGCGTCATGTCAGACTTTCGTGAACAAGCGTTACATTATCATGCCCACCCCGTTCCAGGAAAAATCAGCGTTGAGTTGACCAAGCCTGCGGAAACCGTCAAGGATCTGGCCCTGGCATACAGCCCAGGTGTTGCTGAACCAGTCCGTGAAATTGCTGCCGATCCGAGCAATGCTTATCGTTACACAGGTAAAGGGAACATGGTTGCCGTTATCAGTAATGGTACTGCGATCCTGGGTTTGGGTAATCTTGGTCCTCTGGCGTCTAAGCCTGTGATGGAAGGCAAAGCGTTACTGTTTAAACGCTTTGCAGGCCTGGATTCGATAGACATCGAAGTTAAGCACCGTACTACAGAAGACTTTATCAACACGGTTGCCAATATTGCCGATACCTTCGGTGGCATCAATCTGGAAGATATTAAAGCACCTGAGTGTTTTGAGATTGAGCGTGCGCTGATTGAGCGTTGTGATGTGCCGGTATTCCATGATGACCAGCATGGTACTGCAATTGTTACTGCTGCGGGTATGCTGAACGCACTGGAGATCCAGGGCAAGAACATTCATGACGCTATTATCGTTTGCCTGGGTGCAGGTGCTGCTGCCATCGCCTGTATGGAGCTATTAATCAAGTGCGGCGCGCAGCGTGAACACATTTATATGCTTGACCGTAAAGGCGTCATCCATACGCGTCGTGATGATCTGAATGAGTACAAAAAGCTGTTTGCCAATAACACCGACAAGCGTACCTTGCAGGATGTGATTGAAGACGCGGACGTGTTTGTGGGCGTGTCTGGCCCGGACCTGTTGTCTCCGGAAGACCTGAAACTGATGGCGGACAAGCCTGTGGTGTTTGCATGCTCTAACCCGGATCCTGAGATTAGCCCGGAAGTGGCGCATGGCGCACGTGATGATTTGATCATGGCAACCGGCCGTTCGGATTATCCAAATCAGGTAAACAATGTGCTGTGTTTCCCGTTTATTTTCCGTGGTGCACTAGATGTGCGTGCAACGGCCATTAACGATGAAATGAAGATTGCGGCGGTTGAAGCGATCCGAAGCATTGCCAAAGAGCCGGTTCCTGCTGAAGTACTTAAAGCGGCGGATGTCGACAGTCTGGAGTTTGGTGAACATTACATCATTCCTAAGCCGATGGACCCGCGTTTGTTGCCTCGAATTGCCAGAGCAGTTGCAGAGGCAGCGGTTGAATCCGGTGTGGCGCAAATAGAGATGCCAGAAAATTATATGGCATAAGCTCGTCGAAGCAAAAAAAAGCCTCACAGTGTGAGGCTTTTTTTGTTGTGGTTCTCTGGCGCCGACGAGATTACTCTTCGTTAATCTCTGGGATCTCCAACCCCATTTCTGTCATGATCTGACGCACTTCTGCCGGGATTTTCTCCGGGTTATCTTTGCGCAGGTCCTCATCACCAGGTAGCGGCTGGCCGGTAAAGGCATGCAGAAATGCCTCACACAGCAACTCACTGTTAGTCGCGTGGCGCAGGTTGTTAACCTGGCGGCGGGTGCGCTCATCGGTCAGCACTTTAAGCACGTTGAGCGGGATAGAAACGGTAATCTTTTTTACCTGTTCTGATTTCTTACCGTGTTCTGCATAAGGGTGAATATATTCACCGTTCCATTTAGCCATAGTGGTGTACTTGCCTCAGTGTTGTAGATGCAATGCGAATAAGACTGTGTACTGTGTATGGATCCAACCGTGACACGTAGGCTCTCTGTTGGCAATGTTGCACGTCATTTGCCATAGTTTAAGCTCAAATACTCAGTCTTATTAGCATAGAGTTCGCGTTGAGTGGCGAAATTTTATCGGTTTAAAAAAGATAGTCAAATACTAGTTATTTAGCCATTTAGCGGTATAAATGTTTTGACTTCTAACTTTTGTTCATCTAACCTTTTAGACGTCTAAACATCTAACTTAGCCAGGTGACCTATGAGCCAAAGCAACAAGTCAACCATAGCGGTACGTACAGGCATTGATGCTGACAAGCATCATGGTGCGGTGGTGCCTCCGCTTTATTTGTCGACCACCTATTCATTTGCGGACTTCGATAAGAAGCGTGACTATGATTATGGCCGTAGCGGCAACCCAAATCGCGACATTCTCGCGCAAACACTGGCAGAGCTAGAGGGTGGCGCAAAGGGCATCATTACGGCTACCGGCATGGCTGCGGTACATCTGGTGACTCAGCTACTCAATGCTGACGATACCTTAGTGATCCCACACGACTGTTACGGCGGCAGCTATCGCTTATTTACCTCGCTGGAAAAGCGCGGTTTGCTGAAGGTCAAAGTCCTGGATCTGACACGCAGCGAGAGCTTGCAGGAGATCCTGGCGATTAAACCTAAGCTGGTCTGGATAGAAACGCCGAGCAACCCGATTTTGCGATTAACCGATATTAAAGCGGTCACCGACGTTGCTGCACAGTGCGGTGCTCTGGTTGCGGCCGACAACACCTTTCTGTCGCCGGCGCTACAAAATCCCATCGCATTTGGCGTCGACATCGTGGTGCACTCCACGACAAAATATATCAATGGTCACTCGGATGTCGTCGGCGGTGCAGTGATTGCCAAAACCGAGGAGCTCGGTGATGAGCTAGCCTGGTGGGCGAACAATATCGGTATCACAGGCGCACCGTTCGACAGTTACCTGACATTACGTGGTTTGCGTACGCTCAATGTTCGCCTGAAACAGCATCAGGAAAACGCGCTGGCGATTGCGCGTTATCTAGAGCAATCTGAGTATGTCAGCCAGGTGTATTATCCCGGACTGGAAAGTCACCCTCAGCATGCGTTGGCAAAACAGCAGCAACAAGGCTTCGGGGGGATGGTGAGCTTTGACATTAAGGGAGAATTGACTGACGCGGCTAAGTTCCTGACCAGTGTAAAGCAATTCTCGCTGGCAGAATCTCTGGGCGGGGTAGAAAGTTTGATCTGTCACCCAGCGACCATGACGCATGCCGGCATGGACCCAGCTGCGCGCCTTGAAGCGGGTGTCGGCGATACGCTGATCCGCATTTCGGTGGGCATTGAGGAAATCGACGATTTATTAGCAGACCTAGAGCAGGCTTTTGCAGCGGTGAAAACCACGCAAGGCGGTTCCAGTGATAATGCGAAAGCATTCAAGCTCTCGCCAGCACATACGGCATTGTGGTAGAAGAAATGACAAAAGCAGTACATAAATTCGGTGGTTCCAGCCTGAGCTCAGCGGCGCGCTATCAGGCTGTTGCCAATATCATCATTGGGCAGTGCCAGAGCGGTGACTGTATCGTGGTATCGGCCGCCGGTAAAACAACCAATACTCTGGTCGCGCTGTGGCAGAGTTATCAACAGCAGGATGAGCGCGCTTTTAGCGATATTTTGCTGCAGGTTGAAAATCATCAGGTGCAACTGATCAGTGAGTTGTTCTCTGCTGCTCAGCAGGACCAGCTGGTATCAGAGTTGCGAAATGAGCTAAGCAGCATAGGCCGACAAGCCCAGTCGCGCCAGTTGCAAGAGGCACCATTGCTGGCATTCGGCGAGATCTGGTCGGCACGTTTACTCGCAGCCCTGTTGAATACACTCAATATTGCTGCGCAAGCTGTGGATGCGCGGTCTTTGTTTACTCAGCATCAGGGGCAGCTGATGCATAGCCAGAATCGTCTGGCCTGCCATCAGGCACTCAAACAGGACAAGATTTATGTTGTGACCGGATTTATTGCAGCCGACAGTGCAGGTAATACGGTCACGCTTGGGCGCAATGGCAGCGATTACAGTGCGACACTGTTAGCCAGCTATCTGGACGCTGTGTCAGTGTCTATCTGGACAGACACACCGGGGGTGTTCAGCACCGATCCACGTAAAGTGGGTAATGCCATCAAATATAGTAAGGTATGTCGTGCCCAGGCGAATTTGCTGGCACGTCTGGGTAACCCGGTCTTGCATGCAAAAACCCTGTCACCACTGAAAGAGACTGCCATAAAGCTACAGGTTCGCAGCAGCTTTGACCCCGATGTGCAGGGCACCGAAGTGGTCAAGCAAGGTTACAGCAAAGAAAAGCGCTTTGTGACCACCTTTGGCGACCTGGATTTATTGCGCGTTGATACTTTGGTTTCAGGTGAAGTAAGGGCGCTTAGCCAGCTTATTCAGCATGGCATTCATCACTTCAATCAAAACGGCGAAGATTACCTGCTGGTGCCCAGCGAGTTCACGCATCAGGTGGTATTGCGCCTGAGTGGTCGGGTAACCATAGTTGAGTCGCACTTACGCGGATTTGCGGTCGTGGCGCCGAGTCCGGATATTGCGCCATTAGTGCGTCAGGCACAGGCTGTGCTGGATGAACAGGCAGTCGTAGTACGCTTTACGCACAGTGCCACAGACTATGCTTTGTTCCTTACGGATCAGGCCATTGACAGCGATGTTTTAGCTATCTTGCACGATAAGCTGGTTAACAAAGGCCGTGAACTGGCAGTGATCATCGCCGGGTTGGGTAACGTGGGTGAAGTGTTCCTCAGTCAGTGTCAGCAGCAAATTGCACGTTTGCAGAGCCAGTTTGATCTAAAAGTGGTTGCGCTACTGCGTTCACAGAAAATGGTGTTCTGCCCCAGCGGTTTGACCTTGTCTCAATGGCAACAGCAGTGGCAAAGTGAAGCGCAGGATTACTCACATGAAGAGTTGCTGGATCGTATCAGTGAACTTGATTATGAGCACAAAGTGGTGATTGATATCACTGCCAGCGAGGCATTTAGCCAGCTTTACCCTGATTTTGCGGCGCACGACTGTCATTTGATCAGCGCTAACAAATATGCTGGTACCGCTCCACATGACTGGTATCAGGCATTGAGTACTCAACTCCAGGAGCGCAATTTGCTGTGGCGTTATAACACCAGTGTAGGCGCCGGGCTGCCGGTGAATTTTGCACTGGCCGATCTGCAAAACAGCGGTGACCGGGTAGTACGCATTGAAGGGGTGTTTTCGGGTACCTTATCCTGGCTGTGCAGCAGCTTTGACGGTTCGCGTCCTTTCTCAGAGCTGGTACTGGCCGCACAGGAAATGGGTTACACCGAACCCGATCCCAGAGAAGACTTATCCGGACGGGATATGCAGCGCAAACTGTTGATCCTGGCGCGTGAACTGGGTCTGCAGCTGGAATTGGATGACATTGCATTGGAGGCCCTGATGCCTGATGCGTTGGCACAAGGTAGCTGGGAAGCCTTTTTAGCACGCAAAGCGGAGTTAGATGCATTTTACCAGCAGCGCAATGATGCGGCACAGGCCAGTGGCAAGGTGCTGCGCTATACAGGGGCATTAGAAATCGATGCTTCGGGTGCGGTTCACGCTAAAGTGGGTATTGCTGAGGTTGCTCAGGGCAGCGCGATTGCGAACCTGACTCCGGGAGACAATATTTTCGTTATCACGACTCAGTGGTACGAACAAAACCCGTTGGTGATCCAGGGCCCTGGTGCGGGTAAAGAAGTGACCGCGGCGGGGATCCACTCAGACTTGTACTGGTTAACTCAGCAGCTGAGATAATCAGTACCGCTTATGACATAGTAAAAGGCCGGTCACTGACCGGCCTTTTTAGTCATGACTATCAGAACAACTCTTCGGTATTCGGAAGTTGTTCTTCAAATGGCGTACTTGACCCGGTATCCAGCACGTATTTGCTCGGCGCTGTGCCTCGTTCAAAATACTCAAAGCGGCTGGTGTGATCGTTGCGTTCACTCAGTAATCCGGTTTTCAAATCAATACGCACCGACACCAGGCCCGGAGGCGGATCGATTGGCGCCAGGGGTTCGTTTTCTAACGCTGCGCGCATAAATTGCACCCAGCCTGGAAGCGCAGAGGTAGCCCCGGCTTCGGCACCAACCACTTGTTGCTTGCCCAGGTTGGCATTGTACGCAGCGCGGCCCAGCGATTTACCCGGATCATCAAAACCAACCCATACGGTGGTCAATACGTTGCGGTTAAAACCCGTAAACCAGGTATCGACTGAGTTGTTCGTGGTCCCTGTTTTCCCTGCCAGATCCTTACGTTTAAGTGCCTGGGCACGCCAGCCGGTGCCACTCCAGCCAGTTTTGTGTTTCCAGCTGCCGCCCCCCCAGACGACGCTCTTCATTGCATCTGCGATTAAAAACGCATTTTGCTCGGAGATGATGCGGGGTGCACAGGTGTATTGATCGACTTCCCACTCATCCTCAGTGCAGACTTTCAGTGGTTGTGCGGCGCCCAACACATTACCGTAACTGTCGGTCAGCTTTTCGATAAAGTAGGTTTCGACCAGGTGGCCGCCATTGGCAAAGGCACTCATGCCCCGTGCCATTTCGAGCGGGGTCAGGGAAGCACTCCCCAGCGCCAATGATTCACTGCGTACGATGTCTTCATTATCAAAACCAAACTTAAGAATATGGTCTGCTGCTTCGTTGAGTCCCATCCCTCTCAGCAGGCGTACCGACACCACGTTTTTCGATTGCGCCAGGGCACGACGGATACGAATAGGGCCACTGTACACATCGGGACTGTTCTTGGGGCGCCAGGCAACGCCCATGCTTTTATCCCAATGATTGATGGGGGCGTCATTGATGATAGTCGATAGGGTGTAACCGGCTTCCAGTGCACCGGAGTAGATAAAGGGCTTAATGTTAGAGCCAACCTGGCGTTTGGCCTGAACGGCACGGTTGTACTGACTTTGCTGAAAACTGTAGCCACCCACTAAGGCTTTGATACGACCACTTTGTGGGTCGAGAGAAACCAATGCACTAGCCGGTTGTGGCAGCTGGCTCAGCAGCCAGTCCTGATTTGTTTCACGCACCCAGATTTGCATTCCTGGCGTCAGAATGTCGCTCGCTAGCTTGGGGGGTAAACCCTGACGACGCTCCGAGATATACGCGCGTGCCCACTTTAATCCAGACCAGGGTACAGTGATCTCAGTGCCATTCTTTAATAATACGGTCGCGCTTTGCTCGCCAACGGCTGTCACAACCCCAGCGCGCAATGGGTCAATTTCTTTGACCTTCTCGAGCTTTTCCAGGATCTGAGTGGGTGACCAGGGAGATTCCTCTGCCTGCCAGTATTGTGCCTCCGGGCCGCGGAAACCATGTCGCATATCATAGGCGTGCAGGTTGTCGATTAGTGCTTGTTGTGCCGCTGCCTGAATATCTGATTCGACCGTGGTGTAGACCTTAAAGCCTGAGTTATAGGCCTGATCTTCACCATAGGTCTTCACCATGTACGCGCGCACCATTTCTGATATGTAAGGCGCATAGAGCTCTATTTCTGCACCATGGCGCTTGGCGGTGATGGGCGCCTGAGTGGCTTCGTTATATTGAACCTGAGAGATATAGCCCTCGGTGAGCATTCTGCCCAGTACCACGTTACGGCGTAATTTTGCCCGTTGCGGATTACGGATCGGGTTAAGTGCTGAAGGGGCTTTGGGTAAACCTGCCAGCATGGCCATTTGTGGCAATGTGAGCTCATGAAGTTCTTTGCCGTAGTAAACCTGCGCCGCGGCGCCAATGCCAAAAGCACGGTGGCCCAGCTCTATTTTGTTCAGATAAAGCTCCAGAATTTCATCTTTATTCAGTAGCCGCTCGATATGCAGGGCGATGAAAATTTCTTTCACCTTGCGGATATAAGCTTTTTCCCGGGTCAGGAAGAAATTTCGTGCCAACTGCATGGTAATGGTACTGGCACCTTGTTTTTTCTCACCTGTACTGACCAAAACGATAAAGGAACGGACTATGCCTATCGGGTCGATGCCAAAATGGTCATAAAAGCGGTTATCTTCTGTTGCCAAAAAGGCTTTGAGCAAAGGTTCGGGAATATTGTCGATTTTAACCGGGATACGGCGTTTTTCGCCAAACTGGTTGATCAGCTTGCCGTCGCGGGTAAAGACCTGCATTGGGGTTTGCAGCTGTACATCTTTTAAAACCTTAACACTGGGGATGTCGGATTTAACATAGTAATAAAGGCCGAACAGGGTAAGCAGGCCCAGTGTCGTGCAAAGCAGTATAAGTTGTAGTAATCTTTTTAATAAATTCACGAATTTATCCCTAGCGAGACTCCCAATTACAATCGGACGCTGTTAGTATATCCTGATTAAAAAACGATTAATAATTTTTGCGTAAATTACTTTGTGCCTGATTAAGGCGCATGGGAGTGTGGCCGAAAGTTGGCAGGTAGTATAACGCTTTTCGCCAAACCGTACCTAAATGACTAAACTCTTAATTAAGACAGTACTGTATTCTGGATACTTGGGCTAATCGCATGCTGCGTCAATTCTTAAAAAAACAAGCACCCATGATGGTCGGGGTAGACATAGGGTCACACTGTGTAAAAGCCGTTTTGCTGGCTGAATCGAGTGCCGGATATCGGGTAGAAGCTGTGGCCATTGAACCTTTACCTAAAGGCGCGATGAAAGAGCGAGCGATTCAGGACATTGAAGCGGTCGGTAAAGTCATCAGTAAAATTCGCAAGCGTCTACCTAAAACCACCCATTTCGCTGCCGTTGCCGTATCGGGACAAACGGTCATCACCAAAATGATCTTTATGGATGTATCCTTAAGCGATGCTGAACTAGAATCGCAAATTGCCATTGAGGCTGACAGTCTGATCCCCTATCCACTTGATGAAGTGAGTCTGGACTTTGAAAAGTTAACGGTGAATGAAGCGGACCCGTCTAAAGTCAATGTGCTGCTGTCTGCGGCAAGAACTGAAAGTGTTCAGGCGCGGGTCAGCGCGTTAGAGGAAGCGGGTTTAAAAGCCAAAGTGGTGGATGTTGAAAGCTATGCACTGGCGCGTTCTGTGGACGTTTTATATGGCCAGTTACCTTCGGATGCCTATGATAAAGTCGTGGGTATCATAGACATTGGGGCTGTGGTGACTTTAGTCAGCGTTGTGCAGTCAGGCAAAACTTTGTACACCCGAGATCAGGTATTTGGGGGCGAGCAGTATACGAACAGCATTGTAGCCTATTATAACAAGAGTTTTGATCAGGCTGAGCTGGCAAAAACCACCGGAGATCTGCCGCCAAACTACACCTTTGAGGTATTGGCACCGTTTCAAACTTCGTTGCTTCAGCAAGTACGTCGTGCATTACAAATGTTTATGACGACCAGCGGTCAGGAGCAGGTTGACTATATTGTTCTGACAGGCGGTACTGCTCAGGTTGAAGGGCTTGATCGTCTGCTCGTCGATGAACTAGGCGTTCATGCGATTGTGGCGGATCCGTTTGCGAATATGGAAATTGCACCGAAAGTAGACAGAGGTGTACTGAGCAACCACAGAGCACAGTTTGCCATTGCTACCGGTCTGGCATTGAGGAGCTTTTCATCATGCCACATATAAATTTACTGCCCTGGCGGGAACAACAGCGGCAAGCTTCTCAACAAAAATTCCTGACCATTTTGGGCGTGATTGTTGCTGCCAGTCTGGCGTTGATGTACGGGATCGGGGCGTTTTACGATACGCTCAGAGAAGGACAGGAAATCAAAAATCGCTATCTTTCAAGTGAGATAAAAAAACTGGATAAGCGGATTGGCGAGATACAGGGACTCAACCAGCAAAAAGAAAACCTGCAACGTCGTATTCGCTTAATTGAAGAGCTGCAAAGCAATCGTAACTTGGGCACTCAGCTGATTGATGAAGTTGCGCGCGTAGTACCGGCCGGTGTTTATCTGACCAGTCTGGAGCGCCAGCAAAATATGATCAAAGTGATCGGGCGCAGTGAGTCGAATAACCGTTTGTCGCAAATGCTGCGGGCGGTTGAGTCATCCTATTTACTACGAGACCCTTTGCTTCAGGGCATTGTTGCCGGTGAGCGTGAAGAACGCTTACTGAGTAATTTTACAATGAACTTTTACGTTAAAACGTTCGCACAAATGGAAAAAGAGCGCGCAGAATTAGCGCAGACCAAGCAGGCGGGGGACTAGGCCATGAAATTTGACCTGAAGTCGCTGCAGGAGATCGACTGGAACGAGATTGAACTGGACAATATTGGCGAATGGCCAATGCCAGTCAAAGCCATTTGTTGTGTTGTGGTTGTGGTTGTGATGCTGGTGGTCGGCTACAGCATGTTAGTGTCTGCGTCCGTGGCAAATTTTGAGCACGCAGTGAAAGAAGAAGAAGATTTGCGCACCAGTTATCGGATTAAATATGGTCGCGCGAATAACCTGGAGCTGTATCGCCAGCAAATGAAGGATATGGAAGCGCAGTTTTCTCAGCTATTAAGAAAATTGCCGACTTCAAATGAAACTCCGGGACTGCTCGACGACTTGACCTATGTGGGGACATCGAGTGGGCTGACCTTTCTAAAAATTGGCTGGTTGCCCGAAGTGAAAAAAGAGTTTTACACTGAGCTACCTATTAACCTCGAGGTGGTCGGCACCTATCATGAGTTTGGTGAGTTTGTCAGCAAAGTGGCACAACTGCCAAGGATCGTGAGCCTACACGATTTTCGTATTGAAGGGGCTGGCAATAATCAACTGGTATTCAGTGTGGTGGCAAAAACTTATCGCTACGAACAGGAGGCTGATTAATGAGGCACCTGTTCATCGTGCTGCCGCTGGTATTGCTCGCAGCCTGCAATGATAATACCGCAGAACAAAAAGAGTTTATCGATCGGGTGCAGGCTAATGCGACACCGAGCATAGATCCTATGCCCGAAATGGCGCAGTTTGAGCACTTCCCCTACAGTGCGGGTAAATTACGTAGTCCTTTTGTGGCACCGCAACCTGAAGTCATTGAAAGTCGATTGGTGCAAGTAAAAAACTGTCTGCATCCAGACCCCAATCGGCCACGGGATCCGTTAGAAAAATACGCCTTGGATAACCTGATTATGAAAGGAACCATTACTCGGGGGGAAACAATTTGGGCGTTGATCCGTGCTGGCGAGCAGGGCTTGTTCAGAATAAAGAAAAACGAATATATGGGCTTGTATCACGGTAAAGTTGTCAGTGTACAGGCCGACCATCTCGAGCTGATGGAGCTGATCCCGGATGGGACAGGGTGTTGGAAAGAGCGCTTGAGCAAAGTCGAAATGGTGGAAGCCGAGGACGTCGGTGCCGGTGAATAATAAAAAGGTGAAAATATGATTGCGCGCGACGGGATCAAATACGTTGTGAAAACGCTGATGGGCGGCATTTTAATGGGGACTGCGCTGTTCTCCCATGCGATGCCAATGCTGTATGATGTTCGTTACAACCCGGTGCCAACCGGCGAAACAGAATTGCAGCTTGTCTTTGACGAAAAACTGGCCATTGAACCAAAAGTACAGGTACTGAACGAGCCCGCACGCATTGAGCTATTTTTTCCGGATGCTGAATTTGAAGAAAGCCTGGAATTACTCAAGGTAAACAAGGCTGGCATTGAACAGATCCAGAGCCGAATGGAAAATGGTGGCTTCGTACTCAGTGTGCAAATGAAAGCCCTCAAACTTTATCGTACCGAGGTAAAGAACAACCTGGTTTACGTTAAGGTTTCTGATCAGCCTATTCCGGTTACCAGCGATGATACACAGGCAGATACACTGCACAGTGCGATGAATCGGATCCAAAATATTGACTTCAGGCGCACAGAAAAAGGCGCGGCGCAGATCCTGGCATTCCTGGACTCCAGCCAGGCGGCAATAGATGTACAGGAACGGGGCGGGCAGATCTTTGCTGACTTTCATCACATCGATATTCCTGATGAGTTACTGTATGAACTTGACGTGGTGGATTTTGGCACTGTTGTAAGTACGGTAGAAACGTTCCGGGAAGAAGGCAAGAGTCGGCTGGTGATTAAGCCCAATGGGGCATTTAAATTCAATTATCAGCAACTGGATAACATTTTTACGCTGACAGTCGAAAAAGACGACCAGGAATTCTCTTACACAGACAAGAAAAACTATCAGGGTCAGCCGATCACGCTGAACTTTCAGGACATTCCAATTCGCTCAGTGCTACAGATCATTGCTGATACCAATAACTTTAACCTGGTCACGAGTGACTCAGTAACCGGGAACATTACGCTACGTCTGGACGGCGTTCCCTGGGATCAGGCATTAGATGTGGTGTTGCGGGTTAAAGGGCTGGACAAGCGGATGGAAGGCGCCATCTTAATGGTGGCACCGTCTGAGGAGTTGGCAGCCAGAGAAGCGAAAGAATTGCAGGCGAAGCGTCAGGTCGAGGAACTTGAACCTTTATATAGCGAGTATATTCAACTCAATTATGCCAAAGCTGAGGAGTTTGCTGATCTGCTAAAAACAGATGAAAACTCGATCATCAGCTTGCGCGGCAGTGTATCGGTTGATAAGCGAACCAATACCTTATTGATCAAGGATACATCACGCAGCATTGAGAATGTCAGACGCATGGTTGAGACGCTGGATGTGCCAGTTAAGCAGGTACGTATCGAGTCTCGTATGGTGACGGTATCTGATAATGTTCAGGAAGATTTAGGTATCCGCTGGGGGTTCAGTGACCAGCAAGGCACCGACGCGATTTCGGGCACTCTGGAAGCCACCAATAAGCTCTCCGGAGGCACTATCCCTGACTTGACCGAACGTTTGAACGTGAATCTGCCGGTGCAAAACCCCGCAGGCAGCTTAGGCATGCACATTGCCAAATTGTCAGATGGGACTTTGATAGACTTGGAACTGTCAGCGCTGGAGCAGGAAAACAAGGGTGAGATCATCGCAACACCGAGTATCACGACAGCAAACCAGAAGACGGCACGTATTGAGCAAGGTACCGAAATCCCGTATGTGGAATCAGCCTCAAGTGGTGCGTCAACCGTGCAGTTTAAAAAAGCGGTGTTGAGTTTAGAGGTGACACCACAAATTACACCGGATAATAAAATTATTTTGGATCTTGTCATAACGCAGGATACGCGAGGTGATACAGTGCAAACAGCCAATGGCCCCGCGGTGGCGATAAACACGCAACGGATCCAAACACAGGTATTGGTAGAAAATGGTCAGACAGTCGTATTGGGTGGTATTTACCAGCAGGAAATGACCAATGCGGTGAGCAAGGTACCGGTACTGGGTGATGTGCCTTATTTAGGTGTCTTGTTTAGGAACACACGAGAAATCAATGAAAAGAGAGAGTTATTGATTTTTGTGACGCCTAAGATCATGCATGACTCACTCTAGTCAGACTAAAATAATAATAATGGGCGTGAAAGTTGCCTTTTGACTTGAAATCACGCATTGAATGCTGAGATAATCCCCTCCTTAATTTTGGGGCCAGGTCGTTAGGCGGGGTTTTATTTCAAATTTTAGAGTTCGTTTGTACTAAAAAGATATGGCTGAGAAACGTAATATATTTCTGGTAGGCCCAATGGGGGCTGGTAAGAGCACGATTGGTCGTCACATTGCGGACCAATTACATCTGGAGTTCTTCGATTCAGATCAAGAAATCGAGCGCCGTACAGGGGCCGATATCTCCTGGGTGTTCGATATTGAAGGGGAAGAAGGGTTTCGTCGTCGCGAAGAGACCGTGATTTCTGATCTTACCGAAAAGCAAGGCATCGTATTGGCTACTGGCGGCGGCTCAGTCATCAGTAAAGAGGTACGTAACAAGCTATCTGCGCGTGGTATTGTAGTCTATCTTGAGACTCCAATTGAAAAGCAAGTAGCACGTACACAGCGCGATAAGCGTCGTCCTTTGCTACAAACAGAAGAAGATTCACGCGACGTATTAGTACGTCTGGCAAACGAACGTGAACCGCTTTATAAAGAAGTGGCGGATCACGTTGTACGCACAGATGAGCAAAGCGCCAAAGTAGTGGCGAATCAAATTATTGAGAAGTTAGATTTCTAAACATGTAGGCTAGATAGGAGGTGACAGCACATGCTTGAATTAAAAGTCGATTTAAACGAGCGTAGCTATCCTATCTATATTGGCCAAGATCTTCTCTCCGATAAGGGGCGGTTATTGCAGCATATTGGCAATGCGCGCCCCGTCATCATTAGCAACGAGACGGTTGCACCTCTGTATCTCGATACTCTGTTAATGCAGTTGAATGGCACAGAGCCTCTGCATTTCTGTATTCCTGATGGTGAGCAATACAAAACACTTGAGTGGTTTGAGCGCGTTAGTGCATTCTTGCTTGAGCATAATTGTGGGCGGGATACTTGCCTGATCGCCTTAGGTGGTGGTGTCGTGGGTGACTTGACCGGATTTGTTGCGGCGTGTTATCAACGCGGTGTGCCATTTATTCAGATCCCCACAACCTTGCTATCTCAGGTTGATTCGTCGGTTGGTGGCAAAACGGCAGTCAATCACCCTCTGGGCAAAAACATGATAGGCGCCTTCTATCAACCTAAAGCGGTGTTTATTGATACCAACACGCTACAAAGCCTGCCACCTAGAGAGTTTGCCGCTGGTATGGCAGAAGTGATCAAATATGGTCTGATCTACGACAAAGCCTTCCTGACTGTGCTTGAGCACAATAGCAGGGCATTGCAAAGCCTGGACACTGAGTTGCTGATGCAAGTGATCCACCGCTGTTGTGCCATTAAGGCTGAGATTGTGGCAAAAGACGAGAAGGAAGCAGGGCTACGTGCGCTGCTGAATTTGGGTCATACGTTTGGTCATGCCATTGAAGCGCAGATGGGCTATGGTGTTTGGCTACATGGTGAGGCTGTCGCTGCAGGCATGATGCTTGCTGCCCGATTGGCGCAGTTAAGAGGCGCGTTGACAGGCAATGAAGTGGCGCGTATTGCTGCGTTACTGGAAATGTATCAACTGCCGATTGCAGCGCCAGAGTCTATGACAACGGCACAGTTTATTTCCCATATGCGTAAAGATAAGAAAAACAAGCAAGGTAAGATCCGCTTTATCGTACCAACTGCACTGGGCGAATGTCAGTTGGTGGACGACGTATCTGATGACACCTTAGGCCAGCTAATAGGGCACTGATGCAGTCGCAAATCTTACCGAGTCGGGCTGCCCTGGTCGACCGGATTGCAATGCAGTTTGAGTATGGGCAGAATCTTATATGCCTGGTTGGTAACTCCGGATTGGGTAAAAGCTATCTGGCTGAGTCTTTCATCACAGATAAATACCCTGAATTCAATAAAGCCTTTGTAAAGCTCAGCGCGCATACCAAAGACACCGAACTGGTTCAGCAATTATTAGAGAACAGTTTTCGTGCTCCCCTGGTTGATCATAAGTTGTCATTGAGTGAGAATTTTTTTGTTCTGTACAATGAACAACCCTGTGGGCCGTGTTTGTGGGTGATTGATGGTGCACGTCACCTCAGTGATGAACTTATCCAGGAACTTCAGTTGCTGGCGAAAAAAGCACCTGATACTTTATATATTTTGACGACAGGACAAGCGCCAAAGATATTACCCGAGGCGCTGGATATTCACCTGGAACCCTTGTCATTAACGGAAAGTCGCCGTCTGATGGCGATGTTCTTTCAGGAACTTCCACCACAAGAAGATCCGATTTTCTCCACTTTTTTAAATGAGTCAGGTGGCAACCCCAGTATTTTGTTGGAATGGCAGCAAAATCAGCATCAACTGACGCTCAAGTCTGAGCGAACAATAAGCCGTCGACAACTACGTGGATTTTTTGGGGCATTTATTGCGATTGGCATATTATTGCTGGTCGCGGTGGTATATCAAAAAGATTGGGCGGACCTATTGCGCATGCAACAGGATGTTGAAAAAACAGCCGTCACCGAACTACCACAGCCGACGGTGCTGACAACTCAAGAGGTGTTGTCTGAGGCTGAGCTGCCTAAACCTCAGGTGCAAGCTGAAGAAAGCGAGGATACTCAGAGTATGGGGCAGCATGATGTGAAGTCCATACTGAATGCTTTAACTCTGAGTGATACGGAGCAGGATACAAGTCAGAGTGTGGTCCCTGCACAAGAGCAGGGAGGTGATGTAACACCCGTACCAGACTTGCAAAGTGCCGCTGATGTCCCAGCTGTTGCGCAGGTGCTTTCAGAGCAGGCGCCTCCCAATGACATCGTACAGCCAGTGATAGATAACCAAACACAGCAACCAGAACCCGCAGTTGAACCAGTACAGGTTGCAAATGATACGCAGCCACAGGCTATCTCTGACAATGACTGGTTTATGGCTCAGGACAGCAATGCCTGGACAATTCAGTTACTTGCTGTCACCGACCGTACCGTAGCACGTCGGTACATCGAACAGCATAAATTGTCACAGATCCGTACTGCACAGGTAGTGCGTGCCGGGAAAGACTGGTGGTTTGTGACTATAGCACCCTTTGCGACTTTAGATGAGGCGAAACAGGCGCGTGCTAACTTACCGGAAGCGGTATTGGCAGGTCAGCCGTTTTTTAAACGTATCGTGCAAATTAAGCAACAAATCCAACAGTCACAAACACAAAAATAGTGTAGAATCGCGCTACTTTGGGGTAACTAGTCAGATCATGCAAAAAAAGACCAGAGCTTTTCTAAAATGGGCAGGTGGAAAATACGCCTTGGTGGAAGACATTACCAAGCGTTTGCAAGCCGC
Source organism: Pseudoalteromonas rubra (assembly GCF_005887095.1). Taxonomy (GTDB): domain Bacteria; phylum Pseudomonadota; class Gammaproteobacteria; order Enterobacterales; family Alteromonadaceae; genus Pseudoalteromonas; species Pseudoalteromonas rubra_E. The sequence goes on along the minus strand of NZ_PNCI01000016.1, from coordinate 53,382 downwards.
AAATGAAGAGGCCGAAACTCTGGTGGAGCCCTTTGTTGGGGCCGGATCTGTCTTTCTCAACAGTCACTTTAAGCACTACATACTCAATGACATCAATGCGGATCTGATTAATCTGTACAAAGAGCTGCAACGCACGCCGGATGAGTTCATCAGTGATGCCAAAAAGCTATTTGTGGATCTGAACAACCATTCCGACGCTTACTATGCGTATCGTCAGCAGTTTAATGAAAGTGTCGACGTATATGAACGGGCTATTCTGTTTTTATACATGAACCGCCATGGATACAATGGTTTGTGCCGCTATAATCTGAAGGGCATTTTCAATGTGCCGTTTGGCAAATACAAGCGTCCCTATTTCCCTGAAAACGAACTGTACTTCTTTTCAGAAAAAGCACAGCAGGCCACATTTACCTGCCTGAGCTATGAGCAGGTCTTTAAACGTATTCCAGACAAAGCTGTGGTGTATTGTGATCCACCTTATGTGCCATTGAGCAAAACCGCTTCATTTACAGCCTATGCTAAAGGCGGATTCAATCTGGATGACCAGGCACAACTTGCTAATCTGGCGGAGACGGCCGCGTTTGAGCAGCGTACTCCTGTACTTATTTCCAACCATGACACTGTGCTGACTCGCAAAATATATAGCCAAGCTAAACTGGATGTGATCCAGGTAAAGCGGACTATTAGCCCAAAAGGTACAGGCCGGAACCGGGTTGATGAGCTAATGGCCTTGTATCACGACTAACCCGTCAGCATTTGCTGGTTTATGGCCTTGTATCACGACTAACCTGTCAGCGTTTGCTGGTTTATGGCCGCGAGAGCACCACTGAATTAACAAACCAAGCCAACATCAGCACCAGTAAGATAACAAAGCAAACGGCGAGCAAGGCAAAGGGCCAAAAGTGTTTCTGGCTGAAGTCGACGCGATATTTGGCTTGGCTTTGCACACCAAACATCGCAGCAAGTACACTCTGAATGAGTATGAAGAGTCGTTCTGTCACGGCGTCCTGGCTCCTGTCTGAACTAAGATACCGATCAGTATAGTGTACAAATACAAACTCGCCTTAGCTAAGTGTACTTGTAATCAATTAAAATTGTGAAAACTGACTTGAAGTCTGCTCGTCATCTGATCCAAGTAACAGTTCAAGCAAGTCTAGGTAATGGAATTGCCCATTACTGCTGCCGCCTGTAAGCCAGGCGTACCAGCTGGTATGTGATTCCAGCTTACATGCATTAGCTTGCGCATGCTGACTCACCTGAGTTGTAGAACATTGACACATATCGTGCTTTGCGATTAAGGCATCATCACCGCTGAACGAAAACACGCCAGCAGACAAGATTACAGCAGCCGTAAGCAAAAGCGTCCGTGTTTTTAGCTGACCTAACATAACCATATCCCCAGTGAATAGTTATCTTTAAATAGTACACTATGGGTGATTATTAAACAATCGCTTTGTCTTGCAAAAGTTGCAATTACTCGCAAATGAGATTGCTACGAGCGCCCAACAATCAGGTGTTTTTAGCGCTCAGATGGGTTACAGTAGCCGCTGACATTTTGTTTCAGGGGGTAGTATGTCGCAGAACAATAATAAATCCGAGTTCTTAATTGCACCGTCCATTTTGTCTGCCGACTTCGCAAAGTTGGGTGAAGACGTTGCCAAAGTATTGGCTGCCGGTGCAGATGTTGTGCATTTTGACGTCATGGACAATCATTATGTCCCCAATTTGACGTTTGGCCCAATGATCTGTGAAGCCTTACGCAATTATGGGATCACCGCCCCAATAGATGTACATTTGATGATCAAACCCGTAGATAGCCTCATCCCCGAATTTGCGAAAGCGGGGGCTGACATTATTACTTTTCACCCAGAAGCCAGTGAGCATATTGACCGCAGTCTGGGTTTGATTAAAGAGCAGGGCTGCGAAGCGGGCTTGGTGCTTAACCCTGCAACACCACTGCATTATCTGGACTATGTCATGGATAAAGTGGATCAGATCCTCCTGATGTCTGTGAATCCGGGTTTTGGTGGCCAGAGTTTTATCCCTCAAACACTCGATAAACTGCGCCAGGTACGTGAGCGTATTGATGCCAGTGGTCGGAAAATCCGCCTTGAAGTCGACGGCGGCATTAAAGTCGATAATATCGCTGAGGTTGCGGCAGCAGGTGCTGATATGTTTGTCGCTGGTTCGGCTATTTTTAATCAACCAGACTATCGGACGGTCATTGATGCGATGCGTACAGAGCTCGCTAAGGTGGGCTAATGCGATATCAGGGTATTTTATTTGATCTCGACGGTACACTGGTCGACAGTGCGCATGATTTGTATATGGCACTGAATCTGACGTTAACGGAAGTGGCATTTCCTGTGGTCAGTCGCACTCAGGTGCTTGAGTGGGTGGGCAACGGGATCGATATATTGGTGCAACGTGGTCTCAGTGGTAGTAATGAGGTAAACGCAGAGTTACCGCCGCGCCTGGTGGCGGAAGCACAAGAACGCTTTGCCGGACATTATCGGGCGCTGGTTGGTCAGTACTCTTTGCTCTACGCCAATGTCGAAACCGTGCTGGCAGCATTCAATCATGTCCCCAAAGCGGTCGTAACCAATAAAAGCCGGGAATTTACACTACAGCTACTCAATAACCTGAATTTGAGTACGCACTTTGATGTGGTGGTGTGTGGCGACGATGGCCCTAAAAAGCCAGCGGCTGAGCCACTGCTGTCTGCCTGCGAGCAACTTAATATTGCACCGCAAGACGCCATCATGGTGGGCGATTCAAAAAGTGACATTCTGGCCGCTCAGGCTGCAAAAATGCCTGTGATTGCACTTAAATATGGGTACAATCAAGGACTGGACCTGGCGACATTTAATCCAGAGTACCTCTGTGAGGGCTTCTTGGATATAATCCCCATTTTAAATCAACCTTAAACAAATATAGGACTAAAGGAACACAATGACTAAACCAGTAGTATTAAGTGGCATTCAGCCAACCGGTGGTATGACAATAGGCAATTATGTAGGTGCCATTAACCAGTGGCTTAAGCTACAGGAAGATCATGATTGTTTCTTTATGCTGGTTGATTTGCATGCCATCACCATACGTCAGGAGCCAAGTGTCCTGCGTGATCGCGTTTTAGATGGTATCGCGCTGTATGCGGCCTGTGGTATCGACCCTGAAAAATCGGCGCTGTTTGTACAGTCGCAGGTGCCAGAGCATGCCCAGTTAAGCTGGGTGCTGAACTGTTATGCGCAAATGGGTGAGCTGAATCGAATGACTCAGTTCAAGGACAAGTCAGCCAAGAACACCAATAATGTCAACGTTGGCTTGTTTGCTTATCCGGTACTTCAGGCTGCGGACATTCTGCTTTATCAGGCCGATCAGGTCCCTGTGGGAGAAGACCAGAAACAGCACCTTGAACTCACCCGTGATATCGCAACGCGCTTTAACAACTTATATGGTGATGTATTCAAAGTTCCGGAACCGTACATTCCTGAGCTGGGTGCACGGGTAATGAGCTTACAGGATCCGTTAAAGAAAATGTCTAAATCGGACGACAACCCCAATGCATACATTATGCTTCTGGATGAACCGAAAAAGATTGAGAAAAAGCTTAAAAAAGCAGTGACGGATTCAGATGAGCAGGCGCGCATTTACTTTGACCGTGAAGAAAAGCCTGGCGTTTCTAACCTGCTGACTCTGTTGTCAGTGGCGACCAAACGCGATGTGGCTGATCTGGTGCCTGAGTACGACGACAAAATGTATGGTCATCTGAAAAAAGACACTGCTGATGCGGTTGTGGCCATGCTGGAGCCGATGCAGGCAAGATTCAGAGAGATCCGTGAAGATCAGGCGCTGCTGGATCAGATCATGCGCAACGGCGCAGAAAAGGCCGGAGCCCGTGCTGAGAAAACGCTGAAAGCGGCATACGACGCCGTTGGGTTTATTCCGCGCCCGTAGCCATCAGGCTATAATAACAAAAAGCCAGCATATGCTGGCTTTTTGCTGTCTTAGGGGTTACATACTGCGACCACACCAGACGATTCTGCCTGCGATACCATGCTGCTGAGCATTGTCGGCCTGGATCTGCCAGGCTGGGTAATCCGGGTTATCGCTCACCACACTAATATGATCCCGGTGTTGTACTAAACGTTTAGCCATCAGGCCATCTTCGGTTTGCAATACGAATACGCCGCGTTTATTGGCATCACGCTGGCTCAAATCAACCAGAACCATGTCGCCGTGTTGCAGAGTCGGTAGCATACTGTCACCACGAATAGTCACAAACGCCAGCTGTTCACTGTGTACGCCCAGCTGAGTACTTAGCCAGCGCTTATTCAGGGCAAACTGCTCGGTGATATCTTCACTGCCATTGATACTACCAAAGCCGGCACTGGCTTCCACATCCAGCTTAGGTACCATCAGCATGTCCTGTCCACCAGAGTGCGTGGCATGGTCGATGGGTTGTTCACCTGTAAGCAACCAGTTCAGATCCAGGCCAAATAGACTGTACAAATGCTCCAGATAAGCAACAGATGGTCGGCTGAGACCACGACAAATACGATAAATATGCGACGGTGATTTGCCGGTAAGTAGCGCAAACTGACGCTTATTTCCGGCACTAAACTGGTCGATTAAGGTAACAAATCGACGCGAAAATGCTGTGCTCATGACACCCCATGCAGGTTACAACAAAGAAAGGCGCTCAGAGTACTTGTCTCTTGAGTTACTGTACAGTATTACGATGTTAATTGGCTGAAAAATATCCAAATTATATCTCTAAGCTTGAATTTGCAATGCGCGTTGATTTTTGGTGTTTTTTTTGTTAATTTTTGTTTCCGTTTATGGAAACATAGATGAAAAGTTGAGTCTAATATTTAAGGATGAAAAAATGCAAAAAATGATTTTTGCCTTGCTGGGTCTGTTTATCAGCATGAATACATTTGCTACCCCTCATAAAGAAATATACTTCAAAACCCGGGAAGGGGAAGAGATCCAAGTATTTCTGACCGTGGCCAACGGCAAGATGCAGAATATTACTTTTTCTTCATTGTGTACGATCAACAACGGCTATTGTATGACGCAGGCGCATACCCGAACCATACTTGAGGACTTTATCCGTGCAGGGATAAATCGTGGTCTCTATTCTTACCGCTATGTACCATATGACCCCTGCATGGATCCGAGGAATAACTGTACGCCACATGGTAATGTGCCAGAAGAGCAGCAAAGCTATGAAATGTACGGGTTTGAAATGCAGCAGTTCCAGCATGTGCAACGAACAAGCCGACGTCCGGTTCCTTCTGCGCCACCGGCACAGGAACAGGGGCTGGTTCAGGCCTTCCTGAATAGTGCTGCGGTCCGAGCAGGTGTCCAGGCGGTAGATGAGTCGATCAAACAGATTGCAAACTTAGTGTCTGGCGAAAGTGGTCAATTGAATAAAACTGGTATTACCATGCACTTCAGTGTACGCAAAGACGGCAAGAAAGTGCCTACTAACATTTGTATCATGACGAAAGATGGATGCCAGGGCACTGATGAAGTTAAGTTTAAACAGGATAATAATAAGACAACTGCAACTTATCCGGCTCCCGGAAGTACGTCTCAATCTTTTAAGCGTTACACTGACATTGAATTTGCTTTAAGAAACTGGTTTCAAGGTGCGGAATATGAGTGTAAATTTGGCTTTACTGGCGTGCCGGGTGAGCTGAGCCGCCAAGCCGTTTGTTACTACAGGCCGTGATGGACTTTGCCACACAAATCTAGAATCGTAGGGGCTTGTGGCCCCTTTTTCTTTTAAACTGCCTTGAGTTATTTGCTCCAGTTCAGGTAACGTCTGATCATCAGCCTATGATGAGCTGACTATCTTCTCTCTGCAGGGGGATATTAGCGTTTTATGTATTGCCGGGGGGTTGTACCAAAGTACTTCTTAAACGCGCTGTTAAACGCCGAGCTGGATTCGAAACCCAGTTGCTGGGCAATGGCCTGCTGGGTTTCTCCGGCGGTGAGCATTTCCACCGCACGCAGTGCTCTGAGTTTTTGCTTCCACTGACTAAAGCTCATGGCAAAGCTTTTATGAAACAGCCGGTTCAGTGTTCTGGCCGAGGCACCAACTTGTTCACCCCACTGCTCCAAAGTCCGTGTACAGCCCGGGTTAGAATACAGTTCACTGACAATCGGCAGCAGTCGCTGGTCATCCGCCTTGGGAATAAAAAACGCGCTGGTGGGCGCCAGCTCCAGTCGATCGATAAATACCTGGATAAAGCGCTCGGTTTTATCATCGAGCAGATAGTCTTCGGGCCAGGTGCAGATGGTCAGGATCATTTCTTTGAGCAGGGTATCAACCACCAGGGTCTTCGCCTGGTCGCCTAGTATCTCAGCATACTTTTCATCGATATAGACACTGCGAAAGTGTCCGCCATAGCGGCAGAAGGTTTCATGCTCCACATTGGGTGGGATCCACAACGCCTGTTGCGGTGGAATGACGAAAGTGCCCTGCGGCGTGAAAATGGTCATGACCGAATCACTGATGTACGTGATCTGTCCCCAGTGATGGCTGTGTGAGCGCACATGCTCATTGGCGGGCATAGTGGTAGGCCGGGGGAAGACGGGTCTGTCCAGTGTCTTTCGTTTAAACCGGCTGGACACACTGCGCCAGGAAGCATCTGTCCGATTTGATAAACTTTGTGTCATGATTTTCCATATTAGCCAGCGTGCCTAGCTCATATACTAACCGGGCTAATAACGGCAATCAATGTGCTTAAGGACTGTGAATGAAAAACCCAACCCGACTCTTTGTGCCCTCGCCGATGAGTTTTATGGTACTGGCGACCATTGTCATGGCAATGACCTTTTCTGCCTGGAATGCCTTACTTAATAACTTTGCTATTGAACAGGCTGCGTTTACTGGCGCGCATATTGGCATGTTGCAGTCATTGCGCGAGGTGCCTGGCTTTTTGGCTTTTACGGCCGTATTTGTATTGCTGGTGCTGAAGGAGCAAACCTTTGCGCTGGTAAGTTTATGTTTATTATCAATCGGGGTCGCGCTGACGGGCTTTTTCCCCAGCGTGTATGGCCTGTATGCCACAACAGTGCTGATGTCCATTGGCTTTCACTATTTTGAAACGCTTAATCAGTCGCTGAGTTTACAATGGTTTAGCAAAGAAGAGGCACCAGAGCAGTTAGGTCGGCTGCTGTCTATTAAATCTATGGCCTCTTTGGTCACCTTTGGTCTGATCTGGGTTGCATTCACCTGGCTGGCCACCGATTATGTCTGGGTTTACTTACTCTTTGGCGGTGCTGGACTGGTACTGACACTATTTATGGCGGCAACGCATCCGCAATTTGTTCAGCAAGCAACGCAGCACAAGAAATTAATTCTGCGTAAGCAATATTCCCTGTATTACATTCTGACTTTTTTCTCGGGTGCTCGTCGTCAGATCTTTATGGTATTTGCCGGCTTTTTAATGGTTGAAAAGTTTGGCTTTGATGTGGCTGAGATCACTGCGCTGTATATGCTCAATCACGTTGTGAATATTTTTGTTGCCCCGAAAATCGGCAAGATGATCAATCGTATTGGTGAGCAAAAGGCGCTGACCCTGGAATATTCAGGGTTAGTACTGGTGTTTGTGGGGTATGCGCTGGTGGAGTCGGCCCAGCTGGCGGCAGCGCTGTATGTGGTAGATCATATCTTCTTTGCTATGGCCATTGCACTGAAAACTTACTTCCAGAAAATAGCCCAGCCCGAGGACATTGCGGCCACTGCGGGTGTCAGTTTTACCATCAACCATATAGCCGCTGTGGTGATCCCGGCCAGTTTTGGTGTAGTGTGGTTGTATGATCAGTCCCTGGTGTTTTACTTTGGCGCGGCATTGGCAGGGTGCTCTTTGCTACTCAGCCAGTTTATTACACCGCACTTGAAACGCGTGGCTGCCTGATAAAAAGCCGCCTATTGCGGGCGGCTATATGGATAAGAATCTCGTGTTAAAGGGCTTTAAAGCGGATCGCGGTACCGCCACTGGTAGCCAGCTTCAGCGTTAACGTATCCTGTGCTGTGACAATCTGTTTTTGAATACTCAGATCATAGGGATTGTGTTTCCACTCAGCCTCAGGGCCATCCTGATAGATCTGGGCTTCGAAGCGTTGGCTCGGCTCAAGGAAGTCGAGCTTGACGTCAATGCTTCTGGCGTGCTCGTCGGTAATGGCCCCTAAATACCAATCTTTACCCGAGTACTTGCCGCGTTTGCGCGCTTTCCGTGCAAACACCACGTAGTCGCCAACCTCACCTGTCAGCGCGATACTCTGCTCCCAGTCTGCTGGCACGTCCTTGATAAACTGGAAGGCATCCGCTCTGGCCAGATAGTTCTCTGGCAAGTCGGCGGCCATCTGTACCGGACTGTACAGCACTACATACAGTGCCAGTTGCTTTGCCAGGGTGGTTTGTGGTCGGTTGGTTTTATCACCCAGACCATTAAAGCTCATATCAAAAATGCCCGGAGTAAAGTCCATCGGACCAGACAACATGCGCGTATAGGCCAGCATAGTGGTATGTTCCGGCGGGTTAGGCGGGGTGCCCCAGGCGTTAAACTCCTGGCCACGTGCACCTTCACGGGTCAGCCAGTTTGGATAGGTACGACGCAGCCCGGTGTCCTTGATTGGCTCATGGGTATTGATGCTGATCTTATGTTTGGCAGCCAGTTTCACATTGTCCAGATACTCATTAACCATAAACTGACCGTCATGCCATTCAAAACGGGCATGGCCACGTTCATCAATACGTTTGATGTTGCCACCATCAGCCACGTAGCCGGTTTTCACCTGGCGGACACCTGCTTTTTCGTACAGAGCAAAGGCATCTGCCATTTGGTCACGATAGTTACTGACGTTACCTGAGGTTTCATGGTGACCTATCAGGCGAGCACCCACTTGTTCGCCATGTTTGGCAATGGCATCCAGGTCGAAATCCGGGTAAGCCTCGGTAAAGCTAAAGACATCACCATTGAAGAACCAGTCGCCATCCCAGCCGGTATTCCAGCCTTCCACCAGTACGCCATCAAAGCCATGCTCGGCGGCAAAGCTCAGATATTCTTTGGTACGCTCTGTGGTCGCGCCATGCTTCTCACCACTGCCCCAGGTGTTTTTACCTATGTGCATGCCCCACCAAATGCCGAGGTATTTACCCGGTTCCACCCAGGATACATCACCTAACTTATTAGGCTCATTCAGGTTCAGGATCAGGCGGGAGTTGAGTAAGTCGGTGGCTTGTGCACCGACTTGTATGGTGCGCCAGGGAGTTGTGAAGTGGCCATTGGTTTTTACCGCAATGCCATCAGACCAGGGCGTCAGATCGCTGATAAAGGTACCAGGACGACGCTGATTCAGCGTCATAGCGGCATAATCAACCAAGGCGGCTTCATGAATGCTAATGTGAACGCCGTTTTTGTTCTTTAAGGTGAAAGGGGTGTGAACATGAGCCGCATCGTGTAGCGCTGTGGTTTTGTATGTATACTCATAGCGGTTCCAGCCGCGTGCCGGGATCCACCAGGCATTGGCCTGATCACTGTCTGCAACAGCAAACTCTGTCAGTTCGCGGGTTATATAGCGGGCAGAATCGGCTGCGACTTCATATCGAAAGCCCACACCGTCATCAAATACTCGTACCCTGAGCGTATACTGTGCTTGCTTTGACTGCTCGTCTGCCAAAGTCACAACCAGTTCGTTGTGATGGTCATGGATCTCTCGAGCCTCGCCCCAGGGTTGTTGCCAGTGCTCATCTGCACTGTTACGCAGAGTCTTGCTGATGATCAGGCCATCCCGCAGTGATGGCGCCCGGGCAAAATCAAACCCCAGCTTTGAAGGGGCGATCACCGCCTTGTTGTTGAACGTGATTTGGTAGCTGGGCTGGGTGTTATCATCGCTGATCTGAAAGGTCAGTTTACCGTTGGGTGAACTGACACTGTGTGACGCAGCCTCAGTAGCGCCGGAAAATAAACCGGCGACCAACGTAGCGGCAATGCTTGTTGCTGAGAAGACTAATCGCATAAACTATCTCGGTTGCAAATGTGAGTGAGCGTTTAGCATACTGTTATCTTCCAGGGGCGATGAACTTTCTGCATACGTATTCAGTTTGAAAATGCGATGAATGGAAACTAACAGTCGTCCGGTCTACATCTGTGGCCTATACTCAATTCATGCTGCAAGGAAATTTCAGGCAATGATTCAATTAAAACATATTCTTAGTACTGCTTTGGCAGCCCTAGCTCTGGCCTCAGCCAGTGTGTTTGCTGCAGGTGGGCAGGTCTCGGTGCACTTGGTCGATAAGCAGGGAAAGGCGCTGCCCGGTGCGGCTGTGTGGTTAACAGGGCAGGGGCTGACTGCCGATCAGGCCGTCTTAAAGCAAAGTTATAAAATGGGCCAGAAAGATCGCGCGTTTACACCGCACTTGCTGATTGTGCCTCAGCAAGCCGAAGTGTCTTTCCCTAATTATGACTCTATATTGCATCATGTTTACTCATTTTCTCCCGCTAAATCCTTTGAATTCAAACTGTATCGTGATCAGCCACAGGCTCTGACATTTTCAGCGACCGGTGCCGTGGAGCTGGGCTGCAATATTCACGACTGGATGCTGGGTTATATCCTGGTGGTTGACTCTACACACTTTGCTGTGACTGATCAGCAGGGGATCGCGCGTATCTCGCTACCCAAAGCGGAGCTTACTGATGTGGTCTTGAAAGTCTGGCATGAGGGGTTTATGGACCTGGATAGCCCGGAAAGCAACTCGTTATCAAGAGTAAAATCCGGTGATAAGCTTAACATTCAATTGAATCAGGCACTTGGTATGTTCCAGGACGATTTCAGTGATGAGTTTGATGACTATGAATAAATCACTTCAATGGCTGTTACTGGCCGGGCTTAATGCGGTGGCCATCAATGCTGCACAGGCGCAAGGCTTTCAGTACAAAGGGGCTATTCAGGCAAGCTGGCAAAATAGCAGTGAGCATGCATCCTGGTATAACCGAGGCGTGGCAGTTAATCGTTTTGGCACTGAATCAGAGCGATTCAATCTGAGCCGTGGGATACTCGACCTGCGCACAGAATTAGGGAGCAAATGGTCACTGTTAGCCAGTGCGCAATATGTACCTGATCCGGATAACAAAGTCGGGTTTACCGAGTTATTTGCCCAATACCACACCCTGAATAAAGGGCCCTGGCAGTGGCAAGGCCGGGTAGGCGGGTTTTACCCCAGAATGTCACTGGAAAACCCGGATATAGGCTGGTCATCTCCCTATAACTACAGCTACAGTGCGATTAATGCCTGGCTGGGTGAGGAGATCCGGACCTTTGGTACGGAAGTGAGCTTTAAACGCAGTGACAGCCGATTACCGCGACGACAGCGTAGCGGTCATAACTGGGAGTTAGTCGGTGCTTTGTATAAAGGCAACGACCCTGCGGGCACTTTACTGGCATGGCGCGGCTGGGCCGTGCACGACAGGCAAAGTGTATTCAACGAAGCCATTGCGTTTGCGCCCATTAACGCTCTAAACGCAGCGCCATTGGCGAAACAGGCGTGGCAAACGGAGCCATTTACTGAAGTGGATGGTCGATTTGGCTATTACCTTGGGGCGCACTGGGATTATCAGAAACGCCATACGGTGCGGCTGTATTGGTACGATAATAACGGCGACCCGAGTGTATTAAACTATCACACTGGACAATATGCCTGGGATACGAAGTTTTACAGTGCGGCTTACCGCTTTAAGATCACCCGGGCTACGCATCTTATTATGCAGGCCATGGCTGGCAACACTGCGATGGGCAAGCGGCGTGGGGTGGATAATGACTTCAGTAGTCAGTTTATTCTGCTGACCCATAAATGGCAGGATTATCGTGTCAGTGGGCGGGTAGAGCAGTTCGATGTCAGAGACAGGGACTTCTGGGAGTTTGACCCGAACACCAGTGAGGGTGGCGCGATTACCGTGACTGGCCGCTGGCAGGTCACTGAGCAATGGCATGTCGGGATGGAATTTCAGTATCTGGAGTCTAAAGTGGCAAACCGGGCTGATTTTAATTTACCGACGCGACAAATTGAACAATTGTGGCGCGTCAGTGCTGAGCTGCGCTTTTAGCAGCGCAGCCAGAAATTATACTTGCGTCAGTCACACAGGCGGTTTAAGCCATTGAGGGCGGCCACCCGGTAGGCTTCTGCCATGGTCGGGTAGTTAAAGGTGGTATTGACGAAGTACTCGACATTATTGCCTTTGCCTTTTTGTTCCATAATGGCCTGGCCAATGTGAATGATCTCGGAGGCCCGCTCGCCAAAACAGTGGATCCCAAGAATTTCTTTGCTTTCAGCATGAAACAGCAGCTTAAGCGAGCCGACTTCGGTGCCGGTGATCTGTGAACGTGCCAGATGTTTGAACTGGGCACGGCCGACTTCATAAGGGATCTTGGCGGCAGTAAGTTGTTGCTCGGTTTTGCCCACTGAACTCATTTCCGGAATAGTGTAAATACCGGTTGGAATGTCAGTGATCAGGCGGTCATCGCACTTACCGTGCACTATGGCATGGGCGGCAATTCTGCCCTGATCAAAAGCGGCACTGGCAAGGCTTGGATAGCCAATCACATCCCCCACGGCGTACACATTGTCTATTTCAGTTTGGTAATGCTCATTGACTTTGAGCTGGCCACGGCCGTCCGCTTTGAGCCCAATAGCATCCAGGTTCAGCGCATCAGTATTACCCGTTCGACCATTAGCCCACAATATACAATCTGCCTTAACCTTTTTACCGGATTGAAGGTGCAGCACTACGCCTTTATCCTGGGTTTCAACCTTGGCAAACTCTTCATTGTGACGGATCACGATGCCACTGTTCCAGAAGTGATAACTCAGTGCATCTGATATTTCATCATCCATAAACGATAGCAACCGATCGCGGGTATTAATGAGATCCACTTTGGCGCCCAGGCCCTTAAAAATCGACGCATACTCACAGCCAATCACGCCGGCACCGTAAACCAGCACGCGCTGCGGGTTGTGGGTTAAGTCCAAAATGGTATCACTGTCATAGACACGCGGGTGGTCGAAGTCGACACCAGGTGGGCGGTAAGGCCTGGAGCCCGTGGCAATGACGATGGTTTGCGCAGTCAGTAACTCTTTGGAGCCATCCAGATGCTGCACCTGGATCGTATGTGCGTCAACAAAGGTGGCATCCCCCTGATAAAGATGGATCCGGTTACGGTCGTAAAAACTGGAACGCAGGCTGGATTGTTTGCTGATCACATCACTGGCGTGATGCAAAATATCCTGGAAAGTCAGCCGTTGTGGACGTTCGCTAAAGCGAAACAGCGGGTTGGCTTTGTATTCGATCAAACGGCTGACGGAGTGGCGCAGCGCCTTGGATGGGATAGTGCCCCAGTGTACACAGCCACCCCCGACGTCTTTTTGTCGCTCTATCACAGCCACTTTGCGGTTGCTTTTTGACAGGTTCATGGCTGCACCTTCACCGCCGGGACCCGTACCAATGATGATGGCATCATATTGATAGGATACGTCCTGGCGGGGTGCTTTTGTGGAGGTTTTCTTAGTCACGGCCTCACCTTAAATAATGACTTGTGAGGCCGCTTCGGGGTTAGCTGGTGGCGCCCTTTAACAACCTCGAGTTTAATGCCAGCCATGCTTGCTTTTGTGTCTGCCAGGCCTGTTCCAGTTCCTGATACTGTTTTAACAGGGCTGATTGCTCGCATTGTTCACGCATGGCATGCTTTTTCGTTTCCAGTACCTGTTTTTGTACTGCACAGAAGTGCTGAAGCTTTTTCAGCAGTAAATCATACTCTTGTTGTAACAATGTAAGCTTATCCTGCGCCAAAGGCAATTTCGCCAGGGTAACTTTAGTCTTATTCAGCAAGGTTTCTGCCTTGGCTTTTTCGATCCGCTCAATCGGTGTGCGCTTGAGCTTGCTGGCCAGACCAAGGTACGACAGACCACGGATCATCCACTTTGTAGGATCATAGTGGTACCAGCGAATGCCATTGCGATAGTCGCTGGCAAAGATATGGTGGAAGTTGTGGTAGCCTTCACCATAGGTAAGCAGCGCCAGAAAGCCATTGTCCCGGGCGGTGTTTTTCTCAGTGTAAGGACGCTTGCCCCAGATGTGGGCCAGAGAGTTAATAAAAAAGGTAAAGTGCTGGCTAAGTACCAGACGCAACACGCCAGCCAACAGCAGCATGCCAAATACGTCTCCCAATACCAGGCCCAAAATCAAAGGAATACCAATATTCGTTAACAGGACCAGTTTCAGATAGTGCTTGTGTTGCCACATCACAATTTTATTGCGTTGCAAGTCACGAGCGTTACTGTAATCGCCGTAGCTATCGCCCTGATAGTCTCTGAGCATCCAGCCAATATGGCTATACCAGAAGCCACGTGTCGCGGCATAAGGGTCTTTCACCGGGTCATCTACCTGGCCATGGTGAACCCTGTGATCGCTGCTCCAGTGCAGCGCACTGTTTTGCAATGCAAAGGCTCCGCCAAGTGCAAAGAAGACCTGGATAACGGGGTGAGCATCGTAGGCTTTGTGGGCCCAAAGACGGTGGTAGCCGGCGGTAATAGACATACCGGCGTAAAACATACAGCCCACAAATGCAATCCAGTGGGTGGTCGTATAGCCATACTCAAAGCCATACCAAGGCACTAAAGTAATCGCAGCAAGAAAGGACAGACTAAAAAATAAGACATTAGTCCACAATAAAGGGGGTTTTTTCATTTTTAAAAATCTCAGCGTACACTTGTACGCTAAAATAGTATTTCAAAGTTGCGCCGTCAAGTATTAGACTGCCCCTATTGTTGATCTGAGCTAATAAATTATAGGAACTGCGACCATGTCAGGTGTTCGTGCCCAGCAAAAACAAAAAACGCGCCAGGCGCTGATTGAGGCGGCGTTTAATCAGCTCAGTGCAGAGCACAGCTTTACCAACCTCAGTTTGCGCGAAGTGGCCCGGGAAGCCGGTATTGCACCTACCTCCTTCTATCGTCATTTCAAAGATATGAATGAGTTGGGATTGACCATGGTCGATGAGGCTGGCCTGACTTTGCGTCAGCTAATGCGCCAGGCACGGCGCAGAATTGCCAAAGGGGGCGGAAGTGTGATCCATACTTCTGTCCTGACCTTTATGGAGTTCATCGAGACATCCAGTAACCAGTTTCGCTTGCTGCTGCGCGAACGTTCCGGCACCTCGCCTGCATTTCGCGCTGCTGTCGCAAGAGAGATCAAGCATTTTATTATGGAGCTGTCGCATTATCTCGAAACCGAAACCCCTTGTGATGCGAATCATGCCTACATGCAGGCAGAAGCCATGGTGACATTGGTATTCAGTTCTGGGGCAGAAGCTTTGGATCAGGATGCTCAGCAGCGCGCAGAATTGACTGAGCGATTGATCTGGCAGCTCAGATATATCGTTAAAGGGGCGTCGGGATACCAAAAAGAGAGTCAGTCACAGACTGCGCCAAAGGTGGCTGGTTAGTAGCTGCTCCCCTGCCTTTTGACATGATAAAAGGCAGCCAACCAAGTTTGACTATGAAATCACAAGGATAGCGCAGTATGCTACTTATGATAGACAATTATGATTCATTTACGTTCAATTTAGTGCAATATTTTCAACGCCTTGACCAGGAAGTTGTGGTGCATCGTAACGATGCTCTGTCGGTGGCAGAGATTCGAGCACTTAATCCGGACCACATTGTGATTTCACCCGGGCCCTGTTCACCGAATGAAGCAGGTATTTCCCTCTCTGTGGTTGACGCGTTTCAGGGTCAAATTCCAATCCTGGGGATTTGTCTTGGTCATCAAACTATAGCGCAAGCGCTGGGGGCGCAAGTTGTTCGGGCAAAGTACGTGATGCATGGCAAAACCTCAACCCTGGTGCATAACGACGGGGGATCCTTTAACGGGTTACCTGAGCGATTTGAAGTATGCCGATATCATTCGCTGGTGGTGCAGCAAAGTGGTTTGCCTGACTCGCTCGAAGTGACTGCCTGGACGCAAAATAGCGCGGGTGAACTAGATGAAATCATGGGCTTATGCCATACTGAGCGAGCGTTGGAAGGTGTTCAGTTTCACCCGGAAGCCATTCTTACCGAGCATGGTCTGCAGCTACTTGATAACTTTATAAGTCGCTTCTAACCTTAAAAAAGTAATCCAGACAATACCAAAAAAGAACATAATTGATGACTGAAGACATTAGGCAATCTCGGATCGCACAAGCTCTGGCAGAGCGTGCCCATGATGTACTAATTAGCCATAACTTTGCGCAGCAGCAGATCGGCTACATTCATACTTTTGATATGAATTTCGGTGAGCGTATACCCCAGCGCACTATGCTGGAGGTAGAGCTTGCTGCGGCCACAAAGCGTCAGGAGCGTAGCACCAGTCATCACAAGTATATCGCCAAGGCCAGTACCCACCTGCATCAGGTTATCGAGTCGGCTATCAACACCCAGCTGGAAGATTTGGACACGATTTACCATGAAGTCGTGGGGATCCAGGAGGCAGTGCCAACCGTGTTGGATATTCTGGCTGTGAAGTCGGCGTCTGTTGGCCGATTGGAGCCTCTGATCAACGATTTGTCCTGGATGGGGCGGGATTTAGTGTCTTTGGTGAATTTGCCTCAATATCGCAAAGTCAATGCCAAAGGGACTGCGGTTAAGGTTGACACACCGGCGCTGGCATTACGTTATCTGGGTCTGGAAAATTTGCAGATGGTGATCCCGACTTTTGCGGTGCGTCACTGGATGCCCCATTCCACTGAGCCATTTCCACTGTTAAAACGCAAATTACGCGACATGAGTATGGCCACGGCCATTGCAGCTAAGACATTGGCGCCTTTATATGGTGTGAAAGAGCAGCATGCTTTTACCCTGGGGATGCTGTTGGATGTCGGAAAAATTGCCCTGACACGCCTGTATCTGCGCACCTTTGAGCGTGTTTGGCAGGGTAAAGTTAAGATCGCCCGGGATAAAAAGCAAAAAGATTTGCATACAGCCTTAGTTGGTTTGGAACCCGATCCGTTATTTTTGCGTAATTTGTTACTGGAGCACTCAGCAACGGTGTCACAGTATTTGATTGAGCGTATGGAGTTTCGTTACTTGCCGTTTAATGCGGCGATGGAAGAGTTTGCGCAAAGCTATCTGCCAAAGTCGCATAATCATGCCGCTGAACAATTACCACTGACCCAGGTGGTGCGCAAGGCCTATTGCTATGCCCAATATCAGGTACTTAAGGACACCCATTTACTCGAGCCCGATGAAGCTAAAGACTGGCTCGCCTTTAATCAGCTCACCACTGAAGAGCAGGATCTGCTGTCAAAAACAGCACTACAAAGCCTGCAATTGACAATTCTTTAAAAAAAGCCACACTTTTTTCCCGCTTATTCATTCATTCCGGGCAAGCGGGGGATCTCAGTAAACACCTTGAAGTTATAGGGGCGTTAATTGTGGGCGCCTTAATAGTTATTCACTGAGACTGCAATTATATACTAATCCCTTGAATATCAAGGGCTAGAGCGGTGTTTAATATGAGACAAATGCGCTTTTTTTTGAAATAATGAGCGTATGAATTTTGCACCAATTGGGAAAAATTCAGGTCTTTTACATCGCTGTCGCTGAGATTTCATGTATCACTGCCTGCCCCGGTTGAGTGCTGTACTCACCAAAATGAGGAATCAAAATGACTATCAATCGTGAACTTTTCGATCAGGTAATGGTGCCTAACTATTCACCTTCTGCAGTGATCCCAGTCAAGGGTGAAGGTGCACGCGTATGGGACCAAAATGACAAAGAATATATCGATTTCGCGGGCGGTATCGCAGTAAATTGTCTGGGTCATTGTCACCCGGCACTGGTTGCAGCGCTAAAAGAGCAGGGCGAGAAAATCTGGCACCTGTCTAATGTCATGACCAATGAGCCGGCGCTTCGTCTGGCGAAAAAACTGACTGATGCGACCTTCGCAGACAAAGTTTATTTTGCGAACTCTGGTGCAGAAGCCAACGAAGCGGCGTTAAAGCTGGCGCGTCGTTGGGCACTGGACAAATTCGGTGAGCACAAATCACAAATCATCGCATTCAATAAAGGCTTCCACGGCCGTACTTTCTTCACTGTGACCGTGGGTGGTCAGGCTGCGTATTCAGACGGCTTTGGTCCTAAGCCGGGTGATGTTGTACACAGCGACTACAATGATCTGGCAGCACTGGAAGCACTGATCTCAGACAACACCTGTGCGGTAATGATGGAGCCACTACAAGGTGAAGGCGGTATCATTTCACCAGAAGCGGACTTCGTGAAAGGTGTACGTGAATTGTGTGATAAGCACAACGCGCTGCTGATTTTTGATGAAGTACAAACCGGTGTTGGTCGTACTGGCGACCTATATGCGTATCAGGGACTGGGTGTAACACCTGATATCCTGACCACAGCTAAAGCGCTGGGCGGCGGTTTCCCAATCGGTGCGATGATCACCACTACTGAGATTGCTAAGCACCTGAAGATTGGTACACACGGTTCAACCTACGGTGGTAACCCGCTGGCGTGTGCGGTTGCAGAGGCTGCGCTGGACACTGTCAACACCCCGGAAGTACTGAATGGCGTTAAAGCCAAAGAAGCGCTGTTCCGCGAGCTGCTGAATGAGATCAACGAGAAACACCAGGTGTTCAGTGAGATCCGTGGTAAAGGCTTGCTACTGGGTGGTGTACTGAACGACAAGTATCAGGGCAAAGCGAAAGAATTCCTGGTAGAGGGCATTAACCAGGGCGTGATGTCTTTGGTTGCCGGTGCCAACGTTGTGCGTTTCACACCGTCTTTGGTTATTCCTGATGCGGATATTCGCGAAGGGATGGCACGCTTCGAAGCGGCTGTAGCCAAAGTGGTTGCGAACAACGCCTAATACCAGTCGGTGACATGTGGGTCGCACTTGTGTGCGACTCATCTATCTACATTTTTTGAGGAGTAAGCGGGCTCATGATGATCCTTCGCCCAATCCAGAAAAGCGATTATTCAGCGCTTTTAAACATTGCCCAGGAGTCGGGGCATGGCTTTACTTCGTTGCCGGTCAATGAAGAATTGCTGCAAAACAAGATCGAACGTTCAGTTGCTTCATTTGGCAAAGAAACAGATGTTCCTTTTGACGAGGGCTATTTGTTTGTGCTCGAGGACAGTGAGACGGGCGAAGTCGTTGGCACCAGTGCCATCGAAGCCGCAGTGGGTCTTGATGATGCCTTTTATCACTACCATCTGAGTAAAGTGATCCACTCATCGCGGACGTTAAATGTTTACAAAGCAGTGGATATTCTTACCCTGTGTAATGACTACACCGGCGCCACTGAGTTGTGCACATTGTTCTTGCGTGATAAATACCGTCGCGGGCTGAATGGCAAATTACTGTCTAAGTCACGCTTCATGTTTATCAACCAGCATCGTGACCGCTTTGCGGATACCGTCATAGCCGAGATGCGCGGTGTATCCGATGAGAATGGCGACAGTCCATTCTGGCAGTGGCTGGAAGAGCATTTCTTCTCGATGGACTTTCCAACAGCGGACTACCTGACTGGCATTGGCCAGAAAGTGTTTATTGCCGAGCTGATGCCTAAATATCCTATCTACGTCAATCTGCTGAGCAAAGAAGCCCAGTCAGTCGTAGGTGAAGTACACGACAATACCCGTCCAGCGATTGAACTGCTCAAAAGTGAAGGATTTACCTTCAATGGTTATGTGGATATTTTTGATGCCGGCCCAACGGTTGAGGCCAAAGTCGACAATATTCGTACTGTACGCGAAGTGCAAAAGTACACAGTCCGTATTGATGATCAGGTGCAGATTGACGCAGAAGGTTCCCCCGTGATGATAGCTAATGATAAACTAGCGGGATATCGTGCGACGGCGCTGACGTTAACGCTGCCAGAAAAAGCAACGGAAGTTGCGATCCCTGGTTCGGTAGCTAAGGCCCTGCAGATCGCTGACGGTGATACCGTTAGTATTGCAACTCTTTAATTGGGAAAGAATTATGACAACACACGCAGCACAATTTATCAATGGTGAGTGGCGCTTAGGTGAAGGCGCAGCATTTGCGTCGGTAAACCCGGCAAACAACGAAGAGATCTGGCGTGCAAACGCAGCAACGGCAGAGCAAGTTGACAGTGCCGTTAAAGCGGCGCGCGAAGCCTTCTATAGCTGGAGTGAGCTGGCGTTTGAAGAACGTTTGGCTGTGGTTAAGCGTTTTGCCGAGCTATTGAAAGAAAACAGTGAAGCCCTGGCTGTCGCCATTGCTCAGGAGACAGGTAAGCCATTGTGGGAAACGCGTACTGAAGCGGGTGCTATGGTAGGCAAAATCGCGATTTCTGAGAAAGCCTATCACGAGCGCACTGGCGTAGTTGAAAATCCAATGCCAGTGGGTCGCGCGGTTATTCGTCACAAAGCGCACGGTGTGGTTGCGGTATTTGGTCCATATAACTTCCCGGGTCACCTGCCAAACGGTCACATTGTACCGGCCCTGCTGGCGGGTAACACAGTGATCTTTAAGCCGTCTGAATTGACACCATACGTTGCTGAGTTAACGCTGAAGCTATGGGAACAGGCTGGTCTGCCAAAAGGTGTGATCAACCTGGTTCAGGGTGAAGTTGAAACTGGTAAAGCATTAGCGTCTCACAAGGGCATCGATGGCTTGTTCTTCACTGGCTCTTCTCGCACCGGTCATCTGTTACATGAGCAGTACGCGGGCCAGCCAGGTAAAATCCTGGCACTGGAAATGGGTGGTAACAACCCATTAATCGTGAAAGACGTTGCTGATACCAAAGCGGCAGTCCACGACATCATCCAGTCAGCGTTTATCTCCAGCGGTCAGCGTTGTACCTGTGCGCGTAAACTGTTCCTGCCAGAAGGTGAACAGGGCGATGTGATCCTGGCGCAACTGCTTAAAGCGACCAAAGCGATCAAGATCGGTAATTATGATGCCGAAGACCAGCCGTTCATGGGTTCAATGATCTCTAACAATGCCGCTGCTGGTATGGTTGCTGCACAGCAGCAGCTGGTTGAGCTTGGTGGTGAGATCCTGCTTGAGCTGACACACACTGAAGGCACTGGCTTTGTAACACCAGGCATCATTGAGTGTACCAATGTGACAGACTTCCCTGATGATGAGCACTTTGGCCCACTACTGAAAATATTCCGTTACAGCGACTTTGATGCCGCGATTGAAAAAGCCAACGACACCAGCTTTGGTTTGTCTGCCGGTTTACTGGGTGATAACCAGGCCGATTATGAGCACTTCCTGCGTCGCAGTCGTGCGGGTATCGTAAACTGGAACCGCCCAATCACAGGCGCATCCAGTGCCGCACCATTTGGTGGTATCGGCGCCTCTGGTAACCACAGAGCAAGTGCTTACTATGCAGCAGACTACTGTGCATACCCGGTGGCTTCGGTAGAGCTGGACAAAGTGACTTTGCCAGGCACCTTGAGTCCGGGCCTGACTATCGAGTAAAATCTTACTCAGAGAGAATAAACGCTTATTTTCTCACCCTTTAGTATTGAAAAAAGCAGCCAAGCTTCGAC
Organism: Pseudoalteromonas rubra; assembly: GCF_005887095.1. Classification (GTDB taxonomy): domain Bacteria; phylum Pseudomonadota; class Gammaproteobacteria; order Enterobacterales; family Alteromonadaceae; genus Pseudoalteromonas; species Pseudoalteromonas rubra_E. Next base: position 31,793 of record NZ_PNCI01000016.1, on the reverse strand, counting down.
TCGGCTGCTTTTTTGTTGGTCTGCAAATATCAAAAGTAGCAATCAAAACTAGTTTCTGCTTAAATCAATAGGAGATGTCATTGATACATTCAGGTGGGCAATATATGGTTTTAGATAAACAAGGATACGATGAGTTAGTCATGTACCTAACGCAACACTTAGCCTTGTTTGAGAAGCCGGGTGTGGTGAAAGCCAATGCACCTAAGGTGTTGGAGTTAATAGAAGATGTGATTGCTGAGCACGTGATCCGCCTCTGTGAGCAACATACCGGATTGACGACCGAACAACGTAGCCTGATAGTCAGAGAAGTTGACGGCATTGTGTATGATTTGCAGGAAGTACTCTCCAGCGTCACAGAGCAGCGCGTCACTGAAGAACAAAGAGAGTTTATTGAGGAATTCGCCGGGCTGGTTAAAAACCTGTTCGACAATGCAATAAACTAATGCAGTCGTGGCTGCTATGTATCAAATATAACACCGCCTATTGGCGGTGTTATTAGTTTTAGGAACTCGAGGAATAATAAACATGCAAGCAAGTGTGAAGTGGGTTGACGGAGACACCTTTATTGGTCGCTCTCATTCTGGTCATAACGTAGTATTCGACGCAGGCGCTGACAGCGCGGCGCCTAGCCCGATGGAAATGGTGTTGATGTCGGCAGGCTGCTGCTCATCTGTGGATGTTGTCAGCATTCTAAAAAAAGCCAAGCAGGACGTCAGCGATGTCACTGTGGAGCTGACTGCTGAGCGTGCTGAGAGTGCGCCTAGAGTATTTACCAAGATCAATCTACACTTTGTAGTGACTGGCAATAATGTGGCCGAAAAGCATCTGGCACGGGCCGTACAATTGTCTGCTGAGAAGTACTGTTCTGTGGCCTTAATGCTTGAAAAAGCAGTAGAAATTACCCACAGCCATGAGGTGGTTGAAAACAGCGCAAAATAGTGCTTTTTCGAGACGCTATTTTCGTATAAAATCCGCGAACTTTTATTTCTGCAGCGCAGATTTTCACGTTTTAAGGTGGGTCTATCGTGAACAAGCCCTTTGATAAAATTAAACTCCATGGCTTTAACAACTTAACTAAGAGTTTAAGCTTTAGTATCTATGATATTTGCTATGCCAAGACCGAGCAGCAGCGTAAAGAATATCTGGAATACATCGATGAACAATATAGTGCTGACCGTCTTACCGACATTCTGCGCGATGTTGTCGATATCATTGGTGCCAATGTACTGAATATTGCCCGCCAGGATTACGACCCACAGGGCGCCAGTGTCACCATCCTGGTATCGGAAGAGCCGGTTGAACAGCAGACGTTCGACAGTAATGAAACACCAGGTCCATTACCTGATTCTGTGGTTGCGCATCTGGATAAAAGCCATATTTGTGTGCACACTTACCCTGAAGCGCACCCGCATGATGGTATTTGTACCTTCCGTGCCGATATTGAAGTCTCGACCTGTGGCATTATTTCACCACTGAAGGCGCTGAATTTCCTGATCCATAAGCTGGAATCAGACGTGGTGACTATAGACTATCGTGTACGTGGTTTTACTCGTGACGTGAATGGCGTAAAGCACTACATCGACCATGCTATTCACTCTATCCAGAATTACATGACTGAAGATACCAAAGAGGCGTATCACATGGTGGATGTGAATGTGTATCAGGAAAATCTGTTCCACACTAAGATGATGCTTAAAGAAACCGATCTGAACACCTATTTGTTCGGCATCACAACAGATGATCTGGATGCAGATGAAGAAGATCAGATCCGCGAGCGTCTGAACCGCGAGATCCAGGAAGTGTTCTACGGTCGCAACCTGCCGGAATAACCAGCTGGTACTGTCCGCTTGGAATATAAAAAAGGCGCTCACTGAGCGCCTTTTTTATACCGGTATGGATTGGTATTACAAATCGTACGTGAAGGTCAGGCCAAAGACCCGCGGCTCACCATATTGCACGTAGCGACTGGTTTCATAGCCAATGCGTGGGTCATTCATAATGTAGAAGCCCCGAACCGGTACATCACGGTCGGCCAGGTTACGACCCCAGGCGGTGAGTGACCACTGCTCGCCATAATAGCTCACACTGGCATTGATCAGGTTTTGACTCGGTGCTTGTTCATTGTGACTGTCAGAGAAGAAGTAGTCGTCTTTACCTTCGAGACCCAGAGTGACAACCAGATTTTCCAGTACGCTGTAGTCTGCTGAAAACGCATATTGATACTTAGGTGACTGTGCCTGCTCGCGACCATCGAAGTTTTCACCCGAAGTCGTCACAAAGTCTTCAATTTTAGTATCGAGATAACCCAGGCTGTAGTTCAGCGTCAGTTGATCGGTGAACACACGTTGGCCCTCAATTTCCAGACCATAGTTTTCACCTTTACCCGCGTTACTGATGAAGCCTGCAAACTGCACACCGCTCACTGTCCACTGTTTAAGCTGCATGTCTTCGCGCTCCATATAGAAAGCGGTGACCGCAAGTGTGTGTTTTTTGTCTTCTGACTGGCCTTTCACACCAAATTCCGCATTCCACAGATATTCTGGTTCAAACGAAAATGCTGAGGCAGGAATGCTGAAGCCTTTGTCTTTGAATTTTGCCAGCGCTTCCCCATTGGCGCCGCCGACTTTATAGCCCCGGCTAAGACTGGTATAGATCATGGTACGTGGCACCACCTGATATTCCAGCGCCAGCTTACCACCGACCATAGTGTCATCCTGATCTATGGTGAAGCCATTGGAGTCTGTGTATTCACTGTCATAGCGCTCCACACGCAATCCTGTGATCAAGCGGGTTTGATCATTCAGGAGCGTGACTTTCTGCCCAAATACTGCCTGGTTGGAGACATCATAGTGAGACTTAAAAGTTGCGTTTCTGCGGCTGAGTGCGACATCACGACGCTGTGCATAGGCACCTATGACCCAGTCGCCTTGCTTGTCTTTGAGTTTTATCTCGAGGCTGCCACGTTCGTGATCACGCAGATAGTTATCAAAGCCAACATAGTGATCCGGGTGCAACCCGGCGGCGCAAAGCTGTGCCTGAGTCGCATCATGACAGGTCCAGTCTTCGTCGTAGCTATACTCAGTATCAGCCTGTAACCCTGTGCCCTGAAGCTCGATATCAAAGGCACTCAGGCCGGTATACAACGCACTGATTGCAAAGGCGTCGCTTTTTTGTGTGTCTTTACCTGGCTGATTGGCAACACTGTTACGTGTGTTATCCAGTGTAAAGCCATCATAGCCGTTATTGATATCAATATGATGCACTACCAGGTTCATAGTCAACGCGTCTGTCAGCTGGCTGCTCAGTTTAAAACGGGCCAGACTCTCTTCCTGATCCTGGGTTGGTTTATCCAGGTAAAGGTTATCGACATAGCCATCTGAGCCGCGTTGATACACACTGAACCGGGCGGCAGTGTTATCGGTCAATCCGGTACCGGCGGCCAGACCTGCTTCGTAACTGTTATAGTTTCCGGCGCCCAGACGTAGTTTCAGATCTGTGTCCTGAGTCGGAGCATGAGACTGCAGATCGATTATTCCGCCCATAGCATCGGCACCGAAACGTGTGCCCTGAGGACCGCGATACAAGGTGACCTGATCAATATCAAACAGCAACGCACTGCCACCCAGACCTGAGTAGTTAATGCCATCGACCAGCATGCCTACACTCGGGGTGATGGGGTCAACAAACTGAGAGCGCAAGCCCACACCGCGGATCTGCACAAAGCGACCGCGAGAGGCGCCAGCTGTAAAGTTCACATTGGCGGTGCTGTTTAGTAACTCATCCAGATAGCTGGCGCCGCGATGGGTCATTTCAACTTCACCCAATACGCTGGCACTGGCGCTCAGTGTTTGCAGAGATTCTCTTTGAAAGTCACCGGTGACCTCAATGGTTTCAAGGGGCGCGGCGGCAAGCGATTCATCAGCAGCGGCTTGGTATGACAGGGCAGCCAACAGGCTGATGCTAAGCGAAGAAAGTTTAAGCTTCATGTCTTATCTTGTTCCATTTTTGATTGCGCACAGTGTAGCAAAAGCCCGACCAGTTAACAGTTAATATGTGTTATAAATTCGGCAACTTAGTCAAGAGGAAAGGCCATGACATTTAAGCTTGATTTCAAAGTCAGGGATTACGAATGTGATCTACAGGGCATAGTGAATAACAGTGTCTATTTTAATTATCTGGAACATGCGAGGCATGAGTTTTTGATAGCGAATGGCGTCGATTTTGCGGCACTTGCGGAACAAAAAATCAACCTGGTAGTGATCCGCTCAGAAATGAACTACAAGGATTCACTTAAACCAGGCGACGCTTTTTATGTTGAGGTTGACACATTGCGGGTCAGCAAACTGAAGTTTGCGTTTATCCAGCGTATTATCCGTGCAGAGGATAACAAACTGATGCTAGATGCCGTTGTCACAGGCACTTCCGTGAATGAACGAGGACGTCCGTTCCTTCCTGAGGAGATAGATCAGCTTTTTGGCTGATTTTTTGACTAAAAAGGCAGAAAATTACAGATTTTTACTGCCTTTTCCATGCTGCCTGGCGTTATAATATGAATTATATTTTAAGCGGTTGGTTTACCATGAAAATTTCCATTCTTTTATGCCTGATGTGCGTATTATTAATGGCATGTTCCAGTACAGGGAAGGTAACCAGGGAACAGCTTAAGCACTCTCACTGGCAGTTAATTCAGATTGATGGTCGTCTTGTCAAAGGGGCTTCGCCCATAGAAATCGAATTTCTGGACGCCCTACAGGTAGTTGGCTTCGCAGGTTGTAATCGGTTTTTTGCCGAGGGCAACATGGAATCTGAGGTGCTCAAACTGAGTCAACTGGGGATGACTCGCAAGTCTTGCGGAAATACCTTAGATACCCGGGAAATGCGGTTTTTAGAGATGCTACAACAAGGCGCCAGTGTCACCTTTGTGAATAACAAGCTTCAGCTGAAAGGCCAGCAAACCTGGCAATTTAAAACGCTGGACGCAGAGCCTTTGACTAACTAGGCGCGATTCAGTACACTTTTTCACAGTTCGTTACTTGTCGGAGTGCCCATCTGGGCTGAGATCGCAGTATTGCGGGATCCGTGGACCTGATCAGGTTAATGCCTGCGTAGGGAACAAGCTACCTAAGTTGGTATATCGCAAGATATCTAGGTTGCCAGCCATGTTGTGCCTGTGCCAACATGCTCCACTGAATGAAACCAGCACACAGCGCTTTGTTGTGAGTTTGGTTTGGACCCTTCTCGCTCCCTTTGCGGAGTTCTGACAAGACACCTTAACTTAACAATGAGGCATGTCATGTCAAACAACAGTAGCAAGTTATCACGTCGTGAGTCGCGCGAGGCGGCGTCGGACTTTATCTATAACCTTACCGGACAACCTTTCCCAAATTCTGAGAAAGTGTATGTTGAGGGTGAGCAGGCGGGCGTGCGCGTCGGCATGCGCGAGATCACTTTGAGTGACTCTTTTATTGGCGGCACGGAAGAAGATCCAATCTTCGAAAAGAATGAGCCGGTTCGTGTTTATGATACGTCGGGCCCTTATACCGATCCGGATTTTAAGCTGGATGTGCGCAAAGGGTTGCCGAAATTCCGTGAGCAGTGGATTTTGGATCGCGACGATACTGAAGTACTGGAATCTGTCACCTCGCAGTTTTCTCAGCAGCGTATGGCGGACGAAGGGTTAGATCATATTCGTTTTGAAAATCTGCCTAAAATACGTCGTGCCAAACCTGGGCAAAATGTGACGCAAATGCACTACGCACGCCGTGGTATTGTGACGCCAGAAATGGAGTACGTTGCCATTCGTGAAAACATGGGGCGTGCCAAAATTCGTGAAGAACTGTTGGCACAACAGCATAAGGGCCAGTCGTTTGGTGCCGAGATCCCGGATTTTATTACCCCTGAATTTGTCCGTGCTGAAATTGCACGTGGTCGCGCTATCTTGCCAAACAACATCAACCACCCGGAAACCGAACCTATGATTGTCGGTCGTAACTTCCTGGTGAAGGTGAACGCCAATATAGGTAATTCATCGGTGACCTCTTCGATTGAAGAAGAGGTTGAGAAGCTGGTGTGGTCAACCCGCTGGGGTGCGGATACGGTCATGGACTTGTCAACAGGGCGCTATATTCACGAAACCCGTGAGTGGGTCGTACGTAACTCACCCGTGCCGATCGGTACGGTGCCCATCTATCAGGCGCTGGAAAAAGTGAACGGCGTGGCGGAAGATCTGACCTGGGAAATTTTCCGCGATACGCTGATTGAGCAGGCCGAGCAGGGCGTTGACTACTTCACCATTCACGCAGGTGTGCTGTTACGCTATGTGCCTATGACAGCGAAGCGAGTGACGGGCATTGTTTCGCGCGGTGGCTCTATCATGGCCAAATGGTGTCTGGCGCACCATAAAGAAAACTTCCTGTACACCCACTTTGAAGACATTTGCGAGATCATGAAGCAATATGATGTCTGTTTCTCTCTGGGTGATGGCCTGCGTCCGGGTTCAATCGCCGATGCCAATGACGAAGCACAACTCTCCGAGCTGCGCACTTTGGGTGAACTGACCACGATTGCCTGGAAACACGATGTTCAAGTGTTCATTGAAGGGCCGGGCCATGTGCCAATGCACCTGATCAAAGAAAACATGGATGAGCAATTAAAGCACTGTCATGAAGCGCCTTTCTACACCCTTGGTCCGCTGACAACAGATATTGCTCCTGGCTACGATCACTTTACTTCCGGCATTGGTGCAGCGCAGATCGCCTGGTACGGTACCGCCATGTTGTGTTATGTCACGCCAAAAGAGCACCTGGGTCTGCCAAACAAAGAAGACGTGAAAGAGGGCCTGATCACCTACAAAATTGCGGCACACGCGGCGGATCTGGCTAAAGGCCATCCTGGCGCACAAATTCGCGACAATGCTTTGTCTAAAGCACGCTTTGAGTTCCGCTGGCACGATCAGTTCAACCTGAGTCTGGACCCGGAGCGGGCATTGTCTTACCACGACGAAACACTGCCTCAGGAGTCGGGTAAAGTGGCGCACTTCTGCTCTATGTGTGGTCCTAAGTTCTGCTCTATGAAAATCACCCAGGATGTGCGCGACTATGCCAAACAGCTCGAAGCCGAGGGCATAGATCCAAATAATGCCGGTGAAGCTATCGCCATCAAAATGATTGATGTGGAAGCCGAAATGAAAAATAAATCACGCGAATTTAAAGAAACGGGTTCGGAGCTTTACCACAAAGCGTTGTGATTTAGGGTAGCGGGCCCCTTCGGGCCCGTATGGAGGCAAGATGTCCCAGACAAACAAACCACGCGTTGCCATTGTCGGCTTTGGTCTGACAGGGCGGGTTGCGGCGCTGATGCTGGCAGAGCAGTATCAGCTGAGCGTATTTGAGCGTGACCCGGTTGCGGCGCCTGCCAGTGTAGGCACTTTGGCCGCGGCGATGCTCGCTCCCATGGCCGAATCCGTGATCTGTGAACAAGACCTGGCAGAGCAGGGCTTACATGCCATGGCATTATGGCCCGAGTTGCTGGCCAAACTCGATGCGCCTGTATTCTTTCAGCAGCAGGGCACAGTGATCGTCGCGCATCAGCAAGACAGGGGCGATTTGCTGAGTTTCCAGCGGCGCCTTAAACCGCTGGCTGGGCATCAGGCGCAAAACCTGGATGGTCACGGCATTGGTGCGCTGGAACCTGAACTGGCTGGCCGCTTTCACCAGGGGCTGTATTTACCCTGTGAGGGCCAGCTCGATAACCTGGCATTCTATGCTGCCAGCCTTCGCACCTTACAAAACAGGGGCGTGCGCTTTCATGAAGGGGCAGAGGCACACATCGCACAAGGGCGGGTCAATGGTGAAGCGTTTGACTGGATCATTGACTGCCGCGGGCTGGATGCCAAAAAGGACAGTCCCGATCTGCGCGGGGTGCGTGGCGAAGTTGCACGCATCTATGCGCCGGAGGTGAGTTTGCAGCGTCCGGTGCGTCTGATGCATCCGCGTTATCCACTCTATATTGCGCCTAAACCAAATCACGAGTTTGTCATCGGGGCGACCGAAATTGAGTCTCAGGATCGGGGAGATATTACAGTCCGCTCGACACTGGAGCTGCTGTCGGCTGCATATACAGTACACAGTGGCTTTGCCGAGGGTCGAGTGATGTCGCTGCGCGCAGGTTTGCGCCCGGCGTATAAAGATAATCGTCCGCATACTAGTGTCACTGATAATGTGATCCGCATTAACGGTCTGTATCGGCACGGGTTTTTGCTGGCACCCGCTGTGGTGCAACACGCGTTACAACAAGGGGTATTATGAATATTAGTTACAATGGTCAGGCGCTCACGCTGTCACAGCCACAGTCTTTGCTGGAGGTGATTGAGGCGCAAGGGGCAAAGGCACCCTTTGCGGTGGCGCTGAACGGGCAATTTGTGCCGCGCAGCACGTTGGCAGAGCTGCGGCTGCAAGAGGGTGACAGCATCGAGTTGCTATCGCCTATTCAGGGGGGCTGATGATGCACAGTGATACGCCGTTAACCATTTATGGTGAGCAGTTCAACAGTCGCTTGCTGATAGGCTCAGCACTTTACCCCTCGCCTGAGATTATGCAGCAAAGCCTGGTGGCTTCGCAGGCACAAATCGTCACTGTGTCACTGCGACGACAAAACTCAGTGTCGGCCGGAGACGACTTCTGGCAACTGATCAAGGATACCGGATTGCGGGTGTTACCTAATACCGCCGGGTGTCACAGTGTTAAAGAAGTGGTGACACTGGCACAAATGTGCCGGGAAGTGTTTGCAACTGACTGGATCAAGCTGGAACTGATTGGCGATGAATACAATTTACAGCCCGATCCGATTGCCCTGCTGGAAGCCACTGAAACCCTGATAAAGCAGGGGTTTAAGGTGCTGCCGTATTGCACCGATGATTTAGTGGTGTGTCAGCGCCTGGCGGATCTGGGTTGTGAAGTACTGATGCCCTGGGGCGCCCCCATTGGCACCGGGAAAGGGCTACTCAACCCCTATAACCTGAAAACCATTCGTGAGCGTTTGCCTGACCACACCCTGATTGTCGACGCAGGACTCGGTTTACCCTCGCATGCCGTTCAGGCTCTGGAGCTTGGTTACGACGCCGTGTTGCTGAATTCTGCCATTGCCGGTGCTGGCTGTTCGGTGACCATGGCCAGTGCTTTTAATCATGCGGTGGTTGCCGGGCGTGCTGCCTATGTAGCGCAGGCCATGCCGGAGAAAGAAGTCGCAGCGCCTTCCACCCCGACGATGGGGATGCCCTTTTGGCATCAGAATTAAACACGCGCTATAGTGTCGCTAAGCTTTTGTGGCGCAAAGTACTTTATCATGCGCCCATGTTTAACAGAGTAAGTAGGAGTAATTGTGGCTGAACTGGTATGGACCATTGCCGGGTCGGATTCGGGTGGCGGCGCCGGAGTGCAGGCGGATGTCAAAGCAATGCACAGTTTTGGTGTGCAAACCTGCACAGCTATAACCGCGCTGACGGCGCAAAATAGTTTAGCGGTTGAAGAGATCAATGCGGTATCGAGTGAAGTGCTGGAATCTCAGCTGCTGGCACTCGAAGCCGATTTAAAAGCAACCGTGATCAAGATTGGCATGCTGGCCAACAGCACACAGATCCAGCTGGTGGCAGAGCATCTGGCGCAGTACAAGAGTCGCTGGGACAATCCCCCTGTGATTGTGTTCGACCCGGTTGCCATTGCATCCAGTGGCGATGCGCTTACCGAAGAAGATACCCTGGATGCGCTAAAAAAGTACTTATTACCTCTGGTCGATGTGATCACGCCCAATACGCAGGAGACGCAAGTATTGACAGGCGTGTATCTGATTGGTCCGGATGCCGTCAGGGACGCTGCCCGTAAGCTGCGCGAATTTGGCGTCAAATCGGTGATCATTAAAGGGGGTCACTGGGATTATCCCAGTGGTTATTGCATTGACTATTGCTGGAGTGAGGGTGAAGAGTATTGGCTTGGCAATGAAGCGATACAAACGCCGCACAGTCACGGCACCGGCTGTAGCTTTGCCTCTTCTGTTGCGGCTTGTCTGGCCAAAGGTTATCCGATCAAAGATGCCTTTATTCTGGCCAAAGCCTATATCAACCAGGGGCTGAAATTAGCACAGCGCTTTGGTGAGGGGCGAGGGCCACTGGCACATGCCGGGTTCCCAGAGAATATCTCGGACTTTCCTCAGGTGATAGAGCCTGGAAGCTGGCTCGGTGATGAACTGGAGTTTGCTCTTAGCGAAGAGTTTAACTTTGCAGCCGGTTTTGCCCCAGTCGGAGAAGAGCTGGGGCTTTATGCCGTCGTAGACTCGGTAGACTGGGTTGAAAAGTGTCTGGCTGAGGGCGTAAAAACAGTGCAACTCAGAATTAAACAGGCTGATCATGCGACCCTGGAAGAAGACATACAGTGTGCTATCACCCTGGGGGAAAAGTATCAGGGCCGGGTCTTTATCAATGACCACTGGGAGCTGGCCATTCGCCATGGCGCTTATGGGGTGCACCTTGGTCAGGAAGATCTGGATTCGGCGAATCTGGTTGCCATTCAGCAGGCGGGGTTACGTTTGGGCGTTTCTACGCATGGGTTTTATGAAATGCTGCGAGCCCACAACTATCGGCCCAGCTACCTGGCATTTGGCGCAATTTACCCGACGACCACCAAGGACATGACCGGACAGATCCAGGGGCTCGAAAAGCTCAGGCACTTTGTGCCTCTGATGCGTGAAACCTATCCCACCGTAGCGATTGGGGGTATTGACCTGACTCGCGCCCCTCAGGTTGCCGCCACCGGAGTGGGTAGTGTGGCGGTGGTGCGTGCCATCACCGAGGCGGCGGATTATAAACAGGCCATTATTGACCTGAAACGGGCCACAGGCGAGTCATGAGTACAGAGCTCAGTGACAAAGAGCGGCTAAGATACAGCCGCCATTTACTGCTCAACGACGTGTCGGAAGCCGGTCAGCTGCGCCTTAAACAAGCACGAGTAGCCGTGGTTGGCTGTGGGGGGCTGGGTAGCCCTGCGCTGTTTTATCTGGCGGCAAGCGGAGTCGGGCAGCTGACTTTTTGTGATGATGATGCGGTTGAACTGTCTAATTTGCAAAGGCAAATTTTGTATAAGGTCAGTCACATTGGCCAGCCAAAAGCGAAAGCCGCGGGTAAGGTTTTAGCGAGCCTGAATAACCAAATCTCACTGATCCCTCAGCCTGTGAAGCTCGACAGCGGCAATATAGACAGCATATTGCAAGACAGTGACTGGATCCTGGATTGCAGCGACAACTTCGCCACCCGCTATTTGCTCAACCAGTATTGCGTACAACAGCGCAAGGTGCTGATCTCGGGTGCCGCGCTGGGCACTCAGGGCCAGTTTATGGCCTTTGATTTCAGGGCGTCCTCGCCCTGTTATCACTGCATTTTTCCAAAGTCATCGGCGCAACCGGTATTGAATTGTCAGAACGCAGGTGTCGTGAGCCCGTTGCTGGGCATCATTGGTTCTATGCAGGCAATGAAAGCAGTCAGTTTAATTATCTCTGATGTACCTGATAAACACAGTGAAATGATATTGGTCGATGCGCTAAGCCTTAAGCAAAGACAGTTTACGCTGGAAAGGGATGCAGCATGTGATGTGTGTGGCTAATGTGATAGACGATTGAAAAAGCCCGCAAATGCGGGCTTTTTTGAGCGCGTTATCCGTTTTTTTAGTCGCGGATGGTCGCAAATGGGGTGCCCATACGGGTAACGGTTTCTGGCAATTGGTTGGCCAGGAAGTCGGCTTTATCTTCTCCCCAGGCCAAAATAACCGTCGAGCCCAGCTTGAAGCGGCCCATCTCGTCGCCTTTTTTCAATTTAACGGCGTTGTCGCCCTCTGCCGGATAATCCCAGCTAAAGACGTCTTTACCGGCTGGTGGCGTGACCGTGCCCGCCCAGATGGTTTCGATACTGGCCACTATGGTGGCGCCCACCAATACCATAGCCAGTGGACCTATCTCAGTGTCAAAGATTGCGACAACTCGCTCGTTACGTGCAAACAGATTTGGGACGTTTTGCGCAGTTAACGGGTTTACCGAGAACAGATCGCCGGGTACGTAGATCATCTTTTTCAGCGTACCATCAAGGGGCATATGAATGCGGTGATAGTCTTTAGGCGCCAGATAAATGGTGGCAAATTTACCGCCAAGGTAGGGGGCTACGTCGGATTCTTTGCCCCCCAGCAGGGTTTGCAGGCTGTAGTCATGGCCTTTGGCCTGAATGATCTGACCATCGACTACATCGCCTAACTGGCTGATGGCACCGTCGACCGGGTGAGCCACAATGCTGGCTTCTTCGGCAAGTGGGCGGATCCCCGGCTTCAGCGGACGGGTAAAGAATTCATTAAAGGTTTTATAGTGAGCTGGATCTTCATGCAGGGCTTCACTCATGTCTATCTTGTACTGTTTGATAAACAATTTAATTAAGGTGGTTGTCAGTGCACCCGCTTCGGCTGCGGCCAGTTTTCCCACCAAACGTGATACGGCATGTTTGGGTAAAGCATATTGCAGGGCAATCTTTAGTTTATCCAAGTTCACTTTTATTATTCCTGAAAAAATTTTGAAGATAGTATCAAACTCTTGGCGCGCGCGCACCTGCGCGACCATCTGCCATTGACTCCAGAATACGGTGATAGCTGTCAAAGCGCAGTTCGCTGATCTTGCCCTCATCTACCGCTTCCAGGATCAAACACCCCGGATCGTTGAGGTGCTTGCAATCGCGAAAACGGCAGCCACCGATAAACTCACGAAACTCTTTAAAACACCAGGTTACCCGCTCAACTTCCAGGTGCCACAGACCGAATTCACGGATCCCCGGACTGTCTATCAGGTTACCGCCACTGGGCAGGTGATGCAGTTTAGAAACTGTGGTGGTGTGCTGACCCAGGCCACTGTTCTCAGAGACTTCCTGAGTCAGAATGGCGGCATCGGGCAGGACGGTATTCACTAAAGTGGATTTACCCACGCCGGATTGGCCAACAAAGATATTGTTCTTGTCTGTTAGCAGGGATTTGAGCTCATCGATCCCTTGGCCTGTTTTGTTACTCACCAGCAGGACGCGATAGCCTAGCTCCCGATAGATATCCAGCACTTCATCGACATAGTCGAGACCTTCGTCATCGAGCAAGTCGATTTTATTGAGCAGCAGAATTGGCTCAATGCCCATGTCTTCACAGGCGACCAGGTAGCGGTCGATGATCTGTGGGGTGAATTCAGGCACTACAGCGGACACCATTAAAATCTGATCAATGTTGGCTGCAACCACTTTCACACCGTCGTAAAAATCCGGACGGGTGAGCTGAGAACGGCGAGGCTCGACGGCTTCTATTACACCGGCCAGATCGCCTTCGCTGACTTTGGCACGGCGAAAAATCACTTCGTCGCCACATACTAAGCTGGTGACGGTACGGCGAATATTGCAGCGCAGTACGTCGCCATTTTCGCACTCGACATCGGCATGCTGGCCAAAGCGACTGATCACCACCGCGGGTTCTGTGGGGCCCAGGTTATCGGTTTGCCAAGTCACCTGAGTGTCGGATTGTTGTTTCGCTTTATGCAAGCGTTTTTGATGGTTGGCACTGATCCGTCTGGACTGGCCCTTACTGAGTTTTTTGCGTTTTGCCATATCTAATAAACTCGCGACACGATTTATTGCTATCGAGTGGTATACAGGCCAATCATGGACTATAACTCAATAAATTGCCCCGCTTTGTAAAAAAAAGCTTTTGGTCGAGTGATGAAGCTAATATGATATATCTAATTGCATTGGATCTAAAGGAAAGTACCGTTAGGTAGTGTATGTCTTTTCATGAATCAAACCTGATCTGGCTCGACTTAGAAATGACGGGTCTGGAACCTAAAACAGATAGGATCCTCGAAATTGCCACTGTGATCACCGACTGTGATCTGAATGTACTGGCCGAGGGACCTGTAATTGCTATCCATCAAAGTGATGATTTACTTGATAATATGGATGAGTGGTGTACAAACCAGCATGGCCGTTCCGGTCTGACTGCGCGTTGTAAGTCCAGTACTCACTCTGAATCTGATGCAATCAAACAAACATTAGACTTCCTGAAACAATGGGTACCGCCGGGCAAATCGCCGATGTGTGGTAATTCGATTGGTCAGGATCGTCGTTTCCTCAACAAATACATGCCTGAGCTGGAAGAATATTTCCACTACCGCAACCTGGACGTCAGCACGATTAAAGAGCTGGCACGTCGTTGGAAGCCTGAGCTGTTAAACGGGATCCACAAAAAGAGCTCTCACCTGGCTCTGGACGACATCAAAGACTCCATTATGGAGTTGAAGGTTTACCAGCAAAAATTCTTCAATCTTTAAAAAAATTTAGAAAAAGTACTTGCAATGCTTTTTCTATCTTGTAGAATCCTGCCCCGCTCAAGACGGCAAACATTGTTTGTTGCTTGTGCGTGATGCGGCACTAGCTCAGCTGCTAAAACGTTAGACGCGACCTCAAGGTTGCGCCCAGCGGGAAACTAAGAGCTACATTGTGATGCGGCACTAGCTCAGCTGGTAGAGCGCGACCTTGCCAAGGTCGAGGTCACGAGTTCGAACCTCGTGTGCCGCTCCAATCTACAATCAGTTTACTCGACTGACTAAATAACGAGTTTATTTTGAATGATATTTCTATATCCTGTGAAGCGGCACTAGCTCAGCTGCTAAATGTTAGACGCGACCTGTCGCGCTCCAGCGTTTAAAAAATCGGGCAATTTGTGATGCGGCACTAGCTCAGCTGGTAGAGCGCGACCTTGCCAAGGTCGAGGTCACGAGTTCGAACCTCGTGTGCCGCTCCAACTTTCCTCTCTTTCTACCCTTATTTTTTCATTCTGACTTACTCACTCAACTTTAACCCTTATTCCACCAATTTTCATCGATAAACTGATTGCTTATTTTTAGTTCGACACGTAAAATACGCGCTCTTTCGGCCTAACTAACTTTAGTTCCTTGCCTTACCCCGACTGGCCGAAACGGGACAAGGCTATATTAACCGTAAGGAATATCCATGCGTCATTACGAAATCGTATTCATGGTTCACCCAGACCAAAGTGAGCAAGTACCTGGTATGATCGAGCGTTATACTGGTGCCATCACAGAAGCTGGCGGTAAAATCCACCGTCTAGAAGACTGGGGTCGTCGTCAACTGGCTTACCCAATCGAAAAGCTTCACAAAGCACACTATGTTCTGTTGAACGTTGAAGCACCTACTGAAGTAATCAGCGAGCTTGAAACTTCTTTCCGCTACAACGATGCAGTGCTTCGTAACCTGGTTATGCGTACTAAGAACGCTGTAACTGAAGCGTCTCCTCTTGCTAAAGAAGAGAAAAAAGAAGCAGCAACTGCTTAATCGTTTTTGATTCGGAATTGACCTGGTAGTTTGGTGAGCACTCAGTCTGAACTGTATACAAACCAGCTGGTATTATCCGGCACGGTCTGTAAGCCACCTAAGTACAGTCAAAGCCCCGCCGGTATCGCGCATTGTATTTTTGTTTTAGAACATAAATCGATGCAAGTAGAAGCCGACCTAAATCGTAACAGTTATGTGCGAATTCAGGTGGTAGCCAGCGGACAGCAGTTCCGGACTCAACTAGAGCATTTATACGTTGGGCAAACCATACAAGTACGCGGTTTTTTAAACCGACACGAGAGTCGCAGCGGCTTGAGTCAACTTGTATTACATGCACAACATATTGAAAGAATTAATTGAGGAAATTTACTCATGGCACGTTATTTCAGACGTCGTAAGTTCTGCCGTTTCAAAGCGGAAGGCGTACAACAAATCGATTACAAAGATCTGGCTACTCTTAAAAACTATGTAACTGAAAGTGGCAAAATCGTACCTAGCCGTATCACAGGTACTAGCGCTAAATACCAGCGTCAGCTAGCAACTGCTATCAAGCGTGCTCGCTACCTAGCCCTTCTTCCGTACACTGACTTACACAAGTAAGCAGCTGATTAACAGTTTTTAAAAGGTGTAGAGACATGCAAGTTATTCTACTAGACAAGATCGCAAACCTAGGTGGCCTAGGTGACCAGGTTTCTGTTAAATCTGGTTTCGCACGTAACTTCCTTTTCCCTAAGGGTAAGGCAGTTCCTGCAACTAAAGCTAACATCGAAACTTTCGAAGCACGTCGTGCTGAGCTTGAAGCGAAAATCGCTGAAGAGCTAGTCGCTGCACAAGCGCGCGCTGAAAAACTAGAAGCACTAGCAGAAGTGACTCTGGTTTCTAAAGCGGGTGACGAAGGTAAGCTATTCGGTTCTATCGGTACTCGCGATATTGCCGACGCTATCACTGCAGTAGGTCTGGAAGTTGCTAAGTCAGAAGTTCGTCTGCCTACCGGTACTATCCGCGAAACAGGTGAGTTCGACGTATCAATCCAGCTTCACACTGACGTGACAACAGCTATCAAAGTAATCGTGATCGCTGAAGCTTAATAGTATTAAGCACCAACCGCGTGTATCTGCACGCGGTTGTATTCCCAATCTCTGAAAGACAATAACAACTCCAATTTTCAGTGTGTGGATCTGATGATTATCGGGATCATCATGGAAGGTTTACAACACAAGTCGGAAATTTAATCCAAATCAAAACAACAGCGCTCGTAAACGGCTTATAGTCTTTATGGGAACAAATGACGCTGGTATTTAATGGTCTGACCACCGTGTAGCCTTGAGGCACATCGTCAGCTGTTATCTCATGTAAGCGCGTTCCTGTTTTAGATAATCCTGTTTTGTGATATTTTAGTTAACTGTTTTTATTACAGGCACTTTTTTTTATTGGTTAAATGTCATACAGTCTTATTCAGGTACTAATGACAGCGTTATCATTTAGGTGGGAAACCCAATATGCTTAAAACCTCCAGAATGCGTGGATTTACTTTAATTGAGCTGCTGATCGCCATTGCGATCGTCGCCATTCTGGCCAGTGTGGCATTGCCAAACTATGGTCAGTATGTACGTGAAAGCAGACGACTGGATGCACAGCACTTGCTGTTACAAACCAGTGCCACGTTGGAGCGAATCTATTCTCGTAATGGTGGTTACCCTAATGATCAGACTTTTCAGAGCCTGCCAGCTGCTGAACACTACACGTTCAGCTACGAAGCGCGCAATAAGCCACAAGGTGCCAACGGTGATTTTCGCAATATGGGCTATATTTTAAAGGCGACACCACTGGCTGCGGGTGGTCAGAATGGCGACATTTGTGGTGTGCTCACACTGGACCATTTAGGCAATCAGGGAGGCAACCTGAATGACTGTTGGTAAGCACACCCAGCACGGTGTTACGCTGATTGAGCTGTTGATGGTCCTGGCTATCATTGCCATTCTGGCTGTTACGGCTGCGCCGTCTTTAATTGGCCAAATTAAGCAGGACAGGGTTAATACCACTGCAAATCAGCTAAGTAGTTTTTATCGTTTTGCACGCAGTGAAGCGGTAAAACGCGAAGTGCCGGTAAAACTGGAACTTGAAAACAATGACTGGGTGATGAAGGTGGTCGAGCAGGGCCAGGAAATCACGTTAAAACGGTTTACGATTGACCACACGGCAGTGGCCGTGAACCTGGTTGACAGAACGCTGCGCTCAAGTGGTGAGCTCAGTGCGTTCAGTAATATACTGATATCGGATAACGATGCAACAACGGACGATGTTCGTTTATGCATCTTACACAGTGGGCAAAGCTGGTTGGCTAAGGCGACAGACAATTGCGCGTAGTTTCGGGGTTTTCATTGCTGGAAGTTATGGTGTCTATGGTGATAGCCGCCATTGCGTTACTCGGCCTTGCAGCAGCCCAGATCAAGGCCATGCAGTTTGCACAGAACAGTTTTAATTATACTCTGGCTTTGATCCACGGGCAGAATGCGATAGAGCGCATTTGGCCCGACATTTGCCATTATCAGAGTGTCAATACCAGCCTGAACCCGGGTGCCAACCCGACAGCTGCCCGGCTATATCCGAATGATCCTCGCTTTACGCTGACGCTGCCTGATACCTTTAGTCTCGATATGAGCCTGACGGTTAGCTGGCACGATGAACGTATGACCAATACAGGCGTGGACCAAATCTCATTGCACGCCAGTTTTGTCAATGAATGTTTGTGAGTCGAATGATGAATTGCCGCGGATTTACTTTACTTGAGCTGCTGATCGCACTGGCGATAGGCTTGTTTATGCTCGGCGGTATTGCCGTGGCCTATTCGACCATTCGCAGCACTATTGCGGTGAATCAGGAGCTGGCACAGGCCCAGGAAGTGATCCGTTATACCAGTCAGCTAATGACCCGCAGCATTAAGCAAACTGCGTCTACACCTCAGGTCATGCTTAACGGTGAGGCATTAGAAGTCAGTCAGGTTGCCAATACGCCGGCCTGCGATGGCAGCGTGCCTGTGGTGAATTACACCGAGACCTTTTCGTTACTTGATGGCTACTTATTATGTGATATCAGCTCAGATAACTTACCTGCCCAGCGCTTGTTAAGAGGGGTGAATGGACTAAGCTTTTCGGTCGACGGCCTGATCACGTCCATTACAGTGACACCCGTGGGTGTGCCCGCACAGTATGCCGCGGGGATCCAGATAGATATTGCAGCAAGTCAGCAGGTGCTGGCGACGGCGAACTGGTGACTATCATGGCAATACAAACACTGCGACAACGTGGGTTTACCCTGATAAAAGTGATGCTACTCAGCTCGGTAGCCAGTGTGGTGGTCTTTGCTGCATTTAAAGATACCCTGGTGCAGGAGCGTCTCAGTGGTAATTATCAAAAAGACCTGAATGCGCGATTATTGGCTGAAAAGGGCGTGATCGAGCGGGGGCAGGCACTCAAAGCCGCACTGATCAATAACCCAAATCTGACACTGGAGCAGGTGGTGCAGCAGATAGGGACGGGTGTGGGTAGCGGCGAACTGGATGGCACGAGTTTTGACGCCCAGTTGTCAGTCAACGGTGATGAAGTGGCGATTGCCAGCCTGGGGCAGCGTTATGATGAGCAGGCCCAGGCGCGTATGATCTCTTACTTTAAATACACCCCTCCCGAGCGCAGTTCAGTGTTCCAAAACGCTGTTACCGGGTGTAAGGGCGTAAATCTTGCGGGCAGTGGTTTAGTCGACAGTTATGATTCCACTCAGGGCAGCTATGAAGACACTAAAACCAGCAATGGCGATGTGAATACTGTGATTGGCGATGCCGATGTGGTGCTAAATGGTCACTCCCCTATCATGGGAGATGTTAAAGCATCGGGTATCCTGTACCTTAAGGGATCTTCACCTGTTGTCGGTACTGTTCAGTCCAATACCGGTATCGATATTTCCGCGGGCAGTGGCGTGCGAGTTGATGGCGATGTGCTCACTCAGGGGTTCGTAAAGCACAATGGCGGACAGATCACCGGCGTACTGCGTGCGAATGGTGACGTGACGATGAAGTGGGGCGCCGAAATTCTCAATCAAAACCAGGCTGAGTTAGACATTATGTATGGTGGCACGGGTGTCTTCCAGAGCAGCCATATGCAAGGTGGGTTGCATTATTCAGCGGATCGCTTCAATGTTAACCCAGAAGTGGAAGCGGTACGGGTATACGACCCCAGCTCGCCGGATTATGATCCCAATGACCCAGATAAAGAATGTGATCCACTGGCGTTACCTTTGAATATGCCCTCAGTGATCGACAGCAATAACAACTATGCTGATTTTACTGTCGGTGCACAGACGGACTATGTGTTTACCCCGAGCGAAGGCCGTTATATACGTGGAGGCAGTGGCACCTGGTCATCGAGCCCCGCAGACATCTATTTGTTTCAGCACCTTACGCAAAACCATGGCCAGGGTAATAGCGGCAATGAGTATGTGTTTGGAATGAAAAACATGAAGCTGACCAGCGATGGTACCATTACCATCGAGGGAGGAGATGTGATCTGGCTGGTCGATGGTGACCTCAAGATGACGGGTCACACCAGCATTACTATCAAAGCAGGTAGCAGTCTGGCGATTTTTGTTACCGGTAAAGTTGATTTTGGTGCCAGTGGTGTCGTGATCACTGAACGGGAAGGCATGACTGATAGCGGCTTTCCAAGTTTGAGTATCTTCTCTTCTTACTCTGGCCAAAATGGCATTACTCTGAGAGGTGCCAGCTCTGTGTATGCCGTAATTTATGCACCCGTTACCAGCATCGCAATGCGAGGGAGTGGTCAGTTTTACGGTACTATCCGTGGCGCAACCATAGATGCCACCGGCGGCAGTGGTGTGCATTTTGATGAAGCACTGAAAAACTTTAACCTCGGCAACGGCGGCGTGGTTACGCCGGCTAAGCTGGAATTTATGGGCTGGCGTTTTGAGTCTGGCGAAGACTATCAGACTCCAGAGGAGGAAGACGAATAACACAGTGAACTAGTCGCTCCCACCGTACAGAAAAATTTTTCCTCTTTGTTTAAACCTTTTGCTCTTCCCCCCGCGTCTTACTCTTCAAACATCGCGCCATTGGGTCACTTTCTTTATTACATCCGATGTGTCACGATGATGGCTCGGTAACGAGGGAATACTCTATGATAATCAATGCCAAAGAGGCATTTAACCAAGATACGATTGAAGCGTTAGTGCAGCGTGCCCAGCAGGGCGAACAGGCTGCATTTGAACAGCTCTATCAGCAGTGTTATCGCAGGGTGTATGGACTGTGTTTACGTTTGCTTGCCGATCAGGCACACGCGGAAGATGCGACGCAGGAAGTGTTTGTTCAGCTATGGCATAACATCGCTCAGTTTCAGGGGCAGTCAAAATTCACGACCTGGCTTCACAGCGTCACGTCGAATGTTGCAATCAGCTATTTGCGTAAGCAAAAAAACTGGCTGCAAAAAGTTGTCAGTCTGGAAGACAGTGGGATGGAACAAGCTGAAATCGCGCAATGTGAATCGCTCAACGGGCTAGATAAGCTGGTCCTGCGTTTACCGGAGCGCGCTCGTTTGGTGTTTGTCTTACACGCGGTAGAAGGCTACCGCCATGAAGAGGTCGCGGGTATGTTGAATATGGCGGTGGGCTCAAGTAAATCTCAGTTTCACCGAGCCAGGAAATTGTTACAGGAGTGGTACGACAATGAGTAAACCAACATTTGAGCAGTTTCTGAAACAACAGCTGCCACGACAACAAGATCAGGATCAGCTACCTGAACCGCGCAAAGACTTATGGCAGGGCATTGAAAAGGCAATCAATTTGCCTGCAGCGGAGCCTCGCTCTGCCAGTCCCTGGGTTAAGCTAGCTGGTGTTGCAGCCTGCATATCAGCTGGCTTGCTGAGCTGGCAGGTTATCATGACGCAGCCTCAGCAAGACACTATGGCGAATATGAGTGCCTTCTTCGAGCAGAGAAAACAAATGCTACTGGTTCAGTATGAGACGCAACCCGCACTCACACAGGATTGGCAGGTGCCATTGCAGGAGCTGGAGGAAGCAGAGCAGGCCATCAAACTGGCTCTGACAAAAGATCCCGACAATGCAGCCCTGCTTAAAATGCTGGCTCAGGTATACCAGCAGCAATTGGATTTAATCACTAAGGTACATCAGCCCCAGTGGCAACAGATTTAGGAGAGAAGCATGAAAGCAATCATTTTAGGACTGGCCACGCTGCCGCTGTTTGCCCTGGCAGGTGACAAGATTGACGAGCAGATTGAGGTGCCGCTGGATGGCAAAGTCGTCATTGAAAACCAGCGTGGTAAAGTCACTATCAAATCATGGGACAAGCCAAGCTTTAAAGTCAGTGGCGAGCTAGATGAGCTGGCCGATGGCTATACATTAGAAACTCAGGGCAATGTAACAGAGTTTATTGTCAAAATGCCACGTCGCAATAAAGGGTGGAATAACAAGCGAGATGGTTCTCGGTTGATCATTTATATGCCGAAACAGAGTGAACTTGATTTTGAAGGGGTGAATGTCGATGTGGATGTCAGCAACTTCAGTGCTGGTGTGGCAGTCACCACCGTCAATGGCGACATTGAAGTGAATCAGGTCAGCGGGAAAATTGAACTGGAAACCGTCAATGGTGACATCGAGGGGAAAGAGCTATCCGGTAACATCCGCTATGAAACAGTCAATGGCGATATTGAAGACATGGCGTCCAGCGGAAAGCTAAGGTTTAATGCGGTCAATGGTGGTATTGAGAGTATGACGCAGGCGAGTGATATTCGCGTTGAAAACGTCAACGGTGAAGTTGATTTCGATATTGCCAGCCTGAAGGATTTGAGAATGAGTACCGTCAATGGCGAGATTAATGTCAAATTGAGAGCACTGGAAAAGCGAGCCAATATTCGCTTTGAATCAGTCAGTGGTGATGTCGACTTTTATTTTCCGACTAATCTGTCGGCGCGTTTTGATATTGATGCGCATGCCGGCGGACGGATCATCAATGAACTGTCATCAGACAAAGAAAAAAAGGCGAAATATGGGCCATCGCGTGAACTGGAGTTCGTGATTAACGACGGTGATGTGGATGTAGAAATTGATACAGTCAGTGGACGTATTGCGTTGAAGAAATTGTAATACTCAGGAGGGGCGCCCAGCGAGGGCGTCCCTGAGTCAATATTAGCCTGATAATCTAGATTCATTTCCACCCCAATTGCGTATACAATAACAGGTCCGTCCCTTAGTGTTTGTAGTGATATGGCGAAACCTGATCAACAAGTCGATACCCTGAAAGTTCCCCCCCATTCTATCGAGGCAGAGCAGTCTGTGTTAGGTGGACTCATGCTTGATAATCAGGCGTTTGATAGGGTTGCAGAACTGGTTGTCGCGCAGGACTTTTACACCCGCACCCACAAG
The DNA here is from genome assembly GCF_005887095.1 of Pseudoalteromonas rubra. Classification (GTDB taxonomy): domain Bacteria; phylum Pseudomonadota; class Gammaproteobacteria; order Enterobacterales; family Alteromonadaceae; genus Pseudoalteromonas; species Pseudoalteromonas rubra_E. The sequence continues at coordinate 8,941 of NZ_PNCI01000016.1, read as the reverse complement.
CTGATATTCGAGGCAATGAGCAAGCTGGTTGAGGCCAGTCAGCCTATTGACCTGATCACCATCTCGGAAAACCTCGAAAAGAACAACCAACTGGACACGGTCGGTGGTTTTGCTTATCTGGCTGAAATTGCCAAAAATACACCCAGTGCGGCGAACATCGATGCCTATGCCAGTATCGTACGCGAACGGGCTGTGGTCCGTGAGATGATCTCGGTCGCCAATGAAATTGCCGAAGCGGGTTTTAATCCGGAAGGGCGTGATAGTCACGAATTGTTGGACCTGGCAGAAAGTAAGGTATTCAAAATCGCTGAGCAGCGCACCAAGAGTACTGAAGGTCCACAGAGCATTCACAGCATTCTCGAAAAAACCGTCGATAAAATTGAAGAGCTTTACCAGTCGCCGCAGGATGGTGTAACCGGGGTGAGCACGGGCTACTCTGATCTTGACCAGATGACCGCAGGCTTGCAACCCTCAGACCTGATCATAGTCGCTGCACGTCCGTCGATGGGTAAAACCACTTTCGCAATGAACCTGGCTGAGCATGCTGCGATGACGCAGGATAAGCCTGTGCTTATCTATTCACTGGAGATGCCCTCAGAACAGATCATGATGAGGATGCTGGCTTCACTGGGGCGTATTAACCAGACCAAAGTACGGACTGGTCAGCTGGATGATGATGATTGGGCGCGTTTATCCTCAACCATGGGGTTGTTGATGGAAAAGGGTCAGATGTACATTGATGACGCTTCAGGCCTGACGCCGACGGATGTGCGCTCACGGGCAAGGCGCATCGCGCGAGATCACGGTGGTATTAGCATGATCATGGTGGATTATTTGCAGCTGATGCGAGTGCCCAGTTTATCGGACAACCGGACCTTAGAAATCGCAGAGATATCTCGTTCACTTAAGGCACTGGCAAAAGAGCTTCAGTGCCCGGTGATAGCCCTATCTCAGCTTAACCGGACACTGGAACAACGGGCTGATAAACGCCCGGTTAACTCAGACTTACGTGAATCGGGGTCTATCGAGCAGGATGCCGACTTGATCATGTTTATTTACCGTGATGAGGTGTACAACGACGACAGCCCGGATAAGGGTGTCGCGGAAATTATCATTGGTAAACAACGTAATGGTCCGATTGGTAAGGTTAGGTTAACCTTCCAGGGGCAATTCTCTCGGTTCGACAATTATGCCGGCCCAGCAGTAGATGACGAATATTAAAGCATTCGTTGTGTTCTAACAGAATCGGCAGCCTGAATTAGGAGTAAGTATGCGCCTGGCAACCGCCGAAATTAACCTCGCGGCATTAAGTTATAATTTAAAACGGATCAAGACACTGGCACCTGGTGCCCGGGTGATGGCAGTGCTCAAGGCCAATGCCTATGGCCATGGTCTGGTCAAAATTGCCCAGCAGCTTAATGACGCAGATGCCTTTGCAGTGGCCCGTATTGATGAAGCATTGGCGCTGCGCGCCGGTGGCTTAACCAAGCCGATCGTTTTACTGGAAGGCTTTTTTCATTGTGCTGATTTGCCCATTCTGATCGCCAATAATTTTGAAACCATTATTCATGATGAAAACCAGCTGCAGGCTATCGAAACCAGTGAGTTAGGTGCTCGTTTGTCTGTGTGGCTGAAAGTTGATACAGGCATGCACAGACTGGGCATCGAGCCTGAACAGTTCGAGGCCTTCTATCAGCGGCTAAAAACCTGTGGCAATGTTGACCCGAATATCAAACTGATGACGCACTTTTCCTGCGCTGATGATGTAAATAGCACGCAAACGCAACGCCAGATTAACGCGTTCGAGCGTCTGATAGAGGGTAAACCTGAAGCTAAGTGTCTGGCCAACTCCGCCGGGATACTCGGCTGGCCTCAGTCACATGGTGACTGGATCCGCCCCGGTCTAATGATGTATGGGGTGTCGCCCATGCTTAATCAGGTTGGTACTGAGCATGGCCTCAAGCCAGTGATGCGGCTAACAACCCGGGTGATTGCCATCAAGACTATCGCTGCTGGCGAAAAAGTGGGGTATGGCGGTCGCTGGCAGAGTAATATACAAACTCAGCTGGCCGTCGTGGCGATGGGGTACGGTGATGGTTACCCACGTAATGCGCGCAATGGCACCCCTGTGGTGATCAGGGAGAAACGTTATGGCATTGTTGGTGCAGTGTCTATGGACATGATCACTGTGGACATAGGCACTAACCCGGACGGGGTTGCAGTCGGTGATCAGGTTGAAATGTGGGGTCCTGCTTTACCGGTTGAAGAAGTTGCGGCGTGCGCGGGTACGATTCCTTATGAATTACTCTGCAATGTCACACCCAGGGTGAGTTACGACTATATCACCCCGGCAGACTTATCACGCTAATTATTCCAGCAGCTGGCCATGTAAGGTTGCGACAATTGAGCGACTGCCTGCATGGTCTCTGTGTTCCCCCAGGTAAATCCCTTGCCAGGTACCCAATTGCAAGCGTCCATGACTAACCGGGATTGTCACTTCACAGCCCAGCGTACTGGATTTGATATGGGCTGGCATGTCGTCGTCTCCTTCATAATCATGACGATAGTAACTTTGTCGCTCGGGTACAAAGTGGTTGAAGTGACTTTCCATATCCATACGAACGGTAGGATCGGCATTTTCATTGATGGTGAGACTGGCCGATGTGTGCTGAATAAACAAATGAAGTAATCCCACTTTGTAGTAGCCTAGCTGTGGTACCTGGGTAAGTACTTCATCATCAATCAAATGAAAGCCGCGTTGACGCGGCCTGAGTGTGATATGTGTTTGATGCCAGCTCATAGCTTATCGAAGCTCACCTCTATGTTGGCATTCCCGTCAGCTGAGGTGAAGGGCATTATGATTTTAGGGCCTTCGCATTTATGAGTAATTGTGTGCCCGGGCCCGGAGACCACAATTGGCGTGGCCATATCAAACTCGTAGCCCTTCTCGCCAAGCAGGTTCTTTGCGCCACCGGTGACCATATTGGTGATTTCACCAACCATATCGGTGACTTCTTCATTGATTTTGTCTGGGCGCTCACCCAGCATTCTTTCCATAATGGTCAGTGCCAGGCCTTCATCAAAGCTGATAGAAAAGGAGCCTTTGGTTTGCGGGCCTACCATGCCAATCAACCCAGACACATCACCGCGTGCCACCTCATCTTTTTTAATCTTTGGCTTGCCTGGCGTTAATTCTGTTTGTGCCATGGTTGCCAGGACATTCATTAGTGACGATAAAAAAGGGTTGATGAATTCTACATTCATATGCTTCTTCCCTTGGTTCCTATGTTGTAACGGACGCTGGTTTAAGTGTAGTGGGCTTTTTACTATGCTGCACTACTCATTGCACTTTCCACACCGGCCGTGTGCTTCTATCGTTTGTGCTTTTACAAGAAAGCCATGCTCTGCAGCCAGGTTATTCAGCTCGTGCGAAATGGCATTAGAATGCAGCTCTTGTACGTGACCACAGGAGTCACAGATCAATAACTGCACAGGGTGAATACAGTCAAAGTGATGGCACAGCATAAATGCATTCGTGCTCTCAATCTTATGAATAAACCCTAATTCTGAGAGAAAATCCAAAGCACGGTATACCGTTGCTGGTTTTGCTCCAGACTCGGTGAGCTTGAGCTCTTCTAACAGATCATAGGCGCCTACACCGCCTTGTTTAGCAGCGAGTAAGCGGAAAACTTTTTCTCGGATAGGGGTAAATCGAGCCCCTCGATTATCACAAACTTGCTTAGCTTTACTTACCAGTTGTTCTATATTCATGTTCTAAATCCTTACACTGCCATGCAATACTAACATATTCTTTTTAATAGTCTTGTATCGACAGGGATTTATTCATTATATTCTCCGGACGAGTAAAGTTGTGTTCAAGCCAGTCCTGGAATGCGGCTTCAGGCATTGGCTGTCCAATCAGGTAACCCTGACCAATGTTACACTTAAACTCGACCAGTCGTGTGAGTTGTTCGTGGTCTTCAATCCCTTCGGCAATCACTTTGAGGCCCATGCCGTGTGCCATGGTGATAATGTTTTTTACCAGATAGGCCGACTCATTCCCCGTGTGCATATCGGCAATGAAACTTTGGTCAATTTTCAACACATCAAACGGATACTGGCGCAAATAGTTCAACGACGAGTAGCCTGTGCCAAAGTCATCCATTGAGATCAAAATCCCCAGTTGCTGGAGTTTATCCAGTGTGGCTCTGATCGAGCTGTCACCGCTTAATAGCAGACCTTCGGTGATCTCCAGTTCAAGCGTGCCGGGTTGCAATGCACAGTGCTCTATCAGATGCTCAACATGGCTGAGTAGTTCAGGGTCATTAAACTGGCGGGGTGACAGATTGACCGCCAGTCGCAGTGACGCATTGAATTGCGTATGTATTCGCTGTAGGGCTTTGGCTGCTGAATTAAGAACAAACTTGCCGAGGTCGATAATAAACCCATTTTGTTCTGCCAGGGGAATAAACTCAGCCGGAGAGATCGGACCCAGTTTATCACTGTGCCAGCGAAGCAGTGCTTCAGCACCAACGACTTTACGCGCCTGGAGATCCAGCTGTGGCTGATAATAGACCTCGAACTCTCCGCGCTCAAGTGAGCCTTGCATGCTTTCTTCAAGCATCAGGCGTCGTTGCAGCGTATTGCTCATGCTTTCAGTGAACAAACAATAGGTATTGCGCCCCTGTTGCTTAGCATTGTACATCGCAGAGTCGGCCTTTCTCAGCAGGTCGTTGGGCGTGTCGGCGTCCTGAGGAAAAAGGGCAATGCCCAGACTCAAAGAAATATTAAAGGCACGGCCGTCGATATCAAACGGTGCGTGAAAGAGCTTAACCAGTTTGCTGGCGATGGGATGAATATCGGCGTTGCTTTTCAAGTCGCCCAGTAAAATGATGAACTCATCGCCACCAAGGCGCGCCACGGTGTCTTTTTCTCGCAAAGCTGATAGCAGCCGCTTTGCCGAATGTATCAGGACTTTATCACCGACTTCATGTCCCATAGAGTCATTCACTTTTTTAAAGTCATCCAGATCGATAAACCCAACTCCAACTAATGACTTGTCACGTTTGGCGTCATGGATCAATTGCTGGAGGCGATCAAGCACCAAAAAGCGATTAGGCAAGTCTGTCAGGGTGTCGTAAAAAGCGTGGTGCAGGATGATTTCTTCCTGGCGTTTTTTGTCTGTGATGTTGCGCACTGCAATAACCAGGGACTCGGTACCGGGCAGTGCACTGAGGCGAGCTTCAAAGTGGCGGTTACCGTCCTCAAAGGGCAGTGAATATTCAAGCTGCATTAACTGGCCCGGTTGTTCAATGCTTTGAATTGCGCGAGTAAAGTGGCGCGAGGTTTGGGCTGGCAGGAACTCCTCAATTTTACGTCCCAAAAATTGGGCTTCAGGTACGTATAAGTCGTCAGTTTGTCCGCTGTGATACTCTAAAATAGTACCCTGTTTATCAATGATAAAAAATAAGTCAGGCAGGGCTGAGAAAATCCCCTCCAGGATAGCTGTTTTGCGGCTTGCATCAGCCTCAGCTTGCAGCGTTTGCTGCCAGCCAACTTGCAGACTGTTTGCCATGCGATTGAGGTTGTCGGCCAGATGCTTAAACTCGCCAGCGCCGTGTGTTTCGAGTGTTTCACTAAAGTCAAAGCTACTCAGCCGTTCACTGAGCGCAACCAACTGTGATACTGGGCGATGGATGAATAGTCGAGTGAAATACAGTACCAGAGCAGTGAGTAGTGCCGCAATCGCCAGAATAGACAGGGTTTTCATTCGCGTATATTCAAGTAGCTGTTGTGCCTGAACGGCAATGGAGTATTCGGCATAGATGAGTGCCGGAAGAGGGGAATTAGGCGCCACTGCGCCTTGTTGTTCATAGGTGCTGTAGGCCTGATACAGGTGTTTATGTTTATTATATTCAACCATTATGTATGGCGGGCTAAGCCGTTGACTGATGGCTTCTGGTTTGAGTTTTAATGGGGTATCGTTGTGGTGGCGGCCCTCATGGCTTGTGTTACTACTATATAGCACTATGCCATTTTCATCGACCAGTGCCAGGTGGTCATATTGCTGGCCCTGCTGATATGCAACTAAGGTGTTACGTATTTCTTCCTGATCGTTTTGGGCGAGGTGATGTTGCATTGTCAGGTTAAGCGCAGATAGATCGCGTTTTAAGGTTGCTTCTGTGATTGCCAGCAGGCTTTCTTGCTGGGTATCATGATGGACCTGCACTAAACCTACCGCCAACAGGGCGGCAAATAAGAAAGCACTGAGTGTAAGCCATAGTTTGAGGTCAATTGAGTATAGTTTGGTCACTCGGCTATCTCTCTTTCGTGTTTTCACATGGCCCTGTGACTGGGCAGTCAACTCTGGGCTGTCCCTTGTCAAGACTCGTCTCCCATTTCAGAAGCTTTCTACAGGTAAGTGTAGTTGAAAAGTACTGATTACTCGTTGTGATTTTGAATTACAGGGAAAAAGAACAACACCAGTCAGATGAAAAACAATCAATATTAAATCACGGAATGTGTTTGGCCCGGGCGTGATTTTTGGCTAGGGTGGGTTAGAAACTAACAAAGTCAAAACAAGGAGCGACTATGAGTAATCACGAAGCGGACAAATTAAGCAGAAGTGCGCAACGGGTTCAGGATGCCATTGCAGCAGCGGGAGGGGCGTTTACTGTTGTCGAGTTGCCCGGCAGTACCCGCACAGCAGAGGACTCTGCGCACACCTTAGGTTGTCAGCTCGGCCAGATTGTAAAGTCACTGATATTCAAAGGCAAAGAAAGTGGTAAGCCGGTGTTGTTGCTGGTCAGTGGCAGCAATCGAGTAAAAGAAAAAGTCGTGGCCAAACATCTGGGAGAGAAGCTGGTAAAAGCCGACGCTGAGTTTACCCGGGAGGTAACCGGGTTTGCCATTGGTGGCATACCTCCCATCGGGCACTTGACTAAGCCTGTTACTTTTATTGATGAGGATTTGCTACAACATGAGACGCTGTGGGCTGCGGCAGGTACACCCAATGCGGTATTCTCGCTGCCAGCAGCCAAGCTGGTGTCACTGACTCAGGGAGTCGTGATTGCCGTGAAAAGCTGATTGCAGTGCTATCCGGTAAAAAGTTGCAGCGTTATTTTCACTTCGTCAGACTCAAACTCTGCAACGCCCTCATAACCTTCAATATTGTAGTTAAAGCTGAAGAAACGGCGCAGCCACAGGTCGTCTTTATTGTCCTTTAACACATCGATGGAAATATCCATCAGGCTTTCAGCCACATTCATACCGACTGCAAACAGAGGGTTGGCCGCCGCAGCTGCCACGGTGCGAGTCAGCTCGCCAAATGCTGCGGTTTTTCGAACCTGGGCCATCAGCTTGGCTGTGCTGCGAATATCACTGTCATCTTCTAAGACGGCAATATGGGCATCAAGGAAGCGTGGGATTTGTCCGGCGCGATTACGATAAATCGTGTAACCTGCGGGGCCAAAGCCGATGGTACCGCCCTCACTGACTGGCATCACGTTCAGCTCCATATTAAATGAATGGTCTGCTACCCCGTCGCTGACGGCACTAAATACTTTGAGTTCAAACTTACTTTCGCTGAGTAGCTTTTCGACGAAACCCTGCGATTTAACATGAATTGACATAATGCGGAGTTCGACATCGGTAAACATTTGATTAGGCATGAAATAAATCCTTTGATATGCAGAAGTATTAGGATACTTGGAACCGGGTTAGGGCGCTATGATTTTTTGAGGCGTTGCAAAGTGGCGAGAGGTGTAGAGTTTTGCTTGAGTGATTTGTAAAATATCCGAGTGACACAGCAGTAAATAAGCCATCTGTGATGTTCCCTTCAGGCCTGTACGGTTGTTTACCCTTTGACCTTGTGAAGGGAACAGGTGACCTATTCACTTTTGAATACCCCAAAACAGTAAAGCCCCAAAAGGGGCTTTACAATAATTGATACTACTCGATTATGTAGTTTTGTTTTGCTGCATTACTGTATCCGCAGCTTTTGCTAAAAAGTCTGATCTGTCTTTGTAATCACTTTTGCGTGATTCAACGTATGCATCAATTCTTGCTAGCAAGGGTTCAGAGAGAGTGACGTTAACTCTCTTCTGCTTGCCCTTTAGAGATTCAACAGGTACCTCAAGCGCGAACCATTCGTCATAGTCTGGGTAGTCACGGCTTAAGTCTTGGTAACCTGTGTCCAGTGCATCAAGTGCATGGCCACCTTGGAGCATTTCTTCAGCCACTTCCAATATGGCATCTTTGGCCGAGTAAAGCACTGCTTCTCGGGTATCAGCAGCGGATATGCAACCGTATCCAAGCAGCTCAAATACTGGCACTATGATGCCAAAAGCTTCCCCATCACACTGGGGGCGTTCAACACCGACCATAAATAACATAAAATATACCTCAATTAGTTTCGACTTCCAGCAGGCCTATTTAATCCCAGCCATCCTTTTAATGCTCTTAACTGTGCCTATTGGTAAGTCTTTCTTTGGGTGCGGGACGCTAAAGGTTCTACCACTGGGAGCCCGCCAAATTTGGTGGTCCCCTTTCCCATATCTAACAAACTCACAATTGTGCTTTTTTAAGAGCTTAAATAAATCTTTTGAAGTCATGAGCTCTCCATATTTAGTTTATTTTATACACACCCGTGTGTATAAAGCAAGAATGAATTGGTTAATTTTTGTGTAGAGGGAGGCTGCATGTTCTCTTTAATAGCCTAGGCTCCTAGCTTCACAGTTCCTAAATATAGCAATAAATTCTGACTGCGCACGAGAATGCCTTTCATATTGAGAAAACAGTCCGATAAACTGAGTTCGCGCGATCGAGCATTCCCTTCTCGTCGCAGGTGAACTTCGGGCAGAGTGCTTTATACCAATTTCACTTAATACCTGTTCAATTTGAAGGAGCAAATAGGACGCTAACGGCGTTAAAGATTTCTCAT
>NZ_PNCI01000159.1 GCF_005887095.1 Pseudoalteromonas rubra | reverse complement strand
TTGGCCTTATCCACCGAGGTAACATGATTATGGCGCAACCGCGCCGCTTCAAAAGCAAACCGAGCGATGCGCTCAATTTCACTACGAGCATAGGTTTGCGTATCAAACGCAGCTTCGTGCTGCCCTTCACCACTGCGTCCTTTCTCTCCGAAATAAATCCCCCCTGTTAACTCGCGTACACAGAGTATATCGAAGCCGTGAGCGCTAATATCTTGG
>NZ_PNCI01000158.1 GCF_005887095.1 Pseudoalteromonas rubra | reverse complement strand
ACCCACTTGCAGGTGTCCACCTAAAATTTGACGTGGAAATTGTAGATGTACGCGATGCCACCGCTGATGAATTAGCCCATGGTCATGTTCACGGCGAAGGAGGATGTGATCACGACCACGAATAGTTGTCTGTGACTCTTTAAAAAAGGCGCTTAAGCGCCTTTTTTTAGCTTTGTTCCTGAGCCGGTAAGTGAGCACTAATATGCTTAGCCAGATTATCAGCGTCATTACTGCCAACGCGATAAAATGTGCCGTCATGCAGCTCGATGGCTACAGCAGCAAAGCCACTGGCATTGTATACCCAGCCATCATGAGTAATGCGAATGCCCACCCCATGACGAAACGAGTTACTAACA
>NZ_PNCI01000157.1 GCF_005887095.1 Pseudoalteromonas rubra | reverse complement strand
CTACAGCGAAGAGATCTGCACCAAGCCGCGCTACGACTTGCGTCTGTTGATGCTGCGCTTGCAAACGCTGCGCCACAGCAACTAACAGTAAATTACCAATATCGTGGCTGAGCCCTTCATTGATGTCGGCTAACCGGGCAATATCAATCAGTACTAAATAATCGTGGGCGTTGGTGTTTTTTTGTAAGCGCTCCAAAGCGGCGATAAAGCCGTTACGTGAACATAACCCGGTAAGTGAGTCTTTAAACGCAACATTACGTAACCTATCTACCAACAGCACATTGTCGAGGCCTACCCCCACATTGGTCAAAAGTAGGTCAATGTATTGCATCAGCGCATGCTCAATAATGTGTTCACCTTCAAGGCAAATGACATACTGCTGTTGTTTGGCACGAAAGAAAAAGCTCACCGAGTG
>NZ_PNCI01000156.1 GCF_005887095.1 Pseudoalteromonas rubra | reverse complement strand
CGAAGTATGCTCTCACCCTGCTGTCGCACTTAGGCAGTAATTAACCGTGCACCAAAATACCAAATAGCGACTGTTTAAGCTGAAAATACTCACCCGTAAAGTCTGATTTCTGAAACTTTTCACTTTGTTATTTGCAAAAGGACTTGTATTCATTACTCATGAACCTATAATAAGTACACTCAAGGCTGGGTGTCTTTGCTTTTCCAAAAGACATATATGGACGCTCCAGCGATGTCAAGCCGAGTAGGCCTGCGGGGTAGCGAGTTTTCGTTAACC
>NZ_PNCI01000155.1 GCF_005887095.1 Pseudoalteromonas rubra | reverse complement strand
CCACCCCCCCCCCGCCCCCCCACCCCCCCCCCCCCCCCCCCCGCCCCCCCCCCCCCCCCCCCCCCCCCCCCCCCCCCCCCCCCCCCCCCCCCCCCCCCCCCCCCCCCCCCCCCCCCCCCCTTTTTTTTTTTTTTAACCCCCCCCCCCCCCCCCCACACCCCCCCCCCCCACCACCCTCTCCCCCCCCCCCCCCCCCCCCC
>NZ_PNCI01000154.1 GCF_005887095.1 Pseudoalteromonas rubra | reverse complement strand
CCCCCCCCCCCCCCCCCCCCCCCCCCCCCCCCCCCCCCCCCCCCCCCCCCCCCCCCCCCCCCCCCCCCCCCCCCCCCCCCCCCCCCCCCCCCCCCCCCCCCCCCCCCCCCCCCCCCCCCCCCCCCCCCCCCCCCCCCCCCCCCCCCCCCCCCCCCCCCCCCCCCCCCCCCCCCCCCCCCCGCCGCCCCGCCCCCGCCGCCCCCCCCCCCCGCCCCCCCGCCCGCCCCCCCCCCGCCACCGCCCCCCGCGACACCCCCCCGCCCACAGCCCCGCCCGCCACCGCCCCGCCCCCCCCCGCGCCCGCGGCACCAGTCCGCCCCCCCCCCCCGAGCCCCCCC
>NZ_PNCI01000153.1 GCF_005887095.1 Pseudoalteromonas rubra | reverse complement strand
CCGCCCCCCACCCCCCCCCCGCCCCAACCACCCCCCCCCCCCCCCCCCCCCCCCCCCCCGACCGCCCCCCCCCCCCCCCCCCCCCCCACCCCCCCCCCCCCCCCCCCCCCCCCCCCCCCCCCACCCCCCCCCCCCCCCCCCCCCCCCCCCCCCGCCCCCACACCCCCCCCCCCCCCCCCCCCCCCCCGACCCCCCCCCCAACCCCCCCCCCCCCGCCCCCCCCCCCCCCACCCCCCCCCCCCCCCCCCCCCCCCCCCCCCCACCCCCAACCCCCCCCCCCCCC
>NZ_PNCI01000152.1 GCF_005887095.1 Pseudoalteromonas rubra | reverse complement strand
ATCTCCCAAAATTAGCGGTAATCAGTCTACAGGAACAACCGTTTCAATATACGAACCGCACAAAGAATTTACATCTATTAATAAAGAACGGTTGCTTGAACACTTTTCGTCAGTTTTTGCTATATACCTATCACAATATAAGTCTATTAAGCTTTATGTGGATGGCGATCTGGTAGATCCAGAGAGTCAAATTAAAAACAAGACCAATCTCCCTTTAGATGATGTTCTATATGATAATATTGATTACCCGTATGAATTGCAGATTATAGAATGGAACTGCAATACAACAAATGAAGTACTGCTCTGTAATAGCAATGGTTTTCCTTTTTTACCTTATGAAA
>NZ_PNCI01000151.1 GCF_005887095.1 Pseudoalteromonas rubra | reverse complement strand
AGCTTGGGACGTTAGACAGTCGTCGAGTTACTACCCCACGCGGCGGAACCTTGCGGTCGCATATCTGGGTTCTGCCAGCTGAGCTAGTGCCGCATCACAGTGTAGCTCTTAGTTTCCCACTGGGCGCAACCTTGAGGTCGCGTCTAACGTTTTAGCAGCTGAGCTAGTGCCGCATCACAGTGTAGCTCTTAGTTTCCCGCTGGGCGCAACCTTGAGGTCGCGTCTAACGTTTTAGCAGCTGAGCTAGTGCCGCATCACAATGAATACTCTTTTTTAGTCAGTCGAGTAGACTGATTGTAGATTGGAGCGGCACACGAGGTTCGAACTCGTGACCTCGACCTTGGCAAGGTCGCGCTCTACCAGCTGAGCTAGTGCCGCATCACAATGTAGCTCTTAGTTTCTCGCTGGGCGCAACCTTGAGGTCGCGTCTAACGTTTTAGCAGCTGAGCTAGTGCCGCATCACAATGAATACTCTTTTTTAGTCAGTCGAGTAAACTGATTGTAGATTGGAGCGGCACACGAGGTTCGAACTCGTGACCTCGACCTTGGCAAGGTCGCGCTCTACCAGCTGAGCTAGTGCC
>NZ_PNCI01000150.1 GCF_005887095.1 Pseudoalteromonas rubra | reverse complement strand
CAAAATTTCTATCGATGTCAGCTGTACTCAGGATATTTTGTCTGTTCGGGTGCAGGACACCGGGATTGGGATGACATCTGCGGAGCAAAAAGAGCTGTTTAACGCCTTCCATCAGGCTGACTCGTCGACGACCAGAAAATATGGGGGCACCGGCCTTGGGCTAAATATCGCGTAGAGTTTGGCGCAGAAACTCGACGGGGATATTACCGTTGAAAGTGAAGGTGGTTCTGGGACTGCGTTCACATTGTCTGTAG
>NZ_PNCI01000015.1 GCF_005887095.1 Pseudoalteromonas rubra | reverse complement strand
TGAACCATCGCCTGAACCATCACTGGATGCTTCAACATCAAACTCCAGCTCAAGCGGTTGATTGAGTTCACCATCACTGACTTCAATAGTCACCTTGTACTCGCCCGGTTGGGAAAACTGCCCGCTCAGAGTCCCCCATGGTGTCAATTCGAACCCTTGCGGTAACTCAGTGGCACTAAATTGGTAGTCATCCCCGTTCAAGTCAACCACCAGCTCGATCAATTCTAGCGTTATGGACTCGTCCTGCCTGACAGTCAGTGTCTCAGGCTGTTGACGCCATTGTGGTGCCTGGTTCGGTACATCCAGCGCAATACGATATACACCACGACCATATGTGAATGCATAAAGATAGTTGATGTGCTCAATACGCCTCAATACCATGCGATACACAGCGACATTGGGCAGCCCGTGAATGAAAGGCTGCCAGTGCTCGCCGCCATTATCCGTGTGATACACACCATAATCTGTGCCAATGAACAAGGTATCCGGGTCTTCTTTGAGCTCAACCAAAGTATGTACCGGTAAATCAGGAAACGCCCCTTCCCCTTCGCCGTCGAGTGCTCGCCAGCTGGTCCCGTCGTCTTCGCTCTTCCAGATGTGTTTTTCATCAAATGTGGATGTGACCGCATACATATGTGCGGGGTTATGTAGGCTATAGTGTAATTCGCGCACATAGGCGGTGTCAGAGAAACTGATATCTTGCCCTATGGTCGTGCTGTCTGCGCTCAGCGCATTAGTCAGGCGCTTCAGCGCGCCGTCCGTTTGTGCGTAAACAACGGTGTTGCTGTCTCCCGGTTTAACCGCCAGCGCAGTGATCCCCCGGCGATACTCCTCGGTAAACCGCTCAGATGCGCGCTCAAATTGACCATCAGCTAGCTCATCCAGACGCCATAAACTCTGCCCGCCCAGCCAGACTCGTTCTGAGTAATTCGGATCGATCACATAAGGTGCAATGAACAGGGCATTTTCATAGTCCGTTTTTTGTATATAGCGGTTTTCTCCGTTTTCACGCAGGAACAAAGTGCCATTCTGACTGGACATGAGCGTACGTGCTTCATCAATAAAAAACGCATAACCACCATCACCGGCTCCGACATCCTGCCACCCCATATCTGGGGTATACATCCAGCTGCCGTTGTCCTGAGCGCCACCGACTACCCGGCTGCCATCTTCCGATACATCGCCGTGGTAAAACTGGGTGACATTGTAACCTGAGTTCAAAGAGCGCCAGGAGATCTCCGCAGTCTCTTCTGCACAGGCACTCACCCCTGACGCAAAGGGGTTGTCAGTCTGGGCAATACCACCGTCATTGACGTTATATAGTCGGGTTTCATTGACTCCATCGTAGTTGGGGTGAAAGTAAAGTCCATGGTGATCCACATGCGGGAGCGCCTCGCCACTATAATAAAATGACATCTGTTGCCAGCTCTGACCACCATCTGCGGAGCGCATCAACTCAACCGCGCCAACCCAGATCACATTCGCATCTGTGGGATCTATAGTCAGCGTATTATCAAACCAGCCCTGACCATAAATGAAACTCCGCTGTGGATCGTCACAATTCAGTGTCGAAGGGTTAGAGAGCACATACCGGCCCAGTATATCTTGGTGTTGCGGACCTGTGACCAGCGTCCAGTTTTCACCCCCGTCCACGGATTTATACAAGCCCTGCAGCGCATGGGGTATCTCTCCCCGAGCGTTAAACGCAGCCAGTGCGTAAACCGTGCTTGGGTCTGACGGCGCAAAGGCCAAAGTCGTCCGCCCCTGATTAGGCTCTGCAATCACCGCCTGCCAGCTCAGTCCTGAGTCCAGACTCAAATAGACTGCACCGCCCTCGCCAAAGTTGCCACAGCTTGCCAGGATGCGATCCTGCTCTTCACTTAATGGGCTCACCGCCAGTTCCAGACAGCCGCCCACCACCTCACTTTGATCCAGTGCCAGTTGCCAGCGCTCACCTTTGTCATCAGACAGCCAAATCCCGGTATTCGTCACCGCATACAAGCGACCTTTGGCTCCAAAACGGAGCTTGTTTACATACTGGAAATTGACATTATTGTTAGTGCTTTCCAGCTGATACCAGGTCTCGCCCCCATCCTCGGATGTCATGATGCCATCACCTGCAAAGCCGATGCTGTTCGTGAATCCGCGACCCACGTAGACTCCTTCACCGCTGCCCGCAAACAGGCGATTACTGTCTGCAGGGTCAAAGACCAGAGTGCCTATCGCCATACTGGGCAGGTCATTGGCAACCGGCTGCCAGCTCTCTCCGCCATCCACAGACTTCCATATTCCTCCGGAAATCCCGGCAGTGAACACAACGTCGGGGTTTTGCGGGTGAAATACCAGGGTCCGGGTTCGACCACCAACCATTTCTGGCCCCAAGTTTTGCCACTGGGTGTCTGAGTATTCCTCTGCTCTGTGTGCCTGGACCTGCTTGAAAGCCTGCTCATATCGCGCCTGTATATCGACCTGACGCGCAGGATTAACGCGGATCAGGCTCTGCATCGACTTATCGGGTTCGCGAATATTTTTCTCGTGCACTTTCACTGTGGGGGTTATATCGTGAATGGTGGGTTGATGATTTGCATAAATGACCGCTGCAGCAATCGCTGATAAGGCGACACCCCCCAACCAGCGGGCATGTGTTTTATGACGCATATTCACTCCTTTTTAATTGTTTTTATCCTGTAATGACGACCTGAATAGCCGCTCATTTGTCACCTTATCAGATACGTAACAAGTCTGTATACCAGATAAACAACCTCACTGTGGTCTTGACACGCATACTTTGAATTTGGCCTGGTACGATCACAGCAAGGTGGCGACCAAACCATTCTGGCGGGTGACTTCTCAACCGGCAGCACAAATCATGGTGGTAGCTACTTATTTGTGTATGCCTGGCAAGTCGGCTACGGTAATCCAAATAACGCTACCATGAATGGCCTGTCGAAGTCTGCTGCGCTCAGAGAGGCGCGATGCGGTTCTAATTTGCATCGCTGTCAGGCAGGGGAAACTGTCACTGGCTGGCTGTATGGTTGGGATTTCACCGGTCAGTCTGCAGGTCAGGTAAAAGCCTCGGCGAATTCAGTGGCCTCTCCGTTTGGTTACTGGAGTGACTCTCTGTACATCAACTAGTGTTTTGAACACCGGGTGCATTCAGCTGTTATGCACCCATTTTGTTAAGCTGCGGGATCAGAGCGGGTTTTACCCAATCTTTCGAGCACTTCGATAGATTTCAGATACAGCTCACTGGACTCTTTGCTGTGCCCACCCATGGCGGACGATAGTTGATAGGTATGACGCATATCGTTCAGTAAATCGTGCTTCTTAAGCGGATCTTCATTCATAGCAGTCGGTGCGCCTATCACCATCATTTCACCCGTGCCGATAAAGCCGCCATCAAATAGCTCTCGTGACAGACTGCGCATTTCACCTGCCGACATATTGTGTACATCATAGTTGGCTGCAAGTTCTTGCCACTTGTTTTCCGCCTGCCTGGCTTTATCACTGAGCGTGACAGTATCACTTGCAGTTTTGGTTGTTTCAGCGGTTTGCTGGTCGGCTGTGTAAGTTGCGCGTGTCGCGTAGACCTGGCTGGCTGCGCTGGCGCCAGCGCTTGCATTAATTGCGTTCATTGATGATATCCTTCCATTGGTGGAGATTAGGGCGGGTCATCTCTCAACGGCAAACTAAGCAGGCCCGCTATTTACATTTTATTAATGCAATTAAGGTGCCAAGAAAACCATCCATTTTACCTAGCTAATTTTATTTACGTACCGACTTTTTTCACAGCTCACGATGCTGATACTGAAAAACAGATTCCAGCGGCTTACCAAATACCTGGGCAATTTTAAACGCCACCTCCAGTGATGGTGAGTATTTTGCTGCCTCAATCGCCATAATAGTTTGACGGGTCACACCAACACGCTCTGCCAGCTCTTTTTGCGTCATCTCGCCCGCCATAAATCTGAGGGTTCTGATTTGATTTGTGATTGCGCATTCAGCCATAGATGGTCACCATACGGTTTCTGATCAACTGAGTGGCGTAGTTAACCAGCTCCGCCAATAAAAAGGCGCCAACCATGATGTGCAAGGTGAAAAATGGCAATGGCGCACGCTCAGCCACACCCAGACCATTTTGCTCCAGTGCGTAATGTCCAATCGCAAAACAAACCCCCGCCTGAAGCGTCCATAGTGCATATTTATTGCCCACCAGCGATACCTGTTTTTCTCGTTCATCCATCGGCTGATCGACTTCGCCATCACTGACCAGCTCCAGCAATAGCTGACTAACAATAGACAGAACAATCGAAACACCCACAACTTTAACGAGCAGTTGAGATATCCAGACACCACTGGCCAGCTGCTCGGCACTGGCTGCCATTAAACTGGACGCATAAAAATAGACCACGGCACCCGTCACCAATAAATCCAGAGCCAGGGTTAGATCCCGAAAACTCAGCGAGTCGAGCAACGCCTTAAGCACCTTTAATTTTTCATTGCTAGTCATGACTACCATCCTTAACTCAAAGTAAAAAATATTTGACCCAATATTGATTGAAAATCCTACCGATGTCAAATATCTTTTACTTTTGGTTATAAATGCATGACATCATAACCCCAGATAGGCATCATCGCTCATGCAGAGTTGAACATTCAAAGCCTCAGTCAACGGGCCTGAGCTCATCAATAATTTTTGCATCGACCCAGAACAAGTCGGACTGTGCCTCGCCTACTTCTCCTTTAGGTTTAACCATTCTGTTGAAAAATAAGTATTTACCATCTGGCGTCACCTGAGGTCCCCCTTCTTCGGCAGCCGTATTGACTCGCTCACCCAGGTTAATCGCCTCACCCCAGGCGCCATCAGGTTGACGGAAACTGATATAAAGATCGGAGCTGCCAAACCCCTGCTCCCGCTCACCATCCCACATAACATAAGACTCGTCAGGTGCGATAAACGGATGGGCATTCCACTTACCTGTATTGATTGCTTTGCTAAACGCTGTTGGTGCCTGCCATTCACCCTTGTCCCAGTTTGAGTATCTCAGTACGCCATTACCGTCACGAGTAAACTCGTCGAACACTAACGTGCCCTTTCGCGACATTTTAAGCCCCATCACAGGGATATCATCAAATGCAGGGCCAAGCTTTTTCATCTCAGACCATCCGTCTGAGGTGCGTGTTTTATATTGCTTGCCGTAAAACACCATTTGACCATCCGGGCTGTAATACGCCGCACGGCCTGTATGCTCAGTCACAACTTTTTGCCAGCCTTCGGCAACTCGTTTGAGTACCACATGAGCCGTTTCACGCTGGCCATTGGCCACCCGCCATCGAGATACATAAAGCACTTCTTTATCAGGTGCGAAATGCACCGCATCTCCCCACTCGGGTGTAGATACGATGCCAGGGGCAAACACTTCGGGTGTGAGCCCGGGTGGTGTCTGGCCCAGATAAGGACCGTTTATATTCGGCAACACACCTTGAGCGTGGCTGTTATTGCACAGCAGCAGGGTAACAACAGAAAAAAGTAACTTTGGTAATTCAGACTTCATCATATATTCTCCATGTAAGCGGATAGATAAGCCTTCACCTTAATCGTTTCAAAAATTAAAACTGGGCTTTATAGTGACTTCTCGCTGACTTTAATCTGTAAACCATAAAAAGCATTACTATCAAAATCTTACATAAAATTCAGTGTAAGGTTTTGGTACAGGTGCAGAAAGCGCCAAGCGCACTAGGGGTGTTATGACACAGCAATACTGGATTGGTGAGTTTTTTGTAGACTTATCGCGCAATCAAATCACCGTTAAAGCAGAGGTAAAATCCTTAACGCCCAAGGCGCTGTCGGTGCTCACTGTGCTGGCTCAGCATCAGGGTCAGGTACTCAGTCAGGACGCAATACTGGATGCAGTCTGGCGGGACACCATCGTCTCGCCTAATACTTTGCAGCGCTGCATTGCTCAGTTAAGAAAAGCACTGGGTGATGATGGCAAAGAGCAGCAGTTCATTAAGACCCATGCCAAGCAGGGCTATAGTCTGGAATGTGAAGTACGCTGGCAAACCCAGCCGCCAAGCGCAGCACCGGCACAGTACACAGAGGACACTCAAAGCGAACCAAGCCAAACACCTGCGCCAACTCAGGTACGTTCGCGCTCGCAATTCGGTTTTGCCCTGTTTGCGGCGGCATTTTTTATAGTTGGCCTTGCGGCTTCTGTGTTGTTTGAACCAAGTTCAGGCGAACAGCTGACCATCAGCGAGTTTCGACCACTGACGGCCACCGACAATCGCGAAGTGGCCGGGGTTTACTCACCCGACGGCGAATATATTGTGTTTCACCGTTACTCCACAGAACTATGTCGTAACAATATCTGGGCAAAACGTATCGACACCCAGCAGGAATTTCGTCTGACGGATAACCTGGATATCAACGGACAGCATCAATTTTCACCCGATGGCAAAACACTGGCATTCGTGCAAACCTCAACCTGTGTGCAGCCCATAACCCAGAAACTCTGTTATCACCTGATGACGCTGGATTTCGATAAAGCGTTGCAAACACCGCAAACCCCCACTCGCGTGCTGGAATGCAAAAACTCACAGATCAGAGAGCCGCAATGGCTCGACAGCGAGCATATCGCCCTGCTACAAAAAACGGACGAGCGCTGGAAACTGATCCGCTACTCAATGACAGATAACAGCAGCACGCCCCTATATGAGATCAGCAACGGCGACATCATCAGCTATGATTATTCCCGTAAAGACGGCCTGCTAGCGGTGGTGCGCCTTGGTGAGGGTGAGCACTACTATCTTGATATGCTGAGGCCCGATGGCGAGCTGGTATCCAGTCACCGCATTCACTACCCCAATACCATTGCCCGGTTCAGGCCCATCTACCCCAATTTTTCGCCCTATGAAAACCAGCTGGCATTCAGCACCGGACGGCAGTTATATACCCTGACTTATCAGGGACAAGTCAGCCCAGTGACCCTGCCGGTCGATGAACCTATGGGCTCACCGGTGTTTCATCCCGACGGTCACCGCATGCTGGTGATTAAGGGACAATATGACAGTGATATCCTCACTATGCCGTTTGGCAATGATGCCTCGCTACAAACATCACAAGCAAAGATCATTGAACGTTCAACTAAGGAAGAAAGCAATGCGATATTTCAGCCGGGTGGTGACCTGCTCGCCTTTAATTCTGCACGTTCCGGACAAATGCAGATCTGGCTCAGCGACGGGCAGGTCCCCCGTCAGCTCAGTAACTTCCCGATGGATACCTTTTTATACGAAACCCACTGGTCAGCCGATGGCAGCGAGCTTTTAACCAACGCCGACAAAGCACTGGTGAAGTTCGTACTGGATGGCGCTGCGCACGCCATTGCTCTGGCGCATCCGGTAGAGCACTTGTTTTACTGGGACAGCCGCGCTCAAACGGCACTTGCCCAGCTCAAAATAAATGGGGTGCTCACATTTGCCGAGCTGAACCTGACAAACTCAGCCATACGCGTGCTGAACGACCGCGAGGTCACCTGGGCCCTGAAAACCACCGATGGCACTTTGATCTATTCCGATCATATGGATCGCTTCTGGCGATCCGGCCCGGTTGAAGACGAGCTGATTGAGCCACTATTGACGCAAGGCAGCGAGCGACTGTTTACCGCGTTTGGCAATACCTTGTATGGGATCAACGAGGATACACAATTGTGGTCTTACGATCTGCACAGCGGTGATTTTGAGATCATCACCACTGTGGCAAACGACATTATCCGCATTTCAGCCGTCAACAATGAGCAAATCCTCCTCATCAAACAACTCACATCGCGTAAGGAAGTGGTTGAGTTACTACTGGCGGATTAATTGTATTGCTCAAGGCCACTATCAGCCCTTGAGCAATACAAAGCACGGGTTAAGGCTCAGCAAGCTGTTGCTTTTCCTGCTCGCTAAGCGTGCGCTGATAATTACGATGACTCAGGCCCAGCCACTGCGGCAATGTTGCACTGACAAAAACGGAAGACCAGGTCCCTACTGCAACCCCAATGAATAATGCACTCGCAAACCCCTGTAAACTGGCTCCACCGAGCCACCAAAGTGCAGCTATGGTGGTCAGTGTCGTCAGCGAGGTAATGGCGGTTCTGCCCAGGGTACTGCCCAACGCCACATTAATGGTGTTGCTCACGGTGCTATCCGGACGGGCGCGAACCAGCTCTCTGACTTTATCGCCAATCACAATCGAATCATTCAATGAGTAGCCAATGATGGCCAGCAAGGCGGCCAGTACCGTCAGGTCAAACTCCATTCCGGTCGCAGCGAAAAAAACCAACGTGATAAGCACGTCATGTAGCAGGGCCAGACTTGCCGATACAGCCAGTCGCCATTCAAATCGTACTATCAGATACAGGCCTACGGCCAGTACGCTAACGAGTAATGCCAGACCGCCCTGCTCAATGAGTTCAGCACCAATCTGGGCACCCACAAAACGGCTGTCTAGGATCTCCACTCCCAGGTTGTCGGGTAACTGAGTGTGCCAGTTAAGCGGCGTCGGGCTGTCATTATGTGGCGGCTGGAATACTTGCCAGTGAAGTGCCCCCTGAGCAGATAAACGAAACTCTCCGCTCACATGACGTGCCAGCTGGTGTTGTAATTCATCACCGGATATATCCTGAGCAAGCTGAAACTCAGTCACATAGCCACCTGTAAAATCCTGCCCGAGCTCAAGACCTCGCTGACTGATAAGCACACAACTGAGTATCATCGCAATCAGACTCAGCGCTAAGCCTGAGGTTCGAAGTGTTTGCCATAAATCGCGCATATCAGGCTCCTGTTACCGGCTTGGTCCGATAGAACCACTGAGACAGTTGACCAGACACCACCACACCGCAAAACATACTGGTCATGATCCCCAGTGCCAGGGTGATGGCAAAGCCCTTAACCGGGCCATAGCCGATGGACATCAACACCAATGCAGTGATCATGGTGGTCAGGTTGGCATCTATGATGCTGCTTTGCGCTTGCTGATAACCACGTTGCAACGCCGCGCGCATACTGCTTCCCTGGCGCCTTTCTTCTTTGATCCGCTCAAAGATAATCACATTGGTATCGACTGCCATGCCAATGGTCAGGACCAGGCCCGCAATCCCCGGCAAGGTTAGCACTACGCCGGGTAACAAAGACATCAGACCCACTAAACACAGTAGATTTGCCACCAGCGCCACGCAGGCAATAACGCCCAGTTTACGATACCATAGCAACATAAAACCCAGCGTCAGTGACAGACCCAGTGCCAGTGCCGCAAAGCCGCTGCTGATGTTCTGCTCACCCAAACTCGGTCCTATAGTGCGCTCGGTTACTATGGTCAGGGGCGCGTCTAAGGAGCCAGCACGCAGTAGCAGTGCCAGATCCTGCGCTTTTTGCCACGACCCTAAATTGGTTATGCTGAAGCGCTGTCCCAGTACCTGCTGGATGGTAGCCACTGAGATCACCTGACTGCTTTCGCGGATCTCTCCCTGGCTGTCGGCAATGTACTCACTGTACATGGTCGCCATAGGCTGACCCACATGCGTGCGGGAAAAACGCAGCATTTTATCGCCGCCCTGAGATGATAAGAACAGCTGTACCAGAGGTTTTCCGTATTCGTCCCGGCCAGCCTGCGCTGAGTCGATATCGGCCCCCGTAAAGATGGCTCGTGGATCTAACCCCACCATGCCGTGTTCAGCCTTCACCCGCTTGCCACCGAATTCCTGCAAAGCGTGAAAAGACAATTGTGCCGTAGCACCGATGATCCGCTTTGCTGCCGCAGGATCCTGCACTCCGGGCAGTTCAATGCGAATATAATTCGCGCCCTGACGCTGCGTCACAGCTTCTGTAATACCCAGCTCTTCAATCCGAGAGCGCAACGTCGTCAGCGCCTGTGTCATAGTCTGCTTTTCAAAAGCCGCCTTGCCGGTCTCATCGTAGCTTAAGGAAGCACGCAACAAGCTGCCTTGTTGGTGTGTACTGACACTCAGATGCTGAAACTGATCCAGTAATGCCGACTGCAACTGGTGCAAGGCCGCCTCTCCCTGAGGAAGTGCCACCAACTCAAGACCGGACGCCGAACTGCGCTCAACACGCACCCCCTTTAACTTGTCGCGGATCCGCAGCGCTTTGGCCTCCAGCGCAATGTTTTCCATGCGCTTTTCCAATGCTTTCTCTGTGTCGACTTTCAGTACGAACAGTACACCACCGTTTAAATCAAGACCCAGTTTAATGGGAGACAGGCCCAGTCGTTGCAGCCAGTAAGGTGCGGTAGCTTGTTCAACCACTTTTACTGAAGCCTGCCCACGCAAAGCCTCAGCCAATACCTCTTGCGCTGCAGCGGAGGCAGTCTGTGGAGTTAATGTAACCAAAGTCGGTTCGCCCGACTCTATGTCAGCCACGGTAAAGCCGCGACTTTGCAGCAACTGCACAAGCTGGTCCGGGCCGGGTGCTGCCGGCTCTGATGTTAGTGTACGGATACTGAGTTGGGTGGTGTTTTGATATAAGTTGGGCATAGCACACAGACCCAGCACCAGGATCACGGCTACCACCAGCAGACGTTTAAGCCGCGCCGGCCAGGCCGTACTCGCAGCGTTCGCTCTTCTATTCATAATTAGACTCACTTAACGATGAGCCGCCTCATTTGGCCGCTCACACTTTGCTATTTACCTGATAAAACGTGTTGTAATCCGACCGAACCTTGCGGTCGGTTTGTGTGGTGAGATCAGGCGCTCAGCTGATAAGTCAGTCTTGCTCGATAGGTTAAGTTGGCGGGTTGACAGTCATTGATCAGCCCCGTGCGTGCACGAGTCGCACATTGATGCCAGGGTCGCGTCAAAGGTTGATGAACATATTGCTGGCTCACCCGATACAAGTCGGGGTCAGCAAAGACATAGAGTAGCTCATAATCCGGCTGCTGGTCCGGATGCAGAAAATAACTGGGATGCGTTAATCGGCTCTGTGACGGCAGTTGCGCGGGATAAGTTGCCGGTTGTGAATGCGACACCTTGCTACCTGGCGCAGACAAGTGCTTTACCAGCGCAGTGTCGGTGGCTTTATGCCGGAGATCATTCGCGTCGGGCTCTGTATGTGGCTCGGCACTCGCGGCCTGTGACAACACAACCACAGAGACGGATTGAGTTTGCCAATCTGCGGCCACGGCATCACGACTACCCATATTCAGTAGCGTACATAACAGCAAAAACGGCACTAAACACCGCAGTATTTTGGCAAATGTCTCATAACTCATGGGGTGAAGATATAGTCGGCAAAACGGTTTTTCAATAGCCATCACAAAAAATGACCTCGATATCGGGCATGTACATAGCGGTAAAAGCCAACATGCACCATTCGATTGCCCCCTGTACTTTTGCACGCATTGTGTACAAAAATATGCCCTACCAACAGCCCTAATAAATCACTGCCTTTAGCGTAACGATCTCATAAATATTATCGAAACAAAAAAGCCGCGACACTTTTTGCTATCGCGGCTTCAAACTTTTTATACGCTATTGAGCTTATTCAAACTCAATGGTGACCATCTGCTTCTGGCTTTGACCATTGCTACTACTGTAAATGTAATAACTAAATGAGTCGCTTGCGCCATTTGCACTACCATTTGGTGTATAAATAAATTCACCTGAGTATTCGCTGATGGCTACCTCGCCGTAGGCTGGCGCATCTGCCAACCCAAATGTCACCCCGGCGCCACCTGGCAGCTTGCCTGCAAAAGTAGCATACTCAGTCGTAGTAAACTTAACATCAAGGTTATTACCTACTTCAACTGCGCCATAGATAGTTCCGTTAAATTCATCTCTCGCTACGTTGTTCGCTCTGTCTTGCTCAAAGTCATAGTACAACAATAAGTCTTCTTCACAGCCAGATACCATTTCGGCAGTACAAGTAGCAACTTCTTCCTCAGTTAACGCACGTGTCCACACCGCCACATCATCGATGTAACCTTTGAAACTATGTACCACTGTTTCGTCGCCGCTGTATGCACCAACACGAATAGGTAACGTATTGTTTACTTGTATACCCCATAAAGTAGCTTGTCTAACAAATGTACCATTTACGAAAACCTTCCACTTTTTATTTTCCATATCTACAACTACAGCGACATCGTACCAACGGCCATCAGCCAAGTTACTTAAGCTATACTTAGAACTATTAAATGCAATAATATTCCTGCTTGCATTGCTGTCATTGACGAACCTGAACTCAAGTCGATTCGAGTTATTGATTCGTAATAGCCAACCGATGTCGTCATTAGAGTCAGATGCTTTTTTAGCTGCAATTACGCGGTTACTATTTTTACTACCTGGTGCTTTATAAATCTTCGCTTTAATAGTAAGGCTATTGCCACTAGTAAAGTTCAGATCATCATCATGCTCGATTTCAACATAGTCACTATTGCCATCGAAGGTTAAGTAAGCATTATGTTTTTCAAACGTCGGTGTGTTAACAAGTTCCATTGTGCTTTCACCCGTTAAATCTTCAACTTCGCCTTCTAATTCGTTGTCGAAGCTATAGTAAGACAACAAGCTTGAATCACTTAACGACGCACCTAAGTTGCGATGTGCAACAATAGAATCTTGTGATTTTGCGTAGTTCCAGACACGGATTTCGTCAATCTGGCCATTGAACATCTTGCTTACACGGTCATTACCTGCACCCCATACAAAGTACACGTTGGCGTCATTAGCGGCATTTACTTGTGAGACCACCAACTCACCATCTAAGTATAAAGATACTGTTTGTGTTGGTTGATCATAAGTTAATGCGTAGTGTTGCCACTGACCTACAGTAATCGTTTGTGTTGACTTGTATGCAGACTTGGTAGCTTTTACTCGTAAAGTACCATCTTTCAAAATACGGATAGCTGCATTTGAAGAATTTGCACCTTCCGAGAAAGTAAACAAGTTAGCGTTGTTCTCAGGATCTAAAGCATTCACTTTTACCCATGCTTCAATTGTGTATGAACTGTTTGGATTGAAACCTGAACCCATGGTTTGAACCATAAGCTGATCTGTGCCGTTCAGCACAATTGATTGACCAAAACTGTTCATAATAGACAAGTCTTGATGGAACGGGCTTTCCACATAAGTCCACTCAGAGCATTCAGGGTCACCGAATAACGTACCGTCATTTGGCGTTACACAAAAAGCAACATAGCTATCAATATCTTCTAATGACAAGGTGTATGATTGGTAAAGTCCACCATCAATTACCTGTGCATCGTCCTTACTGCCTGTCGCAGAACGATACCATTGGTAACGAGTCCCTGATTCCAAGTCACCTTCATGGTCGGCATAAGTGTAAGATGCAGTTAATATTGATTTGCCGACATACTCGCCTGCTACAGTTACATCAGACGCAACTGGCGCATTGTTGCCAAATGATAATACTGGTTCACCACACGCTGCGCTGTTGCTACATAAGTCGAATGACAATGCTGTAGTGAAGGAGTTTTGTGCAATAGTGATTTCCGTTGGTCCACCAAAGTCTGTGTCGCCAGCCGTAACCACTTTCTCGCTGTCTAATAATGGCCCATAAGAACCTTTTTCAAACATCAAACCTTGGTTACCCATAGTATAAACTTGGTCAGCTGAACAAATCGCTTCTTGCACGTTGTATTCAAACTCAAGCAATTTAAATGGCATTCTAAAGAATGCACTCATCTTGCTGTTATTAACAAAGTTCGATGCTGCATTAACGGTTAACGTTGCGTCAATCATGCCATCATTGTTAACGTCATGGCTTAGCTCAGGTGTAAAGGTAATATCTTCTTCCGGGTCAAAGTAAATCTCAGTACCATCTTCAAGAACTAAAATAGCGCTAGATTCAATGTTCAACTCAAAGTCTTGTTTTAAATCAAGCGCTGCACTTAAGAAAGTATCAAGCGTACTGTATTTGTAGCGACGATATAAATCTTCACCGGTCGGTGCGAAATATCCGTCAATACATTGTTCCGACGTACCTTCCATTGCTTCCATGCCTGCTGCAGCATGCCACTTGGTCCAGTTAGAACCCCAATAGACCTCTTCTGATACCCAATCAACTAAGTCGTGACTAGCTAAGAAACGTAACTTATCTACGTCTAAATCAATCGCTTTTTCAATCGCTTTTCTAGCATTAGAAGATAATTCAGCTAATGAATCACGCGTTAAGTTTTTAATAAATAGCGCGATATTCTCATAAGATACATTCGCCGGAATATAGGCAATGGTTGTCGCTGTCGGATCAGAAACATCTGTACTGATGATTTCAACGCCATCAGTTAAACCGAAGTGAGCGTATACAGCGTCGATAACTTCCACACCGTTTACCACACTCGTACCAAAGCTAATATCATCACTTCTGGCTTTTGCGTTTTCAGTTGCAACAGCAACGGATAACTCGTAGAAGTAGCTTTCTGTCAAAGACGTAATTTCTTCATCAGTTAAGTTACGAGTTAAATCGAAAACTTCTACACCGTCTTCCAACTCATAGCAATCGGCACGATTAAGCGCGTTAGCACAGTTGTCACCGTAAACACCAAAGGATTCTGAACCAACCGTTTTCTCATAAGAAGCGTAATCGATTTTGGTTTGACCATTTAGCTTTTCAAACAGCGCTGATTCATATTTGATTAAATAGTCTTCAAAAATTAACTCAGCCGAAATTTGCACACCAGGAGACGACGCGATGAAGTTTGCATTTTCACCAACGGTAAACTTGGTTGCTAAATTAACTGGCTGACCAGCAGCTATTTCATCTGGGAATCGTAAGTCCATCTCAAGAGGAATGTCAGCTTCGACCCAACCGCCGAATAAGTTCATGCCGCCCACATAATGGATTTTACCGTGTGATTCAATTCTAATAATTGCAGGATCATCTGGTAGATTTTCTTCTGGCACAGTCCAAGTATGCTTAGTTTCTGTTGACGCCCACTCAGGAGCACTCATGCCAAGCAAATCTAAAACCGTGTTTTCGCCCCAGTAACTACCTTCACCACTTACATCACCTTCTAAAGTGATCTCCATCGACTCCATGTTTAGTACTTCAACAGTGATTTCTGCAGTGTCAGTGGTGTTGTATTGGTCGTAAACTATGACTTCTAAGGTGTACCTTGGGGTGTTTTCATAGTCCAAACGAGAAACCGTATCGCTAATGCTTAACACACCCGTTTGTGCATCTAACACCAAGTCACCGTCTTCGTTACCACTTAGGATTTGGAAGGTTACATAGTCACCAATATCGTTAGGATCTGCCTCTAATGTGCCGATTTCTGTACCACTCGCAGCTGCTTCACTTACAGAGAACTGTTGTGGGTCGATAGTAGGCTCGTTGTTAACCGTAACGGTTAAGCCGTCTTGCACTAACATAGTTGCTGAGCCAGACGTAAACACTTTATAAGTGATGTTGTCGATCACTTGTGTTGAACCAGAATCGACCCATTGGTTGTTTGATGCACCAACAAAGTCGTCGTTGTCGCCTAAAATACGCAAGTTTGAGTTACTGCTCACACTCTTGTTAAGCGTGATTGCATTAGCACCCGAACCACGGATATCAAATACTTCAACGTTACGAACACGAGAAGCTTGAGTTGCAAGGTCTAGATTAATACCTGAACCGTCAAATACTAAGGTATCTGTGTTACCACCAGCATCAATACGTGTGAAGGTGTTGTCAGAAATGTAAATGGTATCTGCACCAGGACCTGCGTAAACGGCATCAGTGCCACCGTTAGTTCGAATGACGTCGTCACCTGTACCTGTGGCAATGTTATCTGCAGACGCAGTACCTGTGATAGTGTCGTTACCGTCAGTCCCCCAAAGCGTTACTAACTTACCGTCACCATTAAGAACATAAATTGCACCTGTGTTTGCTTGGTTGTTTTTGTTCGCAGAAGGCGTACCGAATTGGATGTCTTTGATACCATCGCCATTGATGTCACCCGCACTTGCGATGAACTGACCCAACTGCTCACCGCCGTTACCTTCAGAGTAAAAACCTTGGCTAGTTTCTATGATGCTGTCTAAATACACTGGCTCTGTACCTGCGCGGCCATAAACTGCGTATACGCGACCTTTGTTATCCTCTGCAAACGGGTCGCCAATGATGATGTCGTCAAAACCATCACCATTAAGGTCACCCGCCCCACCGATTGAACCCAAGATAACTTGTAAGTCACTGTGGTCGATGTTTGACGCATCGTTGTGAATAACAAAACCGCCGTTACCGTCAGCAATATCGGCAAGGTTAATTTCGTCAGTAGAATCAGCACCACCGAAGATAATGTAAGCACGAGGATCGTCGATTGCAGAACAACACCCTGTGTCTGTCAATAATAACGCGATATCGTCAACACCATCAGCGTTTACGTCACCGACATGAGAAGTAGTAAAAGATGGCAAAGCATTAAGAGTGGCATTACCGAAGTCAAACCCGTAGTTGTCACTGCCTTCTGGCGTGATCTTAATACCGTGTTCGTCTTTGTAAATATTGTTGTATTTAATCGCTTCGCCACCGATACGGCCATAAACAACATAACTTGTACCAGAGGTATCAACAAATAAACCGTGGCTAACAATAAAGTCTGTTAAGCCATCGCTATTAAAGTCACCCGTTGGTAATACTTGTGCGCCGTAATGCCAGTCGCTGAATAACTTTCTGTTAGGACGAGTAATGGCAAAACCTTGTGTATTGTAGTCTGTTGCAACGTTAGCTAGCTGAACAACGTGTTTATCTTTTTTACCGTAAACAACATACGCCAGGTTTGGATCAGCGGCGCCGTCTTCTATTAAATTTCTTAATGCAAAAGAACCTGTACCGGCTAAGAAACGAGTGACTGTTTCACCGATAACAATATCGCCAAGGCCGTCACCGTTCACATCACCAACCACTAAAGAACCACCAGAGTAGTCTTGAGTGTAAGCACCGTGAATTGCAAAGCCTTTGTCGCTGCTGCCATCGTTTAAGTATTGAAGCGGCACATAGTTAGTATCTGATTTACCAAATACGACATAAGTAGAACCGGAATTTTCGCCATTAGTGCCCGCATATGGTGCACCTACAACAACATCAGATAACCCGTCGCCGTTGATATCAACGCCACCTGCTACTGAAAAACCAGCGTTATCGCCAGCTTGTGCACCAAGGATACCAAAACCACGCGTACCGCCTTGAACTTGGGTTAACGTTGGGAAGGTGCCAGTTTCATCACTAAATAGCACGTAAGCTGCACCGTTGTCTTCTGTGATAAGCGCACCGTCACCATCACGAACATCAGTTTGAGGCGCACCTACGATGATGTCGTCAAAACCGTCACCGTTTACGTCACCTGCTGGCGCCACTGCCCAACCCGCCCAATCGGCTGCTTCTAAACCGTCAATAGATTGTGCGTTGTTGTTTAATGAATCATTGATGTCATTAACGTTGATAGTTACTTGTGAATCATAATTATTGCCTGCGCCATCAGTCACGCGAACTGTGATCACATACTGGTTGTTACCTAATTCGTAATCTAGTTGTGCTTGGTCAGCAACTTTGATGTCACCTTTAACTGGATCAACGGTGAATACACCGGCATCGTTACCAGCAACAATTGAATAGGTATAATGTTCTAGTGGGATATCCCAACGACCGGCTTCGAAAATTTGATAATGCAATTCAAATTCGCCAAAACGATTTGGCACAAGGTTTTCGTTATCTGAATGCAAATAACCTTGTAACATCATTGGCGCGATGTAGTTTATACGCACTGCTGCGTCGAAGATCTCTTTATCTTTACCAACCGCTTGTACAAATACAACTGGCTCCCTGTAAGACTTTGAGAATGTGATGGAAAATGGATTTTCGATGTCTGTATCAGAAACTGTGATCACGCCCGTTTCACCAACGATGGCGCTCGCTTCTGTGACCAATAAGCCCGTGCCTTGCAATGCAAATACGTTGACGTTTTCCGCCACGTGCGCCGCATCATCAAGGTTATCAATATGCACTTTGACTTTATCTGCAGATAATTCTTCAATTGCAACGCCACTTTGAGAGGTACCATTGTATGAAGATAAAGAAGTTAGAATGACTGGAGTGTCTGTCATTGGTACGCTAAACGCATGACCATGAGTATTATGTGTCACCGTTGTGCCTGTGCTTGACACGTCAATTGGTTTGTCATTCCAAAACGCTGAAACAGGTTCAGCAAATGCGATCCAACCTAATTTTTCACCTGCACCTGTATTAGTGAAATTTTGAATAACACTAGTGCCTTTTTTGTCTAACTGTGACTCAAGGATCGCTTCAAAACCTGAGGCCGTCACATTGTTTAAACGATGACGCATTAACAGGTCGCTGTGGTTTTTATCCTCTACACCATTATAAGAGTAGGTATTTACTTCATACTCTACCGTATAGTCACTGTTAGACTGGATCTGGCCAAAAACAATAGGCGCTTGGGTAAAGGCCGATGAAAATGAGATGGGCTCAAACGCTTCACCGTTTGTGACCCAGTTTTTGATTTCTGTTGTTCCAACCTCTAAACGCACCGTTTTATCTGATACGCCATCAAGAAAACGAACAGTACCAATGGTTGTGTTCGTTTTAGTATTTTCATCAACTTTTATTGTCAATGGGGCCAGAGTTGTCTGAGCAAAATTAGGGAAACTAGTCCCTACAGTCAGCAATGCCAGGTACAGTTTGTTCCGCATTATAGTATTCATACCCCTCTATCTAGTCGGCAAATACAGCTTAAGATATGAATTTATCTCACAAAAATGAGATTTAAATATGGATACAATGAGGAAGTGTAGACATTTCTCATTAGCTCTTTGCGCCCTGAGCATGTCTAAGAAAACCCAAATTAACTACTATAGAACAATGAGATATATACAAGTACATTTGTCATATAACGTTTTGTGTAGCGAAGGCGTGGAAATACCGAGAGATTTTAAAAGCAGGTTAGCAA
Source organism: Pseudoalteromonas rubra (assembly GCF_005887095.1). Classification (GTDB taxonomy): domain Bacteria; phylum Pseudomonadota; class Gammaproteobacteria; order Enterobacterales; family Alteromonadaceae; genus Pseudoalteromonas; species Pseudoalteromonas rubra_E. The sequence goes on along the minus strand of NZ_PNCI01000015.1, from coordinate 56,582 downwards.
ACGCTTGCAAGCACAAGCGTTTGCTAATGTAAAAAGGGTGAGTCAGCCTGTAAGCCGGGTTCTGTTCTCTCCCGAGGGAGATCGATAATCATTCGTCTAGGCTTGGGATCGCTCCCAAGCTCGAGCAACCTACCCGGTTCCGATGCGGGCCACACCATAAGGAACCCTATTTGGTCTTGCTCCGGGTGGAGTTTACCTTGCAACCAACTGTTACCAGTGGCCCGGTGCGCTCTTACCGCACCCTTTCACCCTTACCGGTTCCGAAGAACTTAGGCGGTCTTCTCTCTGCTGCACTTGTCGTAGGCTCACGCCCCCCAGCCGTTAGCTGGCACCCTGCCCAATGGAGCCCGGACTTTCCTCCCCCTGATCATTTTCGTCACAGGCAGCGATTATCCGGCTGACTCAGGCGGGCGATTATACGCACCTTTAGCGTAAAACGCAGCATTAATTTGCGTTTATTCCCCTTCACGCTCGGCAATAATGGCTTTATACAGGGCGTTTTTCTTCAATCCGAAGTACTCGGCGGCAATACCACAGGCTTTTTTCAGCGGCATTTCCCCTTCCAGCAAGCCGATCAGCTGTTTGGCTTCAGGCGTCATTTCGCTGCTCACCTGGGTTTTGCCCGGCAGCATCAGCACCAGCTCACCCCGCTGACGCTCAGGTTCGTTTTCAAGAAAGGCGATCAGCTCACACACAGGCCCGCTGAAAAAGGTTTCATAGGTTTTGGTGAGCTCTTTGGCGAACACCACTTGCTGTTGCTCACCCAATGCCGTTTGCAAGTCAGCCAGGCTCGCCATGATGCGGTGGGTGCTTTCGTACATAATGCTGGTGATACCGGACTCATGCGCCTCTTTAAAGAAGCTCTGGCGAGCCTGGCTTTTAGCAGGCGTAAAACCGATAAACTGAAAGCGGTCGGTTGGTAACCCTGAGCAGCTTACCGCGGCAATTGCGGCACAGGCACCAGGCACAGGCGTGACCTGAGCACCCGCTTCACGACATAAGTTCACCACCGCATAGCCTGGGTCGCTGATCAGCGGCGTGCCGGCATCAGATACCAGCGCGATGTCCATGCCCTGCTCCAGCCAAGTCAGGATCTGCTGCGCCTTTTGTTTTTCGTTGTGGTCGTGCAGCGCAAAGGTTTTTGCTTTTATGCTGAAGTGGCTCAATAATTTACCTGTGTGCCGCGTGTCCTCGGCAGCCACTAAGTCGACGTCTGCCAGCACCTTCAGCGCACGTTCACTGATGTCTTCTAAATTGCCTATGGGTGTGGCAACGATATACAGGGTGCCAATTTTGTCTGAGATTTCGGCATTTGTCATTGAGCTCTCCAGGGTCAGTCAGTAAGATATCCACAAACAAAAGGTATGAGTAAAGGTTTGCGAGTGCGACTGAAAAATATAAGTCTAGTGATTGCGGTATTGTCGGGGTTATCGGCCTGCGGCACAACCCCTAAAACAGCATCAACACAAGACAAACAGACATTAGCGACAACCACCACCGCACCAGCCGAACAACTGGATGCGCAGGGCTTGTTTGATAAAGCGAATCGTAAACAAGGCGCAAGTAAAATTCAGTTGCTGTATCTGGCAAGACAGGCCGCCATTGACGAGCAAAACTGGCCCATTCTGGAACAGGCCTGCAGTGAACTCGAAAGCAAGGCCAGTGTTGACCATGTACAAAACAAGCTTTATACCGCATTGGCCCGACAGCAACAGCAAAAATACAGCAGTGCGCTGGCTCTACTGCAAACCTTAGAAAGCAAATTAAAACTGCCAGAGCATCAGGCCTGGCATCAGTATCTGATGGGTAGTGTGTATGCCGCTCAACAGCTTCCCAAAAAAGCCCTGGTGCATTACTTCAACAGTGCGGATCTGGCAAACAAACATCAGTTAAACATTGCCGGGCTGAATCAGGATATCTGGCAGGCACTACAACAGCTGTCTTCATACGCGTTAGAGCGATTTGATCGCGGAACGGTCGTACAACAGGGCTGGGTTAAACTGGCCAAATATCATCAAATCTATCTGGGGTCGACGGTGCAGCTTCATCAGGCACTGAATAACTGGCAACGTCGCTATACCAATCATCCGGGTAGTGAAATTATTCCGACGAAAGTGAAAGCCACACTGGACCTGGCTCCTTACGAAGTGACTCGATTAGCGGTTTTGTTACCCACCTCGGGGAGCAGTGAACGACTAGGCAGAGCCCTGAAAAATGGATTTTTAGCTGCCATGGACAATAACCGGGTCGAAGAGATCTTCTTTATTGATGAAACGCTGGATGTAGCACAAATAGACAGGGAACTGCAGCAGAGCCAGGCCGACTTCGTGATTGGCCCGTTACTGAAAAGTAATGTTGAGAAGCTCACCGCCAGTACCTATTTGACTACAACACCGGCCCTGTTCCTTAATACGCTTGATGCTGCAACACAGCCAGACAACCCCAACCATTATTACTTTGCATTGGATCCCGAGCACGAAGTAGAACAAGCGATGGTGCACTTTTTGGCCAAGGGCTATCAAAAACCTATGCTGCTGGCACCCGATACGGCCTCTGGTAAACGCTTGATCAATCATTTCGAGACACAATGGCAAAGATACAGTGAAACTCAGCCTGAAGTCGGGTTGTACTCAGACAGTGAAAACATGGCACAAGTAGTTCGCCAGCTGCTTGAAGTTGACAGCTCAAAGCAACGGATAGCGACCATCAAACGTATGTTCAGGCGCGAACTGGAAAGTGAAACGCGCTCACGCCGTGATATAGATGCCATTTACATTCTGGGTGATGCCATCGAAACCCGTTTGCTAAAACCTTACCTGGACGTAAATGTCAGCACCTTTGCCGATCGTATTCCGCTGTATGCCAGTTCACGTAGCTACAGCAAACAGATAGACAAGACAGATAAGGGGGATCTCGATGGGCTATTCTTCACTGAGGTCCCCTGGATGTTACCAGGCGCGGTTAAGTCGCAAAGCTTGCGCGAGCAACACACCCAGTTGTGGCCTGAGCAATCCGACATTGAACAGCGTCTGTTCGCCATGGCCTATGATGCGTTCAATTTGATCCCGGAAGTTAAACAGCTGAGCAAAATCCCCGGTAAAGAGTTTGATGGCCTGACTGGTGCACTCACTATCAAAGAGGCAAACCGGATCAGCCGTCAATTGAGCTGGGCGCAATATCACAAGAAACAAATCAGGCTGGTCAGTCTGGATCAGAGGGCTCCAACCCCGCTGTTTATGAAACAGCTGTATGACGACTACCAGGCGCAGCAATAAGTTATGTTTGGCAACCTATTTAATCACAGCCGAGAAAAAGGCCAACACTATGAAAGGGTTGCTGAAACTTTCTTACATAAGCAAGGTCTTAAGAGCATAACTCGCAATTATCTCTGCCGATATGGCGAAATCGACCTTATCATGAAAGACGGTGATACCTGGGTCTTTGTTGAGGTAAAATTTCGCCGAGGTGGTGGTTTTGGTGGTGCGCTGCAGGCTTTGAGTCAAAGTAAGTTACAAAAATTACGTCGCAGTATATATAATTACCTGCAACAATCTGCGTTGCACAATGTCCCTTTACGAATAGACTTTGTAGCAATTCAAGGCGATAAGAACCCAGATATCCAATGGATTAGAAATATTACTTAGTATGCAAGAATCAATAAAAGAGATCTTTACCGAAAGCATTCAGGCACAAATTGCCGCAGGTGAAGCGCTGCCTGAAGTATTAGAGTCAACGGCTTATGCCATTGCACAGTGCCTGATCAACGGCAATAAACTGATCTGTTGTGGTGTGCCAAGCTGCCACATGATTGCCGATCACTTTAGTAACCTGCTGGTCAATTACTTTGAAACTGAACGACCTTGCCTGCCAGCACTGACGCTGAGCCAGACCCAGATTAACCTCAGCAACACTGAAGAAAGCCAGGGCTATGATTATTTTGCGCGTCAGGTTCGTGCTATTTCCAATCAAAATGATCTGCTTTTTGTGGTTGCCATCGATGGGCACGAGAAAAGTGTGATCAGCGCCGTGGAAGCCGCTTTGACGAATGACCTGAATGTCATCGCCTTGATTGGGGATGATGGCGGAGAGCTGACTGGTCTGCTGGGGCCAAATGATGTAGAAATACGCGTACCCAGCAAGCGGGCAAGCCGCATTCTTGAAACCCATCTGTTTACCGTACACTGCCTGAGCCAGTTAATCGACAATATTCTCTTTCCACAGGACGCATAAAAGATGTTAAAACGACCTGCACTGATACTTTGCTCCGTACTACTGATCCAGGGCTGTGCCGCCGCAGTAGTCGCGGGAACGGCTGGTGCCGTGACTTCAGCCAATGACAGACGAACACTGGGTTCACAAATCGATGATAACAATATCGAAATTAAAGGAACGCTGGCGCTAAAGCGCATTCCTGCGCTGGCAAACCATGCCAATATCAGCCTGGTGAGTGTCAACGGCCATGTGCTGATGGTAGGCCAGGTGAGTACCACAGAAATGAAGCAGCAGGCGCACAATACCCTGCAGAGTATTCAGGGCATTAAACGCATATACAACCAGCTGCGTATAGGTAGCAATATCGGTATCACCACACAAACTAACGACAGCTGGCTGACCACCAAAGTTAAAACCAAATTGATTGCAGACGATCATATCGATGGTGGCAATATTAAGGTGGTGACTGAAAACAGCGAAGTCTTTCTGATGGGCCTGGTCAATCAGGATGAAGCGGATCGCGCTGTTGAAATTGCGCGCAATGTCCATGGCGTGCTTAAAGTCGTTAAAGCCTTCGAAATCTTATAATAGACATAAAAAAACCTGCCAGACGGCAGGTTTTTTTGTTGTTTGACGGCTACTTTATCACTCTCAGATGCGAGGGCTTTTTCGTCTTTTCAGACGTTTCTTTATCTGTTGAAGGGGCTTCAACAGGCTCCTCAGTCATCACTTCTTGAGTCTGAGCATGTTCTTCTGTCGCCTCGTCATCTTGCGGTAGATCCGGCTCGGAGAAGATCGTACCTTCACCATTTTCACGCGCATAGATGGCCAGTACTGCACCAATCGGTACATATACCTGCATTGGCTGACCAGAGAAACGCGCATTGAAGCTCAGTGCGTCATTGTCCATTAAGAAGTTAGCAGCTGCTGAAGGACTCACATTCAGCACAATCTGCCCCTGCTGAACAAACTGACGTGGCACCTCGACCGCTGGATACTCAGCATCGACCACAATATGCGGTGTACACTGGTTATCTACAATCCAGTCATAGAAAGCACGTAATAGGTAGGGGCGATTTGAAGTCATTAGCTGCGGATCTCTCGCTCAGCTTCGGTCAATGAAGCCTGGAATGAATCACGTTCAAATAAACGCAACATATACTCTTTCAGCTCTTTTGCACCTGCACCTGACAGGTCAATGCCAAGCTGTGGTAAACGCCACAACAGTGGAGCCAGGTAACAATCAACCAGGCTGAACTCTTCACTCATGAAGTAAGGCGCTTCACTAAAGATAGGCGCAATCGCAAGTAACGCTTCTGTCAGCTCTTTACGTGCTTGCTCAGCATCAGCACCACCTTGCGCAATTTTTTCCGCCAGGCTGTACCAGTCAGTTTCAATACGGTGCATCATCAGACGACTGCGACCACGCATAACAGGGTAGACAGGCATTAATGGAGGATGAGGGAAACGCTCATCTAAGTATTCCATTATGATATTTGCCTGATACAGACCTAACTCTCTGTCGATCAGAGTGGGAACTGTACCATAAGGGTTAATCTCATGTAGTGCCTCTGGCAAGTTGTCCTTTTCGGCCAGATGAATATCGACACTTACCCCTTTCTCGGCCAATACGATACGAACCTGATGGCTGTACATACAGTTTGCACCGGAGAAAAGAGTCATAACAGGGCGCTTATTGGCAGCAACGGCCATGCCTACCTCCATAAATTAATGACAAAGTAATAACATCACTTTAATACCAATTTTATGTAATAAAATCGATAAAAACAGCAATAGGGGCTTAAGCCCCTATTGCATCAATTGCTGGTAAGTGTCCAGATTAATGGACATCTCTCCAGTATTCTTTCTTCAGCAGGAATGCCAAAATGAAGAAGATAACCAGGAAGCCAAGTACTTTAATACCCAGAGCTTCTGATTGAAGGCGTGAAGGCTCACCAACATAAGCCAGGAAGTTAGTCAGGTCACGAACCGCCTGATCATATTCATCCGCGCTTAGCTCACCTGAGCCATCTGTTGTGATGTTTTTCACTTTCTGCACTTTTACGCCGTGCTCTTCTACTTCTTCAAATTCTGCAGTAGGCACACCTTGCAACTCCTGCAGAACGTGTGGCATACCAACCAGCGGGAACACTGAGTTATTTACACCAAACGGACGGCTTTCGTCAACGTAGAACGACTTCAGGTAAGTATATACCCAGTCAGCACCACGTACACGTGCAACCAAAGTCAGATCTGGTGGCGCAGCACCAAACCATTTTGCTGCGTCATCAGTGTCCATCGCGTTAAGAATGTGGCCACCCACTTTTGAATCATCAAAAATCAGCGTCTCTTTACCAATCTCAACCGGGATACCGATATCGCGGAACGTACGCTCATAACGCTGATATTGCATCTGGTGACAACCCAGGCAGTAGTTCATGAACAACTTAGCACCGCGTTGCAAAGACGCATTATCAGTCAGGTCATGGTTCGCTTCCATTAAAGGAACCGATGGACCGGCTGCCATTGCAAAGGTAGGCAGCAATGCGAATAAACCAATCAGTAGCTTTTTCATCATTTCGTCAACCTCGTTGGCAATGGCTTAGTATTTTCATTCTTCGAGTACACAAACAGCAATACGAAGAACATGAAGTAGGTTACCGTACAAATCTGTGACAAGATTGTTGACGTCACAGTTTGTGGTGTTGCACCAGCCCAACCCAGAATGAAGAAGGTAACAACGAACTGAGCAATGTTCAGCTTGTGGATACCACTACGGTAGCGGATTGAACGAACCTTACCACGGTCTAACCAAGGCAGCAGTGCCAGCATCACGATAGACACACCCATCGCAATAACCCCCATCAACTTGTCAGGGATTGCGCGCAGGATGGCGTAGAAAGGCGTGAAGTACCAAACTGGGAAAATATGCTCTGGTGTTTTCAGCGGGTTAGCCGCTTCAAAGTTAGGCGCTTCTAAGAAGAAACCGTTCATTTCAGGCATAAAGAACACGACCCAACAGAACAGGATTAGGAAGCCAGCCACACCCAGAATATCTTTAACGGTGTAATATGGGTGGAAAGGGATCGCATCAACGATGTCTTTCTTACTCGTGTAGTACTCGTGGAATTTAAATTTAGGTTTGTCTTCTTCAGCAACCGTGCCTTTTTTACGCTTTATGTCGATACCGTCAGGGTTGTTTGAACCCACTTCGTGTAGCGCAACAATGTGCAGGAATACCAGAATTACCAGTACCAGTGGCAATGCGATTACGTGCAATGCAAAGAAGCGGTTCAGAGTAGCACCTGAGATTACGTAGTCACCACGGATCCACAGTGTCAGGTCATCACCAATGACAGGGATTGCACCAAACAGTGAAATGATTACCTGTGCACCCCAGAATGACATCTGACCCCAAGGCAGTAGGTAACCCATGAAAGCTTCAGCCATCAGTGCAAGGAAGATCAGCATACCGAATACCCACAGCAGTTCACGCGGCTTCTGATAGGAGCCATAGATCATGCCACGGAACATGTGCAAATAAACCACAATAAAGAATGCCGACGCACCGGTCGAATGCAAATAACGAAGTAACCAACCGTACTCTACATCACGCATGATGTATTCAATTGAAGCAAATGCACCTTCGCCTGAAGGAACATAGTTCATTGTCAGCCAGATACCGGTCAGGATCTGGTTAACCAATACCAGAATGGCAAGCGAGCCAAACAGGTACCAGAAGTTAAAGTTTTTAGGTGCTGGGTATTGTGCGATATGCATATTCCAGACACGTGTCATAGGAATACGATCGTCAATCCAGTTCATCACAGCGCCGATTGCGCCTGGTTTATCAACCTTCGCAGTCATTATGCAACCCCTTCTTCTTCACCTACCAAAATGGTAGTGTCGTCAATAAAGGTATAAGGCGGGATCTCCAGGTTCAACGGAGCTGGTACAGCCTGGAATACCCGGCCGGCCATATCGAACTTAGAACCGTGACAAGGACAGAAGAAACCATGTTCAGTACCTTCAACCTTTTCACCAAAACCACCATTGAGGAATGACGGAGAACAACCTAAGTGAGTACAAATACCGACTGCGACAAAAATCTCAGGACGCTTAGACCGGTGAGAGTTTTTGGCAGAGTCGAGCTGTTGTGGCTCTTCTGAGTTAGGATCACGAAGATTAGCTTCGTGTTTTTTCATTTCATCCAACATCGCAGGCGTACGATAAACAACCCATACAGGTTTGCCTCGCCACTCAACACGAATCAATTGTCCAGGCTCAAGCTTGCTGATATCTACTTCTACAGGCGCACCTGCAGATTTAGCTCGCTCACTCGGATTCCAAGACGCAATAAAAGGAACAGCAGCTCCAACCGCACCAACGCCACCTACGACAGAGGTAGCGATAGTTAAGAAGCGACGTCGGCTGTTGTCTACAGGCGCATTGCTCATCCACTTATCTCCACTATGATTCTCAACACTTGCTATATTGAGAACATCAGTTACAGCAGGTTAATTTTAAGAAACTACAAAATAGACGCGATCATAAATAAATCCCTTGATTAAAACAAGGTTATTCCAGCACCATGCCCGAATAAACCCACGAATATTAGGGGATTGGTTACTTCGAGCATGAAGCCGATTTACTATGGTAAAACGTCATACGCGACCTTTCACTGACTAAGATCAAGCTCTACTGGTGAGCTATCAAAATTTAACCAGTGTTTTCGCGACTCATTACTTGCCCCGCAATTGTAGCAAAAAAATGCGCTGAGATATCGTCCGAACTCGACTAATTATTATAATTATTGAACTTTTTTGACCATAAACCTGGCCGAAGGGTTAAACGCAGCATTGAGAAGAAAAAGGAACAGCAAAATTCGCGCAGATTTATGACTGCTAAAAACAAAAAACCCAGCACGAGGCTGGGTTTTTGCAATTCTGAAACGTAATAAATTAACGTTTTGAGAACTGAGTCTTCTTACGTGCTTTCTTAAGACCAACTTTCTTACGCTCAACTTGACGAGCGTCGCGAGTAACAAAGCCAGCTTTACGTAGAGAAGGACGTAGTGACTCGTCAAACTCCATAAGTGCACGAGTGATACCGTGACGGATAGCACCAGCTTGACCAGTTGAACCACCACCTGCAACAGTGATGTATAGGTCAAACTTTTCTGTCATTTCAACTAGCTCTAGAGGCTGACGAACAACCATGCGAGAAGTTTCACGACCGAAGTACTCTTCGATAGAACGCTGATTAATTACGATGTTGCCAGTGCCTGGGCGTAGGAATACGCGAGCACTTGAACTTTTACGACGACCTGTACCGTAGTATTGATTTGCCATGAGTAGTGCTCCTTAAATGTCTAGAACCTGAGGCTGTTGAGCCGCGTGGTTATGCTCGTTACCAGCGTAAACTTTCAGTTTACGGAACATTTCACGACCCAGAGGACCGCGAGGTAACATGCCTTTAACTGCTTTTTCGATGATCATTTCAGGCTTTTTAGCTTGAAGTTTTTCGAAGTTTACAGATTTAAGGCCACCTGGGTAACCAGAGTGTGCATAGTACATTTTGTCCTGAGCTTTGTTACCAGTTACAGTAACTTTCTCAGCGTTGATAACGATGATGTAATCACCAGTGTCAACATGTGGAGTGTACTCAGCTTTATGCTTACCGCGTAGGCGAGAAGCGATTTCAGTAGCAATGCGACCTAAAGTTTTACCTTCAGCGTCAACTACGTACCAGTCACGTTTTACAGTTTCTGGTTTAGCAACAAACGTTTTCATTATAAAAATCCAAAGTTTTCAGTTAAAACCACAGGTAGTCCGAATGACTACCGCTCTACTTTTTGGTGCTTTAACCCCTTCGAGTTTAAGACTTTTTTGCCGCTCAAGTCAGTGGCTAAGCCGACGAGGGCAATAGTAACGCAACGTGGCAGGCCGCGGATTATAGCAAGGGTTTTGCCACGATGCTAGGGGATGGCTGTTTTTTCCACAAAAAACATGCCATTCTCTGAAATGTGTGTGAAACGGAATAGTTCAGGCGTTATGCCAGGTGCTCCCGGGCGAGGTATTCCAGCGACTGCATTTCCTGCAAGCGACTGATACACCGCTTAAACTCAAAGTTCAGCGTGCCGTCGGTATACAGTTCAGTGATCGGTGCCTCTGCGGAAATAATCAAAGTCACGTTACGCTCATAGAATTCATCGACCAAAGCAATAAAACGCCTTGCCGCGTCATCGTTGTTCTGACCCATCTGTTTTACATCCGATAAGATAACGGTGTTGTACAGACGACTGATCTCCATGTAGTCGACCTGAGAACGTGCGGTTTCGCACAAGGCACTAAAGTCGAACATGACAATGCAGTCAGACACTTTACGGGTCTGGATCAGGCGCCCTTCAATCTCGATTGGTTCATTTAGCTTGCCCGGCTCAGGTGACAGCTTATCAAAGTACTCAAACAGGTTGTCGTCGGCTTCTTTGCCCAAGGGGCTGTGAAAGATTTCGGCCTGCTCCAGGGTTCGTAAGCGATAGTCTATCCCCGAGTCCACGTTGACCACGTCGGTATTTTCATTCACCAGCGCGATTGCAGGTAAAAAGCGTGCACGTTGCAAGCCATTACGATACAACTCATCAGGGATGATATTGGACGTTGCAACCAGCACTATGCCGCGTTCAAATAAGGCTTCCATCAAACCGCCCAGCAACATGGCGTCGGTAATGTCCTGCACAAAGAACTCATCAAAGCAGATAATGTCCGTTTCAGACTTAAAAATATCCGCCACCACTTCAAGCGGGTTTTTCACTTCTTTAAGCTTTTTCAGTTCATCATGAACTCGGTGCATAAAACGGTGGAAATGCACCCGCATTTTTCGTTCAGTTGGCAGAGCTTCATAAAACGTATCTACCAGATAAGTTTTACCGCGACCTACCCCACCCCAGAAATATAACCCTTTGACTTTAGGCTGTTGTGTCTTTTTCAGACCAAACAGGCTGCCTAACAGGCTTTTTTTGACCGGTACCTGATTGGCCAGATCGTCATAAAGTCTTTGCAAGTGCCGGACGGCATTTTCCTGTGCGCTATCATAGTGAAAATCATCACGCTGTAAGTCTTGTTGGTACTTTTCCCAGGGCGTCATCATCTTTTTTTAGTGTCGAAGAGCAGTTTTATTTGCCCGCTATATTAACACGCATCGAAACTCAGCGTATATTTAAGCTATCGAAGTCGATTATTTTTTTGCATTCGGTGCGGCACCTTCCGCATCATTAACAGGAGTACTTTATGACGACAATCGCCTGGTTCGGGATCCTTGTAATAGTCGCACTGGCCGCATTTTTTGCCGGCACGCAACTCACTAAAAAACGCTTCAAGCATGATGAACTGGAACAAAAAGCGCAAGAAGCACAACATGCATTAGAGCAGTATCGTCAGGATGTCACTGACCACCTGGCAGACAGCAAAAAGCTGATGGCCAAACTGGAAGAAAATTACAGCCTGCTCAATCGCCACTTTGAGCAAGGAAAAGAACTCCTTAGCCAAGAGAAAACGCTGCCAAATGAGCCGTTTTTCTCTAAAGAAACCACCGAGCAGTTACACGCTTCACTACATATGCGAGACGAGAAACGCCGTGCCAGTGAACAAACTCATGACGCTCCACCGAGTGATTATGTCGAAGGAGAAAGCGGCCTGTTCAAAGGAGAAGGGTCACAAAATGAGCAATTAAAAGCCTCTTGATGAACTTTTTTTTGACCCCATAGTCTGTAGAAATAGCAATTGAATAATGGGTGGTGCGTTTTGCGCATCCCCCAACGGACTAACGCTGTTTCCAGGAGAATTCCACGACTATGAAACTGAAATTATCATTACTTACCGCAGCGCTACTTTCTTCAAGCTTATTCTTATTACCCGAAACCAGTCATGCACGCCTGCCTGTTGCCGTCGATGGCCAGCAGCTGCCGACACTGGCCCCGATGTTAGAAAAGGTCACGCCCGGGGTGGTCAGTATTCAGGTATCGGGTGCAAAAGAAGTACGCCGACGCGTTGATCCATTTGATTTCTTTTTTGGTAACCCCGCCCCTCGCTCTCAAAAGCGTCCCTTCAGCGGCTTAGGCTCTGGCGTTATCATTGATGCAGACGAAGGCTATGTCGTGACCAATAATCACGTCATCGACGAAGCCGACAATATTATCGTAACACTTAAGGATGGCCGAGAATTCAAAGCTGAACTGGTCGGTACTGATAAAGAGTCGGATATCGCCCTGTTACAGATTGAAGGGGAAGATCTCACCGCCGTGAAGCTGGCTGACTCAGACAAGCTTAGAGTCGGCGACTTCTCCGTTGCCATTGGTAACCCATTTGGCCTGAGCCACACTGTGACCTCAGGCATCGTCAGTGCCCTCGGCCGCAGTGGACTGAATATCGAAGGGTATGAAGATTTTATCCAGACCGATGCCGCCATCAACCAGGGGAACTCTGGTGGTGCACTGGTTAACCTCCGTGGCGAGCTAATCGGGATCAACACTGCCATACTGGGTGCCTCTGGCGGAAATGTCGGTATCGGCTTTGCTATCCCTTCTAACATGATGAAAAACCTGGTTGATCAGATCATTGAATATGGTCAGGTGCGTCGTGGCTCACTGGGGATCCGGGGCCGAACACTTGATGCAGGCCTGGCAAAGGCCCAGGGATTCGACGTCAAGCAAGGTGCCTTTGTACAGGAGGTCGTCAAAGATTCAGCGGCAGATGAAGCCGGCATTAAAGCCAACGATGTCATCGTTGCGCTCAATGGCGATAAAATTGAGAGCTTCGAAGAACTGCGCGGTAAGATTGCAACCCTTGGCGAAGGGAAAAAGGTCAGAATCGAAGTGTACCGAGACGGTGATACTCGCACGCTCAATGTTGAATTGAAAGGCGCAAGTGAGCAACGTGCAGAGGCAGACCGCATTCACCCCAGCCTGCAAGGTGCCGTACTGGAGAGCGGTGAGCGTAATGGCAATCAGGGAATTGTGGTAGTGTCCGTAGAAGAACGCTCTCCGGCTGCCAGAGTCGGGCTTCAGGAAGGCGATGTGATTATGCAGGTTAACCGTCAGCGTGTCGCATCGGTTCGTGATATGAAACGCCTGATCGACGATATTCAGGGCAATATTGTACTGGGTATTAAACGTGGTCGCGACTCGGTGTTCTACCTCATTCAGTAACCCACACCACGCATTTGATTTAATTTGAGCAAGCAAAAACACAGCGGCCATGGTCGCTGTGTTTTTATATCTAACCACATCATTGATGTAACACATTAATGCAGATTGATGTCAATTATGCCATCATTACCCTTTACACCGATAACTAGACAAAAATAACCGTGTTTAAATTACTCAAGCTCATTATTCCGCCAGTCTTTATTGGTTTAGGTCTGGCGTTGATTATTATCTGGTTCACGCCCGAATTGCGTCAGAATGCCCTGCGCCTCGAACTGAAAAGCCATTACACCGCTCAGCATATGAGCTTTGCGTCTGGCGTTAATCGCGCGGCTCCGGCTGTGGTTTCGATCTTTTCAGAAAGCTTTAGCAATCAACCAAGATTTAAACGACAAAACACGGTTCAGGAGCTGGGCTCCGGTGTGATCATGAGCCGTGAAGGCTATATCCTGACTAACTATCATGTCGTGAATAATGCTGACCAGATCATTGTGTTGCTGCCGGATGGCCGTTTATTTAACGAAGTACAGTTGGTGGGATATGACACCATCACCGATCTGGCCCTGTTAAAAATCAAGGCCGAGCACCTCCCTGTGATCCCGGTTGACGATACCTTTAACCCACAGGTGGGTGATGTGGTGCTGGCCATCGGCAATCCGTTGAACCTGGGACAAACCATCACTCAGGGTATCATTAGTGCCACCGGCAAGCAGACGCTGACCGACAGTCAATACAACAGCCTGCTGCAAATGGATGCAGCGGTGAACATGGGTAACTCAGGCGGCGCACTGGTTAACTCCAATGGCGATCTGGTGGGGATTACATCGGCCCAATTCAGAGCCCGATACAATATTGATATTCAGGGCATTTCGTTTGCCGTGCCCTACTCTCTGGCCAAAGACGTGATGGCCAAGCTGATCAAAGATGGCCGAGTGATCCGTGGCTATCTGGGTTTTCGAGGCACTCCGGTCGACAATACCGGGCAGGAAGTGACCAATGTTTACACCACCATAGTCGGTTTACGGATCAGTGACCTCGACCCACTGGGTCCGGCCTGGCAAGCTGGCATGAAGGAAAATGACATTGTCACCAAAGTAGCCGGTGAACCTGTTAAGAATCCACAACAAACTTTGCGTAAGATTGGCAACACCGCACCGGGAACCCAACTGGAATTTGAAGTCTACCGGGGCGATCGCCACCTGACCTTTATGGTGGAAGTGGCTGAGCTGGAAACGCCGATTTACTGACCCGGCAATGAACTTGAAGCAATAAAAAAGCGAGCTCTGCTCGCTTTTTTATTCGTTGTCATTTTTTAATTGTGGCGGCGCTTGATCTTCGCGCCCAGCTTACTGAGCTTGTCCTCAATACGCTGATAACCCCGATCAACATGGTAAATGCGATCAACTACCGTCTCACCACTGGCAACAATACCAGTTAAGATCAGGCTGGCAGATGCCCGTAAGTCAGTTGCCATCACCTGGGCACCAGACAAGAACTCAGTTTCACCACAGTAGGCTGTGTTGCCTTCAAGACGAATATTGGCCCCCATACGCTGCAACTCTGGGACGTGCATAAAACGATTTTCGAAAATCGTCTCAGTAATAGTCGCGCTGCCATTGGCAACCACATTCAATGCCGTAAACTGCGCTTGCATATCGGTTGGAAAGCCTGGGTGTGGCATGGTTTTAATGTTCACCCCTTGCAGCGTGCGGCCTTGCATGCTGACAAAAATGCTATCTTCGGCCACCTCAACGAGGGCATTGGCATCACGTAATTTATCCAGTACGGGCTCAAGGCTATGATAATCGGTGTTTTTACACAAAACCTCTCCGCCACTCATCGCAGCAGCAACTAAAAAGGTGCCGGTCTCAATTCGGTCCGGGAGTATCTTGTGTTCACAACCACGCAGGGCTTCCACCCCCTCTACCTCGATGCGACTTGAGCCAGCGCCGGATATCTTGGCTCCCATGGCAACCAGACATTCTGCCAGATTGACGATTTCGGGCTCGCGTGCAGCGTTTTCCAGCACCGTTTTGCCTTCTGCCAGTGTCGCAGCCATCAACAGGTTTTCAGTTGCACCCACCGAGACCGTTTCCATGAAGATTTCTGCGCCATGCAATCGTTTACCCTGTGCAATATCTGCATTGATATAACCATTTTCAACACGAATGGCCGCACCCATTTTTTCCAGCCCGGCAATATGTAAATCCACTGGTCGCGCACCGATGGCACAGCCTCCGGGTAACGATACTTGTGCTTTACCAAAGCGGGCAAGTAAAGGGCCCAGCGCCAGTACCGATGCGCGCATCTGCTTAACCAGCTCATACGGTGCCAGTACCTTATCGACCTTGGCGCCATCAATTTCTAACAACTGACCACGCCAGTTGACCTCAGCACCTAAGGTGCGTAGTAAGGCTTCTGTAGTCCCTATATCTCTGAGTCTTGGTACATTACTGAATGTGCTTTTTCCATCGGCGAGAAGTGCCGCAAACAGAATTGGCAGGGCTGCGTTTTTAGCCCCGGAAATAGTGACTTCACCGTTTAAAGTGGTGCCACCTTGGATAACAAACTGATCCATTGTGGCTCCAGATTATTGAGGTAAGATAAATTTGCGCTCGCGTTGCCACTCAGTGGGCGTAAAAGCTTTGATGCTAACGGCGTGGATGGTACCGTCTTTGATCACTTCCATCAGGGGGGCATAGACCATTTGCTCGCGCTTAACCCGACGCAGCTCTTCAAAACAGCTGCCAACCGCAATCACTTCGTAATGGCTGCCTTCTGATTTAACTTTGACTTCGTCAAGTTCCAGCGCTTCTTGTAGTAAAGCTTCGACTTGGTTTGTTTCCATTGGACTCACTCAAATAGGTTGCTGACCTGACCTAATGCCATTAGGTTCTGTAGCTGATCAGGTACATTTTTTAACTCAAGACGTACGTCTTGCTGCTTTAATTTGCCTAAAGAGTGAATTAACCAAGCTAAGCCCGCGGTGTCAACCCTGGATACCTCAGAAAGGTCAAAATACAGGACTGACTGCGCATTTTCTAGCAACTGGTTAAGAAGCGATTCATTTGTGAGGCTATCTCGGGTCAATTCCCCGGCGACCGCCACTATGTCAGCGGCGGGTTTGGTAAATTGCAAATTAGGCATTGCCGTCATCACCTCGAAACTGCACCGGCAGTTTGCTTTTCTTGTCCAGTAACTCAATCACATGCTCAATGCCTTGCTGACGTAAAATACCGTGCAGCTCAGATTGCTTGGCATCCAGTAAACTGATCCCTTCTGCCATCATATCAAAGGCACGCCACTGCCCATTGCTATCGCGACGTACTTTAAAGTCGATTTTAATATCCGGCTTCCCGGCTTCCACGATCTTAGTTTTCACAATGGCAATTTTATCATCTTCCGCATCACGAGCGGGTTCAAATTCGACTTTCTGATCTGTGTATTGAGTGAAAACACCGGCATAGGTCGCAACCAGATAAGTCTTAAACACCTCAATAAAAGTACGGATATGTTCTATCGCCTGACGCTTCTCTTCTTTATCTTCAATATTGCGGACTTTCTGAATATGACTGCCCAATACCCGATAGGCGGCATATTTGTAATCAATATACGGTAACAGTTCTTCTTCTACGATCACCCGAAGGTGCTCTTTGCTCTGCTCAATTTTAGCCTGATCTTTGGTCACACGCTTAAACGTGTTATCTGCAACCTGTTGCACCATAGCATAAGGGTTAGTCATATCTACCTCACTGGCAGACACGGAACTGGCAATTACCATCAGAACAACACTTGCGATGAATCCCAAAACTTTCGTCATCATGGTCATTACTCACTACTTTGATTGAACAGGAATTGGCCGATCAGTTCTTCCAGAACTAATGCAGACTTAGTGTCGGTGATCATGTCACCATCTTTAAGTGCGGCGCTTTCAACACCAAATAACTCACCCAGGTCGAGCTCATCATTGTTCACGACTTCTTCGCCCAGACAGGTCTGTTTGGCGGATTTAGAGGCAATCACCGGGGAAATACCCAGATATTGCTCGCCTAATATCCCTGAGGTGAGAATGGATACCGACGTAGTATCTGAGAACTGGCACTCGTAATGTCTGTCAATGCTCATGCTCACGACAGGTACAAACTCTTGTGGATGGATACTAATCCCATCAACACGACCAATCACCACCCCACCTACTTTGATGGGTGCGCGTGTTTTGAGTGATCCGATGTTGTCAAATTTAGCCTGCAGTGTGTAGGTTTCACTATTGCCGCTGATCCCTGCATTCGCAACTTTGAGTGCTAGCATAACAAAGGCGGCCACACCCAAGGCAACGAACAGGCCGACAAGTATTTCTATTTTCCGTGTATTCATGTTTCTACAAACCCTTAACTTGAAAACATCACTGCTGTCAGAACAAAGTCGAAGCCCAGAACAGCAAGAGAAGAATGAACCACCGTTTCTGTGGTGGCTTTACTGATCCCCTCGGATGTTGGGATACAGTCATACCCTTTGTATAGCGCAATCCAGGTCACGATGAGCGCAAATACAAAACTTTTAATCAAACCATTGACAATATCCTGCTCAAACGAAACCTGAGATTGCATAATGGACCAGAAGCTGCCTGAATCAACACCCAACCAATCAACGCCAACTAGGTGCGCACCAAGTATGGCGATAGCAGAGAAAATTAAAGCGAGCAACGGCATGCTAATAAAGCCAGCCCAGAAACGCGGAGAAATCACCCGTTTCAATGGATCGATTGCCATCATTTCAAGACTGGATAATTGTTCAGTCGCTTTCATCAGGCCAATTTCCGCAGTCAATGCACTGCCCGCTCGCCCAGCAAACAGTAACGCTGTCACCACAGGCCCGAGCTCTCGCAATAAACTTAGCGCAACAAGCGGACCCAGACTGTCTTCAGCCCCGTAATCAACCAGTACTGTATACCCTTGTAAGGCCAGTACCATGCCGATAAACAGGCCCGATACCATAATAATAAGTAACGACTGATGACCAACCATATACAGCTGACGAACCAGCAAGGGCCCGCCTTTTCTGATATTGGGCATACTACACAGTGCCCCTATGAGCATTCTGGTCGCCCGGCCTAGTGAGGCAAATCGACTTAGTGTCTTATGGCCTAACTGCTGCAAAAAATCCATTAACGACTTCCTCCTGCAAGTAACTCATCCTCATAAGGGGCTGCATCAAAGTGGAATGGCACAGGCCCATCAGAATGGCCTTGCAAGAATTGTTGTACCAGGGGTGATTCATGGGCCCGCATCTGTTCGGGCGTGCCACTGCCGATAACACCTTGCTCGGCAATGATCACGACATGGTCGGCAATACTCAACACCTCGGTTACATCGTGCGTTACGATCAAAGAGGATAGTCCCAATACTTCATTCAATGATTTAATCAGGCGAACCAAAACGCCCATAGAAATGGGGTCTTGTCCTGCAAACGGCTCATCGTACATGATCAGTTCTGGGTCAAGCGCAATGGCTCTGGCCAGCGCTGCACGGCGCGCCATCCCACCCGACAACTCCGATGGCATAAGATCACGGGCTCCACGCAAGCCAACCGCCTGGAGCTTCATCAATACCACTAAGCGAATTAATTCTTCACTCAGTTTGGTATGCTCTCGCAACGGGAAAGCAATATTGTCAAAAACCGACATATCCGTGAATAAGGCCCCGCTTTGAAACAACATGCTCATTCGCTTACGTGCCTGATACAACGCCTGGCGGGACATAGAAGGAATACTGTCACCAGAGAAGAGAATCTCGCCGCTATCCGGCTTGAGCTGGCCTCCGATCAGCCGCAACATGGTGGTTTTACCAATACCACTGGGTCCCATGATGGCCGTAATTTTCCCTTTGGGAACGGAGAAACTCATATTTTTGTAGATTGTCCTTTCACCACGAGAAAAGGTCAAATCCCTGACTTCAACTATTGACTGCGTCAAGTCGCTCTCCACATCATACTTTTTCAATTATGGAATAATACGTTGTTTTGCTGCGAGATGGAAAACCCTTAATGGTAAAATTTTGTAATTCATTCGCCACAATTTTTGTGGGAAATTGACATCAATATATACGTTTTCATGACCCAACGCCGATGACTTTATTTATACTTTTGATAAGCTATTTGATACTATCAGCGCCATTGAATTTAGTAACTTGGCTTAGACTTCATGGTTTTATCGTTTGTCATACTCATTCTTGGATTCATTGCCCTGGTTTGGAGTGCCGATCGCTTCGTGTATGGCGCAGCGGCACTGGCTAAAAACCTTGGGGTACCAACGTTAATTGTGGGTTTGACTATCGTTGCAATGGGCTCCTCAGCACCTGAAATGATGGTCGCCGCGCAAGCAGCGCTGGTTGACAAAACAGACACCGCCGTTGGCAATGCTGTAGGCTCAAACATTGCTAATATTTTGATGGTACTTGGCATCACCGCGCTATTGCGCCCGCTTGGCGTCGGCTCTGGCATTTTAAAACGCGAAATGCCGCTGCTGGTTGTTGTGTCGCTGGCTGCCTGGTTGATCATCAGCGATAATCATTTTAGCGCACTCGAAGGCTGGCTGTTGCTGATTGGTTTCATGGTGTTTATCGGCGGTCTTATCTACATTTCTAAAACCGGTAAAACCGATCAGGACGATCCGCTGATTTCGGAAGCCTGCGACGAAGTCCCAAGTGACGTTCCTATGAGCAAGGCCATATTCTGGCTGATCGTCGGTATGGTCCTGCTGCCTGTTAGTGCAGATTACCTGGTCGATTCAGCGGTAGACATTGCAAAGTATTTTGGCATGAGTGATCTGCTCATCGGCCTGACAATCATCGCTATCGGAACCAGCTTACCTGAACTCGCAGCTTGTGTGGCGGGTGTGCTGAAAAACGAAGACGATTTGGTGCTGGGCAATATTATCGGTTCGAATATCTTTAATATTCTGGCGGTTTTGTCTATCGCTGGGATCCTCAACCCAGCAACACTGGACAGTAACATCGCCAGCCGGGACATGTATGTCATGCTGGGCGCAACCGCTGCGCTGGTGCTGATGAGTGTGAGCCTGAAAGGTCGTCGCCAGATCAATCGTGTTGAAGGCGGACTGCTCCTGGGCGCGTTTTGCGGTTATATGTACTTCATTATTTAAGGAAGCAGCGTGAGCACCCACAATTTTATTGGCTCTGCCAAACAAGTACTAGAGATAGAACAGCAGGCTATTGAAGAAATTACCCAGTATATTGACACTCAGTTTGCGGCTGCCTGTGAACTCATGTTGCAGTGCCGTGGTCGCATCATTGTCGTTGGGATGGGCAAGTCAGGTCATATTGGAAATAAAATAGCAGCAACACTCGCAAGCACAGGTACACCGGCTTTTTTTGTGCACCCGGGTGAAGCAAGCCATGGCGATTTGGGCATGATCACCGCCGATGACGTGGTTCTGCTGATCTCAAACTCAGGTGAAACCCACGAAGTATTGGCTATCGTGCCGGTGATTAAACGCATTGGCGCACAAATCATCAGTATGACGGGTAATCCCGAGTCGAATATGGCAAAGCTGGCAGATATCCACCTGTGTATTAAAGTATCAAAAGAAGCCTGTCCTTTAGGGCTGGCACCGACAGCCAGTACCACAGCAACGCTGGTCATGGGAGATGCGCTGGCTGTGGCGTTACTGGAAGCCCGGGGCTTTACAGCAGACGATTTTGCCTTATCTCATCCTGGTGGCAGCCTGGGAAAACGCCTGTTGCTAACACTCGCGGATGTAATGCACACTGGTAAAGCAGTGCCTATTGTAACGCAAGGCTGTACTATCACTGACGCCTTGTTTGAAATGTCAGGCAAAGGCTTGGGTATGACAACCATTGTCGATGATCAAGGTCAGCTTAGAGGCTTGTTCACGGATGGAGACTTACGCCGTATTATTGAACAGCGACTTGATTTACATAACACGGTGATCGAGTCTGTGATGACAAAACACTGCACCACAGTGAAACAGGATATGTTGGCCGCGGAAGCACTACATATTATGGAAAAAAAGCGCATCAATGGTCTCATTGTAGTTGATGAGCAAGGTTGCCCAATCGGCGCGTTAAATATGCAAGATTTACTACGAGCTGGAGTATTATAAATGCTGTTTTCCGACCTATATCAACCCATTGACGACGCCGTTGTCCGTAAAGCACAGGCAATTAAACTCCTGATCTGCGATATCGATGGGGTATTTTCCGATGGCCGTATTTATCTGGGTAACCAGGGCGAAGAGCTTAAAGCCTTCAATACTAAGGATGGCTTTGGAGTCAAAGCACTGATCAATGCTGGCGTTGAAGTCGCAGTGATCACTGGCCGCCATTCACAAATAGTTAAGCAACGTATGACTAGCCTCAATGTTAAACATATCTATCAGGGGATGGAGGATAAGTTGCGAGGTTATGCTGAGCTCAAAGATAAGCTGCAACTTGCTGACCATGAAGTTGCGTATATTGGCGATGACGCCCCAGATTTACCCGTGATGCTTAAGGTCGGCCTGTCTGTAGCAGTCAATGATGCACATCCAATGGTGATCCGCCAGGCAGACTATACCACTCTGTTGCCAGGCGGCTATGGTGCGGTGCGTGAACTGACCGATTTGCTGTTACTGTGCCAGAATAAACCTTTAGGATATGAAGGCAGCAGTATATGACCGTGGTCCGCGTTCTATTGCTTTTTGTATTCAGCCTGACCATGCTCTGGCTGTGGTATCCCTATTTAACCCAATCAGGACAAACAGCACCAAAATCAGAAGAAGTGTTAGCTAAGCCTGACTATGTCGCTCTCGATCTTAAGCAGACCAATTATGCCGAAAATGGCCAGCTTAGCTACCAAATCACCGCTGACAGAATGGAGCTTTATCAAGAGCTTGGCTTCAGCCACTTTACTGCACCTATCTTTACGCTTCACAACGATCAGCAAAACTGGCAGCTGAAAGCCAATGAAGCCACTTTATATGGTAATAACACGCTGATACTAGAAGGCCAGGTACAAGCAACAAACCTGACCGACAATGCGATGATAAAGCACATCAATGCAGACCATGTGCAAGTCGATATTAGCGAAAAACATATGCGCTCTGAGCACCCAGTTGAAATAACCGGGCCCAACTTAACCATTTCGGGCAAGGGGTTGGTTGCCGATCTCAATACCGAAATCATTGAACTCATCAACCACACTAAAACGATTTATTATGAACAATAAATTTACCTACACCCTGATCCTGCTGTGTACCTTAAGTGCATTTCAACCTAGTGCTTACGCAGAAGATACGCTAACCGACCAGGTCATTATCAGCTCGGGTACTCAGCTGGCACAATTACAAACCAATATTGGCGTATTCGAAGAAAACGTTGAGATCATCCATGGTGACCGTACAATTTTGGCAGATCGCCTCGAGGTCCACCGCAGAGAAGAGCTGGGTAAAAATAAACAACTATTGGTTGCCACAGGCAGCCCCGCGGTGTTTCAAGAGCGCCAGGCAGATGGTTCGCTGCTGAAAGCAACCGCCAAAGAAGTGCGTTATGATGTGGCAAACCGTATGTTGACCATCAAGGGCGGTGCCGAAATAAGCCAGGCAGGCCAGAAAATCAGTGCACAAACCATAGTCTATGATATGGAGAAAAAGCTGATCAGCGCGCAACGGGGTGATCAAGAGAAAAATCGTGTTAGAACCATTCTTTTACCTGAAAAAGAGAACAGTAAGAATTCACAAAAGAAGGGTAATCCGTGAGTAAGTTAACAGCAACTGCTCTGGCCAAGAGCTATAAGGGCAGACAGGTTGTCAAAAACGTCGAATTGAGTGTTGAAGCTGGCAGCATTGTTGGCCTACTTGGCCCCAATGGCGCGGGTAAAACCACGACTTTCTATATGATCGTAGGCCTGGTCCCTAGTGACAAGGGCAGCATTCATATCGATGATCAAGATATCACTTTGCTCCCTATGCACAGTCGGGCACGTCTGGGCATAGGGTATTTGCCACAAGAGTCCTCGATTTTCCGCAAGCTAACTGTCTATCAAAATCTGATGGCGATTCTGGAAACTCGTAAGGCACTTAATAAAGAGCAAAGAGAAGTTATTCTCAATGAGTTATTAGATGAGTTTAATATTCAGCATATCCGTGACAGTCAGGGCATGGCATTGTCGGGCGGTGAACGACGTCGGGTAGAAATTGCACGCGCGCTTGCGGCAGATCCAAAATTTATCTTATTGGATGAGCCTTTCGCTGGTGTTGATCCCATTTCAGTGTTAGATATAAAGAAAATTATTGAACACCTAAAAAACCGCGGTATCGGCGTGTTGATCACAGACCACAATGTACGTGAAACGCTGGACGTCTGTGAGAAAGCTTATATAGTGTCACATGGTGAACTGATAGCAGCAGGCACCCCGGAGCATGTTCTGGCCGATCAAACCGTGCGGGATGTCTACCTAGGTGAGCAATTCAGGCTATAGTTATAAGATTAGAAGTAAATAACAAAAAGGATTGTTAGAGATACATGAGGCAATCGCTACAGCTGCGCATGGGGCAGCAACTGACAATGACACCACAGCTGCAACAGGCTATTCGCCTGTTACAGTTGAGTACGCTAGATCTCCAACAAGAAATCCAAGAAGCGCTTGATAGCAACCCTTTGTTGGAAGTGGAAGAAGGTGAGTCTGAATCACACGATAATGAAACACAGTCCAAATCGGATACTGAGTTAGAACAACACGCGACCAATGATAATGACAGCTTTGAGGACTCGGCTGTCAGTGATTATGAACAAGACAGCGACGCTGCATTAAACAAAGACACAGTCAGTGACGATCTGGCAATGGACGTCACCTGGGATGAGTACATCAGTGCCGCCCCGGCCAGCAGCTCTGGTCCAATGCCAGAAGATGAAACCATCTATCAGGGCAAAACCACTGAGACGTTGCAAGAATACATGATGTGGCAACTGGAACTCACCCCCTTTAGCCCAACCGACAGAGCCATCGCTCTGGCAATCGTCGAAGCCGTTGACGATGCTGGTTTATTGACCATCAGCTGCGAAGACATTGTTGAGAGCATGAATCAGGACAATGACGACGAACAGATCGAGTTGGATGAAGTCGAAGCCGTACTGAAACGTGTTCAATTATTTGATCCCGTTGGTATTGCAGCGCGCAGCTTGCAGGAGTGTTTGTGTATCCAGCTCAATCAGTTTGACTCAGCTACCCCCTGGCTAACTCAAACCAAAGAGATTCTGACGGAACATATCGATTTACTCGCGAGCCGTGACTACCGAACTTTGATGAAAAAGACTAAGCTCAAAGAAGCTGAACTTAAAGAAGTCATGACCCTGATCCACAGTCTTAACCCCAAGCCAGCCGCTAGCATAGTGCAAGAAGAAGCGGACTATGTGATACCAGATGTCTCGGTGAAAAAGGTGAAAGGTCGCTGGGTTGTTGAACTCAACCCGGACTCTATGCCGAAGATCAGAGTAAACGATCACTATGCTGCTATGTCCCGCTCAGTCAAGTCGAGCACTGATAGCCAGTTTATCCGCTCACACTTGCAAGAGGCAAAATGGTTTATTAAAAGCCTGGAAAGCCGCAATGAAACTTTATTGAAAGTTACCAATTGCATTGTGCAACAACAACAGGCATTCTTTGAACATGGCCCCGAGGCAATGAAGCCGATGGTACTCAATGATGTGGCCGAAATGGTCGACATGCATGAGTCCACGATTTCACGTGTAACAACGCAAAAGTATATGCACACGCCGCGCGGTATTTATGAGTTGAAGTATTTCTTCTCAAGCCATGTCAGCACTGAAAACGGAGGAGAATGCTCTTCGACTGCAATCAGAGCATTGATCAAAAAGCTAATTGCCGCGGAAAATACAGCTAAGCCATTAAGTGACAGCAAAATTGCGGATGTATTAGCAGATCAAGGGATCAAAGTGGCTAGACGTACAATTGCCAAATACCGAGAGTCTTTGGCTATCCCACCGTCGAATCAGCGTAAAAGCCTGATTTAGACGTAACTACAGAAGGAAAATGCTTATGCAACTAAATTTAACTGGTCGACATGTAGAAATCACCGATTCGTTAAGAGACTATGTAACAAACAAGTTTGCGAAGCTAGAAAGGCACTTTGATCACATCAACAATGTGCATGTCATCCTAGATGTCGAAAAGCTCATCCAAAAAGCAGAAGCCACATTACACGTGAACGGAGGGGAGATTTTCGCCTCGACCGAACACCGGGATATGTATGCCGCAATAGACGGACTCATCGATAAGCTTGATCGTCAGGTGATCAAGCACAAAGAGAAGCTAACTCGACACTAATCATGAAACTAAGCTCATTGATTTCACAGGACTGCAGCAAAGCTGCGGTCCTTTTTAATAGCAAAAAACGTATCTTAGAATACATCAGTGAGTTGGCACATAGCCAGCTGCCTGACAGTAATGCCCATGATATTCTGGATTCACTACTCAGTAGAGAAAAGCTTGGCAGTACAGGTATCGGCAAAGGGATTGCATTACCCCACGGCCGCCTTCCGGGGATCGATAAAGTCGTCGCTATGCTCCTTGTTAATCAACAAGGCATTGCTTTTGACGCCATCGACAATCAACCCGTCGACATTTTTGTGGCACTCATCGTGCCTGAAGGAGAAAATCAACAACATTTGCAGACCTTGGCAACAATCGCTGATAAACTTAAAAACAAGGTGTTTTGTAAACGTATCAGACAAGCTCACGATGATCAGGAGTTATTCTCGATAATTGAAGAGTTTGACAACTAACGGAGAGTTTTTGTGCAGCTAATTATTGTCAGTGGTCGTTCTGGCTCGGGAAAATCGGTCGCATTGCGTGTACTGGAAGACCTTGGTTACTACTGCGCCGATAATATCCCTGTTAACCTTCTGCCCGCGTTGGTGCGCAGTGTGTCCGATAGCTACGACAAGATTGCAGTCAGTATCGATGTGCGTAACCTGCCAAAAGACCAGCAAGAACTCGACGATATTCTGGAGTATTTACCGGGGTTTGCGGAACCCAATATTTTTTACCTGGATAGTGAAGATCAAATCCTGATCCGCCGCTTCTCCGAAACACGCCGTCTGCACCCACTGTCATTGGCCGATCTT
Organism: Pseudoalteromonas rubra; assembly: GCF_005887095.1. Lineage (GTDB taxonomy): Bacteria > Pseudomonadota > Gammaproteobacteria > Enterobacterales > Alteromonadaceae > Pseudoalteromonas > Pseudoalteromonas rubra_E. The sequence continues at coordinate 30,008 of NZ_PNCI01000015.1, read as the reverse complement.
TCGCTGGACAAAGCGATCAAAAAAGAAAAAGAACTGCTGGACCCATTGATCCGTCGCGCTAATATCACAATAGATACAACGGACATGAGCATTCACCAGCTCGCGGAGCAGATCCGTGAGAAGATACTGGGTAAAAAAGACAAGCAATTAATTATTACGTTCGAGTCATTTGGTTTTAAGCATGGCATACCAAAAGAAGCTGATTATGTTTTTGATGCCCGCTTTCTCCCTAACCCTCACTGGGAACCAGAACTTAAGCCGTTGACTGGGCTAGATAAGCCTGTTATTGACTATTTAGCGAGTCACAGTCTGGTGCAAAAGTTCACCTGGCAAATACAAACCTTTGTACAAACCTGGCTACCACACCTTGAGCGTAACAATCGCAGTTACCTGACAATTTCGATTGGTTGTACTGGCGGTCAGCACCGCTCTGTTTATCTGGCTCAAACGTTAGGTGAGCGCTTTGCCCGAACACATAGCAACGTGAAAATACATCACCGCGAACAAGAAAAATGACACAACGCTTTGAAGACACCTTTTTAATCCAAAATAAATTGGGCCTGCACGCCCGTGCAGCCAGTGTTTTAGCTGAACTTTCTGCTCAATTCGATGCCAACATCATGCTCTTTCAGGGGGACAAAGAGGCAGAAGGAGACAGCGTATTGGCACTGCTGTTGCTGGAAAGCAGCCAGGGCAAGGAAGTCAAAGTCGTATGTGAAGGGCCTGATGCGGAACAAGCTCTAAGTGCAATAGGCAATCTGATAGACGATAAATTTAACGAATCCGAGTAGCTCACTCCCCCGCCTCATGCAGACACCACTTGTGCCTGAGCAAGACTATTTGCATCACTTTATACTGCTTTTTTAGTTATACTAATTGATATTAAAACAGCTATAATTATCATACGCCTATAATCTGTGCGCAATACACTCATGACAAGCTTAATTGTCGACTATCCGATCTGGGACGCCTATGCCTGAAGTTTTTGAACAAGACTACACACTGGAGCTATTACAGCAAGTTACCAATGCCCTCAACAGTGGTCAGTTTGTTCAAGTCAGGCGCACATTAGCAGAAATTCCGCCCTGCGATACCGCATTACTCCTTGAGTCTTCTCCGCATAAAGTCAGAACCCTGCTTTGGCAATTGGTTGACCCGGATATTCAGGGTGACGTATTAGAAGAGCTGTCAGAAGACGTACGACTCAGCATCATCGCCAAGATGGAACCTGAGCTCATCGCTGCGGCAACCGAGGACATGGACGATGACGATCTCGGTGAGGTTCTGAGAAGCCTGCCAGACCCTGTTTATCAGGATGTTATCGGTGCTATGGACTCACAAGACAGAGCCCGCGCGACGCAGGCGCTGTCTTATGTAGAGCACTCCGCCGGCGCCCTGATGAACACAGATACGGTGACCATTCGCCCGGATGTGTCTTTGGACGTTGTATTGCGTTACTTGCGTCTTAAAGGTGACCTGCCTGCTGGTACGGATGATCTGTACGTCGTTGACAAAGACAATTGCTTTTTGGGTTCTCTTTCTATCAGCATGTTACTCACCAGCCAGCCTGATAAGCTCGTCAAGGAGCTTATGAATGATGAGCGAGAGACCATTCCCATTTCCATGGATGAAAGCGATGTCGCTCAGTTGTTTGAGCGTCACAACTGGATCTCAGCCCCGGTAGTCGACGATAACGCACATCTACTGGGCCGTATCACCATCGATGACATCGTTGATGTCATTCGTGAAGATGCAGAGCACAGCCTGATGAGTATGGCTGGTCTTGATGACGAGGAAGATACCTTTGCACCAGTGTGGAAAAGTAGCCGGCGCCGCTCCATCTGGTTAGGGATTAACCTGCTTACAGCACTGATGGCCGCTTTTGTTGCCAGCTTTTTTGAAGGCACCTTAGATATTTTACCGATCCTGGCTGTCTTAAATGGCATAGTGCCAAGTATGGGTGGGGTTGCAGGTAGTCAGACACTGACTCTGGTTATTCGGGGTATTGCACTTGGCCATGTGAATGCGACTAACCAACGCTTTCTACTTGGAAAAGAGCTTGCCATTGGCGCCTTGAATGGATTGCTCTGGTCACTGCTCATTGCAGGTGTGATTGCACTGTGGCAATGGGATTTTGTACTAGGTGGTGTGATCGCTTTTGCAATGTTTATGAACCTGGTCGCCGCAGGTATTGCCGGTGCCAGCATCCCTTTGATCCTGAAAAGGATGAACATAGATCCAGCTTTAGCAGGTAGTGTGGTATTAACGACGGTGACCGACATTGTAGGCATTTTCGCCTTCCTGGGCACCGCAACCTGGCTGCTGGTGTAAGCAGCCAGATCTCAGGTATCAATGTTACTGACCTGCAATTTGCATGCTTTCAATAAGCACTGAGCCAGTTTGAACTGCACCTCGAGTCTCAATGTCTCCGCCAATGGCTTTGACAGACTTAAACATCTCTTTAAGGTTACCGGCAATGGTGATCTCACTGACCGGATATTGGATCTCACCATTTTCTACCCAAAAACCAGCAGCACCGCGCGAGTAGTCGCCTGTGACTGTGTTCACCCCTTGCCCCATCAGTTCTGTCACTAACAAGCCGCGTCCCATGGTGCGTAGTAAAGCAGCCAGATCCGGCTCCGTTGCTTGTACCAGCCAGTTGTGGATCCCCCCGGCATGACCGGTGCTGCGCATACCTAAACGTCTGGCGGCATAGCTGGGCAACAGGTACGTTTCCAGCACCCCATCACTGATGATATCACGCGTTGTTGTTCTGACACCTTCGGCATCAAACGGACTAGACGCTAAAGCTTGTAACATGTGCGGCTGCTCCTTGATAGACACACAGGGATCAAAGACTTCAGTCCCCAGGCTATCCAGCAAAAAGCTCGACTTGCGATACAAGGCACCACCGCCAATTGCCGATACCAAATGGCCAAACAGGCTATTTGCAATGTCCGCACGAAATACCACAGGCACCCGCATGGTATCCAGCTTACGGCTATTTAACTTGGCCAGTGTAGACTCCGCCGCTTCCACCCCCACGGCAGTGGCATCACGCAGTTGTGTATGCAAACGCGAAATAGAGTAGGCGTTGTCGCGTTGCATAACGCCATTTTCTTCACCAATCACCATGGTACTTAGAGTATGCCGGGTACGCGGAAAACCAGCCAAAAACCCATGGCTATTGCCATAGACACGCAACCCCTGATGGCTGGCCACACTGGCACCATCTGAATTAACAATACGTGGGTCAAAATTTAATGCGGCCTGCTCGGCTTCCAGACATCGCTTTATACCTTCTTCAGGAGTCAGATCCCAGGGGTGAAACAGATCCAAATCAGGCACTTGTGTTGGCATGAGATCCGCTTCAGCCACACCATTGCAAGGATCGTCAGAGGTAAACTTAGCAATTTCGACTGCTTTTTCCACCACGGAACGCAAAGCGTTGGGACCCAGATCGGCAGTCGATGCCGAGCCTTTGTGCTGACCCACATACACACTCAGCCCCAGTCCGCCATCTTGATTAAATTCAATCGTTTCAACTTCACCCATACGGGTGCTGACGGATAAACCCGACGTCCGACTCATTGACGCCTCAGCGGACGTCGCGCCCAGTTGCTTTGCGTAGTCAAGGACATCGGACACTGCCTGTTTCACTTCATCAATCTGCGTCCAAATGGGATCTTGCTGCTGGCTCATGTTTTTCTTCCACAAATCATAGTTCTTCCTTAATCCTAACACAGCCCGCGCCATTACGCTGTGACTCGCGCAAAGATTCTGGTTACCCTGCGTTCATTATGCACGCACCATATACAGGTGCTATTGCAAACGTTACTGCTTTTCTTACTTCTGGTATAATCTGTTCATTGATAACTTAAGTAAGTGCAACACCATGGCCAAAAACCCGACTCCAGAGCCAGAAGAAGAGATCATTTATGTCTCGAAAAGCGAACTAAAGCGCGATGCACAGCAGTACCACCAGCTAGGTGTTGATATCGCGCAGTTAGGTAAGAAACAAAGAGAAAAGATCCCGCTCAACCCAGAGCTGGTTGCTGCCATGGATCTGGCCGATAAGCTGCGTGGTAAGCATGACGCTTACCGCCGTCACTTGAACTTCATCGCCAAACAATTGCGTACCACCAGCAATGTAGATGAATTACAACAAAGTCTGGATCTGATATTGAACAGAAACAACCAGGCCGATGTATTACTCAATCAGGTCGAAAAACTCAGAGATGAGCTGATCGCCAAAGGTGACGACAAGATCAACGCTCTGCTTGATGAACACCCAACACTGGAACGTCAGAAGCTGAGACAGTTGGTACGTCAGGCAAAGAAAGAGCAACAGGCCGAAAAACCGGGGAAAGGCTATAAAGAGCTGTTTCAGTTGCTTAAAGAGTTGATATTGCCATAACTATAATGGCTGCAGGTTCCCGCAGTGTCACACAAATTGTTCTACTGCGGGTTATTTTCTTAGGCGGTACCACCGACGGTGAGTTCGTCAATTTTCAGACTGGGCTGACCCACTCCAACAGGCACACTCTGGCCACTTTTACCACAAACACCGACACCCGTATCTAACGCCAGATCATTACCTAGCATAGAAATTTTTTGCATGACGTCCGGACCATTGCCGATCAGCGTTGCTCCTTTAATGGGCTGTGTCACTTTACCATCTTCGATTAGATACGCCTCAGACGCAGAGAATACAAACTTGCCGGACGTAATGTCCACCTGACCACCACCAAAATTAGGGGCGAAGATCCCCTTCTTGACCGACGCAATAATCTCACTCTGGCTATGTTCACCAGGCAGCATATAGGTATTGGTCATTCTTGGCATTGGCAAGTGCGCGTAAGACTCCCGTCTGGCATTGCCTGTCGGCGTCACTCCCATCAATCTGGCATTGAGCTTATCCTGCATATAGCCTTTCAATACGCCCTTTTCGATCAGGACGTTATAGCCTGCTGGCGTCCCTTCATCATCAATGTTCAATGAGCCTCGACGGTCATTCATCGTACCATCGTCTACCACAGTACAAAGGCTGGATGCGACTTGCTCGCCGACACGGCCGCTAAATGCGGAAGCTCCTTTGCGGTTAAAGTCGCCTTCAAGGCCATGACCAACGGCTTCATGCAGTAACACACCAGGCCAACCAGCCCCCAGTATCACAGGCATAGTGCCCGCTGGTGCGTCAATCGCCTCCAGATTAACCCGAGCCTGGTGAACGGCCTTAGTGACATACTGTTGCCAACGAGGTTTACCATCAACCAGCTCGCGGAAATAGTTATAGTCCAGACGCGCACCGCCCCCCGCACTGCCCCGTTCTCGGCGACCATTTTTAGCCAGCAATACAGAGCAATTTAAACGAACCAAAGGGCGTATATCGGTTGCAAAAGTGCCATCACTGGCGGCAACCAACACTTCCTCGTATACAGCAGACATTGAACTAACCACCTGCTCTGCCTCCGGAGCCAATTCGCGGATGGCGGCTTCTACTTCGCGTAACAATGCAACTTTTTCAGAATCACTCATACTCAGCAACGGCTGAGTTGCCGCAAACTGGGTCGCGGCTTTAACATCACTGAACACCTGCACCTGCTTTTCTTCGCCCTGTTGCGCAATGCTTCTGGCCGCCATTGCTGCCTGATTTAATGCTTCGATGTTAATGGCATCTGAGTAACTAAAACCGGTTTTTTCACCACTAACAGCACGCACCCCAACACCGCGTTCTATATTGTAGCTACCCTCTTTGACGGAACCATCTTCCAGTACCCAGGTTTCATGATAGCTGGACTGAAAATACAGGTCGGCATAATCCACCTTATGCTGATGAATATATGCCAGCGTATGCTGTAGCTGCTCCCGAGTTAAGTCACTGTCAGTCAGTAAATGTTGTTCAACGTGCTCGCTACCAAAATTACTCATAAAAATCGCTCTTAAATCGGTTATGTGCCGCTACCGGCATTTTCTGTCGAATGGCGTGCAATGCTGCCAAGTCAACTTGTGCGTGAATAATGCCCACTTGAGTTGACGCTTCTGCCAGACAAGTGCCCCAGGGAGACACAATCAGACTATGGCCATAGGTTTGCCGACCATTCTCGTGCTTCCCGGCTTGAGCCGCAGCCACTACATAACATTGTGTTTCTATTGCCCGCGCCCGTAACAAAGTCTGCCAGTGCGCCTCTCCGGTTACCGTTGTGAATGCACTGGGTACCAGTATTATCTCAGCCCCTTGTTCACGCATCATTTGATAAAGGCCTGGAAAACGCACGTCGTAGCAGACACTCAATCCCAGGCGACCAAAAGGACTGGCCACAGTGACCACGTCTTCGCCGGCACGGGTCAAAGTTGATTCCCGATACTGCCCCGCATTGTCTGCAACATCTGCATCAAACAGATGGATCTTATTATAGCGTGCAACTTCCGTCCCTTCATTGTTAAGCAACAAGCTGGCCGCATAATAGCGACCCGCACCATCTTTAATGGCGATGGTACCCGCCGCTAACCAAATACCGAAGTCCCGACAGAGCTGTTGAATTTGTCCGATCCAGTAGTGACTTTCCTCAGCTTGTACCAATGTCTGTTGTGGCGTTTCACAAAACGCCAGCCATGATTCAGGCAAGCATACCAGAGCAGGCAGCTCAAAGGTCTGTGCCTCAAGTAGCTTGCGCAGCTGTTGCAAGTTGTGTGCTGGGTGTGTCCCTGAGCACATCTGCACTGTATAGATATGACTGATACTCATGGCTTTTCCTCTTTAATCGTGACAGGTTCAGCTGCCGTGGTATCTGTCGCGTCTGAACTGGCTTGCGGTATGCTCTGCTTGCCAGATTGCTCGGCTGGCTCCCCTTCCAGTTGGGGCTGCACTGGCACCTCGGGGTTATCAGGCTCAGTACTCGGTGGTTTAGGCAATTCAACTTCCCGGCTCTTACGGTCCAGCTCCGTGACCACAGGTTCGCTCATAGTGCCGGTCACTTTGAACTTGATCTCCGAGATCACTCGCGCAGAGTGGATCACCTTGTCTATCGCTAATGCGGCAAGGCCAGTCACAGGGTTAACCATCCAGCCAACAATAACAGGTAAGCTCGACGTGACCTGAGGTGCCACAGACAGCTCATAATCAATGGCCTGGCTATTTAGATCGGCATAGCCTTTCGCAGACAGATCAGCAGGTACTCCGTCCAACTGGGTATCTTCAGTGTAGACGACCCCTTTGTTAAGCTGAAAAGTGCCACTAATTCGGTTGTAGAAAAACCCTTTTGCAAACACGTCACGAAAGTCCAGTTTCAGCTTACGCACCAATGAATCCAAACTGAGTAAAGAAAAAACTCTTGTCCCCTGGTCACTTATCTCCGTCAGATGCCCCTCACCCAGTTGCCATTTAACTTCTCCATCCAAACTAGCAACATCAAATTCATAGGGAGGGTCAGCCCAGCTCAATGCAAACTCAATATCCGCACTGGAATCCTGAACGCTAGAGGTGATATCAAACTCTTCCATAAGCTGACCAAAATCGTCACTGGCCAGCGTGCCGTTAAAGTAGGTTTTGCCATCGCGCCAACCACCCCTGCCCGTTAGCAGGTGGTCACCCTTGTCGACACTCAGCTGCTCTATCAGCAATTCTTCCCCATTGCCAGCGAGTACCAGGTTGACCTTATCGAGCTGATACTGAGTAATTCTGCAATCATCACAGTTAAATTCAATGGCGGGAATACTTGCTAACCACTGATGTGACTCTTTAGTATCCTCCTCCAGCAGCGCTTCTTCTGCTGTGGCGGTGCTTTCTTCAATAGCAATGGGGTTCAATCGTAAGTAATCCGCCTGGATCTGAATTGGCTGTGCTGGATAACTGTCTGGGATCTGTACTTGCGCTCGCAATTCCTTGCCATTCAATCTGGCCTGTAATCCCTGGGCATCGGGAGTTAAACTTAGCTCGAAGTCACTGACTGCGAGTTCAAGTGCATTCAGCTGCGCAATCTGGGCACGTAACTCACCAAAGGCGGGTAAGATCCCCGCTTCAGTTGACGGTTGCTCAACCTGGGTAATAATGCGTTCAATAAATGGCAGCCAGGGTGCCAGAGACAGCTGAGGCTGAGTAATCGCGATGTTAAAGCCGGGTTTACTCAACGCACTGTTATCGTTAGCTAAAACCAGCTGTGCACGTTCAATCAGACCACTGTGGTTGTCCAGAATGCCGTCAAAGTAGAGTTGCTCCCCTAACGCCACGCTGATTAAGTTCGAAATATCATCGCCACGTACCTGTGCATGGAATCGCATGCGCTCATTGAGCTGCTTGCCAACCGGCATGGGTAAATCCACCGCCACGCCCTGCAAGTCCGATGTGAAGTTTGCATCGTAACTGAACCCTTGTTCTGTGAAATCAAGCATCACACGCCCAGCCAGCAACGCCTGTCCATCAACAAAGCCGTCCATCAGACCTTGTGTCAGCGGCATCAGCTTGTCACTGTCCGCATTCAGCCTGGTCTCTATTCCCAAACGGTAACGATTACTATCGCCCTGTCCGGATAAACTAAATAGCAAAGGCATACCGCGCCACAATGCACGCGTATTCTCCAGCTCAATGTTGTCATCAATGAAATTAAGCGTACCACTGAGCTTGTCGAGCACCATACCCGGCTGCTGCAGATAGAGCGTATTATCATTAAATTCGACGGACCCCAAGACATTGACATCAAGCGAGGCTAAATCGATTAACAGGTCAACATTGCCCGTTACCTCCCCCTGGACTTGAGCAACCTGAAGAATATCAGTGAGAGGATCAGCTATGGGTGTTGCGCTAAAAAATGCGGCTAATGTGCTGGCCTCTGTGATATGGGCAATATTCACCGTCAGCAGATCTGTCTGTTCCAGATCAGCCAGGCTGACGACCACCCCAGTGTCCAATTCCTGGTTTAATAATACGCCTCGATTGACAGTGATATCCATCCGTTCATCTGCAAAATGCAAGGTCACATCGCCATCCTGCAAAGCAGCCCACTCTGGTGCAAAAGCAAATTGAGCCTGACCAATATGTGCTAACACTTCAAAACGGCCCTGATGACCACGATAGGGAAATTGATTTAACGGCCCCGACAACAACACCTGAGTATGTTTCAGTCGCCCTCCCTGGATACCGGTATTCAAATACTCAACAAGGTTTTCATTCATCAGTTGTAGCGGAAAATATCGTCCCGCGACGCTGGCGTCACCACCAAACACATCGGCATAGAGATCAAGCTCTGGCTCATCAAGCAAACGCAAGTGCATTTCCAGGGCCACACTCAAATCGTCATTACTGAGCCACAAGTTATCCGATAAAACATGCCATTGCTGCGCCTCGTCAAGGTAAAAGTGAATATCGCCATTGAGTTCATTGACTGCCAATGGAGCGATAAACTGCTCTTCCACCTGCATTTTTTGATTCTGAGCACTCACAGTGACCACGCCACGATCGGGCATCAATGTCAGCTCAGCATTTAATCCGGAAAAGCCTGGGATCCCGCCATTTTGCAGCCAGCCGATATCCTGCAAGGCCAACCACATAGACATAGGTTTATCGTCTTCAAATGACAGTCTGGCCGCCGCGACCTGACCAACAGGAGAGAGTGTTTTTACTTGCTTTGCCCAGTCAAAATGCGTCAGAGACACCAGCTGAGCGACATAAGCAAGGTCCAGTTGCTGCATCCAAAGGGTATGCGCATGCTCGCTAAATTGCCCCTGAATGCTCATCGGTGTAAGGTTTTGCTTATCCCGTGACAACTGTAACTCAGAGCTATGCAGTGTCCAACCACTTTGCGCTGGTTGCAAGTAGAGGGACCCTCCCTGCACTGCCAGCTGCTTGTCGACCTGCTCCTGTTGCCAGCTAATATGACTGGGTAACCAATCCACCAACACATCTTTGAGTTGACCATGCTCGAGTTGTGCCCAAAGCTGCAAATTAACACTGGAGTTGACGTCACTATACTGAGGATCAAGGTAGGCCTGCAGCCAACTTATTATCTCAACCTGCTGTGCGTCGATAAAAATATCGCCCGCCATGGCATTCAGCTGCTGACCATGAAAGCGAAAGCGCGCATTGAGTTGACCCTTAGAAAGTCCGGGCACCGAGATTTGCCCCTCTCCATGATGCATGTCCGCACTATTTTGCCAGATCAGATCCGGTACCAATAAAGTGTGCGAAGTGTCGTCAGCAAGCAATAAGGTCACCTGGCTATTCTGCACAGCAAAGTGTCCTGTATCACCCAGAAACAGCTCTTCAATCAGCGCCTGTTGCTCGAATTCCCCGCTGTTCCCTTCCATGCCGGTAGTCATCGCATCGATATCTAGTGTGGCATCAAACCCATCCAGCACGAAATAGCTAGACACCAGTCGCCATTGTCGAACAGACTCAACCAAATTGAGCTGCAGGCTGGTTTGTGCAATATGTAAAGAAATAGGGGAGCGTAGATTGTCTTCAAAACTGACATCACGCAATACCAACGCTGGCCCGTTACCCTGCCAGCTGGCACTGATACTTCCAATATTTAATTCGACCCCGAGTTGCTGGTAGAGTAGCGACTCAATGTCATTTTTGTACTCATTGGCATAAGGCAGACTATATTTGACCACCGATACCAAGACGGCAAGCAGTACCAATGTGACAGCAAACACCTGCCACATTTTTCGCACACAAAAAAAGCAAACCGTCTTTAATTGCATCATGCTACTACATCATGACGACATCAAACTGCTCCTGGCTGTACAGGCTCTCAGTCTGAATATTGACTTGCTTACCGATAAACAACTCCAGCTCTGCCAGATTGTGATATTCGTCATTAACCAATGCTTCGCTGACCGCAGGTGATGCATAGACCATAAACTTATCAGCGTCGTAGGCACGGTTTACACGCACAATTTCGCGTAAAATTTCGTAGCAAACGGTTTCAACTGTCTTGAGTGAACCGCGACCTGAGCAGGCCGGGCATACGTCACACAGAATGTGCTCAAGGCTTTCTCGCGTACGCTTTCGAGTCATTTCAACCAACCCCAGCGCAGATAAACCATTGATGTTGGCCTTGGCCCGATCTTTTGCCAGTGCCGTTTCCAGTGAATGCAAAACCCGGCGCTTGTGCTCATCCGAGATCATATCGATGAAGTCAATAATGATGATGCCACCCAGGTTACGCAGCCTGAGCTGTCTGGCAATGGCTGAAGTCGCTTCAACATTAGTATTAAAAATGGTCTCTTCGAGATTGCGATGACCAACGAACGCACCGGTATTCACATCAACCGTAGTCATGGCCTCAGTTTGATCAAAGATCAGATACCCACCCGATTTCAACTCGACCTTACGGTGCAGTGCTTTTTGAATTTCTATCTCAACATCAAATAAGTCAAAGATCGGACGCTCGCCTGGGTAGTACTCGAGCGTTTGTGACAACTGAGGAACGAACTCTTCGGTAAAGTCTTTTAGCTGCTGGTAGGTCAGTTTAGAGTCAACACGGATACGCTCCATGTCTTCACCAACATAATCCCTGAGCGTGCGAAATGCGAGTGTCAGATCCTCATGGAGAATACTGGCTTTGCTGGTTTTTCCACGGCGCTTGATGATTTTTTGCCAAAGCTTCTTGAGAAACTCGGCATCATGCTGCAGCTCGGCTTCTGCCGCCCCTTCCGCCGCGGTGCGGACTATAAAGCCGCCATTTTCATCATTATACTGAGCAACAATTTTTTTCAGCCGGCTGCGTTCTTCTTCCGTTTCGATGCGCTGACTGACTCCCACATGAGTCGCATCTGGCATAAATACCAGGTAACGTGACGGAATGGTAATGTCTGTGGTCAGGCGCGCACCTTTAGTGCCGATCGGGTCTTTCACCACCTGGACCATAATAAACTGACCCTGTTTTACCAGTTCACGAATATCCTGCACTTTCTTAATTGGCTGATCGTCGACCCCTTCTTCAATTGAGGCACTGTTAACGATATCAGAGGCATGTAAAAAAGCGGCTTTCTCAAGGCCAATGTCAACAAAAGCGGCCTGCATCCCAGGCAGAACTCGGCTGATTTTACCCAGATAAATATTGCCTACAATACCGAGATTACCAACCCGCTCTACTTGTACCTCTTGTAACACACCATTTTCAATGAGTGCAACCCGGCTTTCGCTGGGAGTCACATTGATTAATAACTCACTACTCATCTACACCCGCCATAAATGCTTTAATCAGTTCATCCGTCTCGTATAAAGGTAAGCCGACAACCGCGAAATAGCTACCTGATAACTGAGTAACAAAACGCCCACCTAACCCTTGAATGCCATAACCTCCGGCTTTGTCTTGCGGCTCTCCACTTTGCCAGTATTGCTCAATTTCCTGTTCACTCAAGGGTTTAAATGTAACATCTGTTATCACAGTTCGGCTTAGGATACGCTCTGTACCGGCAACGGCAATCGCTGTCATAACTTGATGCGTTTTACCAGACAACGCCTGCATCATGACCATAAAGTCATTTTTATCTTTGGGCTTACCCAGCGCCTGTTGTCCGAGCACAACAATGGTATCGCTACCCAGTACCGGTGCATCCTGATAACCCATAGAAATGCCACTGGTGGCCTTCAAGCGTGCCAGGCGCTCGACATAAACCAGCGGCGTCTCGCCGGGTAACTGGCTTTCGTCTGCATCGACAGAAAATTGCGAGAAAGAATAGCCAAGTTGGGTCAACAACTCACGCCTGCGTGGCGATGCTGACGCCAGATAGAGTGTTGGTGTCATTAACGGATCCTAAAATGCCTGCGATACTTGCGTAACAGCAGAAAAACCCAAGGCCAGCACAACATGCCAATTAAGGCTGGCCATAAGTATCTTGGGTTGAAATAAATGTCTAACAGGAAGTGATTCAGCCAAAACTGCAACAGGTGATACAAAGCTAAAAACAAGCCAATAAGCACGGCCTGCTGCCAGATTGAAAAGTTCCTAATCTTTTGAAAATTACTGGTCGTGATATACACACAAATAGAATAGGTCAGTGAATTCACACCCAACGGAGAGCCCGTTGCCAGATCCATAACTAACCCGGTACACCATGCCCAGCCAATGTTGACACGATGCGGTAAGGCAATAGACCAGTACATTAACACCAGTAAGACCCAGTCAGGCCTAAATGGTTCAAAGGATATGGGCAGCGGCATCAGTGCCATAATTAATGCAATAAACAGGCTCAGTGCTACCAGAGCATAACTTCGGTTCATATTCACTGCCCCTCTTTGGCTATTCTACCCAAGATCACGAGCAAACGAATACGATCCAGCTGTGCGACCGGCTCGGCATAGACTTTGGAAAAAGGAAGTCCCTCGTCACGATCTATCTCAGTCACCACCGCAACTGGATACCCCTCTGGAAACGTGCCACCCAATCCGGAAGTCACCAGGATATCTCCCAAACGAATATCAAGGCTGTGCGGTACATGCTGCAATTGAACCAGATTGATTTTGCCTGTGCCTTCCACCACAGTACGCACATCATTGCGAAGGATGCGTACAGGCGTAGCATGGGTCGTGTCTGTCATGAGTAATACGCGGGATGTGGTACTACCAACCTGAGTAAGCTGACCAACAATCCCCATTTCATCAATCACTGGCTGACCTTCGAGCACACCATCAATGGCACCACGATTGACCACCACCTGATGACTATAGCGACTCGAGCGTACCGATAAAACTTCTGCAATCAAGCGCTCCCTTTGCTGTCGGGAGGATGCACCGAGTAAAGCACGCAGTTGCTGGTTTTCTCGTAGCAGAAATTGATACTGCTGAAGCTGTTCGCTTTGTAATAGCTGTTTTTTACGCAGAGCTTCGTTTTCCTGGAATAACCTGTCTCGGGTATCCAGACTTTTGGCACCCAGGCTAAAAACTTCATAGGGAACATTCGCCACATAGAGCAGCGGGCTTACCAGTGTATTGAGGCTGGTTCGCACTAAGGTACCGCCCGAGGTATAGCGATCTCCCAGGATCAGTAGTACGCTAAGCACAACTGCGACCGTAAGTCGCAGTTGTAAAGAAATGGTACGTCCGAAAAGCAGATTCATCAGTCGTAACTAAATACGTCACCACCGTGCATATCTATCATCTCAAGGGCTTTACCACCACCACGGGCAACACAGGTCAGAGGATCTTCTGCCACCACCACCGGGATCCCGGTTTCTTCCATAAGCAGACGATCCAGGTCCTTCAGTAATGCGCCACCACCAGTCAGCACCATGCCATGCGCTGAGATATCCGACGCCAGCTCAGGCGGAGACTGCTCCAGTGCAACCATTACCGCACTCACAATTCCCATCAACGGCTCTTGTAAGGCTTCTAAAATTTCATGAGAGTTTAGCGTAAACGAGCGTGGTACCCCTTCAGCCAGGTTACGACCACGGACCTCAATTTCAACCGGAGTTTCACTCTTGAAGGCTGAGCCAATTTCGTGCTTAATATGCTCAGCAGTGGCCTCACCAATCAGGCTGCCAAAGTTACGGCGCACATAGTTGATGATGGCTTCGTCAAACTTGTCACCACCAATGCGAACAGACGACGAATAGACCACACCGTTCAGTGAGATAATTGCCACTTCCGTGGTTCCCCCACCGATATCGACGACCATTGAGCCAGTTGCTTCTGAAACAGGCAGACCGGCGCCAATTGCTGCTGCCATCGGCTCTTCGATGAGATAAACCTCTCTGGCGCCCGCGCCCATAGCAGACTCGCGAATGGCGCGCTTCTCAACCTGTGTTGCACCACAAGGGACACAGATCAGCACACGAGGGCTAGGCCGCATAAAGTTATTGTTGTGCACCTGCTTAATGAAGTGCTGCAGCATCTTTTCCGTCACATAGAAGTCGGCGATCACACCGTCTTTCATGGGCCGAATGGCTTTGATATTACCTGGCGTACGGCCCAGCATTTGCTTTGCGGCAGTGCCCACTGAAGCAACGCTCTTTGGTCCACCCGCACGTTCCTGGCGGATCGCAACAACAGAAGGCTCGTTCAACACGATCCCTTCTTCTTTCACGTAAATCAGGGTATTTGCCGTACCTAGGTCGATCGACAGGTCGTTTGAAAATAGTCCACGTAGTTTTTTAAACATGAGGCTGGGTAACCTTTAAGAATTCTTTTTGCAAACCATACAATGACTTACGCCACTGCGTTGAAATATTTCTCTGTGTGTCAAAGACACAGTCGCTCAGGCATGAATAACGCCGCCTCACTGGCGTGCTTAAACTGTCTTAACGCTCTCTTACTAATCTAAATCCGATATAATTGGCCCGAAAATCAGGGGCCAGTGCCAAGCGCGTTGATACCCGAGCAAGGCTGGGTGCAAAGTTCCAGGCACCGCCACGTACCGTCACATCATCTTGCGACGCACGCTTCTGCGTCCACTCCCAGACGTTGCCTACCGTGTCGTACAGTCCATAGGCGTTTGCTGCAAACTGACCTACGGGTGCTGGGCTTTTATTTGACCATTCACTGCCACACCAGCCGCAGTTTGCCTGGTTTCGGCCGATTTCATTACCCCAGGGATACTCAGAAGTTGTGTCACCCCGAGCTGCATACTCCCATTCAACTTCATTAGGTAAACGGTACTGCATGCCCTGATCGCCAGACAGCCAATTCGCATAGGCTTTAGCATCTTCATAAGATACACAGACAACCGGGAAATCATCAGCCTGCTGATACCCAGGCGTTCGCCAGTTGTAGTCTATTTCCCAGACAGGCTCACCATTTTTGTAATGTGCACAGCCCTTGCCCTTCTCTGCCTCAGTAACATACTGAGAACTATCGATAAAGCGGCGGAATTCAGACACAGTGACTTCTTTGCTTTGCATCACATATGAATGACTTAGCACCTTCTCTACAACAGGGCGTTCATTGGCCAGGCCATTACCTGTCAGATCGCCCATTTTAAAGCTACCAGCAGGAATGATCACCGTTTCGTTAATGATCCTGTCTGGATTCACCACTTTAACGGGTTGTGATACCGCGGCTTGTTGTGCTGGCTGAGGTTGCTCGCTTTTTAGTGTCGGTGCAGCAATCGACTCAGGCTTTTTTACCAGCCGGGCGTTTAAAGTCCGGGCTCGTCGCAAATTAAGGCTGGCCTTGTAAGGCTCATATCCCAGTTTACGTACTTCGATGTCATGCATACCGGCTGGCAGATTCACCACCAGCTTAGTCGAGCCATAACTGACACCATTAATAAATACTTCATCGTCATATACATTGGAGCGCAAAGTCAATTCGACCTCACGATTCTTTGGTGGCTGAGGTGCTATCTCCGAGCTGATATCGGGGGACACTGGCATTCTGGCCACGCTGACCACCGGCTTACTTTGCGATAAGTCATTTGAAAATGTCAGCTGCTCATCACTGAATGTGGTCGGATAGCTGGCCTGATAACCCACCGCCAGTGGCGAGCCGTATTCACTACAGTAACGATTATCCAGGTTAAGTAAGCTACACAAGCGACTGTTATTGACATCGCCACGCATGGTCACACTCAGATTAACGCTGTAATTGCCCTGACCACTGAACGCGCTGCCAACCACATGACTACTGACAACCTGTACCTGGGCACCAGCCAAGTGACGCTTAGGTTCAACAACTCGTTGCTCAGTCAGGTTCGCAAAAATTTGATCAATAAAATGCTTGGTCGCTTTTTGCAAGCCTAATTGCTGGCCTCGTTGTTCACACGCTGCCAGTGTTTCGGTGCGCTTACAATTGATTGTGTGGTCGACTTCTAACGTGCCTTCACGACTGAATTCATTACGCAGACGTTCTATTCGTGCAGTACTGAGCTGGTCATTCAAACTGGCGATGGTGTTAACTAAGGTGTGTTTGGTAACACGGATTTGCTCAATATCTTTACGGTGTGATGCAATCGCCGCCAACTGCATTACAATGTCTTCTTTGTTCTGTTTATGCTCTGCAACTGCCTGCTGATATCTGCTCTGTGCCGCTGTAATATCCAAAGAAGGATCATCGATCAAGCGCCGATAAATATCATTCATTGCATCAAGGGCCTGGTTTTTTTCTTTATCCAGCTCCGCAGAACGCTGTCGCAACAGGTCGAGCTGTGCCTGCAAGCGAGTTTCTTCACTCAAGTGCTTATCGAGTACTTGAGTATAGTTATCTAGTTCAGCTTGCTTTTCAGTACGCTCAGATTCAATGGCAGTCACAGTTGCAGTATCTTGCGCCGACACACTTAAAGATAAAAGGGTCGCAGAGACAAAAAGAGATAAAGGAGCAATTTGCATAAATTCCATTCCCAACAGCGGCAGTTGTTTGGTCTTTGTTATTTTTTATAATTTAGCGCTTAATGCTATGTACTTAAGAAGTAAAACACAAGCCTAGCACAATTAATATCTGAGTTTACAACTATTAGCCACTTCCTTACCAGTGTTCTACTAAGATTTTCATGAAATAATAACGGCTATCCGACAATAAAGAACACAGACTGAACCTGAGATGGACAAGCTTGATTTTCCTGAGTCTCCGTTACAACAGATCCGGGCACCTGAACTAGACACCGCAGGCGTTTCGCTACAGATCAAGCGTGACGATCTACTTCACCCGACTATCCAGGGCAACAAATGGCGTAAGCTCAAATATAACCTCAAGGCAATGGCACTGGAAAACAAACGCTCGCTGATCACCTTTTCCGGTCCCTTTTCAAATCATCTGTATGCAACCGCAATGGCCTGCAAACAATTCAAAATCCAGGGACATGCCGTGATCCGGGGTCCTGAACTGGACTTAAATAACCCTACGATTCGTTTGGCCCGTGCCTGTGGGATGGTCTTACATGCGGTTTCTCGCAAAGAGTATAGACAGCGCAACGAGCCTGATTATCTGGCACAAATAGCACAGCAGTTTCCCGACGCCTTTGTTATCCCCGAAGGCGGTAGTAACCAGTTTGCCCTTGCCGGCTGTAAAGAACTGGCACAGAGCCTGCCCGACAGCGATTACGTATGTTGCGCTGTGGGCAGCGGCGGTACACTGGCTGGCATGCTGGATGGGCTGGCACCTGAGCGCCAGTTATTGGGGGTAGCAGTGTTAAAAGGAGCACAATACCTGCACGATGAAGTATTAAGGTTAAATCCGCAAGCGGCTACACGTGCCAACTGGCAGCTGCTGTGTGACCATCATGATGGAGGGTATGGCAAGTTTTCAGCACCATTGTGGCAATTTTGCCTTCGTATGCGTCGGGAGCATGCACTGCCCCTGGAGCCCATATACACAGGTAAATTGATGTTTGCCCTGTGGCAATTGATAGAACAAGGGTACTTTTCACATGGCAGTCGGATCATTGCTATCCACAGTGGCGGATTACAAGGCTTAGATGGTTTACGCTATCGCGGACTTATTTGATCTGGCAGCCTTTCACCTGTGGTGTTCATTACAGGCTCTGTTCCAGTTGTAACAGTGGCGCGCTGAAATAATAGCCCTGAGCGCCATCAACCCCCAGGCTGGTGATACACTCAAATTCCTCTTTGGTTTCTACACCAACTGCGTAAACAGGTATCCCGAGCGATTTAGCCTGCGCCACAATCTGACGAACGACACTACGCCGCTTGGCTGAATGATGCACTTCATGGATCAACTCAAAAGCCAGTTTGAGTGCCGATATCTTGCCAAACTCCTGCAGTGATTCAATTTTCACTGGTGCATTGACATGATCCAAAACAAATCGGCACCCCAACTCAGACAGGCGAGTACACTCCTTCGCACAATATGCCTCATGTTGATAGAAGTCCTGCAGGGTAAGCTCGAACGCAATATCCGTTGCCCGCCCCGATGCAGTCACTTGGTCACTCAACCAACCAACAAAATCCCTATTGCTCCAGTTAAGTACATGTAAATTCAGGCTAACAGAAAAACCCTTAGGCTCCTTAGACAACGCATTTAACGCGTGACGAACCATAGTTTTATCCAGCACCATCAAATGATCTGCCTGGTGAATTTTATGAATAAATTGCCCGGCAGACATGAGGCCTAATGAACGATGACGTACACGCAGCAGTGCTTCACTTTGGATCACGTCTTGTTGGGCAAAGCCAAATAAAGGCTGAAAGAACAACATAAAGCGCCCTGCTTTTATATCATCAATGATCTCACTTTCTGCACGACGCAGACTGGTACTCAAAGTATGATTCAGTGGCATAATATGGACGTGCTGCCAGACATTGCTCTGCGCTATGCTCAGCGCTGAACGGACAACCTGATAAACCATTGCCTGATCAGCCCCTTTGGCATAAAAACACACGCCACATTTCACCGTACTGCGTGACAGATCAGGGCGAAACGACAGCAGAGCCTGGTAAACTACTTCGTGGATCCGCCGGGCCAGGGCGTCTACGTCCACTTTGTCAACCGGTGCCAGCGTCATGACCAAAGCGCCCGAAGACAAGTATTTGCAAGAGCACCGCTCGTACTTTGAAAAACACCGCGCCAGTGTAACGCTAAAGTGGCTTTGTGGGTCTAAATCGTCAGGCAAGGCCAGCCGCCATTTTACCATCGCAAAAACAAATACTTTGCGGCTTTCTTCCACGGCGTGTGCTTTCAGTTTCGGCACCTCGGTTAATTCAGAGGTAATGGCGCGGGCCTGAGACGCTGACAACTCAGAGCGGGAGAGACCTCCCATCCATCTGGAGAGCAGGTACCCCGCTCCCAGAACCAATAAATTCATGAACAAGACGACGGGTAAGCAGTCTTCTAGTATCGGTGCGGGTGACAGGGCCTGGGTTTGATCAGCAAACTGGAACCTGACACTATCAGTCACCCAGCGCCAAACGGGCAGGGTCTGATCTTCGCTAATAAAACCGTAGTGACGGGTTAAAGTGGCAACCTCGCCAATCTGTTGTGCCGAACCGGCTGAGTCTAACTGCGTCAGATGGCTTTGCAACTGTCCTGCCTGTTGCTCTATCTGTGCCTGTGTAAACTGCCACAACGCGCCGTTAACCAACAACCAGACAATCCCAATCACCGCGCGCACTCCCCACCCGGTAAATACCTCTTTGTCTGCTTTAACTAGTCGACGCATGCTACTACACAAGCCAATTAACCCTGTATCAAGTTTTGTTCAAGACAAACTAAAACTCAAGTTGCCAGCGTAGATTCCTGTTCAGGCGAATGAGCGCGGTCAGACCAAGGGTCTCGTGATGGCGATTTTATCCCTCAACCAGCGCTGCAAAGCCTTACTCCAGCCTGCTAATTCTCACATATCCTATTCGTGCACTCTCTTAGTCCTTTACACAAACCTAAGTCATCGCTTCAGCTCTCATAAGACCCAAAATAAAACTACATTGTAGTAATAATCTCTTGCAGCAAATTACTATTTTGTAGTAAAAATAAGAAAAATTACTTTTAAAGGCCTCCTGTTATGTCTGAAAAAGATAAATTCTTAGGTGAATTCGAACAAATGACCATGCTTGCGTTACTTCATCTCGAAAATGAAGCGTATGGTGCAGCGATTAGGCAACTATTGGCAGAGCAAGTGAATCGCAATGTCGCCATTGGCGCACTTTATTCAACACTAGAGCGATTGGAGCGTAAAGGTATGGTGGAATCACGGCTAGGTGAAGCCACGGCTCAGCGAGGTGGGCGAGCAAAACGCTATTTCAAAGTGACTGCGCAAGGCCATAGTGCACTTAAGCGTGCCAGGCAAGCTATGGATACATTATGGCAAGGGCTATCTATTCGCCATTCTTTATTTCAAAAGGTGTAGCAATGAGCCTCTACTCTGACAAAAAACCAGATATCAAACCGCCAGCATTGGCAAATAGAGTCCTCTCTGTATTGCTCCCTCATCGACTGGTAGAAAGCATTCTGGGCGACCTCGAAGAAGAGTTTAACTTACGAGCGAAACAAAGTATTAAACATGCTAATCAATGGTACTGGCAGCAAACTCTTGAAACGAGCATGATTTATCTACAGAAGAAATTGGCTTCTGTAGATGTATTGGGGCGATTGAATTTTTACTTACCACTTATCATGTTCGTTGTGACTGCGGGTCTAATTGTGTTGCTGTCCATATTGAACGACCCTGCCTTTATTTCTGAAACGTTTTGGGATGAACTGCTACAGGGAAAAATTCATACGGCGCTCTTTAGTGCACATTTTTGGCACAATTTCTGGGACATTTTAGCGCTGGCTGAATGGGGCATGTTTATACATTTCGAGTCTTTGCTCATCTCATTCTTCAGTATCGCAATGATGATCTGTTTATATAAACAACAACAAGCCTCCCTATTTGAACTCGCTATATCTGGTTATTCACTTGCTTTCATTCCTTACTTATGGAGCATCATGCATATCGAACATCATAGCTTTGAAGCAAAGCAAATAGGGCCCATTGTTGCGACCGGTATTCTTTGCCTGCTATATCAGCTACCACCTGTAAGCTACATTATCCATCGCAAATTACAGCAGTTAAAAACGGAACACTTTGAATTTCAACAATAAAATAGAACTATATGGAGACGTTATGGCTCGCGTAAAATACAAACTGCTATTGCCTTTTATTGTCTGTAGCTTTGCCAGCATGGGTAATGAAGTATCTTTAACGCCAGTAAATACAATGGCACCAACGGCCAGCGATGAGGAAGCAATAATACGACACTGGAGGCAACCTGAAATAAATCGTGAGTTTTGGGATATCTCTGTACTACCACAAGCTTTCATTGATGTTAAGCCAGCTCCAAGAAGCGATGGCTTAGCGGTTGGTGAGTTGGGCGTTGATGGTGGTAAAAAAGCCAATATCCTTGCACTGGCTGATGAGCTTGCCAAAAAACAGCACGGTAATTTTGACAGCCTTTTAATTCACCACAAGGGCAAGCTGTTGTTTGAGTCATATTACCTCAGAGGCCGCGTAGATTTATCCCACCCCCAATCATCCGTTACTAAAGCTTATACAGGCATGTTGCTTGGTCGTGCCATTCAATTGGGTTACCTCAGCATGGATGATTTGGGTAAGCCCGTGGCAGGCTTTCTGAACAAGCTGGACGCGTCTAAGTTTGTTGATGGCGCAAAGCAGATTACCTTACACCAGGCCTTAACCATGACAACCGGTCTTCGGATCAGCGATGCAACCCGTAAGTCTATGATGGAGAACCCTCCATTAGTCAAAGGGCAAAAAGAAATTCAATTTCTTTTCGAAAACAGTGCCCCCATAACACCTGAGTCGCAAAGTTTTTATTACGATATTGGCCCTCAGCTTATTATGCAGGTCCTTGAGGCAGTGATACCCGGCAATATTGAAACATTCATTGAGACAGAGTTACTGGGTCAATTAAACATCACAAATTTTCATTGGAAAACTGCGCCGAGCGGCTTACCTGAGTCGATATGGAGATCGAGTTTAACATCGAGGGACATGATCAAAATGGGCATACTCGCGGCAAACAAGGGCAAATGGAAAGACAAGCAAATAATTAACCGTGATTTTATGACCAGATCCACAAGTAAACTTATCACCACAGGAGATGAAGAAATTTTCGGTGATGGCAAAGACGTTTCTAATCAGGGATATGGCTATTACTGGTGGAGTTCAGATCTTCAGTACAAAGATAAGAAATATGCGAGTGTCTCTGCCCAAGGTGGGGGAGGAATATACATCATTTTGATAGAAGAATTAGACTTAATTATTGCCATAACGGCGCATCACGTTGACCACGCAACACAGCAAATCGTAGCTGAGCGTATTTTACCTGCATTTATCAATTAGCATCGCCGATGGCTGAGCATTTCACGGAGAAGTTGGGGCTGTTGAAGTTCTTCAGACACCTTCAAATCAAAGTGCACACCTATCCGTACTAATCTTACAGCTCATTTTCCAATAAACTAAAAAAGCCGCTCAACAGCGGCTTTTCAGAGTATTTTCCAACACTAATATATTTGTCTTTGATTAGAACGGAATATCGTCATCAAAGTCGATAGGCGGTTCCATTGGGTTGCTGGCGCTGCCACTTGCATTGCCACCGGTGTTACCACCTGCATTGCCTTGCTGAGGTGCAAAGCCACCTTGTGCAGGCGCGTTATGCTGTGGTTGCTGACCCATAGACTGACCCCCACCAAAGCCACCGCCTTGTTGTTGGTTCTGCTGAGGCTGTTGCGCTTGCTGAGGTGCAAAACCGCCCTGCTGCTGTTGTCCATACTGAGACTGGCCACCCTGGTTACCATAGTTAGACTGGTTAGACTGGCCATAGTTTTGACCACCCTGCTGACCGCCCTGGTACTGACCGCCACCTTGTTCACCACGGCCGCCCAACATTTGCATCTGGCCACCCATGTCTACAACGATCTCAGTGGTATAGCGTTCCTGTCCACCTTGATCTGTCCACTTACGAGTCTGCAGACGACCTTCGATATAGACTTGTGAACCCTTGCGCAAATATTCGCCCGCTACTTCTGCCAGCTTACCGAATAGCACTACACGGTGCCATTCAGTGCGCTCTTGCATCTGACCTGTGTTTTTATCTTTCCAACTGTCGGTCGTTGCAATACTGATGTTCGCTACGCCGTTTCCGTTAGGCATATAACGTACTTCAGGATCTTGGCCTAAATTACCAACCAAAATAACTTTGTTTACACCGCGTGCCATGGCACCCTCTCCTCACACTATTGCAAGCTAGCGCAAGCCCAGGGCTTGCTTTGCTTGGTTTAAATCAAATTCTTTATCGTTTACTTTCAAGTAGGTACGATTTTCTTCACTGACAACGGTCGCTTCGATGACCCCAGGTAACGCGACCAGCTGATCGGCCAAAGCATCGGCTCGCTCAGGCTCGTCCACGTCAGTTACAAAACTGAGTGTTTTACTTCGTACCGGGATTTGCATACGCCACGCAATAAATAGCCATATTACCCCAATTGCAGCAGCCGCAGCAAACACAGTTTGAGCATTAAACTGCTGTGCCAGATAACCCCCCATCACGCCACCTGCAAATGCACCAAAAAACTGTGACGAGGAAAACACCCCCATTGCCGAACCTTTTTGGGTCGCCGGGGCAATGCGTGAAACCAAAGCAGGCATCGTTGCCTCCAGAAAGTTAAACGCAATAAAATACACTGTCATCGCTATCGCAATCCCTACCAGTGAATTTGCCGCTGGGATTAAAGCCAGCGTACTCAGTACCAGCAAGGCTATCGACGCCAGAAATACCTGTTTCTCTTTTTGCTTACGAATGGCGACTATCATCAGCGGCGCCATCAACACGAACGCAAGCAATAAAACGGGGATATACAGTTGCCAATGATCCTGTGCAGCCAGGCCATCAGCAATGAGCTGACCCGGCAGTGCGACAAATAACGTCGTCAAGGTTAAGTGTAGCAGCAACACCCCAAGATCCAGTCTTACCAGCTGCGGATGACGTACCAACTGGCGAATGTCTGCCATGCTGGCTACCGTGTCTCCTTTGGGCGCCCGATTTACTGCACTCGGCACGATAAACATGACTATCCCGATCCCCAGCACGGCCAATGCCGCAGTCAGCCAGAAAATCCCCGCAATGCCAAATGCAGCTGCAACCATAGGCCCAAGCAACATAGCCACAGCAAAGCTCATCCCGATACACATACCAATAACGGCCATGACTTTGGGCCGCTGTTCATCTCGGCTTAGATCAGAAGCCAGCGCCAGCAAAGCACTTGCTATGGCGCCCATGCCCTGCAGAGCTCGCCCTACTGTCACCCAGTAAATTGAGTCAGCCAGTGCCGCTATCACAGAGCCAACAGCAAACATAATCAAGCCGGCAACAATAATCGGTTTGCGGCCAAATTTATCAGACAACCACCCCATGGGAATTTGCAGTAACGCCTGTGTCAGTCCGTAAGCACCGATTGCCAGACCAATCCACAATGGCGACACGTCAGTAAGTGACTGACCGTAAATGGCCAACACGGGCATGAGCATAAACAGCCCGAGCATCCGAAAAGCAAAGACACTGGCCAGTGAAATAGCAGCACGTTTTTCAAGAGAGTTAAGTGATTGTTTCGACATGACACTTATTTGGCTAAGACAAAAACAGGCGCTAGTCTAGCAAAAAAGTAATCAAGTGTTGACGACCAGATCGGATTTTAGTGAGAAAAACCGGTGTTTAGTCTAATCCATACTTGGCAAGGATCTGCTTTAAACGGCCTGAGTGTTGCAGTCGCTCAAACGCAGCCTGCAATTGCTGCAACTCCTTCGCCGACACAGACTGCTTACTCACAGAGTAATAAACCGGCTCCCGGTTCACCACCAGCGGGCCCACAGTAATTTGAGCGAAATCAGGGTTGTGTTGCGATTGATACAAAACATTAAATTTCTCCTCCAAAAACCCGGCAATTCGTCCATGTTTTAGCAAACTCAGCTTACGCTGGTTATCCGCCACATAAATAAAGCGCTGCGACTCTACTTTAGCCTGCTCTCGCAACAATAACTCATTGAACACACGGCCATAAAATGCGCCTTTCTGAATGGCGACAGGCACAGGTAAAGCAAATAAATCGCTCAGTGTATTTACTGTAAACGGGCGTGAGCGGCTCATGGCAAACACAATGGTTTCCATTCTTTGCGGGCCAATAAAATAGGCAAACTGCTCCCGCTCAGGTGTACGGGTGACACTAAGCACCATATCAAGCTTGCCTTCCGCCAGCATTTTCAGTGCCCGTCCCCAGGGCACATTAATAAACTGATAGCCACAACCAGCCTCTTCCAGCAGAGCCCTGGCAAAGTCCACATCCAGACCATGCCACTTGAGTGTGCTGTCTAAACGCGATTGCGCAGCATAATTCTCAAACCGGACAACCAGCTCGCACCCTGCCGCAAGTGGTGTAAACAGCGTACATATAAGAGCAAACCAGTACAAATGTGATCCCCGGTTTTAAGGTTTCTCGTAAGTTTAGTCAAGATAGCTTAATTTTACAGACAGGATAGGGTACCCTTGGAGTCTGATAAAAACACTGTAAGTTTGTACAGCAAATAAGGCCACCATGGATAAAATAGAAGTTAGAGGCGCACGCACGCACAACCTCAAAGACATCTCTCTGACAATACCGCGCGACAAGCTCATTGTGATCACCGGTCTTTCTGGGTCGGGTAAATCATCGCTGGCATTCGACACCTTATACGCAGAAGGACAGCGCCGTTATGTCGAATCGCTCTCGGCGTATGCCAGACAGTTCCTGTCGTTGATGGAAAAACCTGACGTTGATCACATCGAAGGACTCTCGCCAGCGATTTCCATTGAACAGAAGTCGACTTCTCATAATCCGCGCTCAACGGTCGGGACCATCACTGAAATTTATGATTATTTGCGCTTATTGTTTGCCCGTGTTGGTGAGCCACGATGCCCGACGCATGATCTGCCCCTCAAAGCCCAAACCATCAGCCAGATGGTGGATACGGTGCTGGCCCACCCCGAAGGCAGCAAGCTGATGCTGCTTGCCCCAGTGGTGAAAAACCGCAAAGGGGAGCACGTTAAGCTCCTGGAGCAACTTGCCAGCCAGGGCTTTATCCGCGCTCGTATTGATGGTGAGGTGTGCGACTTATCCGATCCACCAACGCTAGAATTACATAAAAAGCATACCATTGAAGTGGTGGTTGACCGGTTTAAGGTAAAGGAAGGCCTGGAGCAAAGGCTCGCGGAATCTTTTGAAACCGCGCTGGAACTGGCCGATGGCATCGCTGTGGTGGCCGCGATGGATGACAGTCTCGAGGAAGAGCTGATATTTTCAGCCAATTTTGCCTGCCCAACGTGTGGCTATGCCATGACCGAGCTTGAGCCTCGGCTGTTCTCGTTCAACAACCCGGCCGGGGCATGTCAGAGCTGTGACGGCCTTGGCGTAAGACAGTTTTTTGACCCCAGCAGGGTTGTACAAAATCCAGAGCTCAGCCTGTCCGGCGGGGCCATTAAGGGATGGGATAAACGGAGTTTCTACTATTACCAGATGCTCAGTTCAGTGGCCGAACATTATGACTTTGACCTGGAAGTGCCGTTTCAGGATTTACCACAAGACGCGCAAAAAGTGGTACTTGAAGGCTCAGGACGAACCAAAATTGCCTTCAATTATCGTAACGACAGAGGTGATTTGATCACCCGGAATCATGAGTTCGAGGGCGTGTTGAACAATATGAATCGCCGCTACCGGGAAACCGAATCGGCTTCAGTCCGCGAAGAACTGGCTAAATATCAGACCAGCCAGGCATGTCCAAAATGTGATGGTTCCAGGTTGAGAGAAGAAGCGCGCCACGTATTCATTGGTGCCACTAATTTGCCAGCAGTTACCACTATGAGCATTGGTGAAGCGTGTGACTTTTTTGGTGATTTAACGCTCAGTGGCCAGAAGGCCAAGATCGCAGAAAAGGTGCTTAAAGAGATCCGTGATCGCCTGTCCTTTTTAATCAATGTCGGCCTGAACTATTTGTCACTGGAGCGCAGTGCCGATACCCTTTCCGGTGGTGAAGCGCAAAGGATCCGATTAGCCAGCCAGATTGGTGCCGGTCTGGTTGGGGTCATGTACGTGCTGGACGAGCCATCTATCGGTCTGCACCAAAGAGACAATGATCGCCTGCTCAGCACACTGACGCATCTGCGCGATCTGGGTAACACCGTAATTGTTGTTGAACATGATGAAGACGCCATCCGCTCTGCGGATCATATTATCGATATCGGCCCGGGAGCTGGTGTCCATGGTGGCTATGTGGTTGCGGAAGGTAGTCGCGAGGACATTATGGCCAACTCTGAGTCGCTGACAGGCCAATACCTCAGTGGCAAGCAAGCCATTGCCGTCCCTGCACAACGCCACCAGCCCGGCGACCAATGGCTGACACTCAATGGCGCAAGTGGGAATAACCTTAAGGACGTCAACCTGAAAATCCCGTTTGGCCTGATGACGTGTGTCACAGGTGTATCAGGATCAGGCAAATCCACACTCATCAACGACACATTGTTCAAGCTAGCCCACAGAGAGCTGAATGGTGCCACGGTCGCTGAACCATCACCTTATCAGTCGATTGAGGGCCTGGAACACTTTGACAAAGTGATCGACATAGATCAAAGCCCAATAGGAAGGACCCCACGTTCAAACCCGGCAACCTATACCGGGATCTTTACCGCGATCCGAGAGTTATTCGCTGGTACGCAGGAAGCACGTTCCAGGGGCTACAAAGTTGGTCGTTTCAGCTTTAACGTGAAAGGTGGCCGTTGTGAAGCCTGTCAGGGCGATGGTGTGATCAAGGTTGAAATGCACTTCCTGCCCGACGTGTATGTTCCTTGTGACGTCTGTACTGGAAAACGGTACAACCGTGAAACGTTAGAAGTCCTGTACAAAGGCAAAAATATTCATGAAGTATTGGAAATGACCGTAGAAGATGCCCGCGAGTTTTTTGATAAGATCCCGGCCATTAAACGCAAACTGCAGACCCTGATGGACGTGGGCCTGTCGTATATTCGACTCGGGCAGGCTGCAACCACCTTGTCTGGAGGTGAAGCGCAGCGGGTTAAATTGGCCCGTGAGTTATCTAAGCGAGACACAGGTAAAACCCTGTATATTCTGGATGAGCCCACCACAGGCCTACACTTCCATGATATTCAACAACTGCTTGTGGTGCTGCACCGTCTGCGTGATCATGGTAATACTGTGGTGGTCATTGAGCATAACCTGGATGTCATTAAGACCGCGGACTGGATCGTCGATCTGGGCCCCGAAGGTGGCGCTGGCGGTGGTCAAATCCTGACTGCCGGAACGCCGGAAGACGTAGCGCAGTGCTCTGCCTCTCACACTGGTCGATACCTTAAGCCTATGTTATAACGGACTGAGCAAGGGGGAGCTGCTCCCCCATTCTGTTTACTCGTCAGGGATTGGAACAATAATAATGAAACTGGCTCTCCCAAACGCGCTACAACCCGCATTAAGTCCGCTTATCAAAATCCAAAAAAGATGGTTAGTATTCTGGCACGCACTTAATGTAGCGCAACGCTGCTACTTTTCAGCAACTACGCTGTGCCTGATTGCAATTTTCAACGAACTGCCTGAAGACAACTCACTGTACATGGCCGCTTCTATATTAGCATTAATCGCCATGACCAAAGAATTCTGGCCCAGGTTTATTCATCTTTGGGAAAGCCTGCCTGGCAAAGCCGTGATCTTATTGTTCTACGCGTTTATTGCCAACTATGCGCTGGCCCAGGCAGCTGGTATGGTCAATGACATTACCGGGGTAAATGCCGATCACCTGCCCTATTCGCATAATTTTAGCATGTTGCTGTCGGTACCAACCTGGTTTGTCACTACCAGCATCCTGCTGCTGATCCTGTTACAGCTCATTCAGCCAATTTATTTGTTTGTGCTCATGTTGTTAAGACCCTTTGGTTTGCATAAGTGGTGGCACAGCCCCGACTACCAATACCCGGTTACCACCGGACTGGTGCGCTTTTTCTTCGGACTGTTTTTGCTCTACCAGATGGCCGTTTTTATTTCCTCTACCGGCATGTCACGTGGTGTGAACAGCTTTTTACGGCATATTGTTGAAGGCTTTACTGGCCAGTCAATTCAGGTCAACATTGCCATGCAAGAAGGCTCCGAGAACGGGGCTGAACGAACCACGATTGATGCCGTAGCAGGCTCTGCAGTGGATGACGTAGCCCAGGCCGAACTCGCAGAAAAACAGGCTGAGCTACAAGAACTTCAGATACAGTTGTCAGCGTTCGAAAAAAATGCCGATAAATATGAACGCCATCTGCAAAATGTGCTGACATATTTTATCTATGAATATGAATCGGATAGTCGCTCAAGATGTGAAATAACACCAGGCACCCGTATTATCGAGTTAAACGACTATGAGCTGCTGGAGATCACTAAGATTGAAGGTGAGCCTACCCGTTACGAATTTGTGGTGAAACCCTGCATCTCCGCAGCCATTGGACACCAGTTTCGGGCAACGCCAGACAGTCGGTAGCTGACATGAATTGGTGGTGAACCCCAGCACCTCTGCAGCTATTGGACATCAATGTCT
>NZ_PNCI01000149.1 GCF_005887095.1 Pseudoalteromonas rubra | reverse complement strand
CAATTCCGCCACTTCCGCATCAAATTGTATCCCTTAAAGAAGAGATGGCTGGAGTACCAGGATTTGAACCTGGGAATGGCGGGATCAAAACCCGCTGCCTTACCGCTTGGCGATACTCCAACAAAGGTAGTAAAGTTGTTTCAGTTCAAACTTTAAGAACATGGTGCGGAAGGAGAGACTTGAACTCTCACATCCGAAGATACTGGAACCTAAATCCAGCGCGTCTACCAATTCCGCCACTTCCGCAACGTGGTGGCTATGCCCTGATTTGAACAGGGGACCCCATCATTATGAGTGATGTGCTCTAACCAGCTGAGCTACATAGCCAATGGCTGGAGTACCAGGATTTGAACCTGGGAATGGCGGGATCAAAACCCGCTGCCTTACCGCTTGGCGATACTCCAACGAAACTAAATCTGTTTTAGTTCTGACTTAAAAGAACATGGTGCGGAAGGAG
>NZ_PNCI01000148.1 GCF_005887095.1 Pseudoalteromonas rubra | reverse complement strand
ACTAACTTGAAAAACACCGGTCTCCAGGTGGCTATTAGCAACTCGAAACATCAGCGAGATGCGGTTACGACGGCTCGAGAATTTGCTGAGTTCACAGGCTTGCCTGTTATTGAAGAGTTCACAGGCTTGCCTGTTATTGAAAATATCAGCTCATAAGGCATCAATGTTTAGTTTGGCTTGGTGGTGATAAGAGGCGAATTGGTTTGAATGGGTTGACCTGTTGATGAGTTTTACCCACCTTTGTGCCAACCTGGTGATTACTGTAGCTGTGCTGTAATAGCTTTATCTCGTTTTCAACCTATAATCCCAGAAATCTATAATCATTAAATTGCAAAGGTTCACCATGCATACCTTTGGTGTTATTGGCGGCATAGGTCCCAGTGCTACGGCTCAGTTTTATTTGGCACTACAACAACTGAAAGTTGGTTTAGTTCACCAATTTTGGAAGACATATATGGACGCTCCAGCGATGTCAAGCCGAGTAGGCCTGCGGGGTAGCGAGTTTTCGTTATCCCGTTCGTT
>NZ_PNCI01000147.1 GCF_005887095.1 Pseudoalteromonas rubra | reverse complement strand
CCCCCCCCCCCCCCGCCGCCCCCGCAGCCCCACCCCCCCCCCCCCCCCCCCCCCCCCACCCCCCCGCCCCCGCCCCCCCCACCCCCCCCGCCCCCCCCACCCCCCCCCCCCCCCCCCCCCCCCCCCCCCCCCACCCCCCCCCCCCCGCCCCCCCCCCCCCCACCCCCCCGCCCCCACCCCCCCACCCCACCCCCCCTCCCCCCCCCGCACCCCACCCACAACCCCCCCCCCCCCCCCCCCCACCCCCCCCCCACCCCCTCTCTCTCTCTTTTTTTTTTTTTTTTTTTTTTTTCTTTTTTTTTTTTTTTTTTTGTGTTTTGTTTGTTTTTTTGTTTTTTTGGTTGATTGGTTGATTGGTTGATTGGTTGATTGGTTGAT
>NZ_PNCI01000146.1 GCF_005887095.1 Pseudoalteromonas rubra | reverse complement strand
CCCCCCCCCCCCCCCCCCCCCCCCCCCCCGCCCCCGCGCCCGCCCCCCCCCCCCCCCCCCCCCCCCCGCCCCCCCCCGCCCGCCCCCCCCCCCCCGCCCCCCCCCCCCCCCCCCCCGCCCGCGCACCCCCCACCCCCCCCCCCCCCGCCCCCCCCCCCGCCCACCCCCCCACACCCACCACCCCACCCCCCCCCGCAGCCCCACCCACCCCCCCCACCCCACCCCCCCCCCCCCCCCGCCCCCCCCCCCCCCCCCCGCCCCCCCCCGCCCCCCGCCCCCCACGCCCCCCCCCCCCCCCCCCCCCCCCCCCCCCCCGCCAACCCCCCCCCCCCCCCGCCCCCCCCCCCCCCGCCCCACCC
>NZ_PNCI01000145.1 GCF_005887095.1 Pseudoalteromonas rubra | reverse complement strand
GTGATGCTGGTGTGTAGAGACATACTGTTACTCGACAGCAACTCCGTTGTCATCCCGCACTTGATGCGGGATCTACTCACAGACAACACGGTTGTTGGGTAGATGGCGGTACCAGTCAAGAATGAATGGTTCCCGGCTCGTTGGCCGGGATGACGGGGTTTGATGCTGGTGTGTAGAGACATACTGTCACTCGACAACAACTCCGTTGTCGTCCCGCACTTGATGCGGGATCTACTCACAGACAACACGGTTGTTGGGTAGATGGCGGTACCAGTCAAGAATGAATGGTTCCCGGCTCGTTGGCCGGGATGACGGGGTTTGATGCTGGTGTGTAGAGACATACTGATAGGCGGACGGCAACTCCTATGTCATCCAGCCCTTGATGCGGGATCTACTCACAGACAACACCGTGGTTATGTAGATGGCGGTACCAGTCTAGAATGAATGGTTCCCGGCTGGTGGGGCGG
>NZ_PNCI01000144.1 GCF_005887095.1 Pseudoalteromonas rubra | reverse complement strand
GGGAATATTCACCCGGGTGCCTAAAAACAGCCGCAGCTACACAGGCCACGAGCCCATCACACTGGGCGGCGACAACCGCATCATTCATATGAATGGTCGGATCTACGATGCAGATACGGGTAGGTTTATGCAGGCAGATCCGTTTGTTCAGGCGCCTTCGAATCTTCAGAACTACAATGCTTATAGTTATGTGTTGAATAATCCGCTGAGTTATA
>NZ_PNCI01000143.1 GCF_005887095.1 Pseudoalteromonas rubra | reverse complement strand
GGGAATATTCACCCGGGTGCCGAAAAACAGCCGCAGCTACACAGGCCACGAGCCCATCACACTGGGCGGCGACAACCGCATCATTCATATGAATGGTCGGATTTACGACTCAGAGACCGGCCGGTTTATGCAGGCAGATCCGGTGGTGCAGGCGCCGAGTAATTTGCAGAATTACAATGCGTATTCTTATGTGCTGAATAATCCGCTGAGTTATA
>NZ_PNCI01000142.1 GCF_005887095.1 Pseudoalteromonas rubra | reverse complement strand
TGAATAATCCGCTGAGTTATACGGATCCGAGTGGGTATATTTTTAAGAAGATAGGGAAGTTCCTTAAGAAGAACTTTAAATCTATCATGGCGATAGCAGGGGCATATGTAGCGTTCGGCCTGGTTACCAAAGCCTGGACGTTTGGGGCCATGGCAAAGGTTGCGGCGAGCAAGGCGGTGTTGGGCGGTATGGCCGCAGGGGCAGTGAGTGGTGCCATATCGACAGGCTCGCTGGAAGGGGCATTGACTGGTGCGGTGAGTGGCGCCATTCTGGGTATGGTCGGCGGCGCCGGACTCAGTGGCATAGAAGCCGTTGCAGCCAGTGGTCTGGTCGGCGGTGCAATGTCCGTTATGCAGGGCGGCAAGTTCGGTCATGGATTTGTCAGCGCTGGCGTGGGCTCTGCCACTGGTGGTATGTTTGGTAAAGGCCCAGTGAA
>NZ_PNCI01000141.1 GCF_005887095.1 Pseudoalteromonas rubra | reverse complement strand
GGCAGTGAGCTGGATGTCAGTGGCCTGAATAATGGCACGCTCACTGTGTCGGCCACCCAAGCGGATACGGCAGGCAATACCTCCACCGCAGCGACGCAAACCATTACTCTGGATAACGCGGCGCCTTCGGCGCTGACTATCACCACGCCAATTGAAACCGATGGTATCGTCAGTGCGGCGGAAGATAACGATGTGCTAATC
>NZ_PNCI01000140.1 GCF_005887095.1 Pseudoalteromonas rubra | reverse complement strand
GGAGAGCTTAATAAATTCAGAGGGCTGCAAAATCATTATCACATCGATGGATATTAGATTTTGATATTAGATCATAAATTTAATCAATTTGGTATAACAGCCCTATGGAGCGATTTTTTAGAAGCTTGAAATCGGAATGGGTACCAAAGACAGGATATAAGAGTTTCGTTGAAGCCAAGAAAAAGATCACGGCTTACATTCTTGGATATTACAGCCAGGTCAGGCCGCATCAGTACAATGGCGGTTTGACACCAAACGAATCAGAACACAGGTTCTGGTTAAACTATAAAACTGTGGCCAATTTTAGTTGACCACTACA
>NZ_PNCI01000014.1 GCF_005887095.1 Pseudoalteromonas rubra | reverse complement strand
TTCCAAATTTTTAAAGAGCAAGAGAATTACTTCTCAGAGTTAAAAACTCTCAGTTTCTTATTTAAAGTCACTGTCTTAAGAGTGTTTATCTATGAGGAGTAGGTAGTAAAGTGGTGGAGCTAAGCAGGATCGAACTGCTGACCTCCTGCGTGCAAGGCAGGCGCTCTCCCAGCTGAGCTATAGCCCCACATTACTAGGATAACATTGTT
>NZ_PNCI01000139.1 GCF_005887095.1 Pseudoalteromonas rubra | reverse complement strand
ACATACAGCCTCATATTACTTTCCTTAGCACTTGAGCCGTGCTTTGGGTGGTTCCCGGCTCGGGGGCCGGGATGACAAAGGGCTCGCAGGCCGGGATGACAAAGGGCTCGCAGGCCGGGATGACAGGGGGGCACTGGCCGGAATGAAGCGGCATAGCTGACAAAGGGAGCGCTGGTCAGGGAGAGGCGGCACAGCCAGGTTATTTCACTCTGGCACATACAGCCTCATATTACTTTCCTTAGCACTTGAGCCGTGCTTTGGGTGGTTCCCGGCTCGGGGGCCGGGATGACAAAGGGCTCGCAGGCCGGGATGACAGGGGCAATGCACGGGATGACACC
>NZ_PNCI01000138.1 GCF_005887095.1 Pseudoalteromonas rubra | reverse complement strand
GCGAATGTCCGGGGTCGCGGAGATTATGCCATCTAGTTTTGGCACCTTATACTTCTCATAACTATCAGCAGCAAAAGAGAGAATTTTGGCTACTGGTTTTGATAAATAAGGCTTTGACAATAGTTGCTTAGGGAAATCTTCATGCGCATCAAAAATAACTTTTTTGCCATTGTTCTTCAGTAAGTTTGCTACTGTGAGTAACTCAGGGTCATGCATATGGTAAACGTCTGCATTGAGTTCAAGGCCTTTTACCGCGACTTCTTTTGGCATTTTAAGTATGCGGCTAAAACGAGATGAAGCTGTGCCAACATCAAAAATATTGACACCATCTTTGGTTTCATCTCCTTGGCCATCGGCAACAACCAAAG
>NZ_PNCI01000137.1 GCF_005887095.1 Pseudoalteromonas rubra | reverse complement strand
GCTGGGAAATCGGCTTCGAAATCAAGTTTTAATAAACACTAAAGGATAAAGATCATGAAAGAACTAAACACAATCCAAATGAACGCAGTAAATGGCGCTGGTGGCTCTATCTACGGCAAAGTAACCAAAGACGGCTGGGAAATCGGCTTCAAGTACGAATTTTAAGAGTTGTGAATATGATCCAAATAAAAACAGAGCATATGCACCTTGTCACCGGCGGACTCGGCTGGGATGAGTTTGGCAACTGGGTTGATTGCCTGGGCCAAGTGATCAGAAAATAAAATCTAATTTGGCGGAATTTGATTTTAATCTGAATCTGCGAGAAAAAGACGTAAATAAGGAGTGGTAATCACTCCTTTCTTTTTTCAACCAAATCAGCCAATCAACCAATCAGCCAACCAACCAATCAGCCAACCAACCAATCAGCCAACCAACCAACC
>NZ_PNCI01000136.1 GCF_005887095.1 Pseudoalteromonas rubra | reverse complement strand
CGGATAGTCGGCACCATTTATATTTTTAGCCCAGATAGCTCAGTTGGGCGAAACAAGACCGAAGCACTGCTTCGCAGCTTGTTGAGGTGGAGTCAGGACGACGACAGGCCACCGCTTCATGGACGAAAGAGTAGCACAATATAACCAGTTTTAGCCCAGATAGCTCAGTCGGTAGAGCAGAGGATTGAAAATCCTCGTGTCGGTGGTTCGATTCCGCCTCTGGGCACCATTATTTTTTAAGTCTGAAATTCAGGCTGCTGCTTTAAAGCAGCACAATATAACCAGTTTTAGCCCAAATAGCTCAGTTGGGCGAAACAAGACCGAAGCACTGC
>NZ_PNCI01000135.1 GCF_005887095.1 Pseudoalteromonas rubra | reverse complement strand
GTAAATGATACTGTTTGCCCTGCTGCAATCGTTCCATCTAATCCCTCTAACGCCAGTTGAGCAGGAGAATCTTGAAGTTCCAGACTTAATGTAGGGCTTACAACGATATTCGCTGAATCTGAAACGACCATGGCGACTTCGAGCGTGTCTCCAAAAACAGCAATACCAGCAGGGAGCGTATTGGTTGTTTGTCCTTCAATAACTTGGCCATTAAGGTACCAACGAAAACTGACTTCCAGTTGATCCATCGCTGTATCAGGATCTTCGTAATAACCGTTTTCGACACTGATGGGGCTGGTTGCGAAATATTCATCGCTATAGTTTCGCTCTGGGGTGTACGCAATTGGCGGCAGGGACATTAAATTGAGTGCCACAGGTGTTATTTCACCCAGTGTAGCAGAGATAAACTGCTCCATCTGCATATTGGTAAGGTATGTGCCCAGATCATACTGACCATCTTTATTGCTGTCTTCATAATACGCAATATTAGGGTAGTCGAAATCCAGGGTAATGTTTTTATCACTCCCTTCAAAACGCAGTTCACCCTTTTGGAAATTAGGTGAATAGCCGTACATTTCTTTCCCGGCAAGGGTCAATACGCCCTCATTACTGAACGTCAGAGTACCTTCGAGCTGCAAGTTTTCATGGTAATCCATGTGGTTATTGTAACTACTCTCGCTGACCGTGAGCTCAGAAATTATTTGATTACTGCCATCCACTTCGACCAGGATATGCTGTTTGATACTACTTGTATCTTGTCCAGTGACAGTGTCATAGCCTGGAGAAGTGATAAAGCTACCGGTCAATTTGATTTGTTGTTCTGTATTTGAACTGGTCAAATTGTTAAACAGCATTGCTACTTCACCATTGGTACCCGCATTAGAATCGATAGCGACGGTGACGGAACCATCGACCTTTTCATTCTCATTGTACATGACACAGTTCGAGAACTTTGCCAGCACGGCACCATTGCCTTGTCTGTCAACTTTACCCTGATAGCTAACCTGACCTGATGTGGGGCACTGAGAGGTGCCACTAATTGAACCATCACTAGAAACGGGATTCTGTAAATAAGGCATATCCATGTCG
>NZ_PNCI01000134.1 GCF_005887095.1 Pseudoalteromonas rubra | reverse complement strand
TGTAGTGGCATAGTGATTTTGGCCACCTAAATAGAGGTGTTATGATTTATCTCATAGCAGCAATAGGTGACACAAATGACGAAGAAATCTCGCCCAAATTATCCGGCTGAATTCAGAAGAGAGACAGCCCAGCTTGTTTTAGACAATGGCTATTCGCATGAAGAAGCAGCTAAGGCAATGGGGGTTGGCTATTCAACCGTTGGTAAGTGGGTCAGACAGCTCAGAGTTGAGCGTAAAGGTGAAAGCCCTAAGGCAGCACCTATGACGCCAGAGCAAATCAAAATTCGTGAACTTGAAAAGCGCATTAAAGATATTGAATTAGAAAAGGAAATTCTAAAAAAGGCTACAGCTCTATTGATGTCGGACTCCCTGAACAATTCTCGATAATCGAGAACCTCAATAAGAGCAAGAAATATCCGGTTAGTAAATTGTGTGAGGTATTCGGGGTTCACCGCAGCAGCTTTAAATATTGGCGCAGTAAGCCTAAAACAATCGATGCTGAGCGCATTCAGTTACAGGCTGAAGTTGCTGAAGCCTTTAACATAAGCCAGGGCTCGGCAGGTGCCCGAACAATTTCAGGGATATTAACGACTAAGGGCTTTAAAGTTGGCCGCTACCTGGCACAAAAGCTCATGGAAGAACAGGACTTGGTGAGCTGCCAGATACCATCACACAAGTATCAAAAGCAGAGTAAAGAACATGTTGATATCCCGAATCTGCTTGACCGCCAGTTTGCCGTTGTCGAGCCAAACCAGGTTTGGTGCGGTGATGTGACTTACATCTGGACGGGTAGCTGCTGGGGCTACCTGGCAGTGGTGATTGATCTATTTGCGCGCAAACCAGTGGGCTTTGCTATGTCGTTATCACCGGACAGTGAGTTAACCAGCAAAGCCTTGAAAATGGCGTGGTTAACGCGAGGTAAGCCTAAAGGTGTAATGTTCCACAGCGACCAAGGCAGCCATTATACCAGCC
>NZ_PNCI01000133.1 GCF_005887095.1 Pseudoalteromonas rubra | reverse complement strand
CTCGTCTGGCGCTTCCGTCAGCAAGTCTGCTTCGGATTCAGCCTCAGGCTCTTCTTCTAATAACCCATCCAACTCGTCTGGCGTTTCCGTCAGTAAGTCTTCTTCAGGTTGGGCGTCATCCACTTCTTCAGGCAATCCATCCAGCTCGTCTGGCGCTTCCGTCAGCAAGTCTGCTTCGAATTCAGCCTCAGGCTCTTCTTCTAATAACCCATCCAACTCGTCCGGCGTTTCCGTCAGTAAATCTTCTTCAGATTGGGCGTCATCCACTTCTTCAAGCAGTCCATCCAGCTCGTCTGGCGCTTCCGCCAGCAAGTCTTCTTCGGATTCAGCCTCAGGCTCTTCTTCTAATAACCCATCCAACTCGTCTGGCGCTTCCGCCAGCAAGTCTTCTTCAAGTTCGGCTTCAGGCTCTTCTTCTAGCAACCCATCCAACTCGTCTGGCGCTTCCGCCAGCAAGTCTTCTTCAGGTTCGGCTTCAGGCTCTTCTTCTAGCAATTCTTCCAGCTCGTCCGGCGCTTCCGTCAGCAAGTCTTCTTCGGATTCAGCCTCAGGCTCTTCTTCTAGCAACCCATCCAGCTCGTCCGGCTCCTCCGCCAGCATGTCTTCTTCAAGTTCAGCCTCGGGCTCTTCTGCCAGCATGTCTTCTGCGGGTTCGGCCTCAGGCTCTTCTTCTAATAATTCATCCAGCTCGTCTGGCGCTTCTGCCAGCATATCT
>NZ_PNCI01000132.1 GCF_005887095.1 Pseudoalteromonas rubra | reverse complement strand
GTTAGTAGATCCCGCATCAAGTGCGGGATGACCGGAGTTGGATGCAGAATGCCCGGAGTTGAGTGCGAGATGACTAGAGTTGGGTGCTGGATCCAGGGTGTAGAGACTCATTGAAAAGTATCAGTACAGCCAGTTAAATTTATTCACCATCTGAACTAAAGCGAAAGACTCACCCTCTACTTCCGTCATCCAGCCTTCTCTTATGTCATCCCGGCCTTGAGCCGGGATCTACGCCCAACTCACTCAGCAGCCTGATTTAACACCCAAGTTGCCGGTGAGTAGTTCCCGCATCAAG
>NZ_PNCI01000131.1 GCF_005887095.1 Pseudoalteromonas rubra | reverse complement strand
AATTTAATCAATTTGGTATGAATTACGACCGAAGCACCGCTTCGCAGCGCAATGAACGCGAGGGTGGCGAGAAACCGAAGCAACGCTTCGCAGTTCGAGGAAGTGAGCGCAAGGACCCACATGGATGTGGGGAAGTAGAATAATGCAGGAGCAATTATCGAGACGCGCGAAGGGGAGATACTACATGGAAGTACTTTACGCCAAACGCAAAAAACCCGCTGCATTGCTGCAACGGGTTTGACGTACATGGAAGTACTAATGTCGATGATATTCATGGATGAATGTCTTTCATCGACCTCTAATTAGGAGCTTGGCAATGTCCTACTTTCACATGGGAAACCCCACACTATCATCGGCGCTATTTCGTTT
>NZ_PNCI01000130.1 GCF_005887095.1 Pseudoalteromonas rubra | reverse complement strand
CGGCTTGATGCCATTCGACCAGCACCGTCAAACAAGCTCAGTTCAGGGGAAATAGACACTATCCTGGCTGTTTGTAATTTGCCGGAATTCGCCAGTTTACCGCCATCACAAATTGTCCCGGCGTTATTGGATAGAGGCGAATATTATGCTTCGGAGTCAACATTTTACAGAGTACTCAAGGCAAATGGTCAGTTGCATCACCGAGGTCGAAGCGCTCCATCTTATGGGGTACCTCTTCCAACAACATACACAGCAACGGGACCTTGTCAGGTGTTTTGTTGGGATATTACCTATCTGCCGAGCACGGTACGTGGTCAGTTTTACTATCTGTATATGCTCGAAGATATATACAGCAGAAAAATAGTGGGCCATGAAGTCCACGAGCAAGAATCAGGTGAGCACGCAGCTAACCTGCTGGAGCAAACATTAGTGCGTGAAAATGCGCT
>NZ_PNCI01000013.1 GCF_005887095.1 Pseudoalteromonas rubra | reverse complement strand
CACTCCGCCAACATTTTAACGAGTAAAAAATTGCATTATATCTCTGCGGAGTGGTAGTTCAGTTGGTTAGAATACCGGCCTGTCACGCCGGGGGTCGCGGGTTCGAGTCCCGTCCACTCCGCCATTTGATATAAGCATAAAAAGTCATACCACTGCGGAGTGGTAGTTCAGTTGGTTAGAATACCGGCCTGTCACGCCGGGGGTCGCGGGTTCGAGTCCCGTCCACTCCGCCATTTCATGTAGTAATTCAGTTATATCCTTGCTTATAAGCCTTCATATTAGTCTAATTTCCGAGTCGTTTAATCAAAGCGCCTAATCTATATCATATTCACTACCCCAATAATGCGGTTAGCTTATCAGATTAAACCGATAGCACCGTTAGCGGCATATTTGCTCCTTCAAATTGAACAGGTATTAAGTGAAATTGGTATTATGTGTTGCCCAAAGACACCAAACCACTGCGTTGTCCTGTTTACTTTATGTGTATTCGATGGAATGATGGTTCGGTAAAGTATCGCCTGTATCGTCGGCTGACATCCCGACATCTTGGGCGGTAAGAAGGTTTTAGATCTAAAAGGCTGACTTTCGATGAGACTCAAGTTACTAATGGCATGTTTGACTTCCGTGCTTTCAGCTGATGCGCTTGCGGAGAATTTAGATCCAAAAACGGATTTAGAATATGCGCAAGTTATGATGGAGTGCTACACAGAAAACCTCCCAGCAAATGAAAGGTGGGAAGTTTTGAAGTTCACATACGTCAGAGATAAGACGGATAAAGAGGGGGAAAAGGAAGTTAACATATCGGCCAAATACAGTGCTGATAATCGATCCTGGAAAGATGCACCGTCATGCCATCCACTCGCTCCAATCGCAATTACTGAAAGCTTCCTGAAGAGTACTGGTAAATTCGATGACAAATTTAAAAGTATCGAACTCATAGTTAAGTGGGTCGGTGACTTTAAGGTAAATATAGTTCAGAAATAAACTTAACCGGCCCCGGTCCTTCGAGTCGGATTCGCAGTCCTTGGCCCGACCCCGCTTCGATTTATGCTTTGAGCTTTAATGCACGCTAATAGGGTGATCATTGACCACCAATGACTGGCCATTTTTCTGAGCGCGAAGAAAACTAGATATCAAAACATCATTCGATAGAGTGTTAATATCATCGACCTCTTCAACCATGCAAAACATAATAGATTCCCAGCCTAAATCTTTAATGAAAGTCTTGAGCTGACCGATGTTCTCTTGATAATTTTTATCGGTTGTAAGCAGGCCGATAGGGTGCTTGTTGCCTAGCTTGTACTTGCCCTGTTGAGTGGTCGAGCATTTGGCGTATCCACTCAACACGTAAACTGTATTAGCGCTTTTATTCATATTGGTGACGTTCTTAAAATGGCATTTGAACTTCTGATGCATTTTTTAAACCAGATTTATGAGTTGTTATGGTTTTAATCTAAGTGTTTGACCTTTAAAAGAAATTTCGCATTTTTTTGAGAGGGCACCATCATAAGTGTCAATTTTTTGCTTGTATGGCGATTTGATTCTGGATTGCGGTCAAGCCGTGATGGTACTTAGCAATCTGTGTGCTTGCCGGTGTCCTTTGATCGGATCCGGTTTTATTAATGGCGGTACTGGCCAAGTCCAGTGAAAGGCTTAATTTGGAACTGTCTTGCAGAACTTGATTCAGCAAGACAGGTCGTGGAGCAGGACAGGTAAACCAGAGACTAGGTTTAGTAATCCTCTGACTCATCGTCAGACGAATTATGCGCTTGCCTGACGGCTGGTTTTGCCATAATCTCTACATAGAAAGAAGTGAGGTTTTCTTCTTGCGTCTTGTCGATCAACTTGTTCAGTTGTGAGACATGCACTGGTTCAGCTTCTGCTTCTGTGTTGCCAAACTGGCAGTCAAAGTCCCAATAATCCGCGCCTGCGGGCAACGTCTTGTTACGCTCGCGCTTGAGATATTTTTTAAGCTCATGCTTTACGGCGTCAACGCGTCGTGCAAGTTTGATTTTAGGGTGAGTTAGTTCAAATGTTTTCTTCATAGTTGCCTTCAAGCAGGAATTACTCAATCGGCAAAAAGCATGCCTGAGTAGGGAATGTGTACTTATCAAGCGTAAAGCTTATATCTGGATAAATATAGAAATGTAATACGCTATTTTACGTTATATTCTGCGAGCTGGCGAGGGAGTAGATGTATGTACTACCCAGATCCTGATATTTATTTTGTTACTCTTGCACTTTTAAGGTTATATTGGCCTACGCCCGATGAGAGCAAACGCCGAAAATATTTCCCTTTCAAGTACAGCGAGCACAGTAAAAAGTGAAGGTAATACCCTGACTTTTTGTACGTTTTTGCTTTAAAAAAGAAAATAGATCCAGGCAATCGCTTCAGCAATAAACTATGGGAACAGCACTATACTGATTAGTTATTAAGGACGAGTGTTTACAGAGATGAGTCGTGCGCTGTGCATAAAGGAACCTCAATAGCTGGCACACAGCAACAACGTGCCAGCCTGCCACACGCAAGTAAAGCCGCAGCCTGAGCGGCTTTAGTACTCACATTCACCACTCTCACAGCACAATAGAAAGCGCCTGCCATACCCTCCGCCCATGATTGCCGCACCAAGCTTACTCGCATGTGTAAAGTACGTCAGAGTTATAATATCCATGCAGACCGCTTACATCACATCTGTCAGCCGGTAAACCTATCCCACTACCAGGCGATTATTGGTGTCCCGACTGGTTAGGATCTGGCCTGCATCAAATTCAGTTGCGCGTTTTGCCATGCGGTCATAAAGCAGTACATTAACCGTCGCGGCGAGATTCATGCAGCCGGTCGTTGGCACATACACCACGGCATCAGCGGCATCCACAATGTCTTGTGGCAGGCTACCATCTTCGGGACCAAAAACGTAAATTGCATTATCGGGGTGAACAAATTGCGGCAGTGGTGTTGCGCCTTCCACCAGCTCGATACAGATAAGCGCGCGGCCTGGTACTTTTAAGCTGGAGAGATCATCTACCTGTTGAATGGGAATATTACCGGCGATATTTTTGGTGTCGGTATGGTATTTGGCGGCCTTTGCGTAGCGATTACCATTAAAATAAACTGCTTGTGCATTATAGCAACCCGCAGCTCTTAACACGCCCCCCACGTTAGTTGGCGATTTAGGGTTGACCAGCCCAATCGCGACAAACGATTCACTCATACTTTTCACTCTCAATATACGGCAGCGAGGCTACCAAACTCTTAGTACACAAGCAGCAAAGCTACCTAAAGATCTGACGCGCGATTGTATCATGTGGATGATTTTGTGCCAGCCAGTGTGAGTGGTTAATGTCGCCATTGCATTTTCAATGACTTAAGTTATCCAGATTAAGCCCATACTTGGCTGATAGCCTACCAATTACGCCTTCTTGTCTGGCTTTATTGAGTGACGCTTGCATCTTTTCAAAAAAGGTTGCTGGGTCGGGAAGCACCTTAGATTGCTTCGACACAGCAATATAATAGGCCTTTTCTTGGATGATATAAGCGCCTATCGTGAGCGTATCCGGATATCCAAGTGCTTTTAACTCCGAGATCAAGGTATGTGTTGAGGCTGCGGTAATATCACTTCTGTTTGCAATGATCTTTTTCAGGGCATGTTCTAGGGTCACTGAGGTATACACATCCCTTTCAAGTGCATTGGCTGTTTCTCTGATCTCTTTTGTGTATGAAACGCCTCGAACAAACTCAAATCGCAATGGGGAAATGTCGTTTACATGCTGGATGTGAGCGTGTTCCGGTCGTGACACAAACCTAAGTGAAACACTATACAAAGGAAAATCAGCATAACTCACAAACTGGACGCGCTCGGGGCGATACGACAATACCGACACATCCAGTTTGCCCATTTTAATATACTGATTCCCGCGCTTTATGGGTAACGGAACAAAATGGTAGGCGTAACCATTATCTTCTAATAGGTACTTGAGTAACTCTTTGGCATAACCTGTGGCGGTATCATCATAAGTAAAATAAGGACGCCAGTCAGGGCTATTGATCAGCAGTGGTTGAGTATGAGCAGGATTTTGGCCAGTACAAAAGAGGCAAAGTAATAGGGCTGGAAGTCGCATCAACATATTCCAAAAGACCACTGTTCTTCACGTTTAGGCCACTTCTATGGCTGTTGCATCGAGTATTGATATTGCTTCGGTTTGTATATTCTACGGGGTCTTATTTGTTACGACCTGACAAAGAAAAATCGCACTAAGTTGGTATGTGCCTAATATGGGGATATTGTTGATGTGAGTGTTCACAAACCTAAACTAAAGGAAATATTATGAAGTTGTCACTTAACAAATCAAAATTGAAGAAACTTTCTCAAGATAGTGCGCTAGATAAAAACCAAACCTTGCACGTTGCAGGTGCAACGGGTTATTGCAGCACAATGTGCGGATGTCATACTGGTGGTCATCAAGATCAGTGCGAACAAAAATAAAATTTGAAAAAGGGAGCATGGACAAGCATTGACCTTGCTCCTGTCATTCCAACCTGTCTTTTATAACTCTAAAACTTAGTCTTCTGGCCCGTCTAAAGTAAAGGTTAAGTGTTTACGCATATCTTTGAGGATCACTCCTTTTTTCAGCATTGCGGCGCTCAGGCGCTTTTGCCACTTTAATAAGTCTGGTTTGGCAGCATCCAGTGCGGCTTGCTCTTCAAACTGAAAGCACAGCAGCAGTGAACCCGGGAACAAGTGATATTCCACATCAAACCAGCACTGCACCATACCGGGGATTTGCGCACGCGCCTGTTCTTCGATTGCATCGGCAACGCTGAGCACCAGCGCCTGCTGTTTTTGCTGGACTTTAGAGAGCTTTTTCATGGAGTTTC
Organism: Pseudoalteromonas rubra; assembly: GCF_005887095.1. Classification (GTDB taxonomy): domain Bacteria; phylum Pseudomonadota; class Gammaproteobacteria; order Enterobacterales; family Alteromonadaceae; genus Pseudoalteromonas; species Pseudoalteromonas rubra_E. Next base: position 165,330 of record NZ_PNCI01000013.1, on the reverse strand, counting down.
CAAGTTTTATGAATATAAGACTGTTACGTCGAATTATACCCAGTACCTTATAGAGATAGGAAGTGGAAGTAAGCTGAGGAAGCATAACAGTTAATATGAGAGTTGTGTGATAAATGTCCGATATCGGTATAATTAATAACCGGAAGTGTTCAGAGGTACTTAGCCTGTTTTAGCCATTTTATACACTTCTGCTCTGGTAGGGGCCTGTGCTGTACTATAGCCTGTAAGTTCAACCCCTTTACCAAATACGTCGTGCAACAGGGCTTGATAATCTTCAGGCGAGCGCTCGGGCGAGTATCTGAATAGCTCTTTAAGTATTTCTCTTTCTATGCCTCGTGCATCCGCTACGTCTAGCAGGGATTGACCAGCGTCGACAAAGCCTTTTTCATCTCTGCTTGCCACAACCTGGCCATCAACGCTGTATACACTGGTCTGTGGCGTTTGTTCAAACATCAGCTTTCTGCGGTAGTGTTCTTCAGCTGCAATTTGGTCGGTCAGATACTGGTCATTATAGCTTTGTACCTGTTCATGCACAAAGTCTTCATAGGATTCGCCATAGCGTAGTTCAAACACTTCGGCATTGGTTGGCCCTTTACCTTGTGCGTAAAATTCGACGTGGGCATCGGGGAAGTGTTGGGCAACGAGCTGTTTTATTCTTTCTGGATCATTACCGGCCTGGCTGAAAATATCGGCCTCAGGACCCTGACCGTATATGGCACCGTCATAATCTTGGGACGCGACCGCTTTACCTTCCACAAAGATAATGGCGCCCACATCTCGTTGCAGCCCATTTTGAATATATTGTTGCTCCAGCTCTTGCGGAGTTTTAGAGGCGGCATGTAAGTCGGCCAGAAAATTACGCTCACCCGAAAACTCGGTAAGGTCTTGCGGCTTAAGCAAATAGACAAGATTGACCTTACCGCGCACATCAAAGCCATTTTGTGGTGTACTTACCTGCTTCGAGTGTTGTTCGATCTGCTGCTGTACATAACCTGTGTTTTGTGTCGCTTTAGTGGGTTTCTGATATGCGTTGTTCACCGGATACGGGTTGGATGTAACTTGCATGTTCAGCTCCTTTGATGATGTTTGAGTTAACGACAAGTGTTCCGGCACTTGTACTACCTGATCAAGTAAAGCAAGTTGCATTCCATAAATTAAAGGGTGTAATGAAGCTGCTGCCGTGCAGTAACGAGGTTTTTATGGATAAGGGGTGAGTTGAATGAGCGAGAAAAGTGGCAATGGCTTGCCGCTGTGGGTTGGAGTCATCCAGCGGCAAGCTTTAACATATTTAGTCTTTTTGCTGATTCAACAGCGCGTCTAACTTGGCTTCAACGCGCTCAATGTCTTCACGTGTTGCCAGTACTTGATCTGGTTTTCCTTCTTCTTCATGCATTACCTGCATGGCGTCAACTATGATACCAATAAACAGGTTCAGAACCGCAAAGCTGGTAATAATGATAAAGGGCACGAAGAACAACCAGGATTGCGGAAACAGCTCCATCGTCGGACGCACAATACCCATAGACCAGCTCTCTAAAGTCATAACCTGGAACAGGGTATAAGCAGATGCCCCGATGCTGCCAAACCACTCCTGCATATTTGGATCCGGGTGCTGGCCAAACAGTTTTGTCGTTAGTACCGCAGAGACGTAAAATACGATCCCCAGTACGCCTATGACTGACGCCATTCCTGGCAGTGAGTGGCCCAGTGCACCAATAACCCGGCGCATTTGTGGAACAATAGAAAACAACCGTAAAACCCGCAGAATACGGAACGCACGCAATACCGATAGTGGACCACTGGAAGGAACCCAGGAAACGGCAACAATAATTAAATCAAACCAGTTCCAGCCCGACTTGAAAAACTTAAGGCGGTATACCACCAGCTTAAGCACTAGCTCTATGGTAAAAATCATCAGAATTACAAAATCGATTTTATGCAAGATGGTGGCATTGTCTTTACCAAACTGAGTGGTCTCCAGACCTAAGGTCATGGCATTAAATAAAATGACTGCAATCAGAAAGTTCTGAAACCACTTGGCTTCGACGAGGTCCGTCAGTTTCGACATAAAGGGAGTAGAGGTTGTCATGGTTCTTTTTTAGGTAATTTTAAAAGTAAATTATGATGTCGGGAAAAAGCGATTTTTTCAAGGCTTCTGGTTGTTGAGAACGCATAAAAATAGCAGGGCAAACGGTTCAGAGAGTATTTTTACCCAATTGAAATCAATGTATGTGCTTGTTGACTGGTTTGATATGAATACATGAATAGCTGCTTCTTCAGCATACAAGATATAACAATCCATCGGTAACTCAGTTATTATAAACCGCTTGTACCGCGACGGTTAATTTAAACAGGATGGTTTATTCCATGAACTCACTACTTAAAATGGTTACGCGCATTTTCCTCTGTAGTTTGGCAATGAGTTTGGTTGCCTGTGGTGGTAGCTCTGACTCTGGTACGACGCAGCAGTACTTGCCAGCTCAACCTTTTATGCCCGGCGAGCGACTGCAACTTGACGCGATTTCCTCGACTTATACAGGGGTGTCGTATCCGTTAAAAATTTATCTGCCACAAAATCGTACCGCCAACAAAACGTATCCTGTGATTTATACGTTGGATGCTGAGTGGCGTTTTGAAACGATTGCCGACAGCCTGGATAAAAATAAGATGGAAGTGATCCTGGTCGGTGTAGAAAATTACGTAGATGAAGGATATCAACATAGAGAGAGCTACTCACAGTGGCCTCTGGCGGCAGATTATTTTGCTTTTATTAGTAATGAGCTCGCGCCGTATATAGAAACCCAATATCCAGTCAATCAAGCTGATCGGACAATTATGGGACATTCTAATACCGGTTTGTTTGTTGGTCTGGTTTTGCTAATGGATGACCCTCATCAGCCATTCTTTCGTCGCCATGTGTCAATTGATGGCAGCTTCTGGGCGCATACCGAATTGACCTCACAGATGGTTGATGACAGGCGGTTGCTAAACCAGACATTAAAGAGCCGCACTATTTTGGTTGGTGCCAATGGCCGAGTTGGCAATGTCGTCTATGTGCGTAAATTCGACGACTGGCTTGAACGCGCAAACTTCTCACAGCTGGATCTTACTTACCTAGAGTATGAACAAGAGCATATTCCAGTGGTTGCACACTCGGTGGATGAAGTGCTCACTACTTTGTATCGCGAGTAACCAGATGTAAGGACCAAGTCGCTGTCAGTTCATTATGTCGAACGGGCATATAAATGCGCCATAATTTCATTTTAAGATTATGATTTAAATAGAACTAGATATGAGTATAAGATTAGATAATGCGTTTTGTGAACAATTAATTCTCAAGGCTGATGAAAGCCCCAGAAAACGCAGTCATTATAATTTACATCAGGCTTTGGATGAGCCTGTGCAAAGATTAGCAATTGCATTGAAAAAAGGCACTTACGTTCGTCCACATCATCACCCTCAATGCAATAAGTGGGAGCTATTACTGGCACTCAGAGGCAGTGTTATGTTTGTTGTCTTCAATAATGAAGGCGTAATACTGGAAAAGTTTGTACTGAGCCCGGACGATGCCCTCAGCGGAATTGAAGTCCAGCCCGATACATGGCATATGGTATACCCAATAACTGACCATGCCGTTATTTTTGAAGTCAAAGAAGGTCCATACACGCCTTCAGTAACAAGTGATTTTGCCCAGTGGGCGCCTGCAGAGGGCAGTGCACAGGTTGCGCACTTTTTAGATTGGGTGGACACGGCTTCCCTGGGTCAATCATACAAATTGGCTCAATATTAAGTCGGGCGTGTATCACTAAATCTGACAATGCAAGTTGGTTTATACAATCGTGAAACATCTTCACTTAATGGATAACAGACAATCAATGTAGCGCTTGCGTATTGGATACGTCTGGCAGATAAAATGAAGATATCAGAGGCACAAAGGCAGAGGTGAGACTTCCCCCCTCGGTACACCCACTCAAGGAGATAACATGACATTGTGGCAGCTACTATTCTTTATTCCTGCCTGTTTTGCCCTCAATATGGCGCCAGGCCCTAATAATTTATTGAGTATGAATAATGCGCGTTGTTACGGGTTCAGAACAGCGGTTATTGCAGGTGGTGGACGGATAGCCGCTTTTGCAATCATGATAGCTCTGGTGGCGTCTGGTCTGGCCGTGGTTTTGTATGCTTCTGAAACCCTGTTCTTTACCATTAAAGTGGCGGGGGCCGCTTATTTGCTCTGGCTTGCCGTTGCACTTTGGCGATCAGAAGTCAGTCCGTTGGCTGAAGTGAGCCGGGAAAAGAGTCGCTTTGGATTGGCAAGACAAGAGTTCCTGCTGGCGGCGGGTAACCCAAAAGCGATTTTGATTTTTACCGCATTTTTACCTCAATTTGTTGATAATACAGGAAATGTGCGAGAGCAGCTGTTCTCTTTAGGCTGCGCTTTCCTGGTACTTGAGTTATGCGCTATTTCTATCTATGCCCTGTTTGGCCTATATCTGAGGCAATGGTTTTCTAAGCCGCACATGGTGAAGCGTTTCAATCGGGCATGCGCGGCATTTCTGGCGGTATCTGGAATAAATTTACTGTTTAGCAGGCAGTCTTAATTCATCATAAAAATCAAATACTAAAATAGGCGTCCAGGCGCTTAGATTTAACTGAGCGTTTGGTCATGAAGATGGCCAGCTCAGCGACCCCAACGGCCAGCAATGTTGCACTGAATTTAAAAATCATAAATGGGGTAAATGCGAGGATCAGCGCCATATTGATCAGACAAAGTACGGTAACTAACCACACAATCGCAAGCAGCTGGGTTTGGCTTTTATTTATTCTTTCTGGTATTTGCATTGTTTTTTCCTGTTGATAGGTCATCTGTGATGACTGATTAGCGTTTTTTAATAAGTCGTAGCACATTTCTTACTATGGCCTTTCTGCCCTGTGCCAGAGCCAGACCCATTAATAAGGCACTCAGCCAGATAGCCGCCTCTGTCGCCAACGCAACGCTTGTCACCGCTGCGAGCCTGACTGCTTGGACATCACTGATAAACAGGACCGAAAGCATCACTATCCAGCCCAGAGCAATGCTTGTCCAAATGGTGATTAAGGCACGTTTTTTATTTGCTTTTAATATGGTCAGCATAAGTATCTCCTTAATATTATGTGAGTGAATTTGTGTTTCGTTGGGGTTAGTCGCAGCACGCGGGTCGTTTTTACAAATGTTTTATCTATTCTGGAACTTTTGTTTTATTACTATGATTTTTAAGTAGTTTTAATTGTTCTTCTAGTTTTCTAATGGCTGAGAATGAAAACAATTCGAATTGTCTGTAATAAAGGTAAACCTGCGCCGACTAACAGAGCATAATCAATATCAGGAATCGTTATGAAAAGTCTTAAAATGCTGTTTTTTGCCTTGTATCTGACTGTGTGCTGGGAACATCTGTTCGCAATCTGGCCCTGTTCAGTAAAGTGATGGGAGTTGATGTTTGCTAGGGTACTGTTTTTAAAAACCGGCTGGCTGTAATAAATGTCAGATCATATCGACTAGTATAGGCTAGTTTATAGTGAGTGGAGCAGTATCAGTGACTGAGCACATCAAGGAGCTGGACAGGTCGCACATTGTTGAGACGTTTTGGCCGCAGATCAGGCGTGCGGCGAAAGGTTATGAGCAGCGCTCGGCGTTGTGTGAGGAGTTGTCTCAGGATATGGCCTTTGCGCTTTGGCGGGCGCTGGGTAACTTTGATGGGCAATGTAAGTTAAACACTTATGTGTATCGGGTGATCCACAATGTAGCGGTTGATCATATTCGCAAGTACAGCAGACAAAAGGAAGATGAATTGGTTGAGGAGCAGGCTCATAGCGCTGATTCACCAGAAGTAAACATGCAACAACAGCAACAACAACAGCGGCTGGAAAGGGCTATTCAGCAGCTGCCTTTGAGTCACAGGCAGGTGATGATGCTAAAACTGGAAGGAATTGATACGGCTGAGATCAGTGATGTGCTGGGGATCAGCGAAGCTAACGTCGGGATCCGGCTGCATCGTGCCAAAGCGCAACTCACAGAGCAATTAATGGAGAAAAACTAATGGATAATCATGACTTTTCGGATTTGGCGCAGCTTTGGCAGTCGACGCCTGCATCCCCACCACCAGCATTGGAAAAGTGCATTCAGCGTCATAAAAAGCAGCAGCTTCGACTCTTTTTTGGTATCGCTCTTGAAACACTTATCATGTTGTTAGTGAGCGCTTGGTTTGTCCAGGCACTACAGGAGAGTGGACCTTTAATCACTCAACTTTGGCTTGGTTTTGGCTGCGTTTGGGGCGCGAGCATGTATGCACTGGTGAATAGAAGTCGCTTGACCAGTTTACGCATATTAAAAAATCAGCAGCTCTCACAGTCGCTGGAGGCGCATCAGCAGCTGCTCAGACAGGAGCTCTGGCGCTGGGATCTAAGCATAAAAGCCACTTTGCTATTTGCGCTGGCACTTGTGTTTTTGATTCTGGTTCAGTACGCGATGAGCTCGATATTTTTGCCTAATAGCCTGTTAGGCTTGCTGGTAGTGGCTGTCCTGTTATCTGTTTTTAAGGCCAAAAAACGCCGGGCACGGCAGGTATTGAAAACACTGAGTGAGTAATTACTCTGTGTTTTTTCAATTAAATTGCATGTTCTCTGTTCTGAAATCACTTACAAGCTTGGTGTGGTTATTGTGTGAATTCGCCAGCTCTGCCGATTGAATCGTTGTGGCTATCAGCGCTTCAAACAAGGCTAGCTGTCCAGCGGGTATCAATTGATTTTGTATGGCTTTTCGCTTGTTTGAGTCAAACAGCCGCTCTGCCAGCCAACCAATTAAATACATCAACGAAAGGCAGCCACCGGCAGTTGCTATATTACCATCTATGACGAGTGGTGTGTCCTGAACATCTCCGCCCAAACTTTGCAGGGCAGTCTTAGCATCTGGGTTTGTTGTCAAAGGCTTGCCCTTCAGTAAACCGAGCTCATGAAGGATGAATGAACCCGCACAAATCGAACCAATAAGCTGCTTTTTAGGGTCAAGGTTCAATGCCGACATAAACGCGGCATTCTTCATGGCCGCTGGAATACCGCGCTTGCCGCTTGTGATAAGTACGGCATCTTGCTCCGCCACTGCTGAAACGTGTCCGTCCGTTTTGACTGTTATACCAAGGTGAGAGTGATGTTCAGGCTTGGTACCAAGTATGCTAACCATCCAGCTATCGGCTGCTCGGCCAAGCAAGTCATACATAAGAAAGAAGTCCACATCCGTGAAATCATCAAACAAAACAATTCCGACTTTATACATACTGCATGCTCCCTTGCGGTGCTTGGTTAGGTGTTGACTAACCATGCCGCGACTACAAAGCAAGCCGAAGCGATTAAAATACCCGTGAAGGGTACTTTAAACCAATATTTTTTTGCCAACAGGAGGTAACCAACACCTACAACCGATGGCAGAGCTGAAAACCAGATAGTGCCCGCGACAACATCAAAGTGGTTGATGCATAGAGGAATGTAAAAGGCTGCAAATAACAACGCACCAAGGCTATGGCTCGCGTTAAACCCGACCCAGGCTTGCCACATATTGGTTTGTTTTGTGATTCTGGGAGAGGTATTAAGCATAGCTTCTTTCACAGCCAGGTTGTAGGGGTCGAACTTTTTAGAGAAGAAGGTATAAACCAGGTGGATCAACCCCAGAAGGCCAAAAATGGAAGCACCTACAATGAATAATGTTTTTTCCATAATGTGTTGTTTCCCTGGCGCGTCGCGCCTCACTCTGAGGCATCCCCAGAAATTAGATTTAAAGTTATGTGATGGACACGCACTGCATTGTTTTGGCGAGATTTACTTCGGCAAAAAATAACTTTACAACACTATGCGTGATACCATTATCCTACAGGATATACCAAGAAAAAATTGTCACAAATCTATAGGTATGTTGCGGGGCATCGGTAACGCACTCATTAGCTCTCTAATCTTAGGGCAGGTGTCTTCTAAAAACGTCTGTTAGATACGTAGTTTGCTTGCAATTGCACTTGCTGACTCTTCAGCTGACATTTGTGTTGTGTCTAAGGATATGGAGCTTGTGCCGGGAATGGATTCGCCAAAATCAAAGCGTTTTAAATAATCCAATAGATGTTCTTTAGTCTGAATTTTATTCGTGTTTTTTCGTCCTGTGCTTGTAACCCTTTGTATATGTTGATCTAAGTCGCATTTTATACGGACAAACTCTGCTGATATATCTAATTCGTGTAGTAGTGATAGCAGACCTTCAATAAAAAAGTCGCTAGCTTTTGTCACGTAGCAGAAAGTAACCACTACTCCTTTGGTGTTTCTGGCGTGAAGTGTTTTAATTGCCTGTAGACAAACATCCCTTTGATATTTTTCGAATCCGTTATTCCCAAAGCCAACGACAGCACTAGCAATATCGAATGCCAGATGCTGAGGAAAAACATGCCAATCTTTTTTTGCGGCCAAATTACAGGCTATCGTTTCTTTTCCGATCCCTGATGGGCCAAAAACCATAACTAACTTCATTGCTTAACTCCTTTGAGCATCTAACGCTTTAGTTTTGATGAGAACGCAGAACTATGCCAATTCCTGAAACAGCAAAATCTATTGTGCTCGAACATTTATCAATGTAGAGAGCAATAACCTATCACCAGCAACCTCGTCGTTCAAGCCAAACCAGTTTCCAAAAGAGTCATGTGATGGACACGTACGGCATTGTTTTAATTTACTGCGCTAAAAGCTAATTAGATAGCAACACCATGTGTGACGCCACCATAGTACACGATATGTTCAGAAAAAATTGTCCCTAAATTAATAGTTGTGTAATTGGATGTTTGACATCCCCCATCTGCACGACAATTTTAGGGTGGATACCTTCAAAAACGCTTTTCAGTTGCCTGTGTTTGAAAGGGGGTCGTTACCTGAACTCGATGCTCAGAGGCGGAACAGTGTGGGAAGCACCAAATGCTGAAATTTAGTTGTTGACGCCAAAGCCTCTTGTTATGTGCGTAACTCGTCTATGAACGTCTGTGCCTTTTTGGGGCTTGTTATCCTTACGAACTTGATATGACTGTATTTGGGGTCGTTAAGTAATTCGGCGTAGCGAACTCGATTGTAGCTGTATGTTTGCAATGTCCAAAGGATGATCGATTTTTTGCTTAGAAAGCACTTTCTGAACGATTCCACATTACCTGTTTTACCCCATAATTCCTTCTTTGTCACAATACGGATAAAAGCCCTTTTCACGGCTTGAAATAGTGTCCTTGCAAAAGAATAATCAACCCAAATGATGGTATCGACTCTACCCCATTTAATTTCTGAAGTACGGCTGTAATTGCCATCAAGAACCCAATGTTCGCCACTTAACCAGTCAGCCAAGTTTGAAAAGAACTCTTCATCTGAAGACTCTTGCCAATTAGGCTTCCAGAATATGGCATCCATTTCTAAATAAGGATAATTGAGCTCACTCGCAAGCATGCGGCTGAAAGTACTTTTTCCACTACCACTAGTTCCTATTACATTGATTCTTTTCATCGCCTGACCTGATTTTTTAGCCCTAGTACATAACCATTCATTCTGCCCTGACATGTCGGAACATAAATTGATGCATTTGACGTTATCACATAACACTATGACCTTAAAGTGAGAAATTAAAGTAAACAACCTGTTCCAACTGACAAAGTCACAGATATGTGAAATTTGAACGAATCGGGCCGAATAATGTTATTGAACAACGCTTAAGTTTCTGTTTGTATATCCAGTATCGAATTTGCTGGAGGGAATGCTTATAAAGCGCTTCAGTGCGCCTCGGGGCACCCACCTCAAAACGTGTGTGCTTTGCTCGGGCAGGCTCAACTTGAAAAAATTTTCAAGCCAAAGGTTTTAAGCCCGTGTAAGCTCAATCTCCATCAGGTATTTCAGCGAACTTACCTGATATTTTTTGACCGCTAATCTTATTTGAGTACCAATAGTAAAATGGAAATCCGAGCATTCCAGACAAAGCACCGCCAAGTGCTGAGGTGATAGGAGTAACCACTAAACCCATTATTACCTGTTCAGGCTGTCCTGATTGCATTGCCGTGATAAAAACTAAAACCGCGCCGAGCAAGCCAGCCCCAAACCCCAGAGTGGCGGATATAGTGATAACAGAAAGAAAGTCTAATTGGCTTCTAAAGCGCCTCTTCATAAATATTTCCAGAAACATAACGGTTAGCAACTTTGGGATAATGTACGCGTTTTGGTAACTTGTTGCCAGCGTCCCTTACACCAGGATTAGCTTTTATTTTTATCTGAAAACATCATGTTGCGAACAAAAGCATAAGTGTACAAGCCAATAACCGCCAGAAATATAAAACCTATAATCAAAGGCCAATATACCAAAAAGGATGAATAGGGCTTTTCTATATAATGAGGCGATGGGGCGTAGCCATTGCCAAAGTAATCTTGAATGACAGTCAAAGCTTTGTCATGATCCAAACCACAGTAACCATTTGGCATCAATACAAACCAGAACACATAGCAATGTAGAAAAAATTGAAACCAGAACTTTTTTCATTGGTGAAAATTTATGTATTGTCTTTGCCAAGACTTCTTACCACTAAAAAGTAATAAGATAGATATCCAACCCATGAAAACATAAAGGAGAGTAAACACCATACAATTTTTTGGGTCCTGGAAGTTTGTTTCGAAAATAAAGCCATTAAGACTGGCAAAATTGTAATACTAAGTAACACAGGAGTTATTAGTAACTGCCAAACACTGATACCCAAAAAGATCTCCTTAACTTAGATTTTTACGTAAACACATAACACCGAATTCTGAGAAGTCCCCAGATATTCATAACTAAAATCAATGTGATGGACTCACACGGTATTGTTTGAACTAATTCATTTCGTTAAAAACGAATTAGATAATAACACCATGCGTGACGACACCATAGTACACGATATGTTCAGAAAAAATTGTCCCTAAATTAATAGTTGTGTACTTGGATGATTGACATCCCCCATCTGCACGACAATTTAAGGGAGGATGTTCTGCAAAAAAACGTGATGCATTGCTTAAACAAATCAGCTAAGCCACAGCGCGACATCGACAGTTTACTGCCTTGGCATGTTGGCTTTTAGGTGTAGTTAGCCGCACGCTTACGGAGCGAGTGTCCTTAAGCACCTCCGATAAAACTGAAACAATATTTATGAGCTAACCAAGCCCGATCGTCTGGTTTGGCTAGCGTGTGGAGACTTGTGACAATAAGTTATAAAGATCTTTGCAATACTCGCTTGAGGTATTAAGACGTTTGATTCTTTTCTAAACGTTCGGTATCGATACTGGAGACTATTAACAGGGAAAGCACAAGACCGCAGATTATGGCTCTCAATGGATAGATAAATAGTTCATAGTTGTAGTAAATGAAGGTCCAGTTATAAAACATATCGGCTATTTCTTTGTCTACCCCAAGCTGTGCCAAATTCCGGAGTATATTTTCTGCTAGTGCAAGCCACATTACGATGGTGATAACACGGTAGATGCCCGCGATAATACCTTCAGCATGAGTCAGGTGCACTTCATGTACTTTGTTAACATTGAATTTAGTAAGCCATTTTCTGGAAATGTCGACTAACTCAGCCATGTGCTGTTGTGTTTTCCCGGCCAGAAGACGCATGCTCTTCAAGTCGTCCCCGGTTATCATGTGTGGCCTGTCCCTCACAGTCACGGTTCCTTATTCCTGCTCAATGGATACTTATCTAGTACCTTTGATTGAAATTGAAGGATAATAACTATTTAATAACTAATTTACAACATTGAGGCTGAGTAAGGTGGGAGGGAAGATTTATTAACACACCCAGCCCAGTGCAGATACGTAGCTGCTTGGCACTTTTGAGTTTGTCCGCACTGTTCAAATGGTCCAGGCTAAAAATCCGGGTGCAGAGATTATCGAAAGGCCAAGTGAATTATCACTCGGCGCCTCTTATCTGAAATACAAATTCGCTGCCCTGACCAAGTTGGCTGTTTACCTTGATTTCTGACTTGAGCAGTTTTAATAGTCTGGCGGTTATGGCCAGGCCAAGGCCTGCATGGGTTTTTTTGCAGCCTTTGCTGTTGCTGGCCTGATAGCGCGCTTCAAAAATATAGGGCAGCTCTTTGGGACTGATCCCAACTCCTGTGTCCTGAACTGCAATATCGTAACCGCCATCCTTGGGATTTACGGCAATAGAGATAATGCCACCAGCCGGGGTGTGACGCAGTGCATTCTCTATTAAGTTACTCAGTACGCGTTCTAGTTTGGCGATGTCTGAGTACACCACATAGTCACATTCCGTGGGGGTGACGCGCAGGGTGATCTCAGCCTGCTGGGCTTTGAGGGCAAACTTGGCGAGCACATCGTAAATGAGTTCACCCATATTAAAGACCTCAAAATGCACCTGAGTATGTCCGGATTCCAGATGTGCCAGCTCGAAGATCTGGTCGATGAGATTTTTCAGTTGTGAGCAGTTTTTCAGGGCAATCTCCATGTAACGCTGCATGTCGCCGGTTGCTGCAGATCCTCGCTCAACCAGTTCGAGATAGCCCTGTAAAGAGGCTAATGGGGTGCGCAAGTCATGTGACAGATGCGCCAGCAGCTGGCGGCGTTGCTCATCCACCGCTGTCAGTTGGGACATCTGCAGATTGATGGTGTGCAGCATGGTGTTGATGCCGTTGCCCAGCTGATGGATTTCATTATCCTGTTGCTGCCACTCAAGCAGGGGGGCTTGTTCAATATCAAATTTATGCGCCTCAACGGTGCGAATATATTGATTCAAACGCTTCAAAGGTTTGGTCATAAAACGGAACAGCAACAGCAGGGTGATAAATAAAAGCAGTAAAAAGACACCCAGCCATACTGCCTGTTTTACCAGTTGATCAGAACTGTTGAGCTGCGCCACAATCGAGTCATAAATCGACGAGCCAATAATAACGTACAGATATCCCTGCAACTTTTGTTCGTTATACACAGGTGCAACAGAAAAGATCTTTTGCCCTGTTAGAGCGCGTGGATCATCGCCATACACCGGGAGTCTGGCGGGGGCGTTGATTAGCTGTACCAGCGGGCTTAAATTAATCGACTCGCGTTTTACCTCGCCTGGTTTGGCAGAGTAGGTCAGCAGCTTGCCGCTGGGATCAACAAAATAGAATTCAAATGCCGGGCCCAACACCATCAGGGTATGAAACAGGTTCTCCAGCGCCTTATAGTCGTAGACTCCTTGCTGGAGTAGCGGGTTATCCTGTGCCAGATGCTCAGCAAGCCCAATATGCAGTTGTTGCTCTGCCTGTGCACGTGAAACCGATGACAGATTCTGGGTCCACCAGACAAACACCGACACGATAAGCATAAAAACGGCTGTGATTGTCAGTGCGAGGCGGTGATAAAGAGAGAGAGTCATTGCATTTCCTGCTGTAGCGGTTTGGCATTAAGTTTGTAGCCCACACCCCATACGGTTTCTATGATCGTATGCTCGGTAATTTGCTCAAACTTGTTGCGAATGCGGTTAATATGGGAATTGACAGTGTGTTCATAGCCCAGATGATCATAGCCCCACACCGACTCCAAAAGCTGAGCCCGGGAAAACACCTGGTTGGGGTGGCGGGCAAAAAACAACACTAAATCAAACTCTGTGGCAGTAAGGTCTACGGGGGTTTGCTGTAAAGTCAGTTCATGAAAATGCGGGTCGATATGTAGTTGGCCAATCACCACCGGGCTGGGAGTTGTTGCCGCTTGTTGTTGTGGTTCGCATAACAGTTTAATGTGTCTGAGTTGAGCCTTAACTCTGGCCTGAAATTCCCGGTAACTAAAGGGCTTGCAGATATAGTCGTCGGCCCCCATTTCAAGGCCAATAATGCGGTCCATTTCACTGCTTTTCGACGTCATCATGATCACACTGACTTTGGGATAGCGTGTTTTGATCTCCCGGCACAAGGTCAGGCCATCGACTTCGGGCAGCATGATATCGAGTATGACGATGGCATAATGATGATTGCTCAGATGTGGCATAACCCGATCTCCACTGGCAAGATGTTCTACGTCGAGATCCAACTCGTTCAGATGAACGCGCAATAGATCGGCAATATCGGCATCGTCTTCAACGATAAGCACTTTTTGCTGCATAGCAGGTCTCCGCACCGGTGGCTGACACCGGCTGTTCGCGCTCCGCAACCGCAACGGTTACGGAGCGGCTCGGAGACTACTTGGTTCTTGTAATGGTAACCGTCATCAGCGGGTTGTCGAATTTATGACTGCTCGTCAATACAGATGTTGTCAGTCCATCATCCATTCCAACCACACCAGGGTGCATAGCCACCTTGTTTAACGCTTCTCTGTCGGCACTAAATCCGGTGCCACCATCCGCCGGGCCGGGTATGGTGCCCTGAGCTTCTGTATTGGCCTCTGTGCCCGCGTCGTAGGCATGTGTCGTGAACGTCATGGCTTGACCCACTGTCATTGCAGACACATCCAAACCATTAAGACCGGTAAAGCCATCATTTGTATTCACCATCATGGAGATCAGAGATAACTTTTGTCCGTCAAGCGAGTCATGGGTCAGCGTCAGCTGGGTTTTTTGTCCGGGTGGTAAGGGGGCGGTTGCACTGGCCTTACTTTGTACAACACCGAGTGCAAGCAGGTCGCTGTTATCGCCGCCCTCAGCCAGTACCTCCAGTGCATTGCTGGCCGGTTCACCCACTTGCCAGAATTGTCCTTCCTGGTGCAGTGCAACTGCGATGGGAGACAAGGGTTGTGCATAGGTCAGGTTTGTTGCCGTGACCACTAACTCGATGGTTGTCGGGGTTGGGTCAACCGGGTCGACCGGATCAACCGGATCTACTGGGTCAACGGGTGCAGGGTCATCGACCATTTGCATATCTTCATCCGGCATCGTAGTCGGCATAGGGTCGTCATTGTCACTGCCACAGGCCGCTAATACTAAGCAGGCTGCGGGCAGGGTAAGTCTGAATAGTTTCATAATGGACCCCTTACTTAACTGTTACAGTCACTTTAGCAACCGGGTTTAACCAGCGGTGAACCGTATTGTGCAAATCGCTTTTACCGCCTGTTGTGTCGTCGTCACCTAAATTGCCGCGATGAATATGAACAAGCGTGTTACTTTCAGTTTCCGTCACACCGCTGCCCTGAGTACCTGGAGCAGCGCCCGGAGATGCGGGGATCCCTGGGGTGTTGGGTGCGCCAGAGCCATCCACCACCAACTCATTGTTTGCTTCTGTTCCGGCATCGTAGGCATTCAGGTAGATATGATATGTGCCTGGTGTAGTTGGAATGGGCCAGCTATTGAGACCAACGAAACCGTCGTTAGTAGGCAGCATCATGGCGACGATAGACAGGCGGTCGTTTCCGGCATCGGTTTCCAGACTGGTCATTGTTGAAGCAACCGGTCCGAGCAGACCTCCAGCCGGGTTTTCCATGGTGTTGGCATTGACACCCGTCAGTATCTCGCTCAGACCGGTTAGTGAGCCACCTTCGGCCATCGCCTGAAGTGCTTCAGACGCTTGCTCTCCAGTTTGGAATAACATGGCGTTGCTGGTATGGGCACTCACCAGTAAGGGAGTAAAGTAAATCCCTTGTGTCAGGTTAGTGATCTTAACGTCCAGAGAAGCTGCGCTGGCTGTGCCAGATGCCAGTAAAATACCTGTGATGAGGGGGATGATGCGTGTTTTCATAATTTACTCTTGTTGTTTGGATTTGACCCTGACAAGCATGCAGGCAAATTATGGAAAATCGCTCCCGGAATTATCACAAAACCATCACAATGTTGTGACTTTTCTGTCTGGCCTGGTTTTTAGGCTGATTTTCGATTGAAATTTGAGCCTTAGTCGGTGGATAAGTAAAAACGATAAATTAGTGGTATGTATAAGAAACTATGTCGGGCAGATGCACTCAAGCCTGCTGGGTGCATATTCTTACATTAAGTAGAATAAAATTTGTGGACAGAGGGGAGTGTTTGAATAAGTACTGGGTAAAAAATGTTTAAAATCAAACTGCCTGATAAGCCCGCCTGATAGGTGATTCGTTCAGCGGGCTTAAACTTCACTGGGTGATTAGCACAACCAAGAAGTTTGTGTGCCTGGGCAGCGATGATCTGACCAGCAGTAGTAAGTTTGCTCTACACCACCAGCAACTTGTGGTGTCATGTTTGCAGGTACGCCCGCTTTGTCGTTAGATAGGGCTTTCATTGGTTTCTTTTTTAGTTTTAGTAACATAGTTATCTCCTTTGTTTGTTACGGTAATCAAGCTAACATAGGACAAGTGTGAAAACAAAGTAAAATATTTAATTAATTTATCTGTGATAGGCTGTGGTTGGTATTACCTGAAACAACTACAAGGAAACTGTGATGAAACTTAATCTAAATAAAAAACAGCTCAAACGTTTAACCTTCTCCGGCAAAACACTGGAAGGCCAAACACCGAATGTCGCTGGTGGCGCAGGCTCTTACTACGCTTGCTGGACAGAGCAAAAGTACTATTGCATGACGTGGGACGCAGACTGTCTGACACAACGTCGTTGCCAGACCTGGGATGGATGTAACTAACAGGTTTATATAAGAAGGGGTGACTACTCACCCCTTTTTTTATACCGCCTGGGCGACTTCGTTCAGTGTCGGGTAATCCGTGTAACCCTTGGCGCCACCGCCGTACAGGGTGCTGTCATCCATATTGTTTAAAGGTGCGTTCAGCCTGGCTCTGTCTACCAGGTCCGGATTTGCGACAAATAAAGCACCCAGACTCACTCCATCGCACAGATCTTGTTGCAATACTTTGTCTGCAATTGCTGGCGTGACAGGCCCGTCTTCCCAGTGGTTATGTGGGTTCAGGATCAATGCCCCTTTCCATAATCGACGTATTGCATCACTGGTTTCACGGCATGCAGCTTCCATAATGTGTAGATAAGCCAGCTCGGTGGGCAGTGCTTGAATCAGCGCGCTGTATAACTGTTCGCTGTCCGTTTCGGCGATATCGTTGAAGGTATTGTGAGGCGAAATACGCAAGCCGATGCAATCGGCGCCAATGGCGTCTGAGACTGCCGCGACTATCTCCAGCGTAAAACGCGTTCGATTTTCAATGCTGCCACCATAGTTGTCTTGTCGCAGATTGGTATTGTTGGCCAGAAACTGGTGCGGCAGAAACCCATTACCAGCGTGGATTTCGACACCGTCAAAGCCTCCCATAATGGCGTATCTGGCTGCTTGTACGTAGTCTGAAATTGTGCTTTGGATTTCATCCATAGCGAGCGCCCGGGGTGGAGCAAAGTCTTTCATACCATCCGGCGTATACGTCTGACCCTGCGCAGTAATGGCACTGGGGGCGACAGACTGGTGTGCACTGGGATACAGGCTGGGGTGGCCTATGCGGCCGCAGTGCATGAGTTGTGCAACAATTTTGCCCCCTTGTGCGTGAACCGAATCGGTTACTTGCAACCAGCTTTTTGCCTGCTGCAGCGTGTGCAGTCCTGGCGAATTCATATAACCCTGACCAACCTGGCTGGGCTGTATGCCTTCAGAGATGATCAACCCGGCACTCGCGCGTTGACCGTAATAGGTTGCCATCAGCGCCGTTGCGTGGCCTTGTTCTGTGGCGCGGTTACGGCTCATAGGGGCCATTACAAATCGGTTAGATGTAGCGATGCTGCCGTACTGAACAGGTTCAAATAAAGTGTGCATAGTATTTTCCTTAAATTTTGCGAAAAGTATTAAGATGGTTTGGTACTTAACTGACTGTGGAGTTTGGCGTTTGAGCACCCAGCCTTCGAGTGTGTAACAGTGAGTCGCTGAGAGATAACGATGGCCAGCACAATGGCGCCGGCGCCGACCAATTGGTTGGGTGTCAGGGTTTCATCAAGCATGAAATACCCTAATAGTGCCGCACTCAGCGGGCTGGCAAACGACACAAAAGACACGCTGACCACGGGCAATTGTTCAATGGCTTTGAACCATATCAGATAAGCCAGCAGCGCGCCGACCAGGCTCAGATACCCATATCCCAGCAGGTTATTCCCGGTTAATACGGTAGGTAAGCCTTCCTGAATGAGCCCAAACGGCAGTAAAAAGAATCCTCCAACTGTCAGCTGCCAGCCTGTGAATGTAGCAACAGACACCCCCTCTGGTTTTCCCCATTTTTTGCTCAGCACCAGGCCAGTAGCCATCGACGCTGCACCAGCCAGCCCAGCCAGTACGCCCTTTGCAGGCAGCACCATACTGGGTTCGAGAACCAAAATTGACAGACCTGCAATGCCTGTCAGGCAAGCAAAGAACTGATGGAGCTTAAGAGACTCTTTGAGAATCAGCACACTCAATATCATAACCAGGACAGGCTGACTCGACATCACCAGTGCTGCCACGCCTCCCGGGAGCAGGTAAGCCGCCACAAACAGGCAATAAAAAAATCCGCCAATGTTTAATATCCCAAGGGTGAGTGTGCGCAGCCACCAGCGGCCCTGAGGCAAAGCAGGGGTAAATAGCAGCAGTAACAGGCCCGCGGGCAGTGCCCTGAATACCGCCGCCATTAAAGGTTTATCAGCAGGCAACATCTCTGTGGTGACGACATACGTGCTCCCCCAAATTACAGGGGCAACCATCGCCACGAGCAACCACCCTATGGTGTGTCCTTCACACCTGCGCTGCCGTGGCATCGCTGATCTGATCAATTCAATGAGTCTGTTCACCGCGGTTCTCCGTTTTAAAAACTATCTTGCTTTGATTAATCTTCACATGAAGATTATTGGCAATAAATCTCTTTGTCAAGTATCTTTATGTGAAGTTATTTGGGTATCATAAGCTCACCCTAATTATTTTAATAATTATCAAATTGAACAGGTATCAAGTGAAATTGGTATAAGGGTCGCAGAGGGTCTGTGTGTCGACTACGCAAAGGTACGGATCATTGAGGTAACGGCGTTGTGGGGAATGGCAAAAGGCAGAGCCCCGTCCATGGTCAGTGACAGGGCAGATGCACAGGCAGTGAGGCTTAGTCGTGCAGGATCAGCTGTTCCAAATCTCGGTGTAATACATCATCATCACCCAGATTCAGCTCAATCAGTCGCTTCAAATGGGTCACACTGTCGAGATCAATCTGGCTGCAATGTACACCAAGGTGGCCTTCTTCGATGTGACGGATCTGCACTTCCATTGCAATCTGTATGTCACTTTGTGGTAAGGCAAAGCGCAAGCTGGCGGGCTCATCTTTGAGGGGCACATATCCCACTGGCAAAGTCAGCAGGGCGCCATTCAGTGACAGGTCGATCACTTCGCACTTATAGTCTCCACTGGCGGTCATGAGTACGGCCGGGTTAGAAAACAGTACGCGTGAAAATCGTCTACGTTCTTTCATTAGTCTTCTCTTAGCTTGTTTATCTATAGCTTAGCCAGTTTTTTGCCGAGTCTCCACTTCACGGGCTAATTTCTGGTTTAAATCAAACATAAAAAAGCCCTGAAAATCAGGGCTTTTATCCGGTATTACTGGTGATTAACCAATTTTCTTGTACTTGATGCGCTTAGGCTCCGCGGCTTCTGCACCATAGGTCTTTTTCAGCCACTCTTCGTATTCGGTGTAGTTACCGTCGAAGAAGTTCACCTGACCTTCGTCGCGGTAATCCAGAATATGCGTCGCAATACGGTCAAGGAACCAACGGTCGTGCGAAATACACATAACGCAGCCCGGGAATTCCAAAATGGCGTTTTCCAGTGCACGCAGCGTTTCTACGTCGAGGTCGTTGGTAGGCTCATCCAGCAGGATCACGTTACCACCAGCTTTGAGTAGCTTAGCCAGGTGTAGTCTGTTGCGCTCACCACCTGAGAGCTCTTTTACGAACTTCTGCTGGTCGTTGCCCTTAAAGTTAAAGCGGCCCACATAGGCACGGCTGGGTACTTCAAAGTTACCAATTTTCAGGATGTCCTGACCGTCTGATACTTCCTGGAATACGGTGTTATTGCCATCCATATCATCACGGAACTGCTCAACAGTGGCCAGTTCCACGGTTTCACCCAGTACAATTTCACCACTGTCTGGTTGGTGTTGTCCGCTTAACATTCTGAACAGAGTCGACTTACCGGCACCGTTGGCACCAATAATCCCAACGATTGCGCCTTTTGGCACCGAAAAACTTAAGTTGTCGATCAGTACGCGATCGCCAAAGCTCTTGGTCAGGTTGTTCACTTCAATGACCTGATCGCCCAGACGCGGTCCTGGTGGAATAAACAGCTCGTTGGTTTCGTTACGCTTCTGGTAATCCGACTGCTGTAGCTCGCTAAACTGTGCCATACGGGCTTTAGATTTAGCCTGACGACCTTTGGGGTTTGAGCGAACCCACTCAAGTTCTTTCTCAATCGACTTTTGGCGTGCTTTTTCAGACTTTTCTTCTTGCTTCAGACGGGCATCTTTTTGCTCCAGCCATGAAGAGTAGTTACCTTCCCACGGAATACCATGGCCACGGTCCAGCTCGAGGATCCAACCTGCAACGTTATCAAGGAAGTAACGGTCGTGGGTAATGGCAACCACGGTACCTTCGTAATCGTGTAAGAAGCGTTCTAACCAGGCAACCGACTCTGCATCCAGGTGGTTGGTCGGTTCATCCAGTAGCAGCATGTCTGGTTTTTCAAGTAACAGACGACAAATCGCAACCCGACGACGCTCACCCCCAGACAGATGCTCAATTTTGGCATCCCACTCAGGCAGACGCAGTGCATCGGCTGCACGCTCTAATGCGTTGTCCAGATTGTGGCCATCATGTGCCTGGATAATTGCTTCCAGCTCACCTTGTTCTTTGGCCAGTGCATCAAAGTCGGCGTCTTCCATTGCATACTCAGCGTATACCTCATCCAGACGGCTCAGTGCGCGTTTTACTTCACCCACTGCTTCTTCAATGGTTTCACGGACCGTTTTACTTTCATCCAGTACCGGCTCCTGTGGCAGGTAACCGATTTTTGTACCTGGCTGTGGACGTGCTTCCCCTTCAAACTCGGTATCTACCCCAGCCATAATGCGCAGCAGGGTCGATTTACCTGCACCGTTCAGACCAAGCACACCGATTTTGGCACCCGGAAAAAAGCACAGAGAAATATCTTTTAGGATTGTGCGTTTGGGTGGCACTACTTTGCTCACCCGCGACATTGTATAGATATATTGAGCCATGAATTTTGCTTCTCTTTGTTTAGATGTGGTTATTTTAGTGAATGCCGTGCACTGGGGCAATGTTTGTCTGGTGCACAAGCTATTTTGTGAAGAATGCCTTTTATAAATTTACAATTGTTAACCTTTTTTTCTTTCATCATTATCCGCAAGTGAGTCTCGATAAGAATCTGAGCTAAATTTTAACTTTATAATTGTTAGGGCATTTTTGACCTGTTTTGGACCGATGAAAAAGGTATTATAACCCTAAGCTTGATAAAGCTACGACATGGAGTTGTAAACATGTGATGCGATTTTTGCATCAGCGCACTTTCCTTCAGTCTCTGTGCCAGCACACTTATAACAGCGGATGTTACATGGAGTGAGTGAACAGCCTACCTGATTCACTGACGCATCAGCTTAATTCAATGACCACAAATATAAACAGTGACCACGGTTGTCTGTGGCAGCTTACCTTGGCTGGCCATCACATACTGAGTGCTGCATATCGCAAGCTGCGTATAGGGCGCTGTTTAGTTGAATAAATGACTTCACAGTATAAGGAAAACGATGAAGCAATATATGTATGCAAAGCCGCGGTTAACGCAGCAAAAAAGAACCCCTTTGGGTGCAGATATCCTGAGATTTGCCCGTCGCCTGAGAGGTTACACTCAGGCTGAGTCTGCGGCACATTATGGCGTTGAAGAGCGCACACTGAGACGGTGGGAAAATAAAGAATACAGCCCCAGATGGAACGACGTTGTCGGTCTGGTCGAGGATGTTTACTCACTCGATATTTTAGAAGTAATAGGAAAGATCAATGATGATGACACAACCAACCATTAAGCAGTTACGCAGCGCTTTAAAACGCTGGGGTAGGTTCTGGCGAGCAAAAGAACTGGGTAAAGGGTTCAGCCGTCAGGCCGTGACCGAGCGGATAGGCGACTCCAGCGCACGCTACGTGAGCAGCGATATGATGAGTGTGCCGGAAGAAATAGAGGCACTGACGCAGCAAATTGCACAATTACGGCCTGAATGCATTCGAGCACTGCGCGGCAAGTATCTGGTCGAGGGAGACATAGCTCAGGTTGCAAAAACACTGGGTTTTGACTCAAAGCGATCGTTGGAGTTTTGGCTGGTTAAAGCAGAACGCAGTTTACTGCAGACATTGTGTCAGCCATAAGGAGTGCACCATGACAATTATGAATACAGTTGAGCAGATAAAAAAACATGAAGGATTTCGTCGTTTCCCTTACTACTGTACGGCTGGCAAGCTCACAATCGGGTATGGCAGAAATCTGGAGCACAACGGAATAGCCGAAGAAGAAGCCGAGCAGCTGTTGGCACAAGACGTAGCCAATGCACAGGCTGGGGTACGGCGTCGTGTGGATACTTCTCACTGCAATGAAGCCCGTCAGGCAGTACTGACAAATATGGCCTTTAACCTGGGTGTACAGGGATTGCTAGGCTTCAATAACATGTTGACTGCAGTACAAAAAGGTGACTTTGAGCAAGCTGCACTGGAAATGCTGGATAGCCGCTGGGCCAGACAAGTCCCGGAACGTGCGCAGGAGCTGGCACAGCAAATGCTGAGCGGACAGTGGCAGTCTTAAATTGGGGGCAACTATGAATGAGGAGGTGGCCAAACCATGCAAGCCGATCAATGGCAAATGAAAAAGGAGCTGAATCTGGCTCATATCCTGACCACCATAGCATTACTGGTATCGGGTATTTTATATCTCAATGATCTGGACAAACGGATCACCACAAACTCGCAGGAGCTGGCGCATTTGAAGCAGATCCGCAAAGAAGATCAGAAACGCATTGAAAAGCGTCTTGATTCGATAGACAAGAAACTTGACGCCCTGTTAAGTGCAAAGCGCAACAACAACTAATTAGTGACCCCAGCGGTGACAACCCTGTTATCACCTGTTCTACCAGCCTGAACCTTACTTGCTAAACCGAAGGTCGAACTGACCAAGTTCTCAAATCAACAACGCATCTGCCTGGGTATGTTTGTACAGGAAGGGATGGTTGTGCCAGAGGAAAAATCTATGAACACTGCGATTGACCTGTCACGCCTGGCACCGCCAGAAGTGATAGAAACGCTAAATTATGAGGAGATCCGTGCACAGCTGATGACAGCTTTGACGGATCAGATACCCGAGCAGACTTTACTGGCCTCAGATCCTGCGGTGAAAGTGCTGGAAGTGGCCGCTTATCGTGAGCTGTTGCTCAGACAAAGAGTAAATGACGCGGCCCACGCTGTGATGCTGGCTTTTGCCGCCGGCAGTAATCTGGATCATTTGGGCGCCTTGTTTGGGGTGAGCCGTGCTGAAGGGGAAAGTGATGAAAGGTATCGTGCCCGAGTACCATTGTCGCTGGAAAGTCACAGCATGGCAGGTACAGCCGGTGCCTATCAGTTTCAGGCTATGTCGGCCGACGCCAGAGTGCGCGATGTATATGTACAGTCCAATACACCGGGCGTGGTAGATATCACGGTGCTAACAGAATCCGGGTGTGATACTGCATCAGTGCAAGCGGCGGTGTCTGCGCATCTAAATCACGAGGATATTCGCCCGCTAACCGATCAGGTGCAGGTTTCGGTAGTCAGGCCCACAAACACGCTCGTTGAGGCACATCTTTACCTTAATCCAGGTGTCAGTGAAGCTCAGGTCAGGTTAGCAATAGATATGGCACTGGATGCCTTTAATCAGGAGCACACCCGCCTGGGTAAAGAGGTCCCCTATTCAGCCATTATCGATATGTTGCATCAGGGTGGCGTACGCAAAATTAAATTGTTGTCTCCGGCTGATGATATTACGCCCAGCGTGACTGAGGCGGTAAGCCTGTCGCTACAGCTGAGTTTTTTCTAGGAGTGTGTTTGTGAGTGAAACACCAAAGTTGCTGCCGCCCGGGTCGAGCGCGCTGGAGCGAGGCTTACTGAACTCGACGTCTGATGGACGAGGCATCATTCCAGAGCACATAGCCACCTTATGGGATCCACAACACTGTCCGGAGTCACTGTTGCCCTGGCTGGCGTGGTCATTGTCGGTTGATGAGTGGGACGAAAACTGGTCGGTGGAAACCAAACGGGCGTTGATCGCGCGCTCAGTACCAATCCATAAACACAAGGGCACAGTCGGTGCGGTGAAGCGGGCGCTGTCCTCTCTTGGCCTGGAGCTTGAGTTTTTCGAATGGTTTGAACAGACGGACGATGTCTATCTGGCGCCATACCTGAGCAAAGAGCCACATACCTTTGTTTTTGTTGCCTGGGCCAATGCGCTGCCTTACACCAGCCGGGCTATCAGACTCGATCAGGCTCTGTATGACGCCATTTATCGGGTGACTAATCAGACCAAGCCGCAAAAGGCCCACTTTGATTTCCTGGTTGGGATAAAAATGGCAAGTCATACGGCGGTGGGCGGAATTATCCATCCGGTTATACACAAGCGTGTGTACGGGGCGGTCGAGCCGTGTATTGGCGACAAAGCCAAACAGCGAGATAGCCAGGTTGGGCTGTCTGTGGCTAGCAACTTATCACGCGCGCGCTATCAGGTGCTCAGACACCGCAGCGCAGTGGATAAACTGCGCCACCGGATCTGGCAATGTGGTTTACGTCAGGCATTGTGCATGACTCGTAAGCCTGTGCAAGTCGTTCGTTTCAGAGGGCTGACAGATCAGCGTATTCCCGATGAGTTTATTAACAGTCGCAGTTGCGCCTCTGCGGTGATGCACATCAGTCGCCGCCGGGTGAGTGCTGTGCGTTGCTACGGCACGCTTAGCGTTTCTGCGTAAAGGAGTTTTTTAACAATGAGCATTTTACTACAACCCGTGATCACCTCGGCCGGGTTATCGGCGCTGTTCAGAGCGCAACAAGGTGGCTTTAAAGCCAAAATCAGCAAAGTAGGTCTGGGCAGTGGCAGCTATCAGCCGCATGAAGGGATCACCCGTTTACAGGATGAAAAGTACAGACTGGAGCTGGCCAGTGCCAAAACCCTGGCTGATGGCAAGCAGTTACATCTGACGGTGCGTGACGCTGAGCCGATCTCAGGAGAGGGCTTTTTCGTTAATGAAATCGGTTTTTACACCGAAGAGGAAGTCAATGGCGAAATTCAGTATGTGTTGTTCGCTGTGTATTCTTCCCCGACGGAATCAATTGCATATAAATCCAACGATGTTGAGTTATTGCTGGCGTTTGACCTGGCCCTTACGGGTGTGCCTTCGGACTCAATCACGGTGATCGACCAAGGAGTTGAGTTCAATATTTTAGTCGCCCCTGAGCTTGCCAAAATGGGCAAGGCACAAATTGGCAATATGCATCGTCACCTGAAACTGAAATTTGCATTGATGGATCAGGGCGTGCTTTAGGCGCCTGAGCAGAATAAACAAGGAGGCATCACGATGACGCAATACAACACGGCTCCTGAGCGGGCACAACAACTGGCTGAAGAGGCCATTAAATTACTCAAACAAGCCAAAGCACTGCAACACCAGGCGCAGGTGGATGCCGCCCGGATGCAGGCTTATCAGCAACACAGCGATGGCAAGGCCTTTCAGTTTCTGGCTGCCTGCGCTGAATACGGCGAACACAGCCCGCAGGCTGGCAAAGCCCGTGAACGCTGGCTGGGCGCACGCAACACCATTAAAGCACAGTTTCCAAGAACCTAATTTTACTTAACTTTTTAATTCCAATTTTAAACGGAGAGATGTATGGCATTAGAACACGATATTGCCAGCCTGGTTGAAGCCTCAGAAGCGCTGACCAGCACGGTAGATAACAAAATTCAGAGTATTGATAGCGCGCTCAGTGCGGCACTCAGTGCAAGTGAGACAAAAGCAAACCAGCACCTTGCAAAAGTAGATGCGCAGCTGAGTAAGTACACGGAATCTCAGTCGCATTTTCGGGTGACAAAGAACCAGGCATTAATTCCTAAAGAAGACGGCTCGTTTCCCAAAGATTGGAGTGCGGGCTATCTAAAGCAAGCCAGGTTGGTTGAAACCGTAGAAACGGGTGTTGAGCCGCAGAACAGAACTGATCTTGCGCGCGAGTTTTTACGCGCAATTGGTTCAGATACCAAGTACTTTGCCAAAAACTTTAATATCTGGGAAATGGAGTTTCTGCCTTATCGAAACGTGACCAACGAGAACGGAGACACGGTTAAAACCTATTCCTATATGATGTATCAGTATCTGCGTCGCCCTACCTACGTGACCTGTGCGGCGATAGTAAAGCACATTCGTGGTGCGGTTCCAACCGGGTTCTGGTGTAGTGGTTTAGAAGCAAATGCACCGGCTAAGGTATGCGGTGGTGGCATATCCCATAATAATCGCAACTTTTACACACATTGCCATCCCTATATCCATGGTGAAACCCTCGACTTGTCTGAAACAACGGTGATTCAGATTGCATTACCTGCGGTGGTTACGGGCAATGTTCCAATTGCGAACGCCTGGGGCCAGTTCCCATACTTGGGTGACAGTACTGTGTCTGCTTATGAACATCAATCAACCCCAACTTTACCTTAGGAGTGCAACATGGCAAAACTTATCGTCAATAATCAGGTAGCAGAGCAATTCTTTGACCCATTTACCCCACCTGCGGTGGTTGCACAGTTTGTGGAGGAAAACTTCGGTAAACACAGCGAATATTCAGTTGAACTAAGTGAGACCGAACAACAGATGAAAAACCGTATTCAGGTTCGTAGTGACGTAGAAAAGCAGGTGGCAGACAGTCACTCCTTACTTGGTACAACGTCAGATACGGCCCACTTATTACTGAATGAGCTCAGTGGTTTCGTCAACAAACTGTCTGAAGCAAATAGCCTGGAAGACGTGAAAGCGTCAGTGACCTCACTAAAAGCCACCATTGGTGATATTGAAGGCCAGGTGGCAACGGGTGAGCTGACCTTCCCGTATCAAAGCAAAGGACTGGACACAGTTAAACAGGAGATCATTGACCGTGCCAATGGTGTAAACAACCTGCTGTAACCTTGCCTTCCCACCGCATTTTTGCGCTGCCCTTTGCCTTTATTTCCACATTTGTAATATCAGGAGCTGCTATGTCTCTGACCAATTTTAGTGCCATAGATATGGCACGTTTACCTGCGCCAAAACTGATAGAGGCGCTGAGCTTTGATGAGATAAAAACCGCCATCGTGGCGGACTTTTCACAGCGTTATGACGGCGGGGGGCTGGATTATGCCAGTGACCCCGCCATAAAGCTCATAGAGGCATTTGCTTACCGGGAAATGCTCTTAAGGCAGCGCATTAATGAGGCGGCCGAAGCGGTGTTACTGGCCAAAGCCAGCAGCGCTGAGCTGGATTACCTGGGCGCGCGCTTTGGTGTCAGCCGTGCGATGCGCTCGGCAGGCGATACCTCTGCGACCTCGCCTTCACCACCTCAATATGAAAGTGATGAGCGTTATCGTGAGCGAATTCGTCTGGCGCTGGAAGGATTCAGCACTGCGGGACCGGCCGGCGCCTATGTGTTTCATGCCCTGAAAGCATCGTCAAACGTACGAGATGTGTATGTATCCGCGCCTGAGTTTGAGCGCTCAGCGGTGGCTGACGCCACTGCAACAAGCGCATTTGTACTGAACTGTACATCAAATGCGGGATTGAGCGAACCTATGCCGGGTGATGTGGCAGTGACCATTCTCAGTGATGAGGGAACCGGTGTCGCGTCGCCGGCTTTACTGGATACAGTCCAGACCTATCTCAACCAAGATGAGATCCGCCCGCTGACCGACCGGGTGCGGGTGAAATCCGCAACTATCAAGCCGTTTACCATAGACGCGCGCTTGTATCTTTATCCGGGGATGGATGGCGATGCTATCAAGCAGCAGGTATTAGACATCACCTCAGAGTGGCTCTCTGAACACCGTAAGCTCGGCCATGACATTTCGCTGTCAGCCTTGTATGCGGTGCTGCACCGCGAAGGTGTTCAACGGGTAGAGTTACTGGAACCACAGTGGGACATCACGGTTGGGCAGGATGAGGCAGCGTATTGCTCCGCGATTGAAGTCGACATCGGAGGTGAGCATGTCTGAATCACTGTTGCCCTGTCAGGCGAGCCAGTTTGAGCAGGCATTGGATGAGGCCGGAAGTCGTATTTCTATGGTGCCTGTGCCCATTTCGCAAATTTGGGATCCGTGGCGTTGTCCTGCGCATTTTTTGCCCTGGCTGGCCGATGGGCTCAGCGTGGATAGCTGGGACAGCCTCTGGCCCGAGCATATTCAGCGTCAGGTGATTGCCGACAGTGTGCCGAATCACAGGATCAAAGGCACCGTTGGAGCAATTAAGCAGTCTCTGAACAGCCTGAATGCCAGTGTCGAGTTGCAAGAGTGGTGGCAAACCGGAGGCGTACCGCACAGTGCTGAATTACTGGCACTGGCCAATGATAACCTCGACTCGCAAGGCAACACCTTACTAACGCCTAAGCTTCAGGCCCAGCTATGGCAAACCGTGGCGGCCACTAAACCATGTCGTAGTCAGATCCAGTTTAGTGTTGGTGTGATGCAACATAAGACGCTTGGTCTGGCTTTAGGTGCAAACTCACTGAGCGCTCAGACGGGGCAGTGGTCTGAACAATACGATTTTTCTTTTTCACCTTCATCAACATACCTGTCAGGGGCTGCACAGTCTTTGTCTGTGTCGACAAGCCGCTTAGATCAGTCTGCCCAGATGCAACTGAATAGCGCTGTGTGGGTGGCCAATGGGATGGCCACGATACAGCTGCAACAGGTCATGATGACAACTGTTTAGGCAACCTATGAGTATCTATACACCCATTATTACCCAGGCGGGGATCAACGCCGCCGTGAATGCACAAACCCATGGCATTCAACTAGAGATCGGGCGCATTGGCGTCGGTGACAAAGGCTATGTGCCCAATCGCACCCAGACGCGCCTGCAAAATGAACGTAACAATGTGCCGGTCACCGATGGTCGCGTGGTCGGCGATGGCCAGTTTCATTTGTCTGGCGTATTTACCGATGATACGCAATACGCGGTTCGTGAAGTAGGTTTTTATCTGAACGATCACGCTGATGATGCGCAGAAAACCCTGTTTGCCATCTGGTCGCACCCGGAGCATGTACTGTTCTATCAGACCCCGGTTGCCCGCGTTGTACAAGGCTTTGACCTGACATTAACGGCGGTGCCCTTTGAGCATCTGACCGTCAATACCAGCGGGGATCTGAACCTGTTTCATACCCCCGAATTTGTGGCCATGGCAGAAGCGCAAACAAATATTGCGATTGCCCAGCTGCAGTCAAACCACAGACAAATTCAATTTAACGACCGTTTACTCGAGCTAGGAGTGTAACTATGAGTAATTCACAAACTATGTCGCTGGATCAGCGTATCGCTGCATTGCAGCAAACCAATGGAGAGCTGGTGGCGTCAAACAACACGCTGACCCAAACCGTCACTGGAAAAATGGGCGCGATTAACGCCACAGTCGCCAGTGCTGAGGCACGTATGGACCAGGCCATCGCTAACTTGGCTGCCAGTCATTCGGACATGCGTATCAATTAT
This sequence comes from Pseudoalteromonas rubra, assembly GCF_005887095.1. Lineage (GTDB taxonomy): Bacteria > Pseudomonadota > Gammaproteobacteria > Enterobacterales > Alteromonadaceae > Pseudoalteromonas > Pseudoalteromonas rubra_E. The sequence goes on along the minus strand of NZ_PNCI01000013.1, from coordinate 135,626 downwards.
TATGATGGGGTTGCGCACTCTAAAGCATCTATGGAGATTGAGGCCGATCCACAACAGCCACATATGTCCAAGTGGAAGCTTGTGCCTGTAAGTGATATTGGTTATCACCAATATCCGGTAGCAGGCGCTTTAACGCGAGTCCATTTAAAAAATGGCTACAGCTATGAGCCAGGTTACTCAGAGTCTCCCACCCAATATGCCGCGGACTGGAGTCGTTCCAATATGCAGTTCGTACTGGCAAATGAACATGCGAACAGTGAGCAGATCGATGCAGCAATAGAGGCTCAGGGCGCAACTGTTTACACAACTGGTGGATGGAATAGCTGCGCTAAGATGGTGATGATCCCCTGTCTGAGTATTGCCGGACTACACCCCTATACTCGACTTTTTGTTCGTTTTGTCAACGCAGTCAGCCCTCAGGTTCCGGCTGACAAGCAGCCACAAAACATCGTCGATTTTGGTGGAAACACGACATTTGCCGTTGACCGCGTTGTTAACTATCCGCATATCAAAGTATAGGAGTATCGAAATGGATCAAATTCCAACCCCAGAAGCACATCAGGCCATGCTGGCAAGCCTGGAAAAGCAAGTTAAACGTGGCCAAATCACGCAACAAGTCGGCGACAGTGAGTCACTGTTGGGCACGACTTCAGATACGACCCACTTGTTATTGGTGGAGCTTTCTAAACTGGTGTCTGCGATTGCCAGTGCAAATTCTCTGGATGATATTAAACCCACGGCACAAAACTGTGCCGATCTTATTGGTACAATCAGTGAGCAAGTTGATTCTGGTGCTCTGTATTTCCCCTATCAACAAAAAGGGACTGAGGTGGTTTTGTCTGACATTCAAAGCCGCGCCAAAGGGGTGTCTGAGATTTTAGCATCCTAATCACTCCATTCCAGAAGCACTTCGGCAGTCTCTGAGGCTGCCTTTACTCACCCCTGAGGCACTCCATGACCGATCTTTTCGATTTTACGGCGCTTCCTGCGCCCGATATTTTAGAATCTATTGAATTTGAAGACATTTATCAGGCGCGGGTGGCGCGGTTTAAAGCCCTTGCGCCTCAGTATGCAGACGCACTGTCTCTGCAAAGCGACCCGTTATCGGTGTGCTTGCAGGTCGAAAGTTACCGTGAATTACTACTACGCCAGCGTATTAATGAGGCTGTGCAGTCGAACTTATTGGCGACAGCACAGGATGCCGACCTGGATCAGCTGGGGGTGTTCTACGGTGTGCTGCGGGCGGCAAATGAAGCTGATAGCGGATTCCGCCAGCGGATCCGGCAAAAGACCCTGGCATCCAGCACGGCGGGCAGTAAAGATCACTATCGCAATGCGGCTCTGACTGCCGCACCCAGCGCTATCCGCGATGTGGAAGTCGACAGCCCCGAGCCCGGTAAGGTACGCGTGGCGGTACTCTTTCATACCGAACAGGAACCAACATCGGCGTTACAGCAGGTTCGAAGCTACGTACTCAGTGATGAAGTCAAAGTACTGACAGATACAGTAGAGGTTGAGCTGGCTGAAGCCATTGAGGTGGATGTCCACGCTGATATTTACCTTAATCCAAATACCCCTTTTCGGGTGTTTGAACAACTGGAAGGCAAGCTACGTGCCGCATGGCAGACTGAGCTGGCGCTGGGCACAGTGATGACCCCCAGCTGGCTCAGTGCACAGTTGCATGTCGCAGGTATTAAGCACGTGGAGATCCATACCCCGGCCACTTTGGTTGAGGTTGCGGCAAATCAATATGTCCAGCTTAAGCAGGTAAGCTTATGTCTGAAAACTTAACCCCGAATACCCCCTTAGTGCCACCTAATCACACCACATTGCAATGGGCGCTGGATCAACACGGACAACTCACCCAGACACTGGAAGCTGGTATTTCATTGCTGAGAGGCTTTAAGTCTCACCCCAACCCTAATTTGTTGCCCTGGCTGGTATGGGAATATGGCCTGGATCCGCTGGAGCCTTATCTGGACAATCTGGATGAGGTGCTGTTGCAGGGCCTGAGCTGGCAGCGGATCCGCGGCACGCGGGCCAGCCTGGCTATGGCAGTGGGCTGGCTTGGTGTGCCTTTATTGCAGATTGAAGAGTCGGGATCACTGCGGCATTTTTATCGTTATCAGTTACACCTCGATAGTGTCCCAGGTGAGTGGCAACTTAATCGGCTGGCACAGCTGAGTGAGCTCAGTGCGCCGGCTCGAAGCCAGCTGGTGAGGGTTACCTATCAGCTCGATATTCGTGAACTGGCACTTTCGTCAGGTCAGTTTGGCGATTTGCTCAGCGACCAGTCCGGCTTTCGCTACACCTTGCAAGATGGCAAACAAGTGAGGCTGTCCCGTCAGCGTTCCCACTGCGATGGAACTGATATATCCGCACACAGCGGGAATGGCGTAATTCGCAAGCGAGGGCAAATGTGGGGTCAAGTCCATAGCAGTCGCCTGGGTTCATTGGTACTCAGTGAACCGCCCGCCAGTCAGCTTCTCGCTGGCATTTCACATCAACGTAACGTTGCCAGTCACATCCATACCCAACCCGGACTCTGGCAGGGGAGCTGGTCAACGGTGAGCTGGTCACACAGTCAGACACCTCAGCTTGTCCAGTGTCATTACTCACTTACTTAACCTCTAAACAAGGAGTTACATTGTCTATTTTCACCTTTAACGGGCGGACCCTGCTTGCACGCAGTGTGGCCCAAACCCCACTTTATCTGGCATGGGGCCGTGGTGATGGCAACTGGCAAACGCCACCATCCGAGCCAATCAGTGCTGCGCATCTGGCCGATCCTCTGGGATATCGCAAAGTCAAAGTGCAAGGTTTTTGCGAACCGCACGAGCAGGGTGACATCGAAGTGCAGGGCGCGCGTTATCGCCACAGCGCAGAGCCGACACGCCATGTTTACTGCCAGTTTGTTTTTGATTTTGCAGATGCTCAGGGCGAGACCATTCGTGAGCTGGGGATCTTTTCTGGCACCACGTTCACAGCCGATGTGGCAGCAGGGCAGGTATACGTACCGCCGGAGCAAGTTGCATCATCGGGAACCTTGTTGCTACTGGACCATCGTGCCCCTTTGGTGAGAGAGCCAGGGGTGCGAGAAAGTTTTGAATTTGTGATGAGTTTTTAGGAGAGCCCATGCTACAGGATTATTATCACAATTATGATAAAGCCAATGGTTATGAGCGGCTGTTGTTTCGCTCCGGACGAGGGTTGCAAAGCCGGGAGCTGAATGACCTGCAGTCTCAGGTTCAACATCAGGTTAAAGACATTGCCGATGTTTTGCTAAAAGACGGCGATCTGGTGTCTGGCGGCGACGTGGTGATCGATACACAATCTGGTGAGACGCAACTAAGCGCTGCTCAGGTTTATCTGGATGGTCATATCAGAAGCCTGCCTGCTGCCACACTTAGCATTGCGTTGCAAGGCGGTGTGGATATTGGTGTCTGGTTGACCCACAATGTGGTGACGGAAGTGGAAGACCCGTCGCTCAGAGATCCCGCTGTTAATGCGCTCAACTACGACGAGCCTGGTGCTGCCCGGTTGCAGCAGCATTGCCAGTGGGGTTTGCGAGACGACGCCCTGGCCGAAGAAAACGCGTTTTATCCGGTACACCGCATTGAAGATGGGGTGCTGATCATCAAACAACCCCCGCCTCAGCTGGATGCCGTGACCCAGGCGCTGGCCCGCTATGACCGTGAAGCCAATGGTGGCAGTTATGTCGTTGAAGGCATGGCGCTGAGCTATCGTGACCGCGAAGCCGATCAACAGGTATTTAGCCTGCAAGAAGGAAAGGCGCATATTCAGGGCTATGAAGTGGCCTTTGATACCGCACGTAGCGCAGCGTTTGACTGGGACCCGGATATTGGCACCGTCAGGGAAGAACCTAAAGCCTTTATCAGTGTACCGGCATCGGACGATGGCACACGCAGTATGCGGGTTGACCTGGATTTCTTCCCGGTGAAAACCGTAGCAGAAGTGAATGTCAGCATCGAGAAAAGTGCCACACTGACGCGTGCTCAGCTGGCTGGGGGGGAAGATCTGCTGCTGGATGAATCGGTGCTGGAGATCCTCAGTGTCACTCAGGGTGAGACCACCTTTGTGGCCGGGGTCGATTTTCTCTTTTTGCGCAATCACATCAGCTGGCAGCTCAGTGGAGCAGAGCCTGCGCCGGGCAGTCAGTTTGAGGTGCGTTACCGCTTTCGTACCCAGGTTGTAGTGGAGCCCGATGAATTTGGTTTTACCTTACAAAAGCAACAGCCACAGGGAGAGCTGGTTGAGAATGCACTGATCACTGTGGACTATCAATGGTATCGACCGCGTATTGACTTAGTGGTACTGGACCGCTTTGGCCAGCTTAAACGTATTAAAGGCCAACCGGCCCACCAACTGCCCGTAGCACCAAAGGTACCAGCCAACCATTTACCTTTGGCGCAGGTGAGTCAGAGCTGGTTTACCGAGCAGGCGCCGGAAATTGAAAATCTGGCTGTCAGAGCGGTATCTATGTCTGAGCTGGAACAAATGCAGTCTCAGATCAGCGATTTGTACCAGTTGCTGGCGATTGAGCGGCTGCGTAATGACGCCAATAGTGAAGAGTCTTCCAGCAAGTTTGGTGTGTTTGTCGACCCCTTTATTGACGATGATATGCGCGATGCAGGTATTGAACAAACGGCGGCCATTGTCGATGGTGAGCTTATTCTGCCCTTAAGTGCTGATATCGTTGAACTGCCTTTGCCGACAGGCAATGTGCTGACCTTACCCTATGAGCTCGAAGACGTGCTGGCGCAAACCAAGCAAACCGGCAGCATGAAGGTCAATCCCTATCAGGCGGTGGAACCTATTCCAGCCATCGTGCGTTTGTCACCCAGTGTCGATCACTGGACTCAGACAAGCCGCAGCTGGACCAGCCCAATTACCCGGCGCTTTAATATTGGCCGAGGCCTGCGCAGGTTAACCCGTACACGCACCAGCACTCAGGTATTGAGCCGAACCACGCGTCAGGCTCAGTTTATGCGTTCACGTTGGGTGAACTTTACCATCTCCGGATTTGGCCCACAGGAAACCCTGGACAGGGTGACCTTTGACGGGATCAGTGTTCAGGCTCAGGAGGCATAATGATCAAGGCAGATAATAATGGTCAGGTACGTGGCCGATTTTTGATCCCCGGTAATGTACCGGTGGGCAGTAAAGATGTGCGCTTTAGTGGTGCCATGGGATCGGTGGGGCAGGCCCGTTATACCGGTAATGCGACCATCCGCAGCGAAACGGTCAGACGCATCAACTCCATCGTGACGGTTCGCTACGATCCGCTGGCACAAACTTTTACTTTGCCAGAGCGTCGCTTTATTGCGGCTGTGGAGTTGTGGTTTAAAAAGACCGGCAAGGAAGCGGTGCGAGTACAGATCCGCGAGACCGAGCTGGGGATCCCTAACCATACCGTACTGGCGGAGGCGACTTTGCAGCAAAGCGACATCAAACTCGGCGGCGAGTCGACCTTGTTCGAGTTTACGCCGGTGTCGCTTAATGCTGGCGAAGAGTACGCGATAGTAGTGCTCACGGATGGTGACGAGCATGAAGTGGCGATTGCTGAACTGGGTAAGTTTGACAGCCAAAGTGGTTGGGTAACCAGTCAGCCCTATCAGGTAGGTGTATTGTTGTCTTCAAGTAATGCGTCAACCTGGACACCGCATCAGAACCGCGATTTGGCGTTTCGCCTTAAAGCAGCGCGCTTTACGCAAACCGAGAGCCAGGTTGCACTGGGCGAGGTGGCACTGGATAGCCACACAGACTTGCTGGCGCTGGCCGTTGCTGAGCGCCCTGGCAGTGATACTCAGCTGCAACTTGAGTTCTCTGGTGAAAGTACAGGCACATTCAGCTTACAGGAGTTGCAGTCTGTACGACTTGCCAATAAAGCTACGGAAGCACTCAGTGTCAGCGCCAGACTGACCGGTACGGCGACTCAGTCTCCGGTGTTGTTTGAAAGCGTTCAGGCTGCGCTGGGCAAAGTCGCAGAGCAGGCTGATTACGTAACCCGGGCTATTCCCTGTGAACTGGATGGCAGCCTGAAAGTGAGCTTTGAAGCCCAGCTGCCCGGCGTGGCCAGGGTCACTGTCTTGATTGAGCAGGGCGACGCCTGGCTTGAGGTGCCACTGAAATCGACACAGGCGGCGGATGAAGGCTGGCAGCTGTGTCACTATCAGCTGGATAACCTGACCGAGCGCAGTGCCCGGGTCAAATTATTGCTGTCTGGCAGCCATACCGAGCGCCCCAGAGTACGCGCTTTGCGGGCATTTTCTATCTAAGGAGGTGGCATGAATAATCCACTAACCCCGCATTTTTCACTGCCTCTGCCGCACCCCGACAACTTGCTACAGCAGGATGTCTCGCGGCTGGCTAATGCCCTGACGGCAGTAGACACGCAGTTATATCAGCAACAACAGATTCAACAGCAACAATATCAGGGGGTGCAGGAAAAACTGCGCCGCAGTCGCCTGAACCAGCTGCTGGGTGAGCCCCTGCTTGCGCTCTAGTGCAGGCCCCTTCATTTACTTTCTACATTATTCAACGAGGAATTTATGGCAAGTATACAAACTGCCGTGCAGGTCATGGTCGACAAACTGGTCGCCGACATGCAAGGCGAACAACCACTCAGCGCCGAAGAGCAGGCACTGGTTAGCAATGCAATCACTAAACTGGCCGACAACGAAAAACTGGAACAGGCTGTTGTGGCCGTGGCTGAATCACATATAGACAATGCCACCACGGCGCTGCAACAGGCGGCTCAGGTCGGTCAGACCAGCTTGCAGCAGGCAGCGCAGACCCTGAACGACAATGGTACCACGCTTGAAGGTAAAGCGGCTAAGCTGGACAGATTGGATACCATGGCACCAAGCCTGGCGCGGGTTGAGGCATTGCAGGGGCGGGCTTTTACTAATCAGATACGACCTGTATTTGCCCTAACGCCAATAGAGGCAGCTGCAGCGTCTGGCAATAATGCCCGATCATCAGCTGTGTTTGCCGTCTATGATCATAGTGGAGAAACCTACTTGGTTAGACCAAGTACAACGTACAACAGTAGTACTGAAAACTGTAGGTTAGAGTACTTGCGAATTCCTGATGATGGCTCTGGAAAAACAACCATTCATTCCAGCTTTACTTACTCAAATGCATTTGCGCAGAATCCAACCAGTCAAATTTATCTACATGGTGCCAGTGCATTTATTCCACTTGGCAGCAAAGGAAATCCAGAAGATATAGACTATGATGTGGTGTACAGTACGCAGGAAGCTCAGGCAACTGGGAACGCAAGCTATGGAGGTGTATACGTGCGCTCTCAAGGCTACACCTCGCTTACTAAACCTAAGCAAAACTTGAATGCTCGTGATAGGTATGGCGTTACAACTAGAAGTAGCTATGGATCCGACGATGTTGCAGTATTATACGATAACCAGAAACATTGCTTGGTAATGGTGGATGAAGGTACTTCCTTAGTTATTGAAAAATATAGAGATGGTAATGTAATCACAAGTATTGCTATAGCTAACCAAGCAGAATGGCAGGCATATGTAGATGCTGGTGATTTTACAACCGTTTGTTTTATTTATCATAGTGTTGCTCAGCCATATGGGATGAGGCGTTATACAGCAGGGGAACATAGGCTCAACCATTATGCAGCAAGCTACTATGGATATTTTGGAGTACTGAATGGCAATGTAAAAATGGGGGGCTCAAAATATAGTGCACATTATCGATTTACCTCAGAGCTGCGTCTTGAACCGATAAATTTTTTCTTCACAAGCAACTCTGAACCTTATCGAGCTCCAAGCTCAAATGGTACCACAAACGGAGAGGGTGAAGTCACAGTTGCATTAGAAAGCATGAGCGGGGAGTTACTGGGTATGTATTCATATCGCTCCAGAGCAGAAACCCAGGGCTATGATGCGGGCTATGTAGCTGGTGCTATTAACTGTATTAATCCATACAGTCACATCGGATTGCTCAATGAGTATTATATGCACAATTCTCACGGCCTGGGCCGCACTTGTCGTGCATTTTAAGGAGAGATCATGAGTTGCGAATATTTTGCCGATAAAGGCATGAAAATCGAGGGAAACTACTGGCTGGTTCACCCGCAGACGGGCGAAGCCTGGGATGAGGAATCTGCAGCCGCTTTTGTTGCTGGCTATCAGCCGCCACATCTTAGTGAAGAAGCCATTACAGCACGTAAAGACGAGCTGGTCGATGAGATTAAACGTGCCGTCTATGCATGCCTGGAAGCGCAGCAGTGGCGCGTAACTAAGGCGCAGGAGCGAGTGCAACTGGCACAGCTGGGTGGCAGCGAGGCTGAGCAAGCCGCAGCTGTCGCTGCATTGCAGGCTGAACTGGCAAAACGCGAAGTGTTGCGTCAGAAAAGTAATGAGGCGGAACTTGAGGTTGCAGAGCTAACGTCTAATGAGGCAATTGATGCCTTCTCTTTTACGGCTGAGCTTTAGAACCACTCAGTTGACGTATTAAAAACGTAAAAATATCTAATCCGGTCAGAATTGACCGGTTTTCTTCCCGTTAAATCAGTAAGATACACCTAAGCTTGAGAAAGTTAAGTCAAAAGATAAAGACCGCTATTGCGAAGCTGCAAGATTCCGCAAGTTAAAAACCACCGGCTCATAATGATGAGCGGTGGTTTTTTTATACCCAGACTTTGGGGAATTAGCGTGTCGATTTTAAACCGGTCAGAATTGACCGTTTTTAATCCCTGAAAATCAGTAAGATACACCTAAGCTTGAGAAAGCTAACGAAAGATTAAAAACAGACTTCCCGTGATAAACCCGATGCGGTGCTGTGTTGTGCAGTGCCAAGTCGGGTTTTTTATTTTTGCAACAAACGAGGATGAGATGAGCCAATTTCTAACACCAGACCTGTCCCGGGTGCCCATGCCGGATCTGTTACGGGATGTGGATTTTGAGCAGCAGTTAAAGGAAATCAAACAGCGTTTTTTAGCGTCACATCCTCAATATGCCGATGCCCTTAAACTGGAAAGCGACCCGCTGACGGCCTTGTTGCAAACGCTGGCCTACCAGCAGGTATTGAATACTCAGCAGGTAAATGATGCGGTCAAAGGCGTGATGCTGGCAACGGCCAGTGGCGCAGATCTGGATGCCATAGCGTCGCGCTATAACCTGCTACGCGACGAAGGTGAAAGCGACTCCCGGTTTCGCCAGCGCATTCAGCTGGCCTTTGATGGCTTAAATACAGCAGGAAGCGCATCGGCTTATGCCTTTCATACTTTGTCACTCGACCCGGCCATTCGTGATGTCACAGTTCACAGCCCGGCGCCATGTGAGATTGTACTGACTGTTCTCAGCACAGAAGGCAATGGTACACCGTCACAGGCGCTGCTCGACAAAGTAGCCAAACACTTTGCTGCCCAGGGATGGGAGCACCAGCAAGCCTCTCGAGTCAGGCCCCTGGGTGATCGGGTGACGGTGAATGCCCCGCAGATTGTGCCTTACACAGTCAAAGCACAGCTGGTTGTATTGCCCGGGCCCTCAGCCGAAGCAATCCGCCAGGCCGCTGTGGAAAGAATGCAAACGTATCTCGCCAGCCGACAGAAACTCGGCAAAAAAGTGACCCGGGCAGGGCTGTTCGCAGCTTTGCACCTGGAGGGCGTGGAGGAAGTTAATCTGACGTCTCCAGCGTCAAATATATCCGTGACACATACTCAGTCATCCTGGTGCGAGCATTATGAAGTAGAGGTAGTCGTCAATCATGAATGAGCTGCTTCCCAGTAATGCAACACCTTTGGTACGGGCAATTGAAAGCGAATTCTCGCGGCCCGACAAAATACGGTCTTTGCTGCTTAACGTTTTGAACATCAAGGCGTTGAGCGAATCTAAGAGGCAAAGTCTGGCCGAACAATGGCAGTTACCGTCCTGTAATAAAGCCGCTTTTTATCAGGCTGATATTAACCTGCTACTCACCGTGCTGTGGGATGACGAGCTGTGCCCGGCGGCGATGTTACCGGCGCTTGCAGAGGCTTTAAAAATAGCCGACTGGGAACGTTATCTCGATGACAGAGCGCGGCGACGTGCGTTACAGGATGCCTGTATTTTACAGGATATTCGTCTGCTACTGCGTGCCATTTGGGATCCCATGTTATGTCCTGCCTCCCTGTTGCCCTGGCTGGCCTGGGCTATGTCGGTGGATGAGTGGGATGAAACCTGGTCAGAAACACTGAAACGCCGGGTGATCTGTGACGCTTTTGCAGTGCACCAGTACAAAGGCACGCCCTACGCGCTGCAAAAAGCACTCGACAGTTTAAACATTGCTACTGAAATCAAGGAATGGTGGCAGTCCGAAGGAGCGGACACCCCCTCAGATGAGGTCATGCTACCTGGGACGATTAAAGTTTGGGCATTGGTGAATCAGAATTTGGACGACCAACAGCAAGGACTGCTGACTCCCCAAATGCTGAAAAAAATCCGCCGGGTGATCAATGCCGTTAAGCGCGGCGCTATTCATGTGGATTTACAGCTGGGTATCGCACTGAGTGAATCCTTGGCCCCTTTTGGAGCTGCACAATCGGCGCTTAATCTTATCGACCATAAAGCCACGGGTTTGGGGGTGACGCCAGACTCGACACTGGGAGCTTTGGCTGCAGCCGCAGCGGGACACTTAGTTAATTGTCAGCGCTGGCACACAGAAGGCGAGGGGATCACTCCGGATCAGAGCGAGGGAGTAATGGCAGCTTATGCACAGCTGCAGTCCTTAAATACCGTCAGCCTGAAGGCCGAAAGTTCGGGTGTGATGCCCGACCCTGTTGTCGGCGCACTGGCGCTGTCTTCAGGGCTAGATGCGCTGAATATTCAATCTTTTCATTTCCAAGGAGTGACGTAATGTCAGCATTAACCTTGCAATTTACTCAGGTGGGGCTGGATGCGCTGTTGTCGGCGCGCGCCAGAGGCTTTAAAGGGCAAATCAGCCACATGGCCTTTGGCGATGCAAGCTACACCCCGTCTAAAAATCAAACCACGCTGCGCTCACAAAAAGAGCTGGTGGAAATTGCCGATTCGGATTACACCGACGGTGAAAGCAGCAGCCTGAAAGTGGCCGCCAAATTCGAAGCGCCGCTGGAATACGCCATTGGCGAAATTGGCGTATTTCTGGATTCCGGCGAAAAGCTGGCAAGCGGTCAGCCCAAACTGATTTTACTAGGCGTGTATTCTAAACCCAATACCACGCTTGGGTACCGCACGCCAGACGTTAAGGTGTTGCAGTGGCTCACCCTGAGCCTGACCCAGCTGCCCTCCGACAGTGTTGAGGTCAAACTCGGTATTGATAACCTCAATCTGATCCTCGACAACGAACTGGCCGAATTAACCCTGGTTCAGATAGATACCATGCACCGTCAGATTAATCAGGAATGGCGACTGACGGCGCTGGAACATGCCTGATAAAAGAGACTGACAAAATTCAAAGGAGACTATATGACAACTGAAACTAAACCAATCTCGCAGCAGCTTACTGAGGTCGCAGGGCGTGCCAACGCATTGTGTCAGACTGTGGCCGATAAAGCCGGTGAAATAACAACCACACTGAATGCCAAGCTAGCGCAGGTTGATGCGCGTGTAACAAACGCTGAAGCGTCGCTCAATACTGAAATGGCTCAGGCTCAGTCTGAGTTTAATAGTTGGAAAAGTGGCCATACTGAACTGGTTAACGGCTTGGATGTTCATAAGCAAGGCAAAATAAAGCGTTACTTTTTTGCGACTACTCTGGGTAATGGCGGATATACCGCAGACAGAGATGGACCTGATGCTGCTTTTCCGCATTGCGCCTCACCACAGGAACCCTATTACATCAATTTACTTGAATTTGATGCACAAAATGGTGGTGGTTTTGGCGCAGCCGGTGACTACTTTAAATGCGAAGTTATCATGACCCACCGGGGGATGTTTGCAACCAATTATACTGAACACTTAGTGTTTACCGGTACGTCATTTTCGGACTGTGTCTCTGCCGTAATGGAAGCAAAAAGTATTGTCCACAACAACCATTTGAGCCTGTTTATTTCAGAGCCGGACAACCCTGCGAAAGAAATTCCTTTGGGTTCGGATCTGGCTGGTTCTTCGGTTCCTGTGAATTTCAGGGCAATTGGTCAAGGATATGACTCTGGAACCGCGAGGTTAACTCTTAAAGTTGACCCAAGGTTCCACTGCGGCGCATCTCGAGCTATTAGTGTAAGCACTGAGTATACGTCGGAGCGCGGTCGCCCAAGTGCTGAGCGCATCAGTCAAAACCAACCAACATGGGAGCAATAAACATGGACATAACAGGAAATGAAGCGCAAATGCCTGTTCAGCAACTTGCAGATGAGAGTCTATGGCACTCAATCAGAGCAATGCGCGATGCTTATTTGCGTTCAACAGATTGGTTAGTACTGAAGTATCAGGAAACAGAAGGCGCGATACCTGATGAGCTGAAGCAATATCGTCAGGCGTTGAGGGATTTACCGCAGGCACATAGCTCGCCGAGCGAAGTTGTGTGGCCGGTCAGACCTGAGCTGTAATATCGTCCCCTTCGGGCACGTCGCCCGCCCTGACTCACAGATTGTCTTCGAGTCTTTTTAATCTAAGAGCAAGTCTATGCAACGAACGACCTTAATCACCCAGGTGCTTGAGCGCCTGACGACGTCCCTGGCACAGGTGGCTCAGGTGGATTATCTAATCCCGAGCCAGGTTGCCCCGGACCTGACCCAGCAAGCCCAACTAACAGTAACGCCTACGCAGGAACGCCAGGCCAGCGAGCTGCAAAGTAAAGGCACCGATAAAGGTGTCAGCTATGGACCAGCGTACAACAAAAACCTCAGCCCAAACTTGCTTGACAGGCGGGTGCTGAGTGTGCAGCTCGATATTGCGTTGATGGATGGCGATAAAGCCAGGCTGCTGGAGAGGCTGGATGAGGTACTCAGCAAAGGCGAAGCCGCGATGTTGGCGGACGACGTGCCCACCCACTGGCAACATTTTATTGCCGAGCAAACGACCTTTGCGTTTAGTCAGCACAGTGAAGGGATTAAAGCACAGTTACAACTGAGCTGGTCATTTTACTATCAGGTTGAACAGAGCGAGTCACCTGGCACGCCCATCACGGATGTTTATCTGGGGCAGCAGGGCTATGAGCACAAGTTAATCTACAGCACGCAAACGCCTGCCGGGGAGGTGCTATGAATCTGGATCCCGCTCAATCTGAGTTAGCGCTATCTGACTTACAGCACCGATTAAGCAAGCTGATCACGCTGGGTACGGTGCATGAAGTGGACTATGAAACGGCTCGTGTGAAAGTCAAAATCGGTGACTGGATCACAGCTAAACTGCCCTGGCTGACCGATATGGCTGCACATAGCATGACCTGGCGCGCACCGGAAATTGGTGAGCAGGTTATTGTTCTTGCGCCTTGTGGCGACACCGCTCAGGGCGTGATCCTGGGCAGTGTGTATAGTGCGGCTGCAGATCATCATAAACCCGACCACGTGTTAGGTGCGGGTGAAGGGGAAAGTTACGCTGCGGCAAGTAGTCGTGAACATATACATCGCACCCGCTATCAGGATGGCGCGCTGGTTGAGTATGACAACCAACATCATGCTTATCATCTTTATGTGCCGGATACGGGCGGTGAACAAACCGCGAAAATCACAATACACAGTGAAAGAGACCTTCGCATTGAGTGTGGGTTTAATGCGACGGTAGAAGTGGGCAACAACGCCTCAATTAATGTGGCTAAGGATGCCACCCTGACGGTGGGCAATGACGCTTCTGTCAGCGCTGAAAAGAACATTAGCATCGCGGCAGGAGAAACTCTGACGCTAGAGGGTAAGCAGGTCAATATCAGTTCAACGGCACAGGATATTGCTGTCGCGGCGAAGGGCAACTTGTTGCTCAATGCTGCAATGATCAAAGCCCAGGAGTAACTATGCCAGATATTGCATTAAATAAAGCCCAAACTAATTCGCATGACGATTTCAACCCAGCCACGGTGGCCGCAACGCAAAGCACCTTTAAGGTCAATAAAGAAGCCGTGCTGTGTGTTGGTGACACATTATCCGAGCACTCACACAGCAAAGACAGCAAGATACCACCTCATGTTGGGCAAACAGTAACTAAAGGTGCGCCGGGCTTTACGATTGGGGGCAACGCCGTTGTCCGTGTGGGCGATCCCAGCAGCTGTAACGCATTGATTGAAGGTGGGTATGCAAAGTTCATTGTGGGTAATAAAGGAGGTGAAACATGATTGGCATGAATGCCCAGACAGGTAAGCCGCTGAGCGGCGTTGAACACCTGAAACAAAGTATTCGCGATATTGTGACGACCCCTAAGGGAAGTCGGGTGATGCGTCGCGATTATGGCTGCGGCTTGTTTGAACTTATTGACCGGCCGTTTTCACACTCTCTGGTTGGTGATATTACCATTGCCATTTCCAATGCGCTTGAGCAATGGGAGCCAAGATTCGCACTTGAAGGGGTGGCGGTGCACCCGGCCGGAGACGGCAAATTATCAATCGCCATTGAAGGTTTATACCTAATCAATGGCGAACCGGTAACCATCGAAGGGATCCAAATCTAACTTGTGATTTTTTAATTTTCTCAATTTATTTTTCAACTTAAGCCACAGCACCTGGGCTGCGTTTGTAGCAGCTCGGCTGTGGCTTTTTTATTAGCTAATTGACATACCTTTAAAGGAGATATCTATGTCTAAATTTCTACACGGTGTAGAAGTCATCGAGGCGCAAACTGGCACGCGCCCTATTAAAACGGTTAAAAGTGCGGTTATTGGTCTGATTGGTACGGCCCCTTTTGCTGACGAAAAGGCGTTTCCGCTTAATACACCTGTGTTAGTGGCAGGCAAGCGTACAGATGCGGTTAAACTGGTTGACACAGCCAATGCGGATTATCAGGCAAAACTTGCGGCAGCAAAAACGGCTGCAGGCGATGCGGCGAAAGCAGAAAGCAGTGCGCAATATCTGGCGGCTGTGGAAGCGTTTAAAGCGGCTAACGATAAAGCGGCAGACTACGAGCTCACAGCGGAAGAAAAAACGGCTATTCAGGCTGATGTAGAAGCCAAAGCCAAAGCAGCGGTCACGGATATTTCTGATTCGCTAAAGGGCTCTCTGGTACGTGCCATTGATGGCATCTTCGACCAGGCAGGCGCCGCGGTTGTTATTGTACGTGTTGCCGACCATGCCGACGAAGCTGAAGTGATTAAAAATATGCAGGCAGGCACCACAGCTGATGGCGGCTATAAAGGTGTATCGGCGTTTTTGGCGGCGGAATCTGAGCTGGGCATGACGCCACGTATTCTCATTGCTCCTGAATACACTCATCAGTTTGACAAAACCACAGGTGAAATGAATGCCGTTGTGTCTGACCTGATTGGTGTAGCTGAACGACTGCGTGCGGTGATCATTGCCGACGGTCCAAATGAGAAAGAAAGCTCTGCGGATGCCACAGCGATTAAATATCGTCAGACTATTGGCTCACGTCGTGTGTATGTGGTTGACCCGCATGTACGTGTATTCCGCGATGGTGAATCTGTTGATGAGCCAGCCAGTGCCCGTGTTGCCGGTATGATTGCCAAATCGGACAACGACCGTGGCTTCTGGTGGAGCCCAAGTAATACCGCAATGAATGGTATTGTTGGTACTGCACGCCCGGTGGACTTCCAGTTAGGTGATGCAAACGCACGTGCTAACCACCTGAATGAAAACGAAGTAGCGACCATTATCCGCCAAAACGGCTTCAAGCTGTGGGGTAACCGTACGTGTTCTGGCGACCCGAAATGGGCCTTCCTGTCAGTGGTTCGTACCGCAGACATGATCAATGACTCACTGCTGCGTGCTCACATGTGGGCGGTTGACCGTAACATCACCAAAACTTATATCGAAGATGTGAAACAGAGCGTGCAGTCTTACCTGGACAGCCTTAAAGCACAGGGTGCAATCCTGGGCGGCGAAATCTGGGCAGATGAAGAGCTGAATACGCCGGAAAACATTCAGGCTGGCAAGGTTTACTTCAGCTTTGACTTTACGCCGCCAACACCGGCTGAGCACATCACCTTCAAGAGCATTCTGACAAATAACTACCTAGAGGAAATCGTATAATGGCAATGTCTCCTAAAATCCTTAAAAAATTCAAACTGTTCGTAGACGGCAAAGGCTACCTGGGCATTGCGGACGAAATTCAGCTACCAAAAGTCACGGTGAAAACCCGTGAAGTGACATCGGGCTTTCAGGCGCCGATTGAGCTGGACGTGGGTCAGCTTGAGAAACTGGAAGGCAGTATCACTTTGCTTGAATACAACGCCGACATGCTCAAGCTGCTGGGTGACTGGAGTGGGGCTACCACACCATTAACCGCGCGCGGTGCGATTCAGGCGCAAGGTCAGCCACCACAGCCTGTGGTTGTGACTCTGGAAGGCTACTTCAAAGAAGTCGATATGGGTAACTGGAAAGATGGTGAAGAAGCCAAGCTGACGATGCAGTACACAGTGCAGAAGTACAAGTTGGAGATCAACAACGAAGTGATCTACGAAATTGACCTGTACAACGATGTGCGCAAAATCAATGGCACAGATCAAATGGCGCTGTTACGCGCTGCCATTGGCGCTTAATTCGCGCTCTTGTCTTGATATGGTGGGTACTTCTTACTGGCTTAATCCCCGGAGGAGTGCCAACCTGCGCACTGAGAAAATAATAATAGGAGCAAAAGCATGAAAGAAATCATTACCCTGGCATTTCCAGTGACGGTTGACGGGCATGAGTATGCCGAATTGACAATGAGACGACCAAAAGTACGAGACCGGTTAATGGTGGACAAGGCAGATATCAGCGAGTCGGAAAGTGAAATTCGCTACTTCTCCAATTTGTGCGAAGTCTCGCCGGATATCATCGAAGAGCTTGACTGGAGCGACTTTGTGAAGCTCAGAGAAACCTTACAGGCTTTTCTCGTATCCCGCCCAGGCGCTTAAGAGCCATGGTTATCGCCTTAGCCAAATACACAGGTTGGGGCCTGACCGAACTCAATGCATTGACCGAAGATGAATTAGTCGATTGGTTCAATGCTGCGGTTGACTACAAAGAGGCAACCTCTGCGTCCTGATCCGCTGCGGGTCATACCTCCACAAACATGCGTTTTTGCGCATGTTTGTGGATTCAATTGCGGGCATTGCTCAGTGGCTTTTTTCAGGCTGTTTAGCAATGCCACACTCCACCTCCCTTCATTCTCTGGTATCACTTCTTAACTCTTTCAGGTAAATCTATGAAACAAGGAACTGTCGAACATCTTCGTGCTCCCGGCGGAGCCAAAAATAAAGTTAAACATCGCCTGGCGCAGAGCAATGGCGTGGACCAGCGACTGGCGAAACTCGGCCGGACACTGCATTCTCTGCAGCTGCAAAGTGATGCCAGTGCCGCGTCGGTCGGGCAATTGCTCGCACAGCTTCAGGCGCTGGTGTTACTAGCCCCACAAAGTAGTGATTTGCAAAAACGTCTGCAGGCTGTGATGACACAACAGGGGCCGTCGGCGCAACCAGCGTCTGGCCAAGGGGCTGTCAGCCTGAGTGTGGACAATCCGGGTGCATATGAAGTGCCCGACGCTTTACTGGCGTCTTTGGATAATCTTGGCGCTGTGATTGCGCGCCTTGCTGATAAAAATGAACAAGCCTCTCAGCCCAGTGGTGCCGGTCAGGTAGCAACCGCAACGGCACCAGATTTTACACCGGTAAACGCGTCCGAGCATCGTCAGGACTCAGTTGAACTGAATACCTCCGCGGGTATTGGCAATGATGTTGTAGCGACAGCTGTGCCTGAAGGTAGCGTAGATGTATCGGCTGTAACTGCGTTGTCCCAGTCAGTGAATACTGAACTGAACAGCCTGACCACTTTGGTGCCCGAAATGGCGCGTTCACTGGATCTCGGCCAGACGGTGGCGGCATTTCAATCCGCATTACCGGTATTACAAAATCTGGATCTTAAGGCGTTGTTCGCCGGTGACCTCAATGGGCTAAAAACGGCATTGCCTGCACTCATTGACGCGGTTGACTTACCTCAGTTGCAGCAGGCACTGGCTTCAGAATTGCCGGCACTGGCACAGCTAGACTTGTCTGGTGCATTGCGTGGTGATGTACAGGCTCTAACATCAGAGCTTCCGAACATGCTCAGCGCTTTACAGTTGGATGGGGTTTCGGCCAGTGTCGCGCAAGCCTTGCCTGCACTTGCGCAGCTGGATATGCCAGCAATTGCTTCAGGGGAGCTAGATTCCCTAATCCAGGCTGCACCGCAGCTATTTCAGGCATTGAATATGCCTGGCGCATCTCAGGCAATGGAAAAAGCCCTGCCGGTACTCAGTAAACTTAACGCGCCTGCGATCATCGAAGGTGACCTCAGCAGTGTACTGGACGCTGCGCCTGAGGTTTTGCGTGCATTTGAGCTGGACGCGGCTGCAGACAAATTGCAGGCCGCCATACCCAGCCTGACCCAGCTTGACCTCAAAGGCATAGCGCAAGGTGATGTGTCTACTTTAATGAACGTGGCGCCTCAGTTGCTGAGCGCGCTGGAGCTGGGGGATGCGGGCACAGCCATGGCTGCCGCGCTTCCGGCATTACAAAAATTTGATGTAGACGGGTTGCTCGGGGGGGATCTGACTTCTCTGGCTGAAGCCGGTCCGGATCTGCTCAATGCACTGGGCATGGAAGAGGCGGCAGCCCTGTTGCAACAACACGCTGGCATTGTGCAAAAGCTCGACATCCGGGGCGTGATGAGCGGCGACCTGGCCTCACTGGGAGAGGTTGCCCCTGCGGTATTTGATGCGCTGGATATGCCCGGCGCATCGGCAGCACTGCAAAAGGCCATGCCGGTGCTGAGTAAGCTCAATGCCCCGGCTATTATGGAAGGCGATCTGAGCAGTTTGCTGGATGCGGCGCCCGAAGTGTTGCGTGCGTTTGAACTGGACGATGCCGCAGATAAGTTGCAAACCGCCATTCCTGGTTTGGCCAAGCTTGATTTGAAAAGCATAGTGCAGGGGGATGTCTCCAGCCTGATGAACGCCGCCCCGGATTTGCTTAAAGCACTGGAACTGGGCGATGCAGGCGCCTTGCTTGAGTCTGCCTTACCTGCGCTACAGAAATTCGATGTGGACGCGCTGCTGAGCGGCGACCTGTCATCTTTGACAGAAGCGGGCCCTCAGTTGCTGAATGCTTTTGGTATGGATGAGGCCGCCTCGTTGCTGCAACAACATGCCGGGGTGTTCCAAAAACTTGATGTGAAGGGCGTGCTGGGGGGCGACTTGTCGTCACTGGTGTCTGCTGCCCCTGATTTGCTGAATACATTTGGCATGGACGGCGCAGCATCATTGCTGGCACAACATGAAGGGGCGCTCAGCAAGCTGGATTTTAAAGGGCTGATGAACGGCGATTTGTCGTCTCTGGGCGACGCCGCATCTGAGTTTTTGAGTGGCTCCGGTTTATTTGGCGATACTGAAGGGGACGCTGAGACGTCCAGTGTTTTTGATGAACTTGATGGGCACTTAGAAGACGAGCCGGAAGAAGAGAAAAAGCGGCCTCGCAAACGCAAAAACAAGGGCAAACCAAAGGGTAAGTCAGGTTCTAAACGAGGGCGAAATAAAGGGAAAGGCAAAGATCAGGCTGCTCCAGAGTCCCAAGAGAACGCCACCAGGAAAAATAAGCGCAAGCCAGCGGCACAGGGCAATGCGATCCGTGCACTTGACCGCGGCAGGCAGCTCCCCAATGCGACATCTAAGTCGATAGCGGTGCAGGCTGCAGCAAATGATGCTAAGGCAGGAAAACTGGGCCAGTTTGCAGGGAAAAAAGGTGGACTGTTTAGTCGCCTGCCTGGAGCCAAAATGCTCGGTAAGCTGGCTGCCCCTTTGAGTGCGGTGATGGGCGCGGTGGACGTTGCGACTACGCTGTCAGATGACAATCTCAGTGCCGAGCAGAAAACTCAGCAGGTTGGCAGTGCCGTCGGCGGTGCAGGCGGTGCCTGGGCAGGCGCCGCAGCAGGTGCAGCCATTGGCTCGGTGATCCCGGGGATCGGTACTGCCATAGGTGGTCTGGTCGGAGGCGCGCTGGGTGCGATGGGCGGTGAGTCTGTTGGCGGCTGGCTGGGTGAAAAGCTCGGAGGCTGGTTTGCTGATGATGAACCTGCCAAACCTCAGGCCACACCTGATATCAGTGGCAATGTTGAGACATCGCAGGGTACAGCGAATGACGCCGGCGTGTCCGGCACGGCGCCACAAAATGGTAATAGCAGTAACCTGCTGGGTCTGGCTGAAGGCTTTATCAAAAATCAGTTTATTAATCCGTTTAATCTTGTCGCAGGCACCGCATCCGCGCTGGCTGAACGCGCCGGAAATGACAAGAGTCGTGCACATAAAGTGGCAAAAGTTGGCAATTTTGTCGGCGATGCTTTGAATTATCACACCGTGTGGCATGCCGCCAATGATGAGTCTTTGAGTGGCTCGCAAAAAGCAGGGGTGATTGGCGGTACGCTCGGTGGCATGTTCTCAGCCAAGGCTGTGACAGGGTTAATGGAAAAAAGCCGTAATCCCTGGTTGAAAATGGCTGCGCCACTGGCAGGGTTTATCACCAATGCGGCGGTAGGGTCGCACATTAGCAGCTGGTTTGGTGCTGACAAAGTGGCCGAGCCGGGTGATGTGGCAGTTGATAAAGGCAACATCGCAAGCACGCCAGAAGCGCTGTCAACGTCACAGGCCTCATCTACAACACATGCAGAAGCCACATCCGTCAATAGTGACTCAGCACATCAGGGCGCACAGGTAACGGTCAATGCCAACATCACAGTCAATGCGCGCAGTGGCGAGCAGGCTCAGGATATTGCTGTTCAGGTTAAGCAGATCCTTGAACAGCAGCAACAGCAGGCCGTTCGCGATTTGAATGCGCGCTATTTCAATCAGGTGGCTTAAACCCACAATTCATTCTTCAGGTGAACAATGAGCAATACCAATCATGCCAGACACATGATGCAGCTGGGTGACTATAAGTTCTCGGTCAGCACAGCGGCATTTAACAAGCTGAAATACGACACCCAGTATCGCTGGAAGTCGCTTGATGCCCCGACAAATAAAAACAGCCCTTTGATGCAGTTTATTGGGGTAGGAGAACAAACGCTGGATCTCGAAGGCACCATTTTCCCGCAAATCGTCGAAAACGGGTTAAAGCAACTCGATTATATGCGCGAAGAGGCAGCCAAAGGGCAGCCTCTGACCCTGGGTTATGTAGAAGAAAGTGGCAAGACCAACCCCAGTGTGGGGCGGGTCCTGGGGAAGTGGGTGATCAGTAGCATCAGCGAAACCCGGACCTTGTTTTTCAATGACGGCATTCCCCGGGAGATCCAGTTTTCAATGCGCCTGAGTCGTTATCAGGCGGCACTTAAAGAGCCCGAATAAGGAGAAACCATGAAAGGTGTAAATTATGTGACTCGTGATGGAGACTGTCTTGATCTCATTTGTTATCGCCATTACGGGCAAAGTGCTGGCACGGTTGAAAAAGTGCTGGGGGCCAATGCGGGCCTGGCTGCACTGGGGGCAATTTATCCGGCGGGTGTGGAAATTTTTCTTCCTGAGCTGCCTAAGCCTAAGACCAAGCATGTGATCAATATTTGGGATTAGTTATGAACCAGCAACCCTATTTTTCTATCAAAGCGAATGGTAATGAAGTCACCGAGCGTCTTAAAGATCGGATCGTTGAAGTCAGTGTAACGCAGCGAACCGGCTTGCTCAGTGATGTATGCATGGTGCGATTCGATAACCTGGAAGAGCTGCCAATTCAGCTCCCGGAGCCTGGCAATGTACTGGAAATTGCGTTGGGATATAAAAACGGCACGCCAGACAGCCATGCTGCACTTACCCCGGTTGGTAAGTTTGATGTAGGGGCGTACGAACTAACGGGACCTGCCCGGGCACTCACTTTGTATGGCAACAGCATTATGTGGGATGCCGACTTTAAATCGCCAAGATACCGCTCCTGGCCTGAGCAGGGGAGTGATGAGCCTATTACCCTTGGCGACCTGGTGGCACAAATTGCTTCTGAGTATGGGTTGCAAAGTGGCGTGAGCGAAGCACTGCAGAGCATTACTCTGGAGCATCTGGAGCAAAGTGAAAGTGATATGCAGTTGCTTACGAGACTTGCCCGGCGCTACGACGCGGTGATGAAAATTGCGGCAGATAAGTTGCTGTTTGTCACTAAAGGCACCGGGCAATCGTTGTCAGGGCAAACCGTGACCTCGGCCACACTGAGTACACATCAAATAATACACTGGTCCAGGGCAACCAGCCACTACCACTTAGTGGGTGGTGTGCTCTGCTATTACTACGATACGCAGCAGGCACAGCGGATTGCGGTGCAGGCGGGGGCTGCGGCTCCTGTGGTGACTTTACCTTATCTCTATTCGGATGAAGCAGCTGCTCAGGCTGCAGCAAACAGTCATCTGACGCGCCTGAGACGTGCTCATGGTGAGGTGTATTTAACGGTACCTGGTAACCCAGACATAGTCGCCGGTGCTTTGATCACGGTAGATAAAACGGTGGAATACCTGAAGGGTGAATGGTTTATCAAAGAGGTCACCCATCAACTGACGTCACAGGGGTATGTGTGTCAGATCAAAGCAGAGCAACCCAGTTAACCCTGCCATCATGTCGGCCAGACGTGATTTTGTCCTTTCTCCTTTCCTGCCCCCGCATTGTCTGGCGTGACTAATACGCCAGGTAATGCCCTACCTATAGCCAAGCTAGAATAGTTCTATATCATCACCCGGGCTCGCTGTTTCCTGTTTCTCCTGCAGCATATCCAGTACCTCTGTCAACTGGTCTTCAATCACCAATCCCGATTGTACTTTTTCTTCCGCAGCGGTTTTGGCCGTTTGGATCATGTTGACCAGCAGCTCTTCTGAGGCTTCTGAAATGTCGTTATCGATACTGAGTGTGGAGAACAACACTTCCAACTGTATTTCCATATCGTCAATCAAGGTGACAATACCATTTTTAATGTCAGTATTTTGCGCCCTGAAATCCTGAATAGTTTGCTTCATGGTCTGCTCAGCCAGCACTTTGCCTGTGCATTGTTCCAGCCCGTCCATCATATAGGCGAGGTAATCTCGCATTGAGCCGGCTCTGTCTGGATCGGCAGGCATATTTTTGACCAGTAAAGAGGCATGACGCCAGTTGAATGCGGCCCTGTGTTTACCAAAGGCCATGATTCGATTTGCGCCCTGTAAGGACTCCAGCAAAGCCGCATCAATGTTTTTGGCGATCCCGTCATCAAAAAAGCAGGGATTGGCTTTTTGATCGCGAATAATCAGTGAGCACTTCAGACCAAATCCGCGGGTGAGCTTAAAAACGGCCTGAGCAAGATGTGTCAGATCATGGCAATGAAAACTGTCCCGGTAAAATCCCATTACATAGCCGAGAGATGACAGATCCGATAGTGCCTTAACGGCGACTTCGTCGGCATGGCCTGAGCTTGCTTTATGCGTTTTGAGCAGTATCGATACTTTGGTTAGCAGCTCCTGCTCATCCACCGGTTTGGCAATAAAATCGTTGCCACCGGCATCATAAGCCTTTAACCGTTCTTGTAGCGAATTCAGGTTTGAAAAAAACAGAATGGGCATAGTATGACCGGCAAGCCTGATTTTGTAGGCTGCTTCATAACCATTCATACGTGGCATCTGAATGTCCATCAAAATAAGGCACGGCGAGCGAGAGTCGACCAGTTCAAGTGCTGCTTCGCCGTCTTGTGCGACTTCTATCCGGTACTGTGGTGACAACATATGTGTGTGATATTCTACAACAAAGTCGTCATCATCAACGATCAGAATTGTCTCCATTCAGCTCACCAGTTAAGTTAACATCATCGTGGCTGACAGGTGCAATATGCTGCTATTTTCTTCGTTCAGCCCCCAAGTTCTCAATTCAAGACTAGAATACAAAAAGAAACTTTACCAATGACCTGGTGGATGGGGAAAGCAGTGAAACTTTTGTTGTTGGCACTGGTGTTTACACTGATTGTCGGGTGTTCTGATTCATCTCGCACGCAGCTCAGAGTCGGGTTTAATCTCTGGCCGGGCTACGAGACACTTTATTTGGCCAAGCAAAAAGGTCTGTTGAAAGAGAATATCAAGCTGGTTGAGCTGCTGTCTGCGACCGATACCATGGATGCATTTCGTCATGGTCGTATTGAAGTTGCGGCACTGACGCTCGATGAAGCCTTACTGTTGGTTGCTGAGGGGATTGCACTCAAAATCGTCCTGATCATGGACATATCAAACGGGGCCGATGCGGTGGTTGTGCGTGAGTCAGTTTCCGAACTGGCGCAACTCAAAGGTAAGCGCATAGCATATGAACAAACTGCAGTTGGTGCGTTGATGCTGCATGAAACTCTGGATGCGGCACAATTGAGTATGGAGGATATTGATGCGGTGCACTTGCCGGTCAATCAGCACTTTAGGGCCTTTCAGTCACGTGTCGTTGATGCGGTAGTGACATTTGAACCGGTTACCACTCAGCTTGTGAATCAGGATCATAAAATTATTTTTAATAGTGCGCAGATCCCGGGCAAAATCGTCGACGTGCTGGTGGTCAGAACCGCACACCTTAGCCATTATCATGAGGCGTTACAGGCACTGGTTTCGGCTCAATTTGAGACACTGGCATATATAGAAAAATACCCGGAAAACGCCGCACAGCTGATGTCCCCACGGCTTGGATTACAACCGCACGAGCTGTTAGCGGCACTCGGTGGTATTACGCTTGCCGATGCCCCGACCAACCGCTCCTTACTCGTAGGTAAGGGGGTAGATCCCCCTTTGCACTCAACCGTAGTACGGCTGTTATCTGTGTTGATTGAGCAGAATATGATTGATGAAGTGGCAGATGTGCGTGGCCTGGTTGATGCGAGGTTTGTGCGCCAATGAGACGGCCGGGTGTGCCCACCTCTTTGGCATTTTGGGTGCCTGTTGGCGTCCTGTTATTGTGTCTGGCTGTACTGAGTCTGAGTACTATGGTGATTTATACTGGCAGCCGGGATGCCTCTTATTCAAGCCATCAGTCACATGCCAACTACTTGCTGATGACATTGAAACGCCATGTAGAAGTAAACCTGAGTTCGGACAGGGCCGAAGAAATCCGCCATGATTTGTCTGTGATAGGCACGGTGCCGGAAGTCATCAGCATTGTGGTTGCGGATCATACCGGACGAATATTATTCAGCAATCAGTTTGCCGAGGTTGGCAAGTCCTTACAGGACATTGCAAGTCTGGGGTCTGATAAGGCGATTAAAGCTGCCCGGAGCAGCAACATGCCGCGGCTGACCTTTTCTGCTGACCGCACACAGCTTGAGGCATTTCAGAGTTTTGCCATGCCTTCCAGTACTGAGCTGCGGTCTACCCGACTTGGTATTATTTACCTGCATTACAATCTGGCGCTGAGTGAACAGGCTTTGTGGCGTAATATCCGGTTTAATTTGGCGCTGATGTGGATATGCTGTGGGGTACTGATCCTGGTGGTGATGATACTGCTCAAAAAGCGCGTTATTACACCTTTGGGTGAGCTTGCCAGACAGGCCTCTTTGCTTGCCGATGGCACCTATACGCATCAGAAAGTGGAATCAGGATTCAAGGAAATCGCCACGCTGACCAGGACGTTTAACTGGGCCGCCAGTGCCATTCGTGAACATATAACCCTGTTGGACAACAATCAGCGTGAGCTCGAATCTCGCGTAAAATTACGTACCGCGGAGCTGCAAAGTGCCAATCTGAATTATGAGCAGGCACAAAAAATGGCACGTCTGGGCCGCTGGGAGTTAGAACTGCAAAGCGGCCTGGTCCACTTGTCTCAGGAGGCTTATGAAATCCTTGGCGCATCTGCGGCGCAGCCGGCAACCGTACACACCTTATTTGGTCATAATGATAGCGCCTCCAAGGCGGCATTACAGACTATGTTAGATAAACAGCAACAGTACCATGATTTCAATTACGAGTTGTATAACAACGGGGTATGTCGCTTTATTCGGCTGATGGCTGAGCGCTATCTGGACAGTAATACAGGACACTACAAACTCGTGGGTATTGTCCAGGATATCTCTGAACAGATGCACAAAGAACGCTCTTTGATTGAAAATCAGGCCATGACTCGTGCCATCATTGATACGGCGGCTGATGCCATTATCGTGATCAACATTCACGGTGAAGTACAGGAGTTTAGTCCGGCAGCAGTGGACATGTTTGGCTACGCGCGCGACGAGGTGCTGGGAAACAATTTGCGTATGCTGATGCCAGAGCCAGACCGAAGCAACCATGACCAGTATATACAAAACTACTTTGATACAGGCGTTAAAAAAGTCATTGGTAACAAACGTGAGGTGACAGCACGCAAGAAAAATGGCCAGTGCTTTCCCATCGACCTGGCCGTTGCTGAAACCAAAGTGGGAGAGGTGAATTATTTCACCGCCATCATTCGGGACATTACAGAGCGCAAAGATACTGAGAAAAACCTTCTAGAAGCCATTCAGGCCGCGCAGAGTGCTACCCGCGCTAAGTCACAGTTCCTTGCCAACATGTCTCATGAAATTCGCACCCCTATGCATGCAATCACCGGGTTAACCCACTTGGCGCTCAAAATGGATGCGTCGCCAAAAATGCACAATTATCTGAAAAAAATACGTTATGCTGCGGATAACCTGTTGGTGATCCTGAATGATATTTTGGATATTTCTAAAATTGAGGCGGGCAAACTGAGTGTGGAGTCTGTACCTTTTCGTCCGAAAGTACTCATTGAGCATATCTGTGGCCTGATCGCCGTGCGGATCGAAGAGAAGCAGCTGGATTTTAAGGTAAACCTGGACAGCATGTTGCCTCAGGTTCTGCTGGGAGATTCACTCAGGCTCAGTCAGATATTGCTCAATTTACTCAGTAATGCGGTTAAATTCACACCGCACTATGGCAGTCTGTCTCTGCAGTTGGCAGTTAAGACCCTGACAGAATCAAGTGCAAAAATTGTGTTCACGGTATCTGATTCCGGCATCGGCATTTCACAGGAGCAGCAACAAACCTTGTTTACCCCGTTTACTCAGGCGGATGCGTCGACGACTCGTCAGTATGGTGGAACCGGTCTGGGCCTGGCAATCAGTAAAAATCTGGTAAAACTGATGGATGGCAGGATTTGGTGTGAAAGCAGCCAGGGAAAAGGCACACATTTTTTTGTGGAAATCGATTTTCCTATTGGAGAATTGAACGCAGAGCCTACACCACAAATCGGTACTCAGATTGAGCAAGGGGCTTTGCCAGAAGTGCTGGGAGGCGCACGGGTATTACTGGTTGAAGATAACGATATTAATCGGGAAATTGCCCAGGAGATACTGACTGACGCGGGTATGCAGGTGCTTACCGCAGAGCATGGTAAAGAAGCTCTGGAGCGATTACAGGAAACGCAAGTGGATTTGATCCTGATGGATTGCCAAATGCCAGTCATGGACGGTTATACCGCAACCCGGGAAATCAGAAAAAGGTCAGCCTGTCGGGAGGTGCCAATCATCGCGTTGACTGCAAATGTTATGCAACATGACCTGCAGGAAATCAAAGCCTGTGGTATGGACGATCATATTGCCAAGCCAATAAATGTTGAGCTGGCTTATCAGAAGATATATCAATGGCTTAGTCGAAAAACCACGCTGAGGTGTCATGAAGCGCCTGTGCTCAGCAAGCCTGAGCCTGCCGACACGCTGTCATCAATGCCGATATCTACGCAGGATAAAACTGAAAGTGAATTGCTTGATATTGCGCAAGGGCTCAAACACGTCAACGGCAACGAAGCGTTTTATCGAAAAATGTCTGATAAGTTTATTGTTGCACAGGAGGCGTTTTGTACGCGGCTGAGGGAAAGGTTGCAGGAAGAGGACATTGAAGAGGCAGCCAGAATGGCGCATACATTAAAAGGGCAGGCAGGTTACCTGGGGCTGGTGCGCTGTGCTGAGCTTGCTGCGCAGCTGGAACAGGCCATTGAACAGCAAAGCCCTCAGCAGTCAAATTTGATCCTGACACTGGAAGAGGTATTGACGCGCTCCAGCCACCTGCTCAGAGCGGCGTTTTAACGGGTGGATGAGCGCATATTTAATTTAGACGGCTAAACATCTAGAAGTTGAAATTTATTCCCGTTGCTTCATAATGTCGCAAGTTAGCGGATCTATCTTTAAGGGTCCTAGTCACTGAGGGGAATATCATGCCAATCACAGTCACCGACGATTTACCTGCCATCAGCCATTTGCGTCATGAAAATGTCTTTGTGATGCCACAAAGCCGAGCCAGTACGCAGGAGATCCGGCCTATGCGGCTGGCGATACTCAACCTGATGCCCAATAAGGTGGAAACAGAAGTACAGTTTATTCGTCTGCTGGCCAACACGCCGCTGCAAGTTAATGTCGACTTGCTGCGCCTGGATACGCATCGTAGTTCTGAAAACTCTGAGCAGCATCTCAATATGTTTTATCGCTATTTCTCAGATGTTACAGAAGAAAATTACGATGCGCTGATTGTTACCGGTGCACCACTTGCTCACCTCGAGTATGAAGAAGTGACTTACTGGGAAGAGTTGCAGGCATTTTTCGACTGGGCCGAACACCATGTAACCTCAACGCTGTTTTCCTGCTGGGCGGCACATGCGGGGCTGTTTCATCACCATGGCCTGAAGCGGGAACTTAAAAAAGACAAGCTTTGCGGGGTGTTCCGTCACCACTGTTATTTTGAACATGGTGCATTAACCCGTGGCTTTGATGATGAGTTTTTGGTACCCCATTCACGATACGGCCATATCGAGGCCAGCCAAATTGAAGCCTGTGAGGAGTTGGTGACGCTGGCGGGTTCTGAGCGAGTAGGGGCCTATTTAATTAAAAATGTCTCTGGCAGTCAGGTGTATATTACCGGGCACCCGGAATATGATGCCGATACTTTGAGTAAAGAGTATTTTCGCGATTGTGAAAAAGGGCCGAATGCACCCAAGCCGGAGAATTATTTCCCCGAAGATGATGTCAGCGCCAAGCCATCAAAGACATGGCAAAGCCATGCCTTTTTGTTATTCTCCAACTGGTTAAACTACTATGTTTACCAGACCACTCCGTACGATATTAATCTGGTTAGCCAGGATGTAAGGACTAACAATTATGCCGAATAAACCTATCACCACTGCGGCCGATGGCGCAGCCATTGCCGATGCACTCAAAACGGCCATGCAACAGCGTATTTTGATCCTCGACGGTGCTATGGGCACCATGATCCAAAAGCACAAATTTGAGGAAGAGGATTATCGGGGCGAGCGTTTTAAAGACTGGCATGTCCTTATCAAAGGTAATAACGACCTGTTAAGCCTGACTCAGCCTGAGGTGATCCGTCAGATCCATCGTGAATATCTCGAAGCGGGTGCGGACATTATTGAAACCAATACTTTTAACGCCACCACTATTTCGATGGAAGATTACGATATGGCCAGCCTGAGCCGCGAGATCAACGTCGAATCGGCCCGTCTGGCACGGGCTGTATGTGATGAGTTTACCGCCAAAGACCCGAGTAAACCGCGTTATGTGGCCGGTGTCCTGGGACCAACCTCTAAAACGTGCTCGATTTCACCGGATGTGAACGATCCGGGTTATCGCAATGTCTCGTTTGATCAGCTGGTGGCGGCCTATATCGAGTCGACCGAAGCCTTAATTGAAGGCGGTGCACATCTGATCCTGATTGAAACCATCTTCGATACGCTGAATGCTAAAGCGGCGGCGTATGGGGTGGAAGAAGCCTTTGAGCGCACTGGCATAACCCTGCCGGTGATGATCTCCGGGACCATTACCGACGCCTCGGGGCGTACCTTGTCGGGCCAGACCACCGAAGCCTTTTACAACTCTATCCGTCATATCAAACCGATTTCCATCGGACTAAACTGCGCGCTGGGACCGGATCTGCTGCGTGCCTATGTTGAAGAGCTATCGCGGGTGTGTGAAACCTATACGTCGGTGCACCCGAATGCGGGCCTGCCAAATGAGTTTGGCGAGTACGACTTGGAAGCCCCTGAAATGGCAAAAGAAATCATCGACTGGGGTAAGGAAGGCTTTATTAATATTGTGGGCGGTTGCTGTGGTACAACACCCGACCATATTCGCGCTTTTATGAAAGGGCTGGAGCAGGTGGCACCGCGCACTTTGCCTGAGCTTGAAGTAAGAATGCGCCTGGCGGGCCTTGAAGCCTGTAATCTTAATTAGGAAGTACTGACATGACGCAATCTACAGCCATTTTTACTAACGTTGGTGAAAGAACCAATGTGACCGGCTCGGCGCGTTTTAAGCGTTTGATCCTGGAGGAAGATTACGAAGCCGCGCTGGATGTGGCGCGCAGCCAGGTGGAAAACGGCGCCCAGGTGATCGACATCAATATGGATGAAGCCATGCTGGACTCTAAGGCCGCCATGGTTAAGTTCCTGAACCTGATTGCCTCAGAGCCGGATATTTCCCGCGTGCCAATTATGGTCGACTCCTCTAAATGGGAAGTGATTGAAGCAGGCCTGAAGTGTATTCAGGGTAAGGCCATTGTTAATTCTATCTCACTCAAAGAGGGCCGCGAGCCGTTTGAGCGCCAGGCGAAGATCATTAAGCGCTTTGGCGCGGCCGTGGTAGTGATGGCGTTCGACGAAACAGGCCAGGCCGAGACGGCCGACCGCAAGTTTGAGATCTGTGAGCGTTCTTATCGCATTCTGGTGGATGAGCTGGGTTTCCCGCCGGAAGACATCATTTTTGACCCTAATATCTTTGCCGTGGCAACCGGGATTGAAGAACACGACAACTATGCCGTCGAGTTTATTGAAGGTACGCGACGCATCAAGCAGAACCTGCCGCACTGTAAAGTGTCGGGCGGGGTGTCGAATGTGTCTTTCTCATTCCGCGGTAACAATCCAGTGCGTGAAGCTATTCACTCGGTATTTCTATATCATGCCATTCAGGCCGGTATGGACATGGGCATTGTCAACGCGGGTCAGCTGACGGTATACGATGATATTCCCGATGAACTGCGCAAGGCGGTTGAGGATGTGGTCCTCAATACTGACCCCGGTGCCGGTGAGCGTCTGGTCGAGATAGCGCCTAATTACTCGGGGATGGCACAGGCTGAGAAAGCGGAAGATCAGGAATGGCGCAGCTGGCCTGTGGCCAAACGCCTGGAGCATGCGCTGGTTAAAGGCATTACTGAGTTTATTGAAGAAGACACCGAAGCCTGTCGTCAACAGTTTGATAAACCCATTGAAGTGATCGAAGGCCCGCTGATGGATGGCATGAATGTGGTCGGCGACTTATTTGGTGCCGGTAAAATGTTCCTGCCTCAGGTGGTTAAATCTGCACGCGTGATGAAACGGGCAGTGGCCTATCTGGACCCTTACATTGAGGCGGAAAAACAGGCCGGTCAGAGTAATGGTAAAATCATCATGGCCACGGTAAAGGGAGATGTACACGACATAGGTAAAAACATTGTGGGTGTGGTGCTGCAATGTAATAACTATGAGGTCGTGGATTTGGGCGTAATGGTACCGGCAGAGAAAATTTTGCAAACGGCCATAGATGAAAACGCCGATGCCATTGGTTTGTCGGGTTTGATCACCCCTTCGCTCGATGAAATGGTGCACGTTGCGAAAGAGATGACCCGCCGTGGGTTTGAGATCCCGCTGCTGATCGGTGGCGCAACCACCTCTAAAGCGCATACGGCGGTCAAGATTGAGCCGCAATACGACAAGGGTGTGGTGTATGTGAACAATGCCAGCCGTGCGGTGGGCGTAGTTTCCAGTTTACTGAGTGCCACACAAAAGCCGGGCTTTTTAGAAAAAACCGCCAGTGAATACGTTAAGGTACGTGATCAGCAGGCGCGTAAAAAGCCCCGCTCAAAGCCCGTGACTTTGGCCCGCGCGCGCGACAATGCGGTAAAGCTCGACTGGGACAATTACACGCCACCGGTACCCAAAAAGTTGGGTATCACTGAGTTTAAAGACGTCAGTATTGCCACCTTACGCGAGTATATTGACTGGACGCCCTTTTTCATGACCTGGACACTGGCGGGCAAATACCCGCGTATTCTTGAAGACGAAGTAGTGGGTGAGGAAGCGAAAAAGCTCTTTGCCGATGCCAATGCCATGCTCGACGAACTGACTGCCAAAGGCAGTTTACAACCGCTGGGCGTAATTGGCCTGTTCCCGGCTAACCGGGTGGGTGATGACATTGAAATCTATCGCGATGAGAACCGCAGTGAAGTGCTGCTGACATCCTGTCAGCTGCGTCAGCAAACCGAAAAAACGGATTTCCCTAACTACTGTCTGGCCGATTATATCGCGCCGAAAGGCACGCCTGATTATTTTGGTGCGTTTGCGGTCACCGGTGGCCTGGAAGAGGACGATTTAGCCGAGGTGTTTGAGCAGCAGCAGGACGATTACAACAAAATTATGGTGAAAGCCGTGGCAGATCGTCTGGCCGAGGCCTTTGCAGAGTACCTGCATGAGCAGGTGCGCAAGCAATACTGGGGCTTTGCTGAGGATGAAAAGCTCAGTAATGAAGAACTGATCCGCGAGAACTATCAGGGGATCCGTCCGGCGCCGGGTTATCCGGCGTGTCCTGAGCACACCGAGAAGGACAAAATCTGGCAGTTGCTGGATGTAGAAAACCGCATTGGCATGAAGCTCACCAGCTCTTATGCTATGTGGCCGGGCGCGGCGGTATCTGGCTGGTACTTCTCGCATCCGGACTCCAAATACTTTGCCGTGGCAGCGATTCAACAAGATCAGGTTGAAGACTATGCCAAACGCAGCAATATGACACTGGCAGAAGCCGAGCGCTGGCTGTCGCCTAATCTGGGGTATGAACCCCAGTCGTAATAATGCAATATGAAGGGTGCCAAAGTGGCACCCTTGCTTTTTTAGGCAAAAAGTCAGTAAGTTTTGCTTGCATTAAGTTACTTTTTCGATATTATTACTCCCTTGCTTTAAATAACTTCTGATTTAAAGCGTCATAGAAGTAATGCCCTCTTGCCTTGATCCAGTAAGCCCGCATTAAAAATTACAAGTAGAGCTTATTATAGTCAGGCGATATACCACTGCAGTTACCCCAGTCGGGGGCGTTGTGAATGCAGATATTAAGATCGCCAGTACCATTTCCTTTGAAGCGCTTCGGTTTGTTGACTCAAAAGTGTCGAAAAATTGTTCGCAGTTTTTTTCAGGTTTGGTATCAAACTGTCATAAAGCTCGTTTATTGTCTAAAGCGTTAGCCCTCAGGCTGCGCATTATAAAAGTGAGTTTTATTATGTCTTATACATACAACGGAACAGAGATCCGTGTTGAGCAACCAATTCGCTCAATTTCGGTGAACAAATCAAAAGTCGTTTTTGCTGATGGCACAGGCCGCAAACAAACGCAATTTTCAAGTGGCAGCGAAGCCCGTCACTTCCTGAACTGGTTGACACGTGCTTGCTAAGTAAAACAAGCCTATCAACTCAGACACAGCGCCGAGGTAACTGACAAGTTACGTCGGCGTTTTGTTTTTATACGTTGCACTGATTGCTTTTCTAATGTACCTTCCCGTAGTTTTCATGGGGACATTCCGCCATGAAGACGTCAAAAGTGTGAAAACGAAAGAAAAACGATATTAGGAAGCCAACAATGGACTCGACTTCTACCACCACTGCTGCCGAACCGGGCAGCCAATCTACACCATCCCAACTGCTATTCACCGGTAACGGCAAAGAATATTTTGGTATCTGGATTGTTAACTTGTTACTGACGCTGGTGACACTGGGTATCTACTCAGCCTGGGCGACGGTACGGACTAAGCAGTACTTTTACGGTCATACCTTATTAGACGGGCACAGGTTTGACTATCTCGCTACGCCCATTCAGATACTCAAAGGTCGTTTGCTCGCCGTAGGCCTGTTCGTTATCTACAGTATGATATCAAGTTATTTTCCGCTGGTGGGCGCGATGATGGCATTTGCACTGGCACTATTGGTGCCCTGGATGATCAATCAGGGTCTGAAGTTCAGCATGCGTATGACCCGTTATCGTAATATTCGCTTTGCCTTTAGAGGCAGCTATGGCGAGGCGATGGTGAACTTTGTGGTGCTACCATTTGTTAGTATTTTTACCTTGTATCTGTTGATGCCCTGGGTGCTCAAGCGTATTGATGCCTACATTCACAGTAATATTCGCTATGGTGATAAGCCGGTACAAGTGCAATTACAAGGCAAAGAATACTATGCAGCCGCATTACTGGTGATGTTACTGGGCATACTGATGATGATGTTGCTGGGTCTCGCATTTAGCCTGGTAGGTGGTATCAACATTAACCCTGATGAGCTGGGAGCGGTTAACTTTGGCATGTTCCTGATTGTACCTCTGTATTTGTTTGTGATTAGTGCATTGCAAGGTATCTACCAGGCGCTGATCCGCAATCATATTCTGAACAATGCGCAAATTGACGAGGTTGCAGAATTTAAATCAACTCTGGCACCGCAGCGTTATGCCTTGATCCTGGCAACCAACGCAGCTGCGATTGTATTGACCGCAGGCCTGGCATTCCCCTGGGCAAAAGTGCGTAAGGTCAGGGCGCTGGCTGAGGCGACTCAGGTGGTGTTGCTGCCAGGTGCAGACCAGGTGCTGGATACGGCGCAGCAGGCTGAATCTTCCTTTGCTGAAGAAGCCGCCAATGTGTTTGACGTTGATATCTCGTTGACCTGATGATCCGGGGATACTTTTACCAGCCAAACAGCAGCCGGGTGCAAGAAGCCATTGCCCGGCTCAATGACAGCCACATTGCCGTTTACGCGGACGATGAGTGTGTGTGCGAAAGTTCGGTTGAGACGCTTCAGGTGTCGGCCCACTTACCTGGGCAGGCCAGCGAGCTGACCTTCACAGACGGGGCACGTTTTGTGCCGCTGGACGTGGCACATCGCTGGTCGTTTCAGTCAGGTAAAAGTTCGCTACTGGCCAAACTTGAATCCAATCTGGTCCTGATCGTGTGTGCCTTGGTAGCGACACCTGTATTGCTCTATGCTCTGCTCTTTAAACTGGTACCCGGGATTGCGGTGACTGCCGTACAGACCGTGCCAGATGCGGTTGTGGAGCAAATGGGCCAGCAATCAATGGCACTCATTGAGCGTACTGTGTTGTTGCCCTCGGATCTCTCTGAGAAAGAGCAGGCTGCCGTTGAGCAATTGTGGTTAGATACAGTGTCTCAGCTTGATCTGTCAGCACAGAAATATCGTGTTGATGTCTATCGCTCTGAGCATTTTGGCGCCAATGCCTTTGCCCTGCCACACGGGCAGGTCGTCGTGACTGATGAGTTGGCGCGACTACTGGCCGACAATCCTGATGCGCTCAGAGCCATTCTGTTGCATGAGATAGGTCACGTAGAGCGTATGCACAGTGTACGTCTGGCATCTCAGGCGGCGGTGGCCAGTATTGCCATTGCCATGCTGGTGGGTGACATGGACATAGTTGCAGAGGTGGTATTGGGGTCGGGTAGTGCCCTGCTGGATCTACAATTTTCTCAAAATATGGAGTGGGAAGCAGATAATTATGCGCTGGCACAGCTTCATCGTCTGGGCTACAGCGGTGAGCATTTTGCTCAGGCACTGGAGTCACTTGCCGAACTTGGTGAGGAACATGAGCAAAGCTGGTTAAAGTACCTGTCTACGCACCCCAGTTTGCAGGAGCGCATTGAGCACGCCAGAAGTTACACCCCATCTCCTTGATAGAGAGACAATACAACTTGCTATTGATGAGCGTCTGTTTGCACATCGAAACCGAGATTTTTATAAGGCCTCAGTGAGGCCTTTTTCTTTTTTGCTTTGCCATGCACGCATTGTCTTTAGTACAACATCAGACTTTTAAATGAACTCGTTAAATCTTTTTTAACCCTTTATTATTGTTCTAAAAAAGGCGATTTGTAGCGTGTTTTTACGGCATTGTGCTTATCTTTTGTTATTTTCAGGTTAACTTATGTTCGCTCCTTCCTGTATACTAGAGGATGCTGTGATTGATCTGTGTGCTGGGGAGGCAAATGAAGTTTTTGGTGTTGTTATTGCTCGTTGTGTCGCAATGTGCCAAAGCCCACAACCCTTTGATTGTTGATATCATCAGCAGTGAGAATTTTTCTCAGCGTTATCAGGCATTTTTACAGGGCCGCTCGGTGCTTGACATAACCGACTTTCGGCCATCCACGCAGGGCTCTCACATTGAAATCATCGAAATGGTGCTGCTGCAGCAAGCCTTGTTCCTGGGTGGCGAAACCCGGGAAGTGGTGTTCAACCCTAAGCCCTCAGTCAATATCCTCGAATTCACAGACATGATAGCCGGAGAGAGCCTGATCCTGGCGCGTACCGTCTGGCATGAAGATGTGATTAATTATCGTGGCTCAGTGTATGTCAGTGATCCGGTCGTCAAATTCGGAGAGTACGAAGCCGGTATATATGTCGCAAAACGTAATCAGGCGCTGCACCAGACCACACCGGATGGGCTTGAACAACTGACGCTGGTGGCCAACCCTCGTTGGCGGGTAGACTGGCATGCCCTGACGAACAGTAAAATGAACCTGGTGAGCTTTATTGGCCCATGGGAAAGCATGCTTAACATGGTAGAAACCGACATCGTTGATGGCATGCTGGTAAATTTTAGTGTGAGTGAGTCTTTACAGCTGGTGTTTGAAGGGCGCGACTATGTGCCCATAGAAGGTGTGAAAATGGTATTGCCAGACTCACGTCACTTTATTGTCAGTAAGCGCCACCCCGAAGGCGCACAGATATTTGCAGCCCTAAACCGCGGCCTGAAAGAGCTCAGGCGCCGAGGAGTGATCCGTAAAGCGCTGACAGAATCAGGGTTTATTAACAGTAAGGTGCGAGACTGGAGCGTCATCAATCGCGCTATGTTGCCGCAGGAGTCCAGACCATGACTCGCCTGGGCGCTCTGACAGGCTGGCTACTGTGTTTGGTGTTCAGCGTGTGTACCGCAGCAACTGAGCTGGCGTCACCCAGTGTACTTGAAAAGTCGCTGGCCGAACTAAGTGATACCCTAAAAAGTGACTTTGACCTCTCGCTATTACCTGAACTAAGAGCATTGCGACGCGATGCACAGGCGATAGACGCGCTGGAAATTGTTGCGCAAACCTTGTTGCTCGAAGGCCAGATCCGTCAACAGTATGGTGACTATCAGCAGAGCCTGATATTGCACAACGATGCGTTACAACTAGCCATTAAGCGAAATGATTTGGCGTTGATGGCACAAAGCCGACTGGCCATTGCCAAGTTAGAGATGGACCTTGAGCGCTATAACTATGCACAGCGCTCTTTGGATGATGTGCATCAGTTAATCACCCAGTTGAACAATCATGCTCAGACCATGCCCTATGTTGCTCAGTTACTGCTTTTAGAGCACCGGTTATGGCAAGGCTACTTGTATGTGCTATTGGGGAGCTATCATCAGGCGGTGGCTGAACTGCATACCGATGACCTGGTCGTCGCTGGCGCCCCAGAGTTGGTCGATAAACTGTATCTGGTACGGGCCTGGGCCTTGCTCAAACTTGGTCGCTTTCAGCAGGCACAGCCTATCCTCAATCGGGTCGCGCAAAGCGACACACTCATTCGCAATCAAAGAATGAAGATCCGTTTTAAGCTATTGCAATCCATGGCCTGGCTGCAGTCGGGCGATTTTCAGCAAACCCTGGAGACGGCCATGCCAGCGTTAGAAGCAACTTTTGCAACGCGGTTTTTGGAAGAGCAGGCCGACTTGCAGTTTGTATTATCCAATGCCTATGTACAACTGGGTGATTATCAGCTGGCCCACCTATATCTGAAACGCTACGCACTGACCAAAGATGCGCTTAACTTTCAAAAGCGTAACAACAAGTTGCTACAGCTGGAATCACAGTACGCACTGGCAACGCAAAAGCAGCAACTGAGCTTGCTGGAGAAAGACAATGCCTTGCAGGCCCAAGAGATCTTTCGCCACCAACAAATTCTTGAAAACACCCGCCTGGCCCAGCAACGTGGCGCATTGTTACTGATCCTGGCATTGGCATTATTGGGGTTCTTATACTGGCGATGGCAGAATAAACGTTACCTGTCGTTGCTTGAGGAGCAGGTAAAACAAAGAACGGCTGAGCTGGACGAGCGAAATCGCCAATTGCAAGCTCTGAGCTACTCCGACAGCCTGACCGGTTTGCACAATCGGCACTACTTCTTCAGTGAGGCTGATAAACTCCTGACACAAGCGCGCAGTGCATCGCAGAGCACAATTTTTTGTCTGATAGACATCGACCTCTTTAAACAGATCAATGACAGCTATGGCCATGCAACGGGCGATCTGGTGTTACAGCAATTTGCTGAGGTCGTTACAAAAGAGTTGAGAGAGCAGGACGAGCTGGTTCGCTGGGGGGGAGAGGAGTTTTTATTGGTGATGCCCCAGACCGATATGTTAACCGCACAGCAGGTCGTGGAGCGGCTTCACAATGCGGTGGCACAGTTTTCGTTTTGCCAGGACAGTCAGCCGCTAAGCTGCACCTGCTCGATTGGTTTTGCCGCTTTCCCCTTACGATTGGCCGAGGCGCAGCTTGGCAGCTGGGAGCAGGTGTTGGAGTTGGCGGATAATTGCCTGTATCGGGCTAAACATGGTGGCCGTAATGCCTGGGTAGGCTTGAACCTGCCAGCCCAGCCTCTGGGTATGACGTTACAGCAATTGCAACAGAATTTGGATGCATTTACCGTAAGCAGCACAAAACTTGCCGGGTAACTCTTTTTAGTCAAAGGGCGGTGAAGAATAAAATATTGCGGTAGTTGAAAGATGGGGTTTTAAACTGGCGAGCTTAGTCTATGCTGTGTAGATAAGGGAAATATAGATGACTAACTTGTGATACTTAATTTGCCGGACAACCCCAGAATACTGATTGTTGACGATGATCCCAGCAGCATTTTGATCATCAAAAAAGCCGTGAGTGATTTAGGTGAGGTGTTTTCAACTTCTGAAGCCAGTTATGCAGTGACCTTGATAAAAGAAGTAAAGCCGCATGTGATCTTGCTTGATATCGACATGGGCGAGTATAACGGTGTAGATATTTGCCGTATGCTCAAAAGCGACCCGGACACTGCCCACTATATCATTATTTTTATCACCGCCAGCCGTGACCCCGACATTGAATTTAAGTCGCTCACTGAAGGGGGCGCCGATTATATTCCTAAACCCTTAGACCTGAGAACCTGCCGAATGCGGGTCTATAACCAGCTGGCCATGCTGGCCTATCAGCAAAATCTGGAGCGTACTTCGCAAGCGCTTTATCAGGAAAAACAACGTCTGGCAGTCACACTCAATTCCATTGGCGATGCCGTAATAGCGACAGATACACAGGCCGTGATCACCTACATGAACCCCATCGCCGAGCGTCTTAGCGGGTACGCCGCAGGCTATGCTGTAGGAAAGCACATTGAGGAAATTCTCGATTTGCGTGATGCATCGTCACAAAGCCGCTCTTTGAACCCCGCCGTGATGGCACTGGAAGAAAAACGCAATGTGGCGATGGCACTCAACTGTCAGCTGCACAGCCGTGAGGGGCAAATTTACCGGGTTGAGGATTCTGCTGCGCCTATTCGCGATGAAGACAACACCATTATCGGGGCCATTATGGTGTTTCATGATGTCAGTGAATCGGTGGCGATGGCGGTTAAAATGAACTTTCTGGCCAATAACGACCAGCTGACCGGATTACCTAATCGTATTTTGCTGCACGATAGGTTACAGCATGCCATTACCTGTTCCGAGGCCTCCGACACTTACACTGCGCTGTTACTCATTGATCTTGACCATTTTAAATACATTAACGATGCGCTGGGCCACTTTCTGGGCGATGAATTAATCAAGAAAGTGGCAAAACGGCTGGAGTCGGTGATTGATCCTAACGCGACACTGGCACGCGTTGGGGGTGATGAATTTGTGTTGGTCTTAGAAGAAGTGCGCTCCGTCAATTATGTGGCTGTAGTCGCCAGTAACCTGATTGCCAGCTTTAAAGAGCCTTTTATGCTGGAGCAAAAGGAATATCAGATTTCGGTCAGTATTGGTGTGAGCATGACGGAGCTGGATGCGAATGAGGAAGAGGTCATGATGCGCCATGCCGATGTGGCCATGTACCGAGCTAAAAATCAGGGGCGAAACACTGTGTGCTTTTTTTCGCAAGAGCTTGAAGCTGAACTGATGAAACGCCATGAGTTGGAGCAGCTGTTACGTGATGCCCTGGAAAAAGACAACTTAATCGTGCTGTTTCAGCCTCAGGTTGAGATAGTGTCTGGGAAAATTTGTGGTTTTGAGGCGTTGGTACGATTGAAAGACGACAGTGGCGGTTTGGTTTCACCGCTAGAATTTATCCCGCTTGCTGAGGAGATAGGTCTGATTGATACTTTGGGTCATCAGGTGCTGCAAAAAAGCTGTGAGTTTGCCAGCCAGTTGGTGACACTGAGCGGAGATCTTAAAGTGAGTGTTAATGTCTCTGCGCAGCAAGTCCGTGATGAACAATTTATCGAGCATGTTGTAGAGTGCCTGGAGGCAAGTCTGGTGCAGAGCAGGATGCTGGAACTGGAGGTCACAGAAAGTGCCCTGATTGAAGATTTTGAGCAGACGCGACGGACGCTGTTAGCACTGTCTAACATGGGAGTCAGTATTGCCATAGACGACTTTGGCACCGGCTATTCTAGTTTATCTTATCTGAAATCGCTTCCGCTTGATGTGCTCAAGATAGACAGGGCATTTATTATGGATATGAGCACTGACGAGCAGAGCCTTGGCATTGTGCAGACCATTGTTTTGCTGGCTCAGGCACTGGGCCTGAAGCTGGTTGCAGAGGGGGTCGAAACACACTCTCAGTTGTCTGAACTAAGCAGCCTTAACTGTGATGTGGCACAGGGATATCTATATGCCCGACCACTCGATAGTCAGGCGGCCTATGAGTTTGCTGAGCACAATTTGGCTGCGGGTGCCAAGTCAGGGTGATAGCGGGTAAGGCTAAACACGGTCCAGCTAAAAGTGAAAAGTCTTTACGGGAGTCATGTAAAGTGTGCACCATAGACTATAGTTTGGATGTAGCAGCTGTTTTTAAAGTTATTTTTTCGGTCAAAGGCTAGTCAATGCAGGCTTATGACCAAGCTGACATCGGTAAAAAACCATTAGAGAACACCCTGTATACAGGGGAAAAGGTCAGACTATGATAAGGATCCTGTCAGCAAAACAAGGTAATCAAACGCGTTGGTTTGCAGGCGTGTTCAGCCTGTTTTTGCTATTGTTAGTTGCACTGGCGGTGTTTTTCTTTGAACGCAAGCTGCAACGTGAAGTACAGTTTGAAGTAGAAAGTCAGCTCAAACTAAATACGGCGCACATTGCAGAACAATTTGAGCAGCGCTATCGGGCTGATTTAAGCTACCTGCACTTTTTGAAAGATACCCCGCCTTTTCCGGGCATAGCTCGTGCACTGAAAAACAATGGCGTTGATCCAAAGGACAATCAGCCCATTGAACTGTGGAAAACACGCATTGCCACCATTTTTAGCTCTCTTATTCATAACAACTCCGAGCTACTGCAACTGCGGAT
Organism: Pseudoalteromonas rubra; assembly: GCF_005887095.1. Lineage (GTDB taxonomy): Bacteria > Pseudomonadota > Gammaproteobacteria > Enterobacterales > Alteromonadaceae > Pseudoalteromonas > Pseudoalteromonas rubra_E. Next base: position 93,928 of record NZ_PNCI01000013.1, on the reverse strand, counting down.
CATTATGCCAGATGGGCGGGAGTTTGTTCGGGTTGACCGGCGACGTGGCAAGGTAGAGCGAATTCCTGAAGCCAAACTGCAGGATAAATCGAATAAAGATTATGTTCAGGAAACCCTGGACTTGTCCGAAGAAATGCACTTTGCATCGCGTATTTCCCTGAATTTTGAGAATAACAAAGTGCAGCGTCCGTTTACTCCTGTACTGCGCATTGCCATGCCGTTGTTTGATGCAGAAAACGATCTGTTTGGTTTATTGGTGCTGAATTCCAGTGCCCGGCAGCTGATTGATTTACTCAATAGTGATACCGGGGAATATTACCTGACCGATCATCAGGGACACTATATTTATGGCCCGGAACCGGTGTTTCATTATACCCGGGATCTGGCCAGGCCCAGGCTGTTTGATGATGACTTTAAGTTACACAGCACAGCAAAAGGGCGTGTTGACGGTGTTGCAAAACATGGTACTTCGGTAATGCAGGTTGCCATACAGCGAGAGTTAAACAGTGGTTATCAGGGGCCTGGGCACGAAATGTTTATTACCGCCATTGCCTTGCCGCAGCAGGCTGCTACGTTATTAAATGAGCGACGTTTGTCAAGCTACATGCTGCTGGCTGTGGTCACCTTGGTGCTGCTGTTATTTATGGGCGGTATTGTACTTTTTTATCGTAATCGTGAGCAGTATCAGGAAGATAAGGCGGTGTATGAGTCTATTATTGACGGGGCGGATGAGCCTATCATCAGTTTTGACACTCAGTTGAATGTACAGACTTACAATAGTGCGTCTTTGCTGATTTTCCCCAGCCTGGCGGCCAGCGAGCGGCAGCACAACATCACCGACTTGATTGAATTACCTATGGATCGTTTGCAGGATGCCGTGACATATTTTAAAAATGAAAACGGCACAAAAAGCACCGATTGGTACGAAAGCTACACGCTACAAGAGCAGATCCGACATGTTAACTTTACCGTTTCACCCGTACGTGGTCCCGATAACCAACTGGTTGGGATAACCTTATTTGGCCGTGACACAACCAAAGAAAAGCTTAGTGAACAGCAAGTTAAAAGTGCTAATGAAGGCCTTGAGCGGCAGGTCAAAGAACGCACAGCTGAGCTGGAAGCAGAGAAGGCGAAGGCGGTGAAAGCTTCGGCGGTAAAAAGTGCCTTTATCTCTACCATCAGCCACGAAATGCGCACACCACTGAATGGTATTTTGGGCACGCTTAATCTCATTCGCCGCGAACCACTGACCAAAAAACAGCTGTCTTATCTTGAGATGACCGAAACCAGCTCCTCGACACTGGCCTCTTTGATCAACGATATTCTTGATTTATCAAAAATTGAGGCCGGCAAGCTGGAACTGGAACAGGAGCCTCTCAATCCTATTTCAGTGGTAGAGCATGTTGTCACTTCCATTTCGCTAAAAGCCTATGAGAAACAGTTGAGCCTGGTGGTGGATGTAACAGACATTGACTTTGTTGAGCTGGCGGGAGATGCCGGGCGGATTAAGCAAGTCGTCTTTAATTTGGTGAGCAATGCCATCAAGTTTACCAGTAAGGGGGGCGTCTGCGTACGTGCTCAGACTACGCAGGAAGAGGGTAAGGTGAACCTCACTGTAACCGTGGAAGACACTGGGGTTGGAATAGATAAACATAATCACCATAAAATTTTCTCTGCCTTTACTCAAGAAGACAGTGGTGTCAGTGCAGAGTTTGGTGGCACCGGACTGGGCCTGTCGATTTGCAAGAATCTGTGTGAATTAATGGGCGGAGAAATCGGCTTTGAGTCGCAGAAAAATGTCGGCAGCAAGTTTTATTTTACCCTGCCATTTGCACTGGATACGGCCAAGCCTAAGCCTCATGAAAATACGCTGGATGGTCGGCGTTTCGAGCTTCATGTAGAAGACGCCCGCGAGCGCAGTTATCTTGTGCATGTGATAGGTAAATATGGCGGTATTGTGGTGGAGCGCGATGGTGAGTTTGTCGTGGTTGACCACGACCATCCCCATGTGCAGAACCTGGTCGATACCCCTATGTATGAGCGAGCCATAGTACTGTATAGCGAGTTTACGCATCAGAATGTTACAGAGGGCTGTTTAGCTAAACTGGTTAAACCTATCCGTTTGGGGGCTTTTTTGTCGGTCTTTGATCAGGATGCGATTGCTAAGATGCTAAAAAATCAGCACCAGGTCATGGTACCCAGCATGCAATGTACTGAGCAGAACGACTTGGGCGGTGCAACTGTGATGATTGTAGACGACAATCAGATCAACCGGGAAGTAGCCCGGGGGATCCTGCAGGGGATCCATGCCCATGTGGTGACCTGCCAATCGGGCCACGAGGCATTGAGCGCGCTATTAAACTCTGAAAAAAACAACCAGCCTGTATTTGCCGTTTTAATGGACTGCAATATGCCCACCATGGATGGCTATCAGGCAACGCGCTTGATTCGGGAGGGAAAAGGGGGAGAGTCTTTTCGGCATATCCCGGTTATTGCGATGACGGCGAATGCGATGTCTGGTGAGCGCGAACGGTGCCTGGCTGCGGGCATGGACGACTACGTGACTAAGCCGATACAGCCCAAACTGCTATTTGATGTATTGTCTAAGTTTAAGTCATACCAACAGCCAAAAAGGCATTATCCATCACATCAGCCCGCCGATATGCCTTCATCAAGTCCCTCAGGACAGAGTGTAGCAGCTCAGGAGGCTGAGCAGGCGCCTGAGCTGACGGGGAAAGTGCTTGATGTAGATGGCACCATTGCACGTTTGCAAGGTGACGCCGAGCTGTATCTGCAAATTTGTATGCTGTTTTATAATAAAGCCCCCCAGAAATTGTTATCTCTGAAGGAGCACTGTAATAAACAAGACCATGGTCAGGTTAAGCAGATCAGCCATGCCTTGCGCGGACAAAGTGCAGACATAGGTGCGCAGCGGCTGACCCAGTTACTGGCCAAGCTGGAAGAAGGCGCCAGCCATGAAGATGGGACCGACTACGGCACACTGGTCGACAACATTGAAGCTCAGTATCTGGTACTGGAGCAGGTGCTGCAAGAAGACGTGTTCACTGCGTCGTCTGCGTCAAAACAAAGCAATGAAAACTAGCGGATTGACAAAAAGGACAAAGTGCCTTGCCCCATTAAAAGGGTGGCAGGGCGGAGTAAGGTGAGTAATGTGACAAACCATCAGGATGCACCACAACAGAATAACCGGTCTCTGTGGCAACTTGTTTGGCCTTTGCTGCTCGTAATGGGGATGGGCACCTTGGGTGGCTGGTATAGCCATCAGTCTCATCTGCAAGGTATTGATACACGAATAAAAGAGGCCGTGGCAGCCGACTTGGCACTGCTTACTCAGGCGGTGCAAGAGCGGATGGCATTGTATCGATACGGCCTGGCAGGCTTGCGCGGTGCCACTCAGACAGTGGGGGTAGAACACTTTGACTATGAACGCATGCAGCGTTATGCCGGCAGTCGCTATCATGAACGGGAGTTTCCCGGTGCCCGGGGGTTTGGCTTTATCCGCTTTGTGCCTTTTGAGAATAAAGCGGCGTTTGTGCAGGGGGCGCGACAACAGCGGCCCGATAAACAATTTAACATCAAGCAGCTAACGCCCCACGAACAAAGTTTGTATGTGATCCAATTTATTGAACCTGAATCGCGCAATAAACAGGCCGTGGGGCTGGACATTGGCTCTGAAACAATGCGCCGGGTTGCGGCAACCGAGGCCGCCAGACGCGCCGAGGTGATGCTGACGGCACCCATCACTCTGGTGCAAGCCAATCAGAAGGTACAGCATGGCTTTTTGATTTTGATGCCGGTTTACACCCAAAGCGATGCACCTGATACCCCGGCAGAGCGCATGTCGCAACTAGCAGGCTGGAGTTACAGCCCAATACTTATTGATGAAGTACTGGGTTCATTGACAGGGATTAAACGCAATCTGGTAGCTAAGATCAAAGATATAGACCGCCAGGCCAGCACCTTGTTTTTTAGCCGCGGTGAAGCACAGACACAGCTCAGCCAGTATCGGGGACATAGTGTGATCCAGTTGTACGGTCGCACCTGGCGGCTCGAACTCAGCCCCACGAATGATTACATTCAGGGACTTGGGTTACCCAGCCCATACCGGGCATTGCGCGAAGCGGTCATGATCACTTTGGCACTGATGCTGGTGATATTTTGTGTGCAATTGCTGGTCTTGCGTGCACACCAGTCTAAAGCACATCAGCTGGACTTGTCTGAAACCCGCGAGAGGGCGTTATCTGAAGCCAATGCCGTATTAGAGCAAAAAGTGCAGGCCCGAACCGCTGAAATAGAACAAGTGGGTGCGCTACAGCGCAGTATTTTAGACAGTGCGACTTATTCGGTGGTGGCAACCGACGTGGATGGGGTCATTACGGTGTTTAACCCTGCGGCTGAGAAACTGCTGGGTTATAAAGCCGAGGAAATGATTGGCAAACTCACGCCTGCCGTGTTTCATTTGGAACTCGAAGTGGTTCAACGTGCCGAAGAACTGTCTCAGGAGTTGGGTTATCCTGTGGAGCCAGGCTTTGAAGCCTTTGTGGCGAAAGCGCGGCTTGGCAAAAATGACATCAATAACTGGACCTATGTTAAAAAGAGCGCGCAACTTACACCTGTGCGCCTGAGTGTATCACGATTACAGGATAATCGAGGCCAGCTGGTGGGGTTTCTGGGGGTAGCGTATGACCTGACTGAACAGCTGGAGCATGAACAGGCTCTGGCGGAAGCCAAACAAGTCGCAGAGCAGGCTACCCGGGCTAAGTCTGAATTTTTGGCCAATATGAGTCATGAGATCCGCACACCCATGAATGGTTTATACGGCACCTTGCAGCTACTGAACGAGGAACCCCTGTCCAGCAGAGCAAGGGAATACCTGGAAAAAGCCACTTACTCGGCCAGAGCCTTGATCACTATTATCAATGATATTTTGGATTTCTCTAAGATTGAGGCTGGTAAGCTGACACTGGAGGTCCGGCCGTTTAACCTGAGCGAATTGATCAGCCATATTCAGTCAGACTTACAAACAGTGGCCTCTCAGAAAGGGATCTACTTGTCTGTGACGGGCAGTTTTGAGCACGCTAGTTGGGAAGGAGATGCGGTCAGGATCCGGCAAATACTGCTCAATCTGCTGTCTAATGCCATAAAGTTTACCCAGCGCGGTGGTGTAGACCTTGAGATTGAAGAAGTACAAGGTGAGCCTGGCGTGGTATTTACCGTGCGCGATTCCGGCGTGGGCATTGGCAAAGAAGCACTGGAGCGCTTATTTCAACGCTTTGAGCAGGCCGACAAATCAACCACCCGAAAATTCGGTGGCACGGGTCTTGGTTTGTCTATTACCCACTCTCTGGTTGAGTTGATGTCAGGCAGCATTGACGTGCAAAGTATGGAAAACGTGGGTAGCGTGTTTACCGTATTTCTGCCGCTTGAGAAAAGTGCCCACACTCAGAGCAGTTTGTCAGAGGAGCTGGTGGTACTTCCTGAGCTGTCCGGTGTCCGGGTTTTGGTGGCGGAAGACAACGAAATTAACCAGCTGGTGATCCGTGCCTTGCTTGATAAAAGTAATGCGGATGTGGTGCTGGTGGCAAACGGGCAGGAAGCGGTCACTCAGGTAAAGCGTCAGCGCCCTGATTTTGTTCTGATGGATATTCAGATGCCGGTGATGGATGGGCTTGAAGCCTGTAAGTTAATAAAGCAGCAACATCCGACATTGCCAGTAATAGCCCTGACTGCTAATGTGTTATCCGAAGACAGACAAAAATATCAGCATGCAGGTTTTGATAGCTATATTGCTAAGCCCATTGAGCAAAAAGTGCTATGGCAAGTGATTTCTGAATGTGCAGTGCAGCCCAGCAATGCGCTGGGTCGGTTGAAATCTGTATAATAGGCTATGATTGTAGTGTTATCCTCGTTAATTAACTCAGGCTGTTCAACCTGTCTTAGTGTTGGGGAGAATGGCAGAATCCGGGGTAAACGGGATGGAATTCGATGTTTGAAATTGTACACAGTATCGAGAGTTGTACGGTATTGGTGGTTGACGATTCAAAGTTGGTACGCAAGCTGGTTAGCAGAATACTCAAGCCAGTTTGTCGCACGGTTAGCTTTGAAAGTGCAGAAACAGCATTAAAAGTGTGCCATAAAATTAAGCCAGACTTAATTGTTATGGATATTAATTTAGAAGGCATGTCAGGACTTGAAGCATGTAAAGCGCTCAAGTCACAACCAGAACTTGCCGATATTCCATTGCTTTTTATCACCTCAAGTCAGGAGCCAAAAGTACAGGAAAAATGCTGGGATGCGGGGGCTGTGGATTTCATTGAAAAACCTCTGGTTGCCAGTACGCTGGTCAAACGTATCACCACCCACCTAAAGTACAAAGTGCAGGCCGATATCCTGACCAATCAGTCGTTTGTAGATGGTCTGACCGAGCTGTATAACCGTCGCTTTTTTGATATCGAAATCGACCGCCTGTTAAAAGATAGTGTACGCCGCCGCGTGCCCTTGACCCTGTTGCTGATTGATATTGATTTCTTTAAGAAATTTAATGACAGTCTGGGCCACCTGGAAGGGGATCAAGCATTAAAAAGCGTGACCAGGCAAGTATCTGAATGTGCCAGGCGCCCCGTAGACCTGGTCTGTCGCTATGGCGGTGAGGAAATTGCAGTACTGTTACCTGATACATCAATACACAGTGCACAACAGTTCGCATCCGAGGTAGTACAAAGCATCGCAGATCTGGCCATTGTCCACCCTTGTTCTCCTCACAAAGTTGTGACTGTGAGTGTGGGTTTGTCGTGTACAGGCAGTACCAAAGCGACGACGCCTGCCGAACTTATTGAGCAAGCGGACAGCGCGCTGTACAACGCAAAAGAATGTGGCCGTAATCAATACCAGGCGTGTATGGCCGTGTCGTCATAACAAGGCAGCCCAGCTTTGACATGTTACCAAACAAGGACACAAGAGAGGCTTAACAGCCCTCAGCAATGTCTGGACATGAGTCTGGCGCACAGTGAACGTGCAGCCTCGTCCAGCCTGGGCCCAAACAGTTCAAAAAATGAAATATTGCTGTGTCGTATGTATCCTATACAGGCCAATGCAAGGAATAACCAAATAAGGTGATTTTGCCAGGCATTCAGGGCCCACTGGCCCTGCCAGGTGTACCCGGTATGATTGAATGGGTATAAGTACTGGATTGGCCATTGATACCCGTCCGGTCCTCTTGAGCCGGTTAGGTCGGTGAGCAGATGCAAATGGATTGCGACAAATGACATCAGCCATACGCATTTCTTTCTGGTCCGGGCCAGTAAACTTGCACAGGTTGCGATGCCTAGCGCAAACAACAGATTATGACCTAAAACGTGATGCCACTGATGATAGAAACGCGTTGTGCCTGTGATCCAGTCAGCCAGCAGGCCGATGCCATCTACATCAGGGGACAAGCCCGCTACAGTGATAAGTATCCGTTCTCGTTTTGTTGAGACTGTACTGGCACCGCATAGCCAGCTCATCATCAGGTGCCCACTGGGAGTCATGCATTCCTCTTTAATACCAATTCACTCAATACTTGTTCAATTTGAAGGCGCAAATATGCCGCTAACGGTGTTAAAAATTTCTCATTTAGAACCTTTACCTAAGGTATGAGTTCGCAAATTTTTGCCTGGTTATCGACGATATTTTCTCGCCTCAAAATAGAACACTTAATTAAGCAAATTGGTATAACTTGTCTATAGTGCGGGGTGTTAGGTAGCAGGGATCATTTCACTCAAATAGCTGGCTGTCCACTTTTTCAGGTCAAAGTTGCGCTTTACTGAGGGCACCGGTCATGCAACTTGCTTTGAATGAGTCACTTTTTTGAATGGGTTAGTATAAACTAGCCCCATATCAGATTAGACAAAGCAATATCAATGAGTACAGTGCTACCTATCCAGGCCGTTTATGATCAACTTCTATCGCAACTCACTACGCAACCCCGAGTTTTGCTTCAGGCACCACCTGGCGCGGGTAAGTCTACCTGGTTGCCGTTACAACTGATGCTGGATGGACACTTTAAACGTATCATTATGCTGGAACCCAGGCGACTGGCTGCACGTAATATTGCCCGTTTTCTGGCTGCGCAACTGAATGAGGCCGTCGGTGAGCGAGTGGGCCTCAGGATCCGTCAGGAAGTTAAAGTCTCCGCACGTACCCAGCTTGAAATTGTGACTGAAGGCACATTAACGCGCTTACTTCAGGCTGACCCTGAGCTGGAAGGGGTCGATTTACTTATCTTTGATGAGTTTCACGAGCGCTCTTTAGCAGCAGATACGGCATTGGCATTTGCTCTGGAATCACAACAGGCTTTGCGTGACGACCTGCATATACTGGTGATGTCGGCGACCCTGGATAGTGAGCGATATCAGCAATTTCTGGATTGCCCTGCGGTGCGCTCCGACGGACGTAGTTTTCCGATTGATGAGGTGTATATTCCACTCAAAGATGAGAGCCGCTGGCTAGAGCAAATCCCACCCATAGTGCGCCAGGCGCTCAGTGAACAGTCTGGCAGTGTACTGGTATTTTTACCCGGGCAAAAAGAAATTCGATATGTATCCGATGCACTTCAGAACACGATAGCATCTGATCCACAATTATTACTAGCAACGTTGTCCGGGGAGCAGGATAAGCAAACTCAGCAGGCTGCTATTGCACCTGCACCTAAAGGAATGCGTAAGGTGGTACTTACTACCAATGTCGCTGAAACCTCACTGACAATAGAAGGAATCCGTGTTGTTGTGGACAGCGGCAAGCGACGGGCAGCACATTACAACCTGCGCACTGGTGTCAGTGAGTTGGTCACTCAGTCTATTTCTCGTAGCTCTGCGGTGCAACGAGCGGGGCGGGCAGGGCGTATTGAAGCCGGGGTCGTTTATCGGCTGGGGAGTAAGGCGTTGTTTGAGCGTCGAGATGGCTATGACCGGCCTGATATTTTGTGTAGTGATCTGAGTGGTCTGATGCTTGAGGCCAAAGTGTGGGGCAGCGAAATTCATGAACTGGCATTATTGGACATGCCCACAGATGCGCAGCTTGCAAAGGCGAACGAGTTATTAAACGCGCTGGAACTCATTGATATTCGTGGCCGTGTTACGCCATTGGGCAAACAGGTCCAGTCGCTGGGTGCGGATCCTCGCTTTGGCCACATGCTATTAAAATCACAAGAGTTAGAAGCTGAATATCCAGGCATTGTGCAGCTTGGCTGCTATTTTGTTGCGCTGTTAGAGAGTCGGGTATCGGCATCCGCTGAACTCAGCGTTGCCCTGCAGCAGCAAGCTACTCGCCCTCACCCTGTGTTTCGTCAGCAACTGCTATTTTGGTTGCGCCGCGCACAGTTACAGCATACATCCGATGAACTGGCGATAGAGCATTTACCTCTGGTGGTCGCGCTGGCGTTTCCGGACCGCCTTGCAAAGCGTCGTGGGCAGGGCTGGGTACTGGCTAATGGGGCTGGTGTAAGTGCGCACAAGGAATATTGGCAGGATGCTGACTATCTGGCAATTGCCGATTTAGGCGGGCACAAAGGCCTGCAAATATTTAGCGCAACTGCTTTTGAGCCCAAACATGTACAAAATGCATTGCCTCATCTGTTTCGTGAACGTGATGTCTGTGAATTTGAGCAAAAATCAGGGCAATTTGTTCATGAGCAGCGACTATATCTGGGGCACTGGATTTATACCGCGAAGCCTGCGCCAGGTCCGATAGATACTGAGTTGCGTACAGAAGCCTGGCTTACCCTAGTCCGCCAGCAAGGTTTGCCGATATTTAAAGACTATGCAGACTGTGAAGGCCTACTGACCAGGATGACGTTGGCGCAAGCGTTATACCCTCAGGAGTTTCAGGCGATAGATGAAGCTAGTTTGCTGGCAAAGGTGGAAGTTTGGCTTGCGCCCTATCTGAGCGATGTGAAACAACTTCCCCAGTTAAAAAAGCTTGATTTACATGCTGCCTTGTTAAGCAATCTGGAGTGGGCGCAGCAGCAGCGTCTTAATGCACTATTACCACAGCGAATCACTGTTCCAAGCGGGTCAAATATACGTATTCACTACCAGCTTGATGGTCCGGCTCGTTTATCGGTGCGGATGCAGGAAGTCTATGGGATGAGCCACAGCCCGATATTGTGTGAGGGGCGCCTGCCGGTACTGATGGAACTCCTGTCTCCGGCGCAGCGCCCGCTGCAACTCACCCAAGACCTGGCGCATTTCTGGCAATCCAGCTATCGTGAAGTGCAAAAAGAGATGAAAGGACGCTATCCCAAGCACTTTTGGCCAGATGATCCGGCCACGGCTCAGGCAACCAATCGGGTCAAAAGCCGCATGTGATTACGCGCAGGTGGGGTTATCTTTAATAATTGGTATCACTGACACTGCTGATGATTGAATTACAGTTTGTATTGTTGTGATTCTCGCAATATTGTGGGATTGTGCTATCCTGAATAGATCAATCACACAGTGTTTCGGGCGCATGTGAAGTTAAAACACCTGCTTATCGCAACCTTTATCGTAGTGACGGCATTACCCCTGTTTATCGGGCTGTATTCTCTCAACAGTTACACGGGCGTGCAGTATCGGGAGCAGGTTAAGTCTAATCTGAACGCGATTTCACAAATCGCCAAGCTACGAATCCTTGCTGGCGTAGAACGCGCAAACGACAATGTGGCGCAAATAGCCAGCAGGACGCAGCTGCGCCGATCGTTGGCATTGTGGAATAATACGCAGGAAACTCAGCACCAAGCGCAAATCACCCGGATCATTAATGATGCCGCCATCGATCGATCCTACCTTAAAAGCATAGGCGTGTTTGATAGTCAGGGGCAGTTTGTTACTGCAACCAATGGGTTTGAGAAGCTCGATAGCCTGGCAGCTGCACAATTTGAAGATCGCCCCATGCGTCTGGAACAGCATAATGGACAGGTACAGTTGAGCCGTGTGGCACCTTTGTTGTTAGACGGGCGGCTGGTTGGCTATGTTAAGGTGAACTTTTCGACTCAATTTCTTAATCAACTGGTCAGAGACCGAACCGGTTTGGGCCAGACTGGGGAGTGGCTTATTGCTATGCAGGATAGCAATGGCGATGCCCTGTTTGCGACGCCTCTCAAGTATGACCTTAAAGCCGCGTTCACGCGCACAGTCTCTTTTGCCGAAGGCACTGTGCCCATCATACAAGCCTTGTCTGGTAATGAACTTGTCCTGGAACAGTCCCCTGACTATCGCGGCGTCCCTGTGCTCGCATCAACTCGCTACATCGAGCAGTTGGGCTGGGGGTTAGTGGCCAAAATGGATGAAAACGAAGTGAATGCTATGGTCTATGCCAATCGTTCGGTTATCTATGCCGCTGAATTGGGTATTGTGCTAATGGCTGTGATTGTTGGCATTGGGCTGTCGATTTATATTTCTCAGCCCATTGAAAACCTCAAGTCCTATATTGAAAAGGTAACCCATGAGGGAGATCTGAGCGAGCTTCCAAGAGTCACGCGTGGCTGGCAGGAGGTTCGAGAGCTGACAGCCCACTTTAGCTATATGATGCGCACACTGAGGGCACTGAATGATAACCTGCAGGATAAAATTGACGAACGCACGGCGGAGCTCACAGAGGCGAATGCTATGCTGGAAAAGACTGCCAATCAGGATCCCCTGACGAGTTTATTCAACCGGCGATTTTTTACATTGCGCTTCGAGCAGGAGCTGGACCGCTCATCCCGTTACGGGTGTTTGTTTGCGCTGGTTTTGCTCGATATTGACTATTTTAAGCAGATCAATGACCAGTGGGGCCATGATATGGGTGATGAAGTGCTCAAAGAGGTCGCACGGTTTTTACTGGCGTCCAGCCGCAGCTCAGATTTGGTTGCGCGCATTGGTGGCGAAGAGTTCTGTATTTTGATCCCTGAATGTGAACAGGACAAAGTGGTTGTTTATCTGGAGCGCCTGCGCTGCGATCTGACTGAGCTTAACTTTACCGCTAAAGATACCCTGTTTACCATTTCAGCCAGTTTTGGCGTCGCCTTTTATCAACCTGGTATGGATAGTGGAAAAATACTTTTAAAACAGGCTGATGAAGCACTTTATGATGCAAAACGCGGTGGTCGTAACCGAGTATGTGTTTACCAGGGGCAGCTCCACGCTTAGCTTTCAATCTCTCTCTTTTTTGTACACATCACCCGAGCGGCGCGGTACGTCGACCTTCTGTTGGCCGCAGTAGGTGTTTGTTACTGAGTTCATAAATTGCATTTGAGTGGATTGTATTTTTTACAACGTCTTTAATATTAATATTTTCATGGTAACTTAGCTTTAAACGTCCCTGCTAACTATGTCTGGTCATACTGCTTTTGGTTAATCTAATGTTAAATTTAAGTTGAATATCCAGCCGTGCTTGTTTAACATGACTGCAGCAGGTGGCTGAGATTGTTCTATCCAATAAGCTATGAAAGGAAAAGCCCATGAAAGCTACTACCAAGAAAAACAACCATCGTTTAATTGTGAAAGCAAAGAAATTGAAGCAGTTAAACGGTTATGGCTTGTCAAAAAAACAACTTGCTAAGGTATTTGGCGGCATCACTTCTGATGGAGACCAGCCCAGAGACTGTGAGCAGGGTACTTTGTCGTCGCAATACTGCTAGTGTCGCGCTATATAAAGGACAAAACATGAGTGAGTTTTATGTAGTAACGGGATGGACGTTACGATGTTTACAGCTGATGGTTGTTATATATTTGTTGTATTACTTCAAGCAGTACAGGTTAAATCTTCTGTTCGGCGGAAAAGCGAGTCTTAAAACAATCTCAGATCATAAACTTCATTCATGTTTCTTGACTGCTCTGACGTGTCTGATTTTCAATATAACCAGTGGCCAACTGGCATCATTTATCCTTGCTTTGGAAATCGATCTGCAGATAAAGATCCAGATATATTACTTCACCTTGGTGTGTTGTGGAGTTTCTTATGCGGTTACTCTGTATATTGTGCACTTGATCCGAGGTTGTTTGTTCACACAGGCTGCACGCTATACATTATATATTACTTTCTTACTGGTTCTGTTGAATGCGTTACAATTAGTATTGAGAGGTTTCCTTGAAAGCAACGCAATCTATGCTTTATATGGCCCAATAACTGTGTGCGCCAATATTATGATCTGGTTAATTGTTGCCAAGTATCCATTCTATAAGTTTATGGAATCACGGATCAGACAGGAGGCATAAACATGCTATTGTTAGCATTAACAATTATTGCGCTATTTTTATTGCTTGCCATTATGATAGGGGCCTGTATTCAGGGCATTGAATTACATGGACCCGAGCAAAAAGTGCAGAATTTCTTTATGCGCTTTCGCGCTGAAGAAGATGCCAAACAAGAATTGTACGAATCGGCGTATCGGATCGTTATGGATTTGGGTGAGGCACTGGATGAAGAAGATATTATCGCGCAATGCGATGCGGTTCGCAGTGCACATGACAGAGCCCGTGCCTTTCGTGCCAGGGCTGCAGATCACCCAGTGCCGATGTCTTCTTCTGTATCGAGGCTGAGCCTGAAAGTCGTCAAATAACCGTTACATTCAATTGGGCTAGATACACAATGCTGACCTGTGTTCACCAGATCAGCATACGGTTGTGTATTGCATCTCTAGAAATTAATGATCGTCGACACCGCTTCTTCCTTCGCTGTTTCTATCGATAACTTGATGGTGCGTTTTTGCCAGTCTATATCCAGCATGCCGTAGTTGCTGCCAGATTTGTTGATCAGATGACGGTTACTGGTAGTCAGATCCGCAATATCTTTACTGACAACACCAACCTGGCCGGTGGGAATCGTTGCACCACTGGCCGCACAGTTACCCCATTCACCCTTTATACCATTGCCATTCTCGTCCACCTCGGTGTAGCACCAGGGTTTATCGTGGTCCCGGGTAATACAACCCTGATAGGTCACGGCAGCGTATTTGGCTGGAAACTTACATTGCTTGGTATAGTTGCCATCCCCTTTGGTATCAGCATATACAGGTAAGCGTAAAGGGTTTTCAATATGATAGGGCCAGTTCTGACCAAATCCAGAAGCAGTTACCTCATAGACTCTGGCCATTTTGCCGTACTCCGCGCTGGCCGGAATGTCTTTTTGCAGTAGTTCACCCCAATGCTGGTCGCCGGATAAGAAAATCACGGCTTTTGTTTTGCCTGCGTTGATTGACTTTTGTACTAGCCTCAACAGGCGTTCACGCTCCAGTGGGACCTCTGCCCAGGATTCATAACTGGTGCCAGACATCTCTGACTCTTGCAGGTTACTGAGTACCTGCTCAAATTTCTTGCCATCACCATATGCACAGTAACTGCTGCGACTGCGACCCTGATATAAGGGAGGAAGGACTTGGATCCCACTGGCAATGAGCTTAATTTCAGAGGGTTTGTTGAGTTCTTGTTCCAGCCACTGCCATTGCTGCTCGCCAAGTATCGTCGTGGCGTTTCCTTCACAGGCACCATAGTTAGAAAAGGTGGGGGAGCGGAAATAGCGAGCATCCAGCGTGATGACATGAGTTTGCTCGCCCTTTTGTCCCAGCATTTTGGCTTCATAGATGCCAGCCTGGCCATTTAGCCTGGGATCATCTGCGGGCGCATCGAAGTGTCTTAAGTATTCGAGCTGACTTTGGGCACGTTTAGGGTAGTGTTTGCCGTCATTATTGCGACCAAAGTCGTGGTCATCCCAGGTTGCCATGACAGGGATCCCAGCTGCCAGAAACTTCTGATAGTCAAGGTTGCGTTTTTTATCATCATATTTTTGTCGCATAGTGCTCATATCTGTGGTGTCGGCATAGATATTGTCACCCAGCCAGAAGAATAAGTCGGGTTTGTGTCCTATCAGGCGTGCCAGTGCTTCGGGCATATCGCCCTGTGTTTTAAAACAAGAGCCCAGTGCAACGCGGTCAAGTCGTTTATTCGGCTGAGGATGGGTGTGGCTCATGAGCGGTTCAGGCTCTTCGGTGGCACATTCCTCCCAGCTACCTTGTTCATCAACATAGCACCAGGGCGCACTATGATTACGCGTTGTGCAGCCATAAAATTGCTCTCCCTGATAACTGGAGGGGAGGTTGCAACTTTTTCCTGTGACTGTGGTAAACGCTGGAATGGTCTCAATCCTTACATTACCCCAGCTAGAGCCGTCAGTGGCTTGCTTCAGGTAACACCACTGGCTGCCTGAGTTATTTTTGTCAGTGGTGCCCTGGTAGCTGGCGCCCAGATAGCTAAAAGTGCTCTGACATTGGTCGTAATGCACCTCAGGTGCGCCAAGAGAGCAGAAACTGCTGAGCGCAGCGCTGATGCTAAGTAATAAGCGTATTTTTTTCATTATTTTACCTGGTATTAACGTAAGCAGAGCGACACGTTTGTGCTCGCATGTTTTGTTTGTATTCCCTTTGTTAAT
This sequence comes from Pseudoalteromonas rubra, assembly GCF_005887095.1. GTDB lineage: Bacteria > Pseudomonadota > Gammaproteobacteria > Enterobacterales > Alteromonadaceae > Pseudoalteromonas > Pseudoalteromonas rubra_E. Next base: position 78,481 of record NZ_PNCI01000013.1, on the reverse strand, counting down.
TCAACCCAGATTGTCTTTGCAAATTGCAGAGTGTTGGTGCACGGGAAGCTCTCTTCCTGCTGAGAGAGGCGCTATTCTAGAGACAAGATGTGAAAAAATGCTTTCAACTTTATGTCAAAATCATGTTGTGATGCTTTGTGTGTCTTATTGTTGTGTTTTTTGGTGAGACTGGTGCGGGTATTTAATTAATGCTTTGTGTGTAATGGTGTAATAATTAATCCAGCCTTGTTTTTTGTTTTTTGTTTTTATTTTGTTTCAATGGTTTATTATTTGTTTTTAGCTGTTTTCTATGAATATTTTCATTGCTAAAAAAGCAGTGAAAATTGTAGATGGCGGCGCTGTAGCTTCAGCAATAAGCGGATGCAAAGAAGCACCCTGCCAACCTTGATGGGCAGCTGACTCATCACTCTTTACTCAGAGTACTTTCTGAATCTGAACATTTAAAAAGTCTCCTGTCATTTTTAGTTGGACCACAGATGTGGCTCGATTTCTACTCTATTTCTACACCTTAATTCAGTTGGTCTGAATTGGTCATACCTGATTGACATCAAAAACCAATCTTTTATTACTAGTATCAAAGTATTAAAAGGTGTAGGTTAGTTCATGTATCAAATCAATTTTAATAACTAATTCATGTCAAGGATACGCGAGTCATGACAGCCTTTTCACTAAGGCAGGCCCTGGCTGTAGTCTGACATGGTGTATGTGCTACTTCTGATGTTGTTAAAGCGCCCACTCGTTATTTAGGGCCTACATCGGTGTTGGCTGTGGTATACATTTTGCCAGTTCCCCCGGCCTGGAACTGAGCTGCTTTGTGCTGTAGGAGTTTACGTGCAATTAAAAAACCGTCTGAGTATCCTTGCTGTTCTGCTTGCTGTAATTCCCTTACTTATCACCTGCTTTGTTATCGGCTTACTGGCTTACCAGGAGGGAAAGGCCGCCGTGACAAAGGAAATTGAAAACAATCTGGTATCGCGTCGCAACGCGATGCAAACTCAGGTTGAACGCTATTTTAAAACGATTTCTGATCAGGTTGTGACCCTGGCAGGATCCACCATGGTGATAGACGCCAGTCGAGCTTTTTCGCAGGCATTTACAAGCTATTCCCATGTGACGTCAGATGAAGATCTCGCTCTGAGTCGTTATTATAACACTCAGTTTCTTCATCAATATGAGCAAAAAAACCGCGGTGACAGCCTGAGTATGAGTCAGCTGTTAGCGGGTTTAAGCCCCACGGCTCGGGCTTTACAATCCCACTATATCGCTACTAATCCCAATCCTTTAGGCAGTAAAGATAAGCTTCTGGATGCGGGTGACAACAGTGCCTATAGTGCTGTACATCGCCGTTATCACAAAGCACTACGAGAGTTTCAGGCGCGTTTTGGCTTTTACGATATATTCATTACCAACCCTCAGGGCGATGTGGTGTACTCTGTATTTAAGGAACTGGATTTCGCGACTTCCTTAACCGCTGGGCCGTTCCAGAAGTCCGGTTTAGCACAGGCCTATGAGGCGGCTCGTACTCAGCAGGTACGTCAGGGTCACTTTGTGGATTTCAGTCCCTATCTGCCTTCCTACAATGCGGCGGCTGGTTTTGTCAGTTCCGCGATCCTGGCTGATGATGGCACACTACTCGGCACTTTGATATTTCAGTTACCTGTTGATGAGATTAATCGTATGTTGACGCTGGATGGACAGTGGCGTGCTCAGGGACTGGGAGACAGTGGTGAGGTGTACCTGGTCAATCAGCGCAAGCTGTTGCTCAATAACAGTCGGTTTTTTGTCGAAGATCCAGGAGGTTTTATCGCTCAGCTTAGAACCTTTGATGTTGATAAAGCCATGGTTGATGACATTGAGCAGAAGCACACAACCATAGGCACGCTCAGAATTGATTCTCCGGGCACCCGAGCTGCGCTGGCTGGTCAAAGTGGCTTTGCTATTTTTTCGGATTACCGGAGTGTGCCTGTGGCATCAGCCTATGCGCCGTTGGATATTGACGGATTACATTGGGCAATTGTGAGTGAAATCGATGAAAGTGAAGCGTTTGCAATGATTTCTGAGCTGAAGTATTCCGTGCTCAGTTCTTCTATTCTGTTCGTTTCTGTGGCTGCGATCATTGCTAGTCTGGTTGGTTTCTATGTGGCTAATCGTGTTACACGACCGGTCATTGCTGCCAGTAAAGCGATCCGTGGTATTGCAGATAATAACGACTTCAGACTGCGTGCGCCCGATGAAGGAGATGATGAGATCCGTGATTTAAGCCGATCAGTCAATAGTCTGGTAGAGCGATTACAGCATAACTTCGCTGACTTACTACACAGTGCTCATACACTCAAGGAAATGTCAGTGGCGCTCTCTGATCGTGTGGCAGGTCTCATTGATGGTGTGAATAAGCAGTCGCAGGATTGTGAGCAGTCGGCTACGGCCGGGCAACAAATGCAGTATACGGTGCAGGAGGTGGCTAGCAGCGCACTTAATACCTCAGAACAAACCCATCAGGTGAGTTCTTTGACCTGCCAGACCAATCAGCTAGTGGAGCACTGTGCTGAGGTGTCAGAACAACTGGCTGAAGAAATGGATAAGGTCGGGGATGTGATGAATGGCTTGTCGTCTCAAAGCGAGCAGATAGGAAGTGTGCTGGATGTGATCCAGTCTATTGCAGAGCAAACTAACTTACTGGCGCTGAATGCTGCGATTGAGGCTGCGCGGGCCGGTGAATCCGGGCGAGGTTTTGCGGTGGTCGCAGATGAAGTAAGGGGGCTGGCGCAGCGTACTCAACAGGCAACCGAGGAAATTGAGCAGATGATTAAGGCACTGCAAAACGGTGTTGGCGAAGCTCGTCAGTCCGTGCAGCAAAGTCGAGAACGCTCCGTTGACAATGCGCAGACCTCTGAGCAGGCAAAGGACTCGTTGATAGAGGTGTCTGATGCCATTGAGCAGATTGTGGCGATGAATACTCAGGTTGCAACGGCTGCAGAAGAGCAGTCGGCAGTTGTGGCACAGATCAGTCAGGCCATCAGTGCAATTAGTGAAGAGGCCAATGGTAATCTGGGACGTAGTCAGGATATTGACGACCGATCACAGCATCTGGCTAAGCTTGCCGTTCGGCTGGATGACATTCTGGCGCGATACCAGGTGTGATTCTTATTGTCCGTGTCGGGGAGGATCTTTGGCAATATAAGTGACCTCGCCCAGCGGGTTGTAACTACTGGGTTTGTCTATCTGCAGGGCGGCCAGGCGCTGATATAAATGTGGGATCAGCAAATGCGTAAAGCCGCCGCCATTGTGCTGGGTGCTGTCTAGCCAGGCGTTGAGCTCAGCAGGCGAAGGTGGCAGGATCAGAGGACTCGCTTTGTCGTGGTAACGGCGCAGTTTTGGGTGTGCAGGCAGAGTGATCACTGAGCAGGAGTAGTGCTTTTTTCCGCTGTGTGGATGGTGCCACACCTTATATAGTCCACCTAAGCACAGTGCGCCGTCAGGGGCGATAAAATCATAATAATGCTGTGGTTTGCCTTTGGTAAACTGGGTTTCACCAAAGCCTTTTACCACGATAATACAGCGGCTGTAATGAAATGGCAGATAGGCGGCGCTGCCTTTAACGTGAAGTTTGTCATAGCGGCTGTTAAATGACGTGTATTTGGACGGTTTAAAACCTTGCTCTGGTTTTGGGTCTAGCAACAGCCACCAGGTTGCGCTACTGAGTTGCCGCTGGCCATTTTCTTCATGCACAATACTGATGCTGTCCGCTGCTTTTTTGAAGCGGCCAAAGTGCATGTTTTCTCTCGGGTTCTCAATGCCCAGCCCCTCTAATATCTCGATCACAAAGGGATCATCGGTGATATTTAATCGTCCACACATAATACGCTCCTGTTGTCTCTCTCACTTTAACTGACTCTGGTTGTCACTGCTTGATCTGGATTAACCGTTATGTGTTCTCTGTGCTGTTTAGCGGGTCTGCCTGCGGCGAGATACACAGCATGCTTGCACTTTGGTCAACAGTAATTATACTGTATAAATATACAGTTTAAGGTGTGTTATGAGCAATTTAATTGAACGATTACAGCGTCAGGATTTGGTTTGGCAAGGCTCAGGGCTTATTGGGCGTCAGCAACACAGTAAAGCGCTCACGACGACAGGATATACAGAACTGGATAAACACTTACAGGGTGGCTTTCCTAAAGTCGGCGTCGTGGATTTGCATACTGAGCTGGGCATTGGTGAGCTGAGATTGCTATTGCCCAGTCTGATGCAACAAAGTGGTTTAACGGCGATCATTAATCCGCCGGCTCGTCTGAACGCCGATGCTTTGCAGCGTATCGGAATGGACACCGGCAAATTGCTGGAGATCACCCCAGGGTGCCCGCAAGAAGCACTGTGGGCTGCTGAGCAGTGCCTGAAAAGTGGCGCCTGCAACAGTGTCTTGGTATGGCATGGGGCACTCCAGGTGTATCAGGTCAAGCGTCTGCAGCTGGCAGCTCAGACTGGCGAGGCGTGTCTGTATCTTTTACGTCGTGAACACTATGGCGAGGGGACCTTGCCAGTGTCTTTAAGCCTGGGACTTAACCCACATACCAAAGGTCTGAGTATCACAGTTAAAAAGCGCAAAGGCGGCTGGGCTCAGTCCCAATTTGCACTGGATATGTCACTGCTCTGGCCTGAGCTGACCGAACAATTTCATACTCAGAGCAAGGAAGTGCCAGATGTTGCACAGCAATATTCTACAGGCAGGTAGTGGTAATGACTTTGTGGTTGTATTTACACTTTCCTGCTATTCAGCTCGATAAACTGAAAATCGCGGAGCAAACGCAAAAATCGGATGAGACAGAGCCTGATGGTATCACCACTGAGTTATCTCGGCCCTGCATCATCGTAGGTGGGCGTGACAACAGGGTGATGCAGCTGGATCAGGCTGCTGCACAACTGGGAATTTCGACGGGTATGGGACTGGCCGCCGCCGCGGCCCGCAGTCGAGAGCTGGTTGTACATCCCTATGATGAAGCCGATGAAAGCCGAACGATCCGTGAAATTGCCCAGTGGTTGTATCTGATCACGGCAGATATTGCTCTGTTTGCGCCTCAGGGCTTATTACTGAAAGTCAGCGGTATGCTCGCCATGTACCGGGATTTATCTCACTACCTGAGCACACTGCGCTCACATCTGGATACACAGTCCTTTACCTATCGGTTTGCATTTGGCTACTCTCCGGAGGCCGCCCGGTTGCTGGCAAAACAGCATGGCGCTTTGGCACATCAGAACCCAGAAGCGCTTGAAAAAGCCTTACATGGCCTGCCGTTGGTGGCTTTATCACTGCCTGCTAAACAGCTTGAGCGGCTACAACGGGTTGGGTTTAAAACTGTCGGTGAGTTGTTCGCGCTGCCTCTGGTGGAGCTGGGAAAACGTTTCGATTGTGAGCTGGTACAGTATGTGTCCAGATTGCGCGGGAAAGTGCCTCATCCTGTGACTTTTTATCAACCAGAGCCAGAGTTTGAACGCTATCTGCCACTGCTGTATGACATAGAAAATCTGGACTGGCTGAATAAACCGCTGCTTAAACTGTTGGTGCAACAGGAGCAGTTTTTACGGTTACGTAATCGACATGCCAGGCAATTAATACTGACCTTGTATCAGCGCGATGCTGAACCCCTGCAGCTTGAAGTGGGTCGTGCAGAAGGTACAGATCGGGCCGATCTGTGGCTGAACTTATGCGACCTTAAACTCAGCTCAGTGACACTCAATGGTCCGGTACAGGCAATAGGGCTAAAAGTTGCACAGATGTGTCAGCCCGATGAACTGATGCATGACTTATTTGCCGAGCAACGCGGTACAATGACGCCTGCTGGTCTGGTCGCTGTGTTGCAGGCTAAATTAGGTGAGCGTGCTGTACAGGGGCTGACAGCCTGTGATGATTTGCGCCCTGAGCTGGCAACTGGATACTGTACGCCACTGAGTATGCCGGGGACACCTTTGTCGGGGACATCTTTGCCGAATGCACCTTCGTTATACCCTGAAATGGGCTATCTCAGACCCGCCTTTTTACTGCCGAGTATCGAGCCATTACAGCATAAAATTAATGTCCACTTAGGCCCTGAACGGATCTGCACTGGCTGGTGGGATGCTCATGAGGTTGAACGAGATTACTTTGTGGCTCAGGATGCACAGGGGCGTTGGTTATGGGTGTTCCGAGATCGCCAGCAGCGCTGGTTTTGCCATGGGGTTTTCAGCTGATGGCAAAGAATAAGTCAGCGATGTTCGCCTTACCAGTTTCTTCACCGGGGATAAAACAGACGGTTGGCCAGGGGACGGGTGAGCCGCCCGGAAGTGCCAGGCTGCATGGTTATGCAGAACTGTTTTGTCAAACTAACTTCTCTTTTTTAGAGGGCGCATCGAGGCCAGAAGAACTGGTGCGTCAGGCTGATTTTCTCGCTTATACTGCGCTTGCCATTACCGATGAATGCTCATTGGCTGGGGTAGTGAGGGCGCATACGTTAATTAAGGAGCTGCAACTTGATTTACAACTGATTGTGGGCAGCCTGATGCGTTTTGAGTCACTGGATATGGTGTTACTTTGTCCGAATAAAGCAGCCTACAGTGAGTTATGCCGGGTGATCACCAATGCCAGACGACGTGCTGAAAAAGGTTACTATCAGCTGGCCGAATGGGATTTACTGTCGTTACGTCACTGCCTGCTTATCTGGTTACCTAAAGGAGATGACCGAGATGAGCACTGGGGAGCCTGGTTGGTGCGTCATCATAAACATCGTAGTTGGGTGGGCATGCAGCGTCATTTAGTAAATCAGGAGCAACGTTTTATTACCCACTGTGAGGTGTTGGCTGCGCGCTATCAGTTACCCATTACGGCATGTGGTGGTGTGTTAATGCATAGCAGTGAGCGACTCAGACTACAACAGACACTGACGGCCATTCGGCTTAATCTGCCGCTTGAACAAGTCAAAGGCCGGTTATTGGTTAATGCCGAACGCGCATTGCGTAGCCGGGAAAAGCTCAGCAAGCTGTTTAAGGCACCCTGGCTGGCAGAATCTTTACGCATAGCAAAGCGCTGTCATTTTAATCTGGACTCTTTGCGTTATCAGTATCCGGCAGAGCTGGTGCCCGCAGGAAAAACGGCGATGCAGCATTTACGCGATTTAGTAAAACATGGGCAAAAAAAGCGCTTTCCACAAGGCGTGCCGCCAGAGATAGCCGAGATCATCACTAAAGAACTGGCACTGATTGAGGAGCTGGACTATCCCTACTTTTTTCTCACCATTCATGATCTGGTACGTTTTGCACGTAGCAAAGCGATTTTATATCAGGGGCGGGGCTCGGCAGCCAACTCGGTGGTGTGTTATTGCCTGGAGATAACCGCGGTAGATCCACGCCAGGTGTCGGTGTTGTTCGAGCGTTTTATTAGTAAAGAGCGTAACGAGCCGCCAGATATCGATGTGGATTTTGAACATGAACGTCGTGAAGAGGTGATCCAGTACATTTACCATAAATATGGTCGTAAGCGCGCCGCGCTGGCTGCAACGGTGATCAGCTACCGTTTTAAGAGTGCGGTCAGAGACGTCGGGAAAGCGCTGGGAATTGAAGCAACTCAGCTGGACTATTTTATCCGCAATGTGAACCGTCGTGACCGTGGTCAAAACTGGCAAACTCAGTTGAGTGAGCTTGGCTTGCAGCCAGACTCACTGAAAGGGCAGCACTTCATCAGCCTGGTTGAAGAAATCATGGGCTTTCCCCGCCATCTTTCTCAGCATGTGGGTGGCTTTGTGATTTCCGCAGGCCCTTTGCACGATCTGGTACCCATAGAGAATGCTGCTATGGCAGAGCGCACAGTGATCCAGTGGGATAAAGACGACCTTGAAAGCCTTAAACTGCTCAAAGTCGATGTACTGGCTCTGGGTATGTTGAGTGCCATTCGTAAAACGTTTGCGTTGATCGCACAGCACACATCAAGACAGCTGGATTTGGCTGAGTTAACCCGGATGGGTGACGACCCTCAGGTATATAAAATGCTTCAGCGGGCAGATACTGTTGGTGTGTTTCAGATAGAGTCCCGTGCACAAATGAGCATGCTGCCCCGATTAAAGCCCGCCTGTTATTACGATTTAGTGATCCAAATTGCCATTGTCAGGCCTGGTCCTATTCAGGGGGATATGGTGCACCCTTTCTTAAAGCGTCGTAATGGTGAAGAAGCCGTGACTTACCCGTCGCAAGAGGTGAAGTCGGTGTTGTCTCGTACTATGGGCGTCCCTATCTTCCAGGAGCAGGTGATTAAACTGGCGATGGTTGCGGCGGGCTTTTCCGGTGGGGAGGCAGATCAGCTGCGCCGGGCAATGGCGTCGTGGAAAAAAAGCGGTGAACTGATGCAGTTTAAAGAGAAGCTGATCAATGGCATGCAACAGCGGGGCTATGAGGTGAGTTTTGCCGAGCGCATTTTTGAGCAGATCTGTGGTTTTGGTGAGTATGGCTTTCCGGAAAGCCACTCCGCCTCGTTTGCTGTGCTGGCCTATGCATCAGCCTGGCTGAAACACTACTATCCGGCGATGTTTTATACCGCACTATTAAACAGTCTGCCAATGGGGTTTTATAGTGCTTCACAGTTGGTCCAGGATGCCAGGCGTCATCAGGTTGAGGTTCTGCCTGTGTGTGTCAATGCCTCTGAGTACGATCATCATATTTGCCAGCAACAGCAACAGCAACAGCAACAGCAACAGCAACAGCAACAGCAACGGTTTGCGATCCGACTTGGGTTGCGCCTGGTAAAAGGCTTACAGCGTGACAATGCAGAGCAGTTACTGGCTGCTCGCCCGGGTAGAGGGTTTCAGAATATCGCTGAACTAAAGCACATCGGATTGTCTGGTCATGTGCTGGAGTGTCTGGCGTCTGCCAATGCGCTGAAAGCGTTACAGGGCGATCGTTATTCAGCTCGCTGGACACTGATGGATCAGGAACAGGCCTTGCCGTTATTTGCCACACGTACGGAGCTTGACGGTTCGCATTCGCTGGCGGAATCGCAATCTTGTATTTTCCAGCCAGATGATATGGACGATCTGGTGGAAGACTATGCGGCGCTGGGCCTCACGCTGGGCCAGCACCCGGTCACCTTGCTCGACAAGGCCGGTAAACTGGGTCGTTTTACTCGCATGGCGCAGCTTAGTGCTTGTCGGCATAAATCTCTGGTGACTGTGGTTGGGATCGTGACTGGCAAGCAGGCGCCAGGCACTGCGGGTGGGGTGACCTTCTTTACGCTTGAAGATGACACAGGCAATATCAATGTGGTGGTATGGGCGGGCACGGCACGTGCTCAAAAGCAGGCTTATCTCAGTGCTAAACTTCTGGAAGTAAAGGGGGTTGTTGAAAAAGAAGGCGAGGTGATCCATGTCATTGCCGGCAGGCTGACTGACCGCAGTGAGATCCTGGGCGCCTTGCACAGTAAGTCTCGGGACTTTCATTAAGTCAAGCAACAGTGTTCTCGATATTCAGGCACTGTAAGGAGTGCAGCGCCTGAATACCTAGGTAAAATTAAGTTCTGAGTCTGAATTTACGAACCAGTTGAGCCAGCTGCTCAGCTTGTTTATTGAGCTCTTGTGCAGACAAAGCGGCAACCTGGGTATCCTGTAAGGAACTCTGACTGGATTGCTCTATTTTTGAGATGTCCTGCGCCATTTCACCGGCAACCACAGATTGTTCCTCGGTTGCTGTGGCAATCGACTGGATCATGGCGGCAATTTCAGACGCACCGCGCACAATATCATCCAGCTGAGCCCCCGCAGCTTCTGCCATAGAAACACTCTGGTCAACCTGGGACACGCTGTTTTGCATTGAGCTGACGGCATGTTCGGTCTGCGACTGAATTGACTGAACTGTAGAAACCACTTCCTCCGTCGCTTTTGAAGTACGTTCCGCCAGCGTTCTGACTTCATCGGCAACCACGGCAAAACCACGACCCTGTTCGCCGGCACGTGCAGCTTCAATAGCGGCGTTTAATGCGAGCAGGTTGGTTTGCTCGGCAATACTGCCAATCACGCCGATCACGTTACCTATCTGGCTACTCAGCTCGCCCAGGTGAGTCACGTTTTCAGCGGTTTTCTGCACGTTTTGTGAGGCCGTTTTAATTTTACTGACGGTTTGTCCGACGGTGTCTCCACCTCCGGATGCCAGAGTGCGTGCCTGATCGGCGTGGCTGGCTGCTACCTGACTCTGTGACGCAACCTCTGAGACTGTGGCGCTCATCTCCTCAATGGCCGTAGCAACTTGAGTTGATTGATCGGCAGATGAACGGCTGCGCGAGGCGATTTGGTCATTGGCTTCGGCAATATCGTGGCTCGAAGTACGCACATCATCTACCACCTGAGCAATTGAGTGTAATAGCTCGTTCAAAGAGCGAGCCATTTTATTGGTGGCTTCGGCCAGTCCGTCAATTTCGTCCTGACCTTTGTGCGCAATGTCTCTGTCAGAGATATCACCGGCACTGATCCGCTCAGCCACGCCCAGCACCTGACTAAGTCGCGATACAATTGAGCTACTGATCAGGTAGGCAATGACCATACCAAGTACGGCAGCAATCAAAGTAATCACTATAATTACAATCGAGATAGCGCTCAGACCCTCTACGAGTAAGGCAAGTGCGCTGGAGGCATCGTCAATTTCTTCCTGGGCGGAGACATCCAGAATCTTCGCCACATCCTGAATATACTTTTTGTTCAGCTCATTGAGCGTGTTCGTTGCTTGCTTGTACGCCTGAGGATCATAACTTTTGAACACGGTTTCCGCTTCATCCTGGATGATTTTATACATCCGTTTTATTGTTGCAATATCTTGTAACTCATTCGGTTTTTGTTCCAGTGGAATAAGCAAATTTAAATACTCCTCGAAGCTGGCTGCATCATCGTTAAAGTCTGTTTCGGCATTGGTGTTACCTGTGGTGTGAGAGATAACCGCGGCTATCATATCGCCGGCTTCGTCAACCAGCTCCAGGTAATAGCGTACGCCTGGCAGGTCGTCGCTAAGTGACTCCTGTAAATCCGTTGACTGCATAGCATCGTTAAACTCCTGCTCTTTAAGCTTATCGAGCAGGGCTTCTAATTGTTCTCCGGTGGTTGACTCCAGGCGGTCAACTCGGGTTTTAATGCGCTGATAAGCATCGGGGTCATAGCGATTAAACACATCCTGATTCACTCGCTGGTGGTATGAGGTAATACTTTTGAGGATATGGGCCATTTTTTCGCGGTCGGCCTGTTTGGCAGACTCATAGCGGTACAATTCTGTATGTACTTCCTTAAATTTACGAAATACCTCGTTGAATAAGGACTTTTTATTAACATCGCCATTCATATATTCGAGTGCGGCACTTTTGAGCTGGTGCTCGGTGTCCAATAAGCGGCTGTAGAGGATCATACCGGGTAAGTCATCACCTGTGACCTCTGTTGCTCGAGCGGTCTCTGTTGAGACCTTAAACCAAACCAAAGTGCTGGACATCAACATCAGCACAATAAGAACACCAAAGGCTGAGTAGAGTTTGTTACTGAGTTTCATAGGATCACCAAGTTAGAAAGAGGCGTCATCCATGGCATACTTTTCATTGCGCTATTGTTTATAATTAAAGTCGTTAATTATCAAAACAGGCAAGTTTTATCTTGGCTTTATGTACGTTGAACACGTTCTGGCAAAGGCGACATAAATTATTACCGGACTGAACGTATCTGTCATTTCAGACCGGTAATTGGTGAGCTGCGTGAGGTGGTGCTGACTGTTTAGGTCCTCAGTTTGAACCTGCTGACCAACTGGGCCAGCTCCTCAGCTTGCTGATTCAGTCCCTGGGCAGATAGAGCTGCAACCTGGGTATCTTGCAGAGAGTGCTGACTGGACTGCTCAATATTAGAAATATCTCTGGCCATTTCACCGGCAACCACTGACTGCTCTTCCGTTGCGGTGGCAATCGACTGGATCATAGTGGCAATGTCGGAGGCGCCACGCACAATGTCATCTAACTGTATGCCTGCGGCTTCGGCCATAGAAACGCTTTGGTCAACCAGAGATACACTGTGTTGCATGGAGCTTACCGCGTGATCCGTTTGTGATTGAATGGATTGCACGGTGGAGACAACTTCCTCGGTCGCTTTGGATGTTCGCTCAGCCAGGGTTCTGACCTCATCTGCAACGACGGCAAAGCCACGACCTTGTTCCCCGGCCCGGGCTGCTTCAATGGCGGCATTGAGTGCTAACAGGTTGGTTTGCTCCGCAATGCTGCCAATTACCCCGATCACGTTGCCAATCTGGCTACTGAGTTCGCCCAAGTGAGTGACATTTTCTGCGGTTTTTTGCACATTTTGTGACGCCGTTTTTATTTTACTGACGGTTTGTCCGACGGTATCTCCTCCGCCAGAGGCCAATGTACGTGCCTGCTCGGCTTGGCTTGCTGCCACTTGACTCTGAGAGGCCACTTCAGTGACCGTCGCGCTCATTTCTTCAATGGCCGTAGCGACCTGAGTCGACTGATCGGCGGATGAACGACTACGGGCGGCGATCTGCTGGTTCGCTTCGGCAATATCCTGACTGGATGAAGTCACATCGCCAACCACCTGAGTGATAGAGTGCAGCAATTCGTTCAGTGAGCGGGCCATTCTATTGGTCGCTTCTGCCAGCCCATCAATTTCATCTTGCCCCTGATGCACAATATCCTGCTCAGAGATATCACCCGCACCGATCCGTTCCGCAACACTCAGCACTTGATTGAGACGTAACACGATTGAGCGACTGATCAAATATGCGATAACGAGGCTAAGCATCGCGGCAACGAGAGTGATCACTATGATGGCAATAGACGTAGAACCCAGGCCTTTAACCAGTTGCGCCACAGCATTGGTCGCATCATCAATTTCCTCTTGCGCAGAGACTTCAAGAATATTGGCAATATCTTGTATGTATTTTTTATCTAAAGCCCGAAGTGTCTCACTTGCTTGCTTAAACTCGCTTGAGTTGTCAAAAGCCAATGAAGTTTGGCTCTGGATCGTCTGAGCCACAGCTGGCTGATAACGCGCAAACACGTCCTGATTAACCTTCTGGTGGTAAGATGAAATACTGCGCAGAATATGTGCCATCTTATCTCGATCAGATTGCTTGGCTGATTCGTAACCGTAGAGTTCGGAGTGGACTGTTTTAAACTTCTCAAATGTATCGTTAAAGGTCGCTTTTTTACTTGCATCACCATTCATATATTCGAGCGCAGCGCCTTTGAGCTGGTGCTGAGTATCCAGTAAGCGGCTGTAGAGGATTATGCCGGGTAGATCGTCACCGGTTACTTCTTTTGCACGGGCAGTTTCAGTGGATATTTTAAACCATACTAATGTACTGGAAATGATCATTAGTATGATTAACACACCAAATGCTAAATAGAGTTTATTACTGAGTTTCATAGTATCACCTGAGTATACGTGACGGTATCCGCCGAATATGGAGCAAGTTGAAAAACTGATTATAAAGTTGAAAGCTGTATTTTGAATCGTTCCAAAATAAACTGGGAACTCTCCAGTGATGAACTATCAGCTGGGATAAGCATGAGAAACAGAGGGTTACTTGACAGGCTCTTCAAACTTACAAAAAGTACTTTCTTGATTATTCATAAATAATTCTAGTGTTTTTCATTTGAAGAGTGAAGTGTTTAACTTGATTAATTGAGTTTGTTTCTAACTATGATTTTATTTATATTAAATATATCATAATTCGTGTTTTTCAGTCGCAGTTGAGGCGCAAGTGATATTTATTATCAACTATACAATTAATGTAAAACATGGTGCTATTTTAAACTTTGCTTTTTTATATGGCCAGGTGAGCTTATAAAGGCTCATCATGAGTGCCATAAAGTAGTGATTTGTCCTCCGGCATTCATGTTAATTGCACAGAGAACAGGCGTGAGTAGTCAATAGGGAGTATGTCAGAGCAAGGAAGCCGTTGATCAGCGAAGCAGTTGATATAGCTGAATTTGAGCCAAGCAGATCGCACTCAGCAGCGATATAATGAATGTCATTGGCTCAACTGGTCAGATGTGTTAGTGTGAGGTGTTATCTAAATCCAACAGGTAAGCGTTATGGCAACACCCTTATTAAAAACCTATAAGAAGTTTAAATGGTTGCCCTTTGGCAACTGGCTATTTAGCAAGGCGGTCTGTAAAAGGGCACCTTATTTTGGCACCATCAAGCCTAAGATCACCCACCTCAGTGAAGGCCGTATTACGGCTCAGATGCCTAATCGCAAGGCTGTGCACAATCACATTGGGACAGTGCATGCGATCGCGCAGTGTAACCTTGCAGAGTTATGCGCAGGAGTGGTGACCGATGCCAGTATTCCGTCGAAAACACATCGCTGGATCCCAAAAGGGATGACAGTGCAGTACCTGAAAAAAGCAGACACTGATCTGCATGCAGAAGCAGTCATTCCATTACCGCGCCAATGGCAGGATAAAGAAGAGCTAATCGTACCGGTTGAGGTGTTCAACAGTGAAGGTGTTAAGGTGTTTCACGCAGATGTGACTATGTATATATCGGCTAAGAAGTAAAAAAGGCCTGCAATGAGCAGGCCTTTTTTCAAATCAGAAAGTGTAGCGGTATTTTACTTCTGTCTGGTTGTAGTCCACACCATTGGTGTATTCAACGACAACACCTGAGTGATCAGTAAAGTCAAAACGTAGTCCGGCATTAAAGTAAACGCCATTTTCGTCGCTAATAGCGGTTGGGAAGTCTAGCATCTCATATCCGACCTGAGCAAATGCGCTGAAACGTTTGTTAAGCGCATGTTCGTATTCACCATAAACTCGACGTGTGTCTATTGAAGTACTTCTGCCGTTTATGGACACCTCAAATTCACCTACCTGAGCACCTGCTGCAAATCGGCCTTTGTCTGTCTTGTGGAGTATGTAGCCCAGATTAAAGGTGGTTTCATCAACATCGTAGTCGTCATTGATTAAACCATCAAAAACATTAAGAGTATCGGAGTGCTGATCGATTTTTAGGCCGATAAAAATGCCGTTGGCAAATTCGTAACTCCCTGCAAAAATAAAACCTTGTGGATCTGAACCACTTGGGGCGCCATCCAGGCTCGTTTCACCATATCCTACTTCCAGGTAGCTTTTACTTAGCTCGGTAGCCTGAGAACCCAAAGACGTGGCAGCTAGTAGTAGACCTAAAATATGCTTCTTCACTTTATATCCTTTTATTTGCTTAGTATGGGATGAAAAAAACGAGCCCAATAAGCTCGTTCTATTTTAATAATATGCGTGAAATGTATCACTATCGGATACAAAAGTGAAAGGCTAAGTCTATGTTTTGTGTTATTAAATGTTACCGATGATACGCTTTGGGTACGCTATTCAAGCTTCGCTGGCTTTATCCAGTGGTGTGACATTAGATGGCTCAGCGCGGTGGTTCAGCTGGCCCTGGATATGCGCGCCGGCCTGAATACTCAGTGTATCGTGTTCGATATCACCAGTAACTCTGGCGCTGGGCTCCAGCGTAACGCTGTTGGCGTTGATCCCGCCCTGAACTTGGCCACGCACCTGCACCTGCTTGGCGACAATATTGCCTTCTACAAGCCCAGATTCGCCGATTATCAGCTGAGCGACATTGAGATCTCCCGTGACTTTGCCATCAATTTGCAGTTCACCATCGCACTGGATGTTGCCTGTGATTTCGGTGTCGGGAGAAATAAGCGAGAAAGGAAATGAGTTTTTCTTTTTATTGAACACGTTTAAGCACTCTTGCCAGTTTTACAGGGTTTATATGCTTTTTATCCTGTAACACCTCATAATGCAAGTGTGTACTGGTACTACGACCTGTACTGCCCATCAGCGCTATGACGTCTGACTGCTTTACTGTCTGGCCTTTTTTCACTTTGATGGTGTGCAAATGACCATAGCGAGTGACAATACCATTGGCATGTTGAATTTCAATAAACTTACCGTATCCGCCATTTTTACCGGCCTTGCTCACCACACCATCAGCTGGCGCAATGATCTGGGTTTTATGCCAGCCTGCCATATCTACGCCTTTGTGGTAGGCGCGGCGGCCAGTGATGGGGTCTTTACGAAAGCCAAAAGCGCTGGAAATATAATATTTGTCGTGCGCAACGGGCATCATTTTAGGCGTTGAATGTAATAGGTTTTCTAACTGATTGAGTTGTACAGAATCATCAATTAGCTGGGTGTAGTGTGCATTTAGCAGCGTGGCATCAACCTGATGATACGGACCACCCTGTGCGATGTTATTGTCCGTTGTCAGAGATAGGCCTGCTTCGTTAAATCCGGCCATTAGCTGGTCGTGGCGTGCCGAAATGATGGTTTGTAGTGTTCTCAGCAAAGCGGCTTGGGCATCGTCCAGCTCAGCGCTATGTACTTCAAACTCATGTGCATCATTACCCGTTGGCTCTATATCAACTTGATTGTCTGTATCTGGTAAAGGGGCAGGTGTATCTGCTTGCTCAGTGATCGATGTAGGCAGGGCACTGACAATTTCACTAAGTACAGTATGCTGTTCGTTTAAGGTGACAAGCTGTGTATGTTGTTCAGTCAGACGTTCGGCCAGCAGCTGTTTTTCTTTTGCCCAGGCTTGCTGTTGAGTCTGTAGTTCAGCCTGGAGGGCATTAACCGTTTTTTGCTGTTTAAAAAACGCTGATGTACTGATAACTAACCAGGTAAGAGCACCACAAACCAGCACTAGTGCGATAAATTGCAACCAGCCAGGCACAACCATCAGACTAACCTGGCCATTCTGGCGCATCATTAGCTGTTTAGGTTGAAATAGCGATGTGATCAGGCGTTTGATATAGCGAAACATAACATATAAAAATTAAAAATAACGACTCACTTTAACAATTTTTATGCAAAAAGCCAGTATTTACTTACAAAAAAAAGGTGTACTTAAGCACACCTTTGTTTTTTATAGAAAAGCTTTTGCGTTTGCGATTACTTCGCTGGCAGGATAGTGCCTTCGACAGAACCGAAGCCAATACGTGCAAAGCCGTTCGCTTCACACCAGCCACGCATAATGACCTTATCACCGTCTTCCAGGAACTTACGCTCTTCGCCATTGTCCAGGGTGATGGTCTCTTTACCGCCACGAGATAGCTCAAGCAAAGAGCCCGCTTCTTCGTGCTCTGGACCAGACTGAGTACCTGAACCCAGCATGTCGCCCGGCAGGAAGTTACAGCCGTTTACTGTGTGGTGAGTGACCATTTGTGCCACTGTCCAGTAGCTGTGCTTAAAGCTTGATTCTGACAGCTTGCTTGGCGCTGCATTGGCTTCACGCATTTTCGCTGTTTCAAGTAGCACGTCCATCTGGATATCAAACGCACCCGATTCACGGTTTTGTGCAGACTCAAGATATTCCAGAGGCTGAGGATCTTGCTCATTACGGTGCCAGTTAGTGCGATACGGCGCCAGCGCTTCTGTGGTGACAATCCACGGCGATACCGTTGAGGCAAAGTTTTTCGCCAGGAACGGGCCTAACGGCTGGTATTCCCAGGCTTGCAGATCACGGGCCGACCAGTCGTTGAACAGACAGAAACCGAACACATGGCTTTCGGCATCTTCAATTGAGATTGAATCGCCCAGCTCGTTACCTTTACCCAGGTAGATACCCAGCTCCAGCTCATAGTCCAGACGCTTACAAGGACCAAATGATGGTGTATCCGCATCAGGAGCTTTGGTTTGACCTTTCGGGCGTGGGAAGTTTTGACCAGATACATCAATCGATGAAGCACGGCCGTGGTAACCGATTGGTACCCACTTATAGTTAGGCAGCAAAGGGTTGTCAGGGCGGAACAAGCTACCTACCGCTGTAGCATGGTAGATTGAGGTATAGAAATCGGTGTAATCACCAATATGACACGGCAGCGCATATTCAACGTCGGATTGAGCAACTAATGCTGCTTCCAATGCGCCCTGGTGCTCAGAGCCTTCACGAAGAGCGCGAGATAACGCCAGACGCAGAGCAGACCAATAATTTTGACCCATTCCCATAAACTCATTGAGTTTAGGTGCATTCGCCGCTTCTACTGCATCCTGTGCTTCGCCACTGAAAATACCTGCACCAGCAACCACAGCCAGATCCAGTACTTGATCACCAATGGCGACACCGCCACGGAACTCTTCAGCGCTGCCTTTGCGGCGGAATGAGGCAAATGGCAGGTTTTGAATAGGGAAATCAGTCCCGGTCTGGTTGGCGCTGGCAACCCAACTTTTCAGATTAATGTCGTGCGTTTCGTTGATAAAAGACATGGTCTTTCCTTTTTGCAAGTTTGAGGCTGTTCTCAGATGTGGTGATAGCGTTCTGATTTTTCAATGCAACACCTGAGTCTCAGACAAATTAAACGGCAAAAGCAGCCACAAGGCATCGCCCCAAGCTGCTTTTAAATTTCTACTCTCAAAGGAGAATTAGATGACGCCGCGACGTTCCTGATCACGCTCGATAGACTCGAACAGCGCCTGGAAGTTACCTTCACCGAAACCACCGTCGTCAACACGCTGGATCATCTCGATAAAGATAGGGCCGAACAGGTTCTTAGTGAAGATCTGTAGCAGGTAGCAATCTTCGCTCTGGCTGTCTACCAGGATCTGATGCTCTTTGATCTTGTCACGGTCTTCTTTAACCCAAGGTACACGGTCAAAGATGGTGTCGTAGTAGTGATCAACAATATCGAGAGTTGCAATGTTAGTCTGGTCAAGCTTGTCCAGTGACGCAACCAGGTCGTTGGTCAAAAACGCCAGGTGCTGTACGCCCGGGCCATTGTACTCGTCCAGGTACTCGTCGATCTGGTTGTTGTTGTCGTCTTTACCTTCATTGATAGGAATTGAGAAGGTGCCGCACGGAGACTTCAGTGCGTATGACAACAGAGCAGTTTTCTGGCCTTTGATGTCGAAGTAACGAACTTCAGTAAAGCCGAATACGTCTTTGTAGAAGTTTGCCCATGTTTCCATGGTGCCTTTGTATACGTTGTTAGTCAGGTGGTCGATACGCAGGAAGCCTTTGTCTTCAACAACCACTTGCTCTTCAAGGTCAACAAAGTCTTGCTCGAAGATAGAACCTTTATCACCGAATACGTCGATGAAGTAGATCAGGCTGTCGCCGATGCCGTAGATAGCAGGGTAAGGCAAGTCTTTGTGGGTTGAATCAGTTGCTGGTTTTGCACCGCGCTCAACCGCGATTTCGAACGCTTTTTGCGCGTCTTCTACACGCCAGCCCATAGAGCAGATAGCCGGACCGTGGCTCTTAGCGAACTCAGCAGAGAAACCGCCGCGCTCTTTGTTCAGCAGGAAGTGAATGTCGTGCTGGTTGTAGTATAGGATGTCTTTGTCTTTAAACTTTTTCAGTTTAGAAAAACCAAAATCGGCAAAAATCTTTTCCATGTAGTCCGCATCTGGTGTTGCGTACTCGGTAAACTCAATGCCAACTAGGCCTAGAGGATTTGTTACTTCACTCATTGTCTTACTCCCGCTTAAAAGCACTGGATCGCTATTTGTTTTGTGCTGTGGATGATTAATCAAAATGCTCAAAAGGGGAAGCTATGGGGGTGAATTAGCAAGAGGGCGAAATGTAAATTCTGTCGTACAAATTATCAGGGTTATACGGATTGAGTGAACAGGATAATTTTTTCGATTACAAACCTCGTTCCGTTCTGTAAATTGGATTGTTTGGCCGTGGTATATTTAAAAGAAAAATCCTTAACAATATAATATAAAAGAACTTTTAAGTTCTTTGTTGACAGCGATATCACTTTGGAACTTTTAAGGGGGCGATCTCACTGAGGGATGAATTCTGCCTAGGTGTATCTAAAAGTTTACAAAAGCAAGCCAGAAATAGAAAAGCCGCACAGATTTAGTGCGGCTTTTACATGAATCACAGTTAAAAAATTATTGTCTTTCGCCTGAGATCTCCAGTTCTTTTTCCAGGTAATGTTCCTGAGTATGCGGCTCATCATTGGTACCTTCCGCGCCATGCATCCAGTCAACCAGCTTGTTGCTAAGCAGGTACATTGCCAGTGCAGACAATAAGGCAGTCGCACCCAGGCCGATGAAAATGCTCATGGCATTGTTCATTGCTTCCTGACCTTCGCCGATGAATGAGCCAACGAAACCTGCGATCTTGTTTGCAACCGCTGTACACAGGAACCATAGACCCATTAATAATGAAGCCAGGCGCAGTGGTGCCAGTTTACTCACCATAGACAGGCCAATTGGCGACAGACACAGTTCACCCAGCGTGTGGAACAGATAGAAAAGTACCAGCCACATCATGCTGATCTGCAGGTTGCCAGCGTCACTGCCTTCGGTGATAAGCGCCATCATCATTGTCAAAAAGCCCAGCGCCAGGAATACTAACGCGATGGCAAACTTAACCGGTGAGTTAGGCTCACGCTTGTCCAGCTTGAGCCAGATCATGGCCACCAGTGGTGCGAAGATAATAATAAAGATAGAGTTCAGAGACTGGAACCATGACGCCGGGATTTCAAAGCCCATCAGCATACGGTCGGTATAATCAGCGGCAAACAGGTTCATCAGGCCACCGGCCTGCTCAAAGCCCATCCAGAAGATAATACTGAACACACTCATAGTGAAGATAACGCGGATACGGTCTTTTTCTTGACTGGTAAGAGGCTCTTTGGTGTTGCTGTTAGATTGCTGCTGAGACAGCTTGGCTGCTGGGACGACACCGATGTCACCCAGATATTTCTGGCTTAATAGTAGTTGCATAACAACGGAGATCACCATGCCGATACCCGCAGCGATGAAACCAGCTTGCCAGTTAATTTGTGCAGCAACATAACCTGCGATAAGTGGACCTAACGCACCACCTAAGTTGATACCCATGTAGAAAATTGTGAAGGCACCGTCACGGCGCTTATCACCTTCCTGATACAAGTCACCAACCATAGTCGAGATGTTTGGCTTAAACAGACCGTTACCGGCACATAATAATGCCAGACCAATATAGAAAACCTGCTCTTCCATACCGGCAACCAGACTGTGTGGAATACCCATAGTAAAGTGGCCTGCGGCCATCAGGATACCACCAATGATGATAGCTTTACGCTGACCCAATACGTTATCGGCTAACCAACCACCGATCAGAGGGGTCAGATAGACCGCCATGGTAAAGGTACCGTACAGGCTCAGTGCATCGGCGTTGGTCCAACCAAAGCCGCCATTTTGTACCTGAGCAACCAAATATAAAACGAGTATTGCACGCATTCCGTAGTAGCCAAAGCGCTCCCACATTTCCGTGCCGAAGAGTAAGAACAGGCCTTTTGGATGGCCCAGAAACTCACCGCGATTAGGTAATGAATTCATATTATTCCCATTTCAATCAAATGTGTTGTTTTGGCCTTAATATTATCGATGCCGAAGGTACTGTTGATGACAGTATTCAGCGACATACTTTGAACGGGTGGCCAGTCCCCAAATGATTTCCAAGTTAGGTCAGTGTTGACTAACTATTCATTAAAAGCGCGTCAGTATACCTAGTGGGATGGCGATGGGGAAGCCTTACCAGCTGGGTCGGGCGCTTTTTGTATACAAAAAAACCAGCCTGTCAGGCTGGTTTTTGAGCATTTAGAGCGTATGTTCCGGTTATCGGCAGAAGTTGTCGACAAAGGTCAGGTCGTTAATATGCTCAGGACCTTCCATCACTAAAGTTGCAACGGCTGTGTCTGGATTCATTTGCCAGATTTGCGCATTGCTACCTGCTTCGCGACCAGAGACGTACAGTTTGCCGTCGGCGGTAATGGCCAGACCAGAAGCCCAGTTAACACCGTGCTCACCAATTTTAGTCAGTTCCATATTACCTTCATCCAGCGTATACAGTGCCTTACCGGTTAACACGTAAAGGACGTTACCGTCTGCTGAGTACGCAATGTCACCATGGCTGAAGTCATCGCCAGAGTAAGACAATTTACCCAGTACGGTTTTTTCACCGCTGTTCATGTCAAAATCGTACATGTAGGTTTTACTGGTGCTGCGCAAAGATACGCCATCTGGTGTAACAGCAGAGCGATATAAAGGCCATGAAGTTGCATTAGCCACGCTATATTGCTGGTTACCATTGAGATCCAGCGCCCACAGGGTAGAAGCTTTAGACTTGCTGTCAGTCTGCTCCATGAAATAAAGCACACCGTCTTTGCTTGCGATGTTAGATGCGGTGTGTGTTACTCCTGACACAGTGCTGTACTGACCTGCGTCAACATCAAAGTGATACACGTAACCATTTTGCGAGGAGCCGTAATTGTTGATACCAAATAAACCTGTAACACAGTCAGCAGTGACCGAAACGTTATCCAGTAGTGCACCGTATGAGTCTGAGTTACCAGCACCAACGAATTTCAAAGTACTTGCGTCACTGTTTGCCGTTACCGTAATGGTGTAGTGTTGCCAGCCTCGTTGCGTACCATTTAGCTCTGCAATGACCTGGTCGTCCCAATAGACGGTTGCTTTATTGGTGGTGCTATTGTTAGTAACACGGGGTGAGTAGTAAAAGCTTACGACATATTGTTTGCCAGCTTCCGTAGCCACGCTTTGGTATGCGCTGTAGTTACGGGTTGAGTCCAGCTCAATGTATTGCTCACCATCCTGTGCCTGAATAAGGCCAAGGCGATTAGTCTGAACTTCAAACTTAGCGGAGCTGCGGCTCCAGCCAGGCAAAGTTCTGAACAGACTCCAGGACCCATTAACGGCATCTGACTGTTCAAAAGAACCATTGGTGATCAGGTTTTCACCGGCGTTTGCAGCAAAGCTGCTGATTAGGGCGGCACTTAGGCCAAGCGCAAGAACTGATAATTTCATAAACATACTCCAGGGCTAAATTCTATTTGTGTAAACAAAATGTTATCCCTAATCAATTTTAACTAATCCCATTTTCTTACTTTTACACGGTTTGGTCAATTAGAAATCAAAAAAATGACTGTTAGTTCCGATTTATACCTCAGTATTAGAATATAAAATGATACCAAAGGATTGGTTTTCATTGTTGGTGTACCTAATACTTTTACATGTCATCCGAACAGTCACAGTTCGCATTTTGCACAGTTTTGCATTTTGCGAGGCCTGTCTCGGCCATTTTGCTTAATAAAATTGCACAATGCGAAATGACACTGTTTTTAAGTCATTCAGAGATGATTAGAGCAAGGAGCGTGCCTACACTGGCCTGGTGCAGGCAAACAGATGTATGAGCGTTGTTAATCCTTGCCGCGATTAAGCCAGCGCTCCGTCAGCCAGCCCGGTTTTTGGCCCCTGTTCAGCGCGGCCAGAACCGTAATGGCGCGTTCCGGTGTGATCCGCTGTGTGGCAATATCCTGATAAACCTGTTGTGCGGTTTTCTTTCTTTTTACCGCAGCACCGGCGTCGAGAAACGACTCAACCACTTGCAATACAAAGCGTGTAACACCAGAGAGGCTTTCCGGCCCCACAGCTTGTTCGTCGCTGGCGCTTTGTTGAGTGAGCCGTTCGGCCAGGTGGCTGAGTTCGGCCTGAGCGAATTCGCTTTGTGCCTGAGGGAGCTTGCTGAGGGTTTGCAGCATGTGTGAAAAATAGTCGCGCTCAATACGATTGACCTTGTCTAGTTGTGTCAGCTTATTGAGGTCGCGACGAAACTGAGCATGACTGATCTGTGGCTCCAGTAGCCGTTCGCAGCTGGCGTGCAGAGTATGCCAGTGCTGCCAGGCATAAACATAGTTTAGTCCCGGCCCCTTGATGTTTTGCATACCGACAATTAATTGATGTTGTCCGGCCAGCCCCAGGCGGGCGATACGATTGGTGAGCTCATCGGCGGTGATATGCGGGTTGTCTAACAAGTGCAATTTACTGTGCATTATACTGCCCAGAACCTGAGTCAGTTGTTTTCGGTTTGCACTCAGATCATCTAATGTTCTGAGGGAATGTGCCAGTTGCCAGTTCTGAACCCGCAACCGGACAATACCTTGCTGGACTTTATCGTCAATATGCTCAGTCAGTGTTGTCGCCAAAAGGCTGTCATCAAACAAATGCGCAGTGTCCAGCAGGGGAGCTTCAAACAGGCTGTTTAACTGCTGAATAAAGTGCTCCGGGCTTTCCCCGCATTTCCATTGCGTCAGCAGGCGTATCAGATCTTGCTTGTCATTATTATCAATCAGTCGGTTAACTCGGGTATCCAGTGCCTGATCCAGATAGGCCTCGAAGCCGTCGACGTTACTCCCGATCACCACTATATGGTCGAAACTGAGATCTTCCACCAGGATCTGCGCAAATACTTTTGACCGTGCAACCCGGTCATTACGGTTGTTCAGCAGAGCGATGGTTTGTGTCTTTGGTTTGTCGTTCAGGTCGAATAAGCCAAGACGACGCCAGTTTTCCAGGGTCGCCAGGCGCTCATTGGCTGACATACTATTAACGAAAGACTGAGTCAGATGATCAACCGGTGCCGCTGTAAAATGTTGTAATACGCCAACATCCGGCACAATACGCTCGGCGGTTTCTTTATACACATAATCTTTATCAATACCGATGTACTGGGCCATTTTACATACCAGGGCAATGTTGTCCGGGTGTTCTTCATACGGGTATAAGGCGCGGATATCCGGCGTGATTTGAAAACCATCACCCCAGTGCAGTTGGATCAGGGTAGATTGCTTGTGGTCCGCAGCGCGATTCAGAATTGGGGCCATGGTTTGTTCAGCGGTAAAGATCTGGGTGTGGCTGCCAATAAAGGCGGCCATTTCCCGCGCAACATCCACACCGCTTGGGCCAAGGATATCTTCATGGTCCGGATAGGTGTTGGTGATAGTGGTGAAGTTATCGCGCATCCAGCGACGCAGGATCCGCACATATCTGGGGGTCAGGCCCATACACTCCCATAAAAAGACATCCGCACGCACCGAGCGAGCAAAATCCAGCACGTCGCTTTGTTCCCAGATACTGGCTTTGTCGAAGGGTCTGAACAGGGGTAATTCATATTGCTCCCCTGAGCTGCGGGCAAAGATCATCATGGCCTCACACCCGGTTGTTTTAGTAACCACGCGCAGCGCCAGGCTACTGAACAATGCTGCTTTGAGCCGCTCGGTACCTGACTTTCCCCGGGTGCCCCAGCCCCCAATGGTAACGGGGATTTTCGCACGGTTGCTGCGGATTTTGCGATTTAGCCGGATATGACGCAACCAGAAATAAGCAATAAAGGTCGACACAAAAAACACCAGCTGACCTATGCTGTTTTGATAAATAGAGTAAAGGTATTCTTTAAAACTGTAGCCCAGATTAACCAATACCCCAGATACGCCTGCCCGGGAAAACAATTTTGCAATACCCGGCTCAACCGGGAAGGTGCAGCCTAGTTCGCTGCCATAAGGTTTAAACTCCAGATCAAAGCCAAGTTTGCGCAGTTGTGCAATATAATTTTGTTGCTCCAGCGCATTGCCCTTGCGCAGGCCGTCGATTTCAGCGTAGTTGACTGATAAGTGCCAATAGGCGCGGACCCGTTGCCACAGACGCTGTGGCGGTGTCACCACTAAAATGCCATCGGGGGTGTAATTCTTACTACTGGTCTTGAGTTGATCCTGGCTGAGCACCGACAACAAATAGTCGGGCAGGGGCAAATGTGGCCGAGCACTGGCTTCTTTGAGGTGATAAAGCGCCTCGCCCGGGACATTTGTGGCACTGATCTCAGCCGTGGTACAACTGGGCACATGGAGTTGTGCAGAGGGAATTTTTGCTCTGGTATGACTAAAACTCTGACGTTTATCTGTACTGGGTGTGAAAAACTCATGCCAGATCCGCCAGAAGCGTCGGCGGCGTTTGTAGTCTATCTGGATCCGCCAGCCTTGCTTTTCACGGTAGGCGTTAAAGCTCTGTTCATGCTGAGCCAGCATGCTGAGTGCTCGTCCCAGTATATCCTGATCGATATCGCCGGGTAAGTACACAGCTTCTTGCTCAGCCAGTATCTGGGCAAGTTGTGCATGCAGACTTTGCTGTGTGAAGCTGAATAACTGCTCGCGGGTTCGTGCAATGTAGCGCCGTACGGCTTGGTCAGGTTCATTTTCCAGAGCCTGATTTAATACGGCTAAATAACGTTGCATTAACACTGTGTCTTGATTGTTTGCGGTATCGTCCAGTGTTGCTTCAACGGCCTCATTTAGCATGAGTCTGGGGCTTTGCTCCAACAGCATACGCTTAACTTCCAGACACTCTTCGCCAATGAGATGGGAACGCCATAACTCAAATGCATACCCGTCAGCAGAAAAACGAGCCGCGGTAAGCTGCTTAACCAGGGTGAAACGCACTGAATCGACCACTTCATTTTCGAAACGTTGTTCCAGTAGTTCTCTGGCCAACTTATCAGGCAGGTTACGCAATTGCTCAATACACACTTGCCGTACTCGGGCAAACGGGTGCTGTGTTAGCTCCCGCAATAGCAGAATATCCCGCTCTGCCAGAGGGTGCTTATTGGCCAGAATTCGAGGCATTGCAGCCACAATGAACAGCTGATCATTGTGCTTGTGTGTGGATGTGTTGTCGTCAAGCGTTGTTTCAACATAGGCCCACATATAACTGCGAACAAAGGTCGGACGCTGGTGGATCAGAATTTCAAGAATATCGATAATGGCCTGATAAGGGGTATTTTCAGCATCCAGTAGCTCGATGAGTTCGGCAACCAGTTCGCTGTCCAAGTCCGGATCGGCTTTAAATTCATTGATCACGGAAACCTGATTGACCAGCGCGCGGATCATGCCATGGCGGACGTGGGCATTGTTACTGGTGGCCATTAAACGCAAGAAAAAGGGTTGCAGATCCAACTTTTTCCAGGCTTGTTCCAACTGATCACCCGACAGACGCAGATAACGGTTGGTCAGGGCACCGAGTTTGGCAATAAAGAAACGCAGGTCTTGCTCCAGATCGGCAACCAGTGTTTGATAGCGGCCTATGACCGCACCTTCATCGAACCAGCGAGCAAACGCTTGCTTATCTTGTTGCAGCTGGGTGCCCGAAGCCCCCAAAGTTTCTGCATACTTAAGGATATGTAATTGTTTCTCGGTAGCCAGCTCGGCTTTGCTGAGCCGTTCTACAAACGACTGGTAGTCTGCATCATGTCCTTCCAGTTGTTCGTGAAGCCGCTCAATTTTATGGCGCAAAAACGCAATGGTCTGCAGCAGCTGCCAATAGTCTAGCTGCTCGTCTTTTGGCTGATTTTGTAACAGCTCCCATCCGGCCAGCTCCTCAATCAGCTGCTGGTACTTGTGACGGTGCAGATTCAACCAGAACTGTTCTGTATCGGCAAATAGGATTGCCTGAAGCTGGGCTTTTAATTGGTTATCTGCCATACAGATCCTGCTCTAAAAAATGCGTTAATTGCAGCGATTCAAAAATAATCTCATCATGTGCAAACGGGTCAAAGCCACTGCGCTGCAAATTGCCCAGGGTGACCTCAAAACGAATGCTGTGGTTATTTCGGAACCAATCCTGTGTCCAGTTCAGGCTGATCCAGCCGCCAGTGTGTTCGCTAAAGTCGAACAGCGTTTGCCAGCCCAGCGTAGTCAGGTACTGCCAGGTCGCATTAGGCCGGTGATCATCGGCAAACACATAGCTACTGCTCAGGCCGACAGAAAAAATATGGCCCTGATAATATTGCTGCCAGACACCACTTAATGACGCAACGTCGAGTGAGGTCCAGTCGTCATTAGAGGTAGTCGTAAGTTGCGCACTAAGCTGACTGTCTACGCGACTTTGATGACGGAGACGGTAACCGCCACGCCAGCCATGGCTGTGGTTATGACGGTAAAAGTTGAACATGGCATTACTGATGGTCTCATCCGCCAGATACTCGTCTTTTTCAATACTGGTGTAGTAATAAAATGGCTGCCACCACCATTGATGACGCCAATGTTGATCCTCGCGCCAAATCTCTCCAATGGTCACGGCCCACTGGCTGGTCAGGTGTGTTTCCCGGCTCTGTGGCGACTCCTGCCAGCGATTATTCCACAGCGCTTTGGCAAACCAGTCGTCTTCATCATCAAGCCAGTCATACAGGCCATTGATACTGAATGACGGTTCACTGGTGTTATTCAGGCGAAAGAAGCTTTCCAGCCGATACCAGTGTTGCTTATGTCGGTTACGCAATCGTATGCCCAGGTCCAGCGTGTGTTCAGAGCCCAGCGGCTCACTACTTTGATAGATACCATCCCGATTGTATTGCATGACGCCTTCAACATGGGTGAGGTTGCCATCAGTCTGCATAATGGGTTCACGGTAGTGCGTTTTTGTTGGCGTATATACCAGTGTGGGTTGAGGCACTCTGTGTGGCTGCAAAGCAGGTGCCACGGCCAGTTTATGGCGATTGGGGTTAAGTTGCCAGCGATAGAGTCTGGCCAGGCTCGACGTTTGCGGTGCAAGAGTCAGTAGTCCGGCCGGATAAAAGCCTGACTGCTCCCGACGGGTATCCTGTTCGACGTATTCCAGTTTAAGAACGGCGTCTTTATTCAGTTTAGCAGTGATCGGGTTGCTGTCATTGCCATAGTAAAAGAGTTGCTCAGCACCCAAATCGATCGTTTGCCAGGCGCCTTGTTGGTATGCCTCGACCTCGACACTCAGTAGCTGTGCGGCAAACGGGTTGAGCCAGCGCAACACTAGTCCCCCGCTGGCCAGGTCTGCACGCGTTAACCCGAGCTCACTTCGGTTGCTGTCAAGGCGCCAGTGCACGTTGCCATCGGCGCGCTCAACACTGAGTTGCGGTCGTTGATGTTGTTGTAATAACTCCGCATTGGCGAAGTGTAAGACCAGCCTCACCTGCAATGACTGTAACTCCCTCAGATCCAATGCCAGGCTATGGTTAGGGCGTAAGATCAGCCCTGGTAAATCGTCATCGCGGCTGGTATGTCGGCTAAACTGCTCAGCGGCACTGCGTGTAGACAGCGCTGATAAATCGACCAACTGGGTACCTGCATAATTTTGATAAGCTTCGAACGCTTGCCAGTGCCCAAAGCTCTGGATGCGGTTATACAGCATGTCCAGTGCCGGGCTTGGCGAGGATTGCATCAGCCTTGCTGATAGGGCGGTATATTCATGTTCACTGAGTGTCTGGCGCTCAAGACGATAAAGCGCATTGAGCAGCAGAGTGCGTTGCAGAGCATCGGATTGTGCACCACCGAGCGGTGTTTGATAGAGCAAAGACATAAAGTCATCCTGCCACAAGGTCCCCTTCAGATCCTGACCTGAAGTGATGGCATGCTCAGGCGGTAAAGCATCAAACTGGAGCAGCAGCAGCTGGTCGCTACTAAAGGTCAGTTGCTCTCCGGGTTGAAGCGAAAAATATCCGCTACTGGCTATGGATAAGCGTGGCTGATCTTGCTCGTCTATACGCAGCGTGGTGGTCGAAGGCACGTCGTTAAATATCGGTATTATGTCACTTTGTGCTGAGCGATGTGCTCGCAGCCAGACTATCTCGCTTTGTTGTGTCTCTGCCGCCCGAGCTCTGGCACTGACTTTGAGTAGCATAGGACGATGAGCGGTGAGAGAGAGACTTTGATTGACTATCGGGTACGCCGAGGTGTTGCTTGTTTCGCTGAGCAGTGTACTGACACCGTGGTGACGTAGTGAATAATCAACAACCGGCGGATGGCTGGCAGGCACAGTGTAGCCAAGTTGCTGACGGACTGGGTGCAAGTCGTCATCGTCTTTACGTGTGTCATGCCCTAACCACAGAGCATAAAGGTTTTGCTGTAATTCGACAAAACTGGCGCGCAGTGCTGCCTCGCAGGCTGGCAGTGTTTTGTGCCACATACTGCACAACCCCTGAATGCTGTGAATCGAACGAGTGCTCTGGTAGTGCTTCAATAGTCGCTGAGCGGCATAATGTTGTAACTGAGGGTAAGGATGGCTCAACAGAGCGCCCAAATAGCGCTCAGCAGTATTGTGTTCTCCCAGCTCAGAAAAAGCGGCCAGACGTAGCTGCCAGGCTCTGATCACGACTTCCTGATGGGGGCTGTCTATCAGTGACTTCAACAAAGGTAACGCCTGCTGTGGGTCTTGCTTTAGCATCATTTCAGCTTCGCCGAGACGATAGTGCCAGTGGCTGGCGCTGAGACTGCTTTTGGAGGTGGAGTGCTGGGAATGAGTCAGCACAAACCGAGACAACCCTTGCTGATAGGAATGGGCAAGCCGTTGCAACTGTTGCTCCAGGCGATAGGCAATAGCCGGGCTTTTGTCGCTGAGCTGGCCCGGGCGCTGATATAAAACGGCATTGCTTGGCAAAGACTGTAACTCTCTGACACGTAAAGCCAGATCCACCTCAATGGGATCTCTGACAGTGACACTGAGTTGCCGTGCGTCCAGTGGCAGAGGCAGCTCCAGCATGGCAAAATGTCCGGATGGCAAGAGATCTATGGTGTGCCGATAACTGTCTATTTCCACTGTCAGTTGGGTGGCACTTGTTGTGCGGGTATAAAGCCTGAGTGTCGGGGACAGGCGTTGCTGATCAATCAGCTCAAACTGAACAGGGCCAGAGAGGGTATGATAGTGCAGCAACTGACGCTGTTGGGTTGCATACAGGCGGTCGGTTGCAAGGCGATAAGCCTGTGTTACGGTCTGCTCACTGACGTGAGTGGTAAATGGGTGTTCAGCGCGTTTGGGCTGTAAAAAACGCACTGTGCCTAAGGTATCTTGCAACTCCGACTGTCGCTGACGTCCCAGTGCACTACTTTTCGCCAGATCCGCCGAATGCAAAGCCGAGATAGTGTGATGCTGGTAGACCTGCTCCAGCTGCCACTGCAAGTTATCTGTCCAGTATGGGTTAAACAGGGACTCCGGCCAGGTTTGTGCTGCGTCGGTATCAAACAAGCCACGCTCCATGCGCACCAGGTTTAGCAAGGTATCGCCCTGGGCTTCAAGGCGCAAATAGCCCCCGGCTGGCACGGCGATATAGTCGCTGCTAACCAGGCCGATAACCTGATCATCATTGAGCATTACATCATGGCCAAGGCGATGTTTACGCAACTGCGGGGAAAATTCCTCTGCGGGAGAGTCGCTCAGGGCTATCTGACTGATCACAGCATCATTAAGTCGAACCGAGACTATGCCTGGCTGCGCCGGATCGGGCAAAATGCGCCGGGCGTTTAATCTGAGCTTTGTTGCCTCGGCAAAAAACAGCTGAATACTCTGTCTGTCGTTTAAGCGATAATGTGTGGTGTGGGTCTGCGCTTCATAGAGCTGCATTGCCGGTAGCGCCAGCTTGACCGGAATGCGAAACGGATCCCGGTGTCGATGAAACAGGCCTTGCCAGGCTGAGAATGGCTGGACATCTTCACTTGGATTGTAAAAGCGGATCAGGCGTGTAGTGGGGCCAGCAGGCAGCTGACACCGATTTTGCTCACAGTGAAGTTCGGCCCGGGTTATACGCTGCATGGCATAGGGGGACTGTCCCTGCCATATTTGAATGACCTGTGCTTCGCTCTGCAGACTGAGCCAGCGGCCCGCCGGAAGCAAGATGAAACGGGATTGTTCGGCATCCAGATTGATGTCTGCGGCATTACGATGCAGCTGCAATGTGCCGGGCTCGAACCAGTCTGGTGCACTGTGCAGTGCTGCGGGTTGTGCCAGCGCAGGCAACAGCGTGCTTGTCAGGAGCAGGAGCAAAACAATCAAATAAGGCATAGGGCAAACTGTTCCAGAATTTGAGGGTTTGATACCAGTCGCTCTCGCATTGGGCGACTTATCTCAATATGAATAAAAAATCCCGCGGGCAAACCGAGGCGATGCATAATATTGCGCGTACCACCCAGTTCAGAGACTTGATGTGGGTATTGATAGGTATGCTCGCTGACTTTTGACAGACATTGAGCTAATTGTGTCAAAGTTGGGGTATTTTGTCTGCCCTGGCTGATAATGAAATCTGCGAGACGGCCATGTGATGTACGACGCTTATCCTGATTAAAGCCATGTATTTGGTACAAATGACTGGCTGGATAACGTCGAGCAAAAGCCTGTGCGGCGGCAGCATGCAAGCCACTGGGACGGTGTGAATAGTCCATACTGTAAAGGTCCGGGCTTGGCTCATTTCGGTGCTCAGTGTTGATAACCATGACCTGACAGCGGGTATTGAACACGGCTTTACCTATTTTGCCTGTCAGTTGATCATGAAACTGATGAGGCACAGACAGCATACAGGTGCTTCCTTGAGGTCGAAAATACAGATCGCCGCCGCCAAACTGCTTTGAGCTGGCACGTAAAGAGACAAGCCCTGGTTGGCTTCGCAGTTGCCAGGGCGGCAAGGCAACCGGCTGTGCAAACCAATTGTACAGTACTTGCCAGCTGGGGCTTAGCAGCTTAGGCGTCTCATTGGTATAACCCTTGCCTGCTAGCAGCAGTAATGACAGGAAAACAAGCGCGTTAATATTCATGTTGCCACCATTGCGGTTGAGGAGGAGGCGTTGCATATTCTTCCAGCAAGGCAAACCACATGGGTTGCTCTGCCGACAGACTAAGCTGATATAGTTGTTCAATGTCCGAGCCCACTGTCAGCGTGACGGAAGGGTAGGCTGTCAGTGCCGGCTTTTTCGGATGCAGCAAGAAAGCGGGCAACTCTTGATCAGGTGCCAAAGCATAGCGCTTACGCGAAATACTGTATTCATCGCTAAAGGCACGACTGAAACGTCCATCCAGTTGGGTACTCATAACGAGTGGGTGTTCAGGGCGATTACCTCTGACAAAGGGTCTGATAACAATCGCCATCGGCTTATCTTTGCCGCGATAATCCTGTATCAGAGTTTGCCCAGGTTGTAACTGAAACAGACGTACTTTCCAGTAATCACGAGGCGCTCCCTGATTGATAAAATGCTGTGAAGAGGTATTTGATAAATCAGGTAAGCTATCCAGCTGCGCAATATCCTGATCGGTGTAGCGGATCCCCTTGTCACTGAGAGTAATTAACCTGGGAACAGGCGCCAAGGCCGTATCACTTTGTTGCAAGCTGAGCTGAGCGCGTTGCAGCTGCGCCAGATTTTCTAACGGCGCATACTGAAACGGGGCCGCCGGCTGCGGTGGTGCAAAATACTTGGGCGGATTGTAGACAAGCGCAGTATTGGATACCGGTAAACGCACAAACAGGGCTTGTGACAGGTAGCCGGTTTGTTTTTCTTCTATAAGGGGAGGGGCGCTGAATAGCCGCACTTTGAGGATCTTTTGTTGCTCAATAAAGTAAAACTCATTATCGGCACTTTGGCTAAACCAGGCACCGACCTCAGTGAATCCAGTTTGTGGCGCGTCACACAGTGTGGCGCACACATAGTTCTGATGATGCATTGTGCCATGGCGGCTCTGCAGCTTAACGGCCACTTGTTCGGTACTGGTGAGGGTGATTCTATGTGCCTGTCGGCTCAGGCGCAGAAACCTTTTTTCACTGTCGGATATGGCTTCGCGTCGGGTTTCCGGGGTGATTAAACGATCAAAACCACTACTCAACCCCGTCAGGGCGAGTTCCTCAGAGCGCAGCAGTTGCTGCCGGGAATCATATACCTTTGCCTGCACTGTGCTGCCCGCTGGACCACGCATATCGAGTTGGATATCGCTGCCACCCTGGACCGTGAACTCGGCCTGGCTGGTCTCATCCAGCTGATAGTAATAGCTGTGCAGGGGGGCAACGACTTGGTCCAATTCGTCCCGCCAGGTAGTGATCATCTCAGAACGAGAGCTGATCACCAGTAATCCAGGTTGCAGATCCGGCAACAGGAACTGCGTCGGGTCATCTGTCTCTGTCAGGCTCAATGTCACTGGGGCTTGATGCTGCGTGAGGTCATGCCAGACCAGTTGCAGATCTTTGCTGTTTCCTTGTGTTTGTACGCTCAGATCCCCGGTGTTGGTAAGGCGTATCGAAGCGGCAAGCCCTGGTCGGGTGTAGTATCCATCCAAGTCAAATTGCTCGGCAGAAAAGTCATAGGTGATCACATTATAGGGCAGAGATTCATAGAGAATATCGGCGTCAAAGTCGATACCTGGTATCCCTTGCGGAGCCAGTTTTCGCCAGTCGTAAGAAACTGCATTGGCAATTTGCAGCGGCTGCAAACCACTGTTTCCCAGCGTATGATAACTGGTCATCCGTTCTCGCCATTGCTGAGGCAGCTTTAGCCAGGTACGGGTTACATCATCCGCATTGGTTGGGGTCTTACCATGGATACGCACGACAACGCCACGCAGGCTGGGCTCTTCCGGAATTAACCGTAAGGAAATTTTACTGGCACGAGTCAACTGCTGCCAGTCCACATAAAATGACTGCCCAGATGTGACAGCCAGCGCCTGTCGGTCCTCAATCAATTGTTTAACCTGTTGCTGGCCTTCCTCCAGTGCAAGTTTAGACGCATGATGATAAACATGTTTTTCCAGTTCATTGTCCTGACTGTCCAGCAGCCGGTATTCTATCGCATAATTGATTGGCTTATCGAAAACGGTTTGGCTGGCAAAAATAGCGTTCGACAGCACGCGAATAGCAACAGTCCGTGAAGTAGGAAAGGTATACACGAGCGGGCGATCCGGACTCAGCCAGTGCACCACAGAGCGGGTCTCTTCTTCACTGCGCGCCGCAATGCGCTCAGCCGAATTTAGCCAGACATAAAAATGCAGTGCAACACGGTACCCCGCAAGTAACACTAGGATTATGAGCAGCGCCTGCAGTACGCGTTTAATCCAGTACATTCGGCCCCCCTTGCATCATTTGTTCAAGTGCTTCAAGCGTAATCAACCGGTTACGCTGAGCAAGGTACACCGCTGCGGTTTTACCTGCCAGCTGCATTTGTAGTCCGAGTAATCCGTTGTCGGAAAGTCGGATGGCCTGCAGGGTGCACTGTGCCAGGCCGTCGCATAAGGCGCTTAACCAGGGCAGGTGCTGGGTTTGTGCATAGCGGCCGATTATCATGTCGAGTCTTTGCCTCTGTTGTGGTGATAGCTCGGCCCAGTCATCTGGCCCAGTTGCCGCAAGGCGCATCTGCATAAAGCTGGGGTGCACGGATACGGCAAGCAACCGCTCCTGAAGTGCCTGTTCAGAGACGGCATAGTGCTGCTTAAAATCGGAGGCCAGCCACAAGGTTGCCAATTCACTGTCGGGGCTAAACAGACGATAGCCCGATTGCGGAGACGAACCAATTTCCAGCCCCCGGGTAGCAATCTGCCCAGAAACTTTCTCTACTGTTATCCCCAATCGCGTCATGGCCTTATACAGTGCGTTTATGGTCGAAGTATGTCGAAAATCAGGTTGAGTAAACTGATAGGCAATGGCACTGGGACGGATCTGTGAAGGGGCACTGTGACTGCGAACCTGCAGACTTAATACCGGCATTCCCGGATTGTGTCGTACCGCACTTTGGTGTACCACATTATAAAGTGTCCGCGTATTAGTCGGCGCCATGACGTTTGCCTCTTCACTAGCATAAGGGTGAGCGCCGGCAATGAGCAGTGCCCGGGCACCACTGGTCTGGAACAGGTCCGTTGCAAACTGTAACGTATTACTTTCGAACAGTGGCCGCGGCACCTGAATGGTTAGTGGTACAGTGGCGTTGAGGTTTATGACATAAAATCCCTGCCCTTGCTGGTAATAGCTGACTTCGGGCAAAGGGCTGATGATCACCAGGCGATGGGCATCACTTGTAATCAGCTGCAGGCGATAGCCTACCATGTTGGCGAGCCGGTTAAGCTGTTGCAGGCGATTGAGATCATCCTCATCCAGAGAACGCGAACGCAGCTCATAGGATAGTTTGAATAAAGGCTCAAGGACCTCGTATTCCCACAATGCAGCCTCGTTTTCTGCGAGCATCCGAAAATGACCGCTGCCTTTGGCACTAATATGTTGAGAAAACTGAGTAACCAACTCTTCGAGTGGCATACTCAGCCGCTCGACAGGATACTGAGGTGCATTTACGTTACTTCTTGCTGTATGTGACAAGAGGGTGGCGTAACTCAAGTTGTCGAAGAAGGTTTCCAGCATGGCTCCCTGATAGCCTGGGTAGGGCAAGTTGTCCTCACTAAGCAGGCCGAACTGGCTACGCTCAAATCCCAACAGACGGGTAAGCTGACGTTGTGACAGCGAGTCGGGCAGCTGATTGTAAATCCAGAACTGACTGTTGTCGACAAAGCGCGTTTGCCTCAACTGAGGCCGTGTATATTGGTTAATGGCCCTGAGCTGCAGTACCTGATTGGTATTTAATGCGCTAATAAAGGCCTGGTAATAAGCACTTTGTGGCCGGGTTTGTTGACTGGCTGCCGACGGCGTTACCCGAGTGCCCAGTGCCAGAGCACTGCTCCCTAAAATGGCAAACAGTTGGCCGGCGGCATCACCAGCCAGACGTTCACTGGTCGGGTAGGGGACGGTCACGATATGTTCACGCACCGGAGATTTAGCCAGCGCAAACAAGCCCCTGGGATGTGTCGTCTGAGTATCTTTAATCACCAAAATGGCGGGATTATCTATGAGTACAAAGCCCAGCTCTGCCAGCACCTGAGCAGCACGGTATTGGGTGTCGGGATCCTGAGGGTTCTCATTCAGCAAGCGAATGGCCCCTCTAAAGCGCTGCAATTGCTGCGCTTGCTGGTAATGGCTGAGATTCAGCAAGTCGTACCGTGCGGTGTAAAGATAGCTTTTATATTCACTGACATGGTGACTCAGCGGGGCACTTTGGGCTTCGTCGACCGCCGCGGGTTGTGTTGGGTTGTGGATCAGAGATGGCACAAACATGATGGCAAAACCGATACCGAATGCAAGCAGGCCTCCGATCATAGAAGTCTGGAAAGTGGCCCGCAGCACCAGGCCCAGGGCGTTCTTCTGATAGATTTTGAGTGCCAGCAAGGTGGATAACATATAGCCAAACGCAAATGTGTCCGTGGCTTTGAGTGTCGGGAAGTAATCGACCACAAAGTAATTCAGCAACAGCTTGTAGATAAAGCCAATGTTGAAAAACAACAGTAACAACCGCGCGCCCTCAAAGTTTGCATGTTTGAGGCGGGTAAAGTTAAGCAAGATAGCGCCCAGTGATAAGATCACCGTTGTTTCGATAAAGGTAGTGATGAGTTTACTGGGTTGCATGAGTTGCAGGGCCAGCAGTGCCGGTAACATAATACCATTGAATTCCCAGCCGTAACGAATATTGGCCCGAGAGGCCAAAAAGGCTGTGATAACCAGGATGATATACGCTTTAGGTGCAGCCAGAATCGAGGCGGCAACGGCTTCATACATGATGGCGAGGTTAGCAATACTGAAATTGGTAAACGGCATCAGGACAAAGCGTACCAATATGAAGGTGATGGCCAGCTGGATTAATGTCACGCGCATACCATAGCGAAAACCACCATTCCACATCACGTTGGCGGTCAGTGCAATGATCACCAGGCCCAGGCTGTAAAGCTGTCCGGCATAGTCAAAGGTAATATCCCACAGCGCCAACACCTGACCTATCTGAGGCCAGAACAAGGTGTCCATAAACACCCGGACCAGAATACTGATCAGAATAATGGCAAAGAAGCGATCTCTGCCGAACATTTCTGCATAGCCCAGTCGCTCCATCGCCACTTTGGCACTCAGGCGCATCAAAACGTAGACGACGATGGCTTCGAGCACGATGACGACAGCAGAAACCGGGCTGACGATCAACAAGGGTACCAGATAGCCAGGTACAACCAGGCCTGTGAGCGGAAAGCCGAAACGTAAGTTCAGCATGCAAACAACGGCTATGCCTACCCAAACGGTGGTGATAACAGACTGGCCCAGCCCGCTTCCATCTGGAAAAAGTGGTAGCACCCAATCCATTACAGCGTGTGCTCCTTACTGGTGTCTCCGTCGCCATCGGGCTTGACAGCTGTGAGGCTGCTTAAAAGCGCATGTGGATCATCAAGTTGCTGCAACAGGGTGGTGATGTCGATAAATTCAAACAATATGCCGGCCACCGAGAAAGGCTCCCCAATGGTACTGCTGACCTGGTTCGCGGAGAGTGACCGAATATTAAGGATATAGGTGTCTGTACCGAGGGTTGCCGGCAGAAATAGCTCGCCCTGTTGCAGGGTCAGGTAGCGCAGTTTGCCTTTGAGTGTCTCTTTTGGCATTGAAGTGATCTTGTCCAGCAGATCCAGTGCGGTCATTTCGAACAATGCTAGATGGTGTTTTTTGGCCAGTTGCTCCAACGGTTGATTGGTTTGTACGACCTGACCAAACAGATTAAATAACACGGCAGCTGTACGGATCTGATTGAACACTTGCTCCAGCGTCGAGAGTTTTTGCTCCATTTCCCCAATGGCAGATTTTACTTTCTGACTCAGAGGTTTTTCAAGCGTCAGAGTCAGTGCTCGGGTCAGAGGGCTTAAGGAGGCACGTTGCTGGTTTTGCAGCATTCTGTAGTGGAACAGCAGCTCACCTATCTGACTTGCAAAGCGATTAACATTCTTGATAAACGCTTTTTCATCAAATTGTTCGTTCGGGATCACCGTCATCGCCCAAAACCCCCGAATGTCGCCGGCATACATTAAAGGCACAACAAATTGGCGCTCAAGTTCCAGCAGACCGCTGAAAAACGGACGTGAGGTTTGCACCGCGCCAAAAGCTTTTATGGCGTCGGAATAAGGCGGGCGCTGATAATCACGACGCTGCTCCACGATGTCTTCAATATTGCAGTTGATGGCGCGGATCTCTTCGAGCCTGTGGTCACCCTCGAGGCGGGCAAGAAAGATGGAGCGGTTGAGTGCCAATTGCTGATTCACAAGCGTAATAATGGCATCCCAGGGCGTGCTCTCAGTGCTGATAGAGCGGGGTAAATAGCGTCCCATCATGCGTTGATGGACGTTAGCAATCAGCTCCAGCAGCTCGTTTTCTTCGAGCCATTTACGGGAGAAAAACACCCACAGCATAGTCACCAGGTTAATCACCAGAAGCTGACCTATGGGCAATAAATACTGGAGTGTGATCATTATCAGATAACTGGCCAACAGGCTTGCAAGAGATAAACTGGCTGCAATAATGATGCTCAGCGTGAGCGTATTTTTCTGATATACGATGAGCAATAATGCCAGTAGCCCCAGCTGTAGCGCCACAGACTGCCACTGGGCCAGGCGAGTAATTAACTGGTCTTTTTCCAGGCTGTCTGCAACATAGGCATGTAAATAGACCGGGTTATTTGCACCATGCAACTTGGGGGCCCGCAGAGGTACGCTAAAACCGAGTTGTTGCTGAGCAATTAACACGACCTTGCCTTCGAGCTGGCTGAGTAGCACATCTTCTTCAAGCAGCCGGGTGCTGGAAAACTTAGGCAACGCGCTGGGTGATAGCGCAAAGTTGATCAGTTTGCCTGTATTGAGGTGTTGCGGCCCATAAATGCTTTGCCAGACATTCTGGCACTTATCCTTAGGCTTACCGAGCACCATGTTATAACCTAGCCAGGGTTGTACGTCTGGCAGGCAATAGCGTGTGTCAGCGAAGGGAAAGAATACATTGGCAAACGACATGCTTTGTTTCGAGACAACATCAGAAAGCACAATAATGGCATTCACTTTATGGTTTAGTAACTGGGTGATGAGCTCAGATTGCTGACGTTGTAAATTTGGCGACTCAATCACCACAATATCACTGCTCTGTTGCTCAAACAATTGATTAAACTGGCTGTAAACATAGGCGTTCAGGCGTGCAAATGAGCCATGTACGGCAAACACCAGAACAACTAAAAAGAGCAGTAAAATCGACCAAAACGGCTTTTGCCGCTTAATCATAAAAATTTGTTGTTTGAGCGACACACGCCCCCCGAAATATCTGGTTATGTTAATCGTAAGCAGAAAAGTGCAGTGTCAACGTGACGGGGTCGTCGGTTTCCAGTGCCATAAAATCCAAGCCATGCATGCGGTCTGCCTGCCATAACCTATTGTTGAGAC
Organism: Pseudoalteromonas rubra; assembly: GCF_005887095.1. Classification (GTDB taxonomy): domain Bacteria; phylum Pseudomonadota; class Gammaproteobacteria; order Enterobacterales; family Alteromonadaceae; genus Pseudoalteromonas; species Pseudoalteromonas rubra_E. Next base: position 38,589 of record NZ_PNCI01000013.1, on the reverse strand, counting down.
TAAAAGATTTTTGCCATGAGATCAATGCAAGCTGATCTAGCATAACGGTTGCTTCGCCTTGCTCTGGCGGTGCCTGCTTGATTGCCAGTTTGACTGCGCGTGCAGGCAATTGCTCAGGCCCCAGGGTCTGACTGTCATCCGGCAGGGTAATATCATGACGAAATGTCTGCCAATCGTAGCTGCCTGAATTAATCAGACCGACTTCCTCGCTGGAAAATTCCAGGTTGTCTTCTGCGGTGACTATAGTCAGTTCTGCATCCAAAGCGCCAGCATTGTCACCTTTTGCGTAGCCGAACAGAGTCAATTCAGAATAGGCTTCTAGGGTTGACTCTGCCGGAGTGATTGGCATGGTGCGCAGTGTTTGCTTAAACGGCATACGGATCGGCCGGTTATTAAATTGTGTGCGAGACAGGCACATGCCTTGCGTACCACGCATTGCCCCGGTCAGACAGGGGGTAATGTCATCACTTTCATGTTCCCAGCGAGTGACTTCATTCACTTCATTGTCATTGTCCCAGTCTTCAAAGTCACCAAACCACATTAGATCTCGGCCAAGCGTGACGTCTGCGGTGCCTGTGCTCGTGATTTTACTTAAAAATGCATTACTGGGCGCATACTCTCGAAGATCAACAAGGTGATCTCCGGCAGCTAAGTTTAGTGTCACAGTTTCTACCTCTTGCACAGTGGGCGGCTGTTGGAAGTAGACGTCGCCATAACCCGGCCCGGGCACGATGGCGATTTCTGGGCTCGAAAACTCAGCCAATCGGCGGATCAGGTAGTCACTCAAAAAACCACTCACCAGCTTGGGCTGATAATCTTCCAGGTAAATAGGGTAAGCTCTGGCGGATTGCGTTTTGGGTGATTGCGTTGGGTCGATCCTTACAGAGACGGCAACGCCCAGTAAGGTCTCATGGCGGTTTTGCTCAAACACAAAGTTGCCCAGGCCCAGTAAGGCTGGCACTCCGTTGTACAGACCAAAGCCCTGAGCCACATGAGGGTGGTGGGCTATCATCAGATCAGGAGCACGACGACTGACAAATTCAAACCGGTTGTTGATGTAACGGGTGGGTGCATAAGAGTATTCATCTCCCCCATGCAGCTGGACAATAGCGTAATCACTGTTATCACTGGCTTGCTCAACAGCGGCGCTGAGTGCCGTGCTGTCGGTCAGGTCGGCAGCGCCTCCTTTGTCAGCGGTGGCGATATAAGTGACCTGATGGTCTTCACCCGTAATAGAAGTGGCCGACACCAGAGCAAGCGTTGTGTTACCCACTTTAACCAGGCGGGGTGCATAGGCCTCTGTGGTGTTATTACCGGCGCCGCTGTGGCTAAACCCTGCCTGCTCAACAAATTTGATGGTGTCCTCTAACCCCTTTTGTTGATAGTCAAACACGTGATTATTACCTAGAGCGACATAATCGATGCCAATTGCGGTCAAGCCCTGCAGGGTATCCGGTAACGAGAAAAAGGCGAACTCTTTACTTGGATGAACCGTCGTGGGTGTTGCAAGCACTGGGGATTCGAGATTAACGGAAGCAAAATCAGCGCTAGCCATGATAGGTTTGATGAACTGAGTCAGGGCAATGGCACTGCTTGCGGCATTACCTGGTCGGATCATGGCATCTTCAACATCGGGTAACAGATTGCCCATAGTGGTCAGCGAAGGGTCCATATAGCGGCGACCAAACATGGTATCTCCGCCAAACATCAGCTCGCTGCTGGTGGCACTTACCTCTTTTAATACGACAGGCAAAGGTTGGTCTTGGTACGCCTTGCTGTTGACGACCATTACGATGCGCTCATACCCGGGCACTGAGATAGTCAAAGTTATGTTGTCGCTATTCAGGTCTGCTAGGGTTAATTTCCCTTGCGCATCCGTACGGTACTGGTTGTCGAAAAGCTGTACACTGGCATCAGTTAAGGCAGCGTCATTAGAATCCAGCAGCTGCAACGTTAAACCACGGGTTTGGTTTTGTTGCTCTTGTTGCTGCTTTTGCTCTTCCTGCTGTGCTTGTGTCGGGCCAGTCTCGTAAGGGTCCTCTACAGAGCAGGCGCTGAGCAAATACATTACGGGAACAAATGGAATTAAGTTGTAAATTTTCAAGGCTGCCCCTTAACCTGTACGGCTTAATATCTAGGTCTTTTGTATTATAAAATCATTGTTCGTCAAACTGCAATCGTTAAGCATTAATATTGTGTACATTGATCACCCCTATATTGTACGCATTAATACGTATATTTTTCACAGGGAGGATCTGTCTTTTTCATTATAGTTGCTATGGCTAAAATCTCTGTCCAAATATGTTTACGTTTTGCTAGTCTGGGGTCTATTCTTAGAGTATGATCCCGCAAAAGGTAGAAAACCGTTTTGAGGAACAAATGCGTTTAGAAATTCACTGTGCCGATCGGATCGGTATTGCGCAGGAAATTTTGAATATCCTGGTCAAGTACCGGGTTGATCTAAAAGGAATAGAAGTTGATTCCGTCAATTGCAGAATGTATGTGAGTTTCCCCCCGATTGAGTTTGAACAGTTTCAGAAAATTATGCCTGAAATCAGACTGATCGATGGGGTGGAGGATGTCAGAACAACGGCTTTTCTGCCTTCTGAGCGTGAACACAACGAGCTCAACACTTTACTCAGTGCACTTCCCGATGGGGTTATTTCCATCGATGCGAAAGGCTGGGTGCGTCATTGTAACGATGCCGCATGTCGTGACCTGAACCTACCTGAATCGGAGATCATGGGTGCCAATATTAATAACCTGCTGAAAGGGTTTAATTTTACTCGTTGGCTGGAAGGTAAAGACGTATTGGGCCAAACCACTCGGGTTGAAGTCGGCGGCGAAGACTTTATTGCTGATATTTTACCTATTTCTGTACCGCAAGGTCCTGAAGGAGACGTGCTGGCAGGGGCGGTGATCAATATTAAATCCCAAAGTCGACTGGGTCAGCAGGTTAGCGCGTTTCGTCGCTATGGGCAGGAGAGTTTTGCTGCCATCCATAGCCAGAGTACGGCGATGCGACGAGTTGTCCGCGAAGCGCGAAAAATGGCACAGCTTGAAGCACCAATTTTAATTACCGGTGAAACGGGAACGGGTAAAGAGTTGCTTGCACGAGCCTGTCATTATGCCTCTAATCGCTCATTAAAGCCGTTCATTGCGCTGTCATGTGCCTCTTTACCTGATGATGTCGCCGAGTCTGAGCTATTCGGCTATGCCGGTTATGAAGAAAACAGTGCGCCTAAACGGGGCGTGCTGGAGCAGGCTGATGGTGGCACCGTATTCCTTGATGAAGTCGGTGAAATGTCGACTCAGCTACAAACCAAATTGCTGCGCTTTTTGCAAGATGGCACCTTCCGTAAAGTGGGTGATGAGAATGAAGTTAAGGTGAATGTGCGCATCATCGCTGCAACCCAAAAAGATCTACCGGCAATGGTGCAAGAAGGCAGTTTCCGTGAAGATCTGTACTATCGCATCAATGTTTTAACACTGGAAATCGCACCTTTGCGTGATCGCAAAGCCGACATTAAATCACTTGCAGAGCACTTTATTCAAAAATATGCACAGCAAAGTGGCCATGCAACGCCAGCGCTGGATGAGGAGTGCCTGCAGTTCCTTGAGCAATATCCATGGCCGGGTAATGTCAGACAACTGGAAAATGCCATTTATCGTGCTGTGTCTATGCTGGACGACAATGAGCTACGCATTGAGCACCTTCAACTGCCAACCTTTACCCATGATCTGGGTTATTTGGAGTCAGACTTTGAAGGAACACTGGAGCAGGCGGTTAAGCGTTTTGAAGCAACCTTACTGCGTAAACTCTACCCAGCTTACCCAAGCTCACGCCAGCTGGCTAAACGATTAGGGCTAAGTCATACAGCAGTTGCAAATAAGCTCAGAGAGTACGGGATAAACCGAAAAACAGTGAAAGTATAAAGTGAGGGGACTGTCAGTCCCCTTATTTCTTCGTGCCCATATTTTTGGTCACGCCGTCCAGCTTAATATTATCAATCCCTTGCTCAGTAAACTTGATGGTGACACTGATGTTGTTGCGTACCAGAAAGTAGTCAATGTCATCCAGACGCAACACATAATCGCCTTTTACGGGGCTCATAAATTGCTTCTTGAACAGCTCAAGTTTGTGGTCCCCAAGCTGCCAGCTGAACCCTTCGATAAAACCCGGGTTAAACTCCTGGATCCAAACCTTAGAATCATCTTTGCTCAGTGTAATGGCAATGGAGTACGATTCGGGTAATTGGGCCATGTCATAGCTGTTATCGCCAATACGAAATTTCTGTGCATCACCTTGCCAGCCAAAGCCAAAGTTAAACTCTTTTTCAATGCCGGTGGGATAAACCAGCTGACCTTTGCCTGGTAAATCAAAATCAGCCCAGGCATAACCTGCGCTGAACAAGGTCAATAAATACACTAGCTTGGTTATATATTTCATCAAGTTACACTCTTCTTAGTCTTGCATAAAAGTTAATGCACAAACGCACTTTTCGCAAGTTATGCATGCAGAGGGCTGTCTAATTCCTGCTTGTTGTGAAACCCGGCTGTGCTAAACTCGGGTTTTATGCTAACTGGTTGGACCAATAACATGAATTTGTATTTCCGCTTACTGTGGTTGTTCTGGCGGATCCGTCAGAATAAAGCCACGCAACCTTTGCTCGACGTGATTGATATTAATTTCAGAGCACTGCCGAGTGATTGTGATATTAATTTGCACCTGACCAACTCGCGTTACCTTGCCATGATGGACTTAGCGCGTACCTGGATGACTGAACGCGTGGGATTATTCAGCGCGATAATGAAACGTCGCTGGTTTCCCATTGTGAATGCCACTGCGATAACCTATATTCGAGACATCAAGCCACTACAAGAGTTTACAGTGTCAACGCGATTAGTTGGCTGGGATCACAAGTATTTTTATATCGAGCAGAAGTTTCATTCAGAGCGCGGTCTGCATGCTATTGCCTATGTACGTGGAGTGTTCAAAAGTCGTCAGGGCGTGATCAGTGTAGAAGAAATGCTGGAAGTTGCCGAGTTTACAGGTGAAGCGCCAATCTTGCCTGAAGAAGTGGTGCACTGGAAAGAAATGCTGGAACAAAAGAAAGCACGCAATAATAAAGTGGCATAAAGGGTCATAGTGTTTATGACCCCTGGGGATTGAGAAAGTAACTCTGTATCGTGCCCACATAGTGTGGGCACCTTAAATCATTAGAACTTGTACTTCACACCGAACATAGCAACAATCGGGTCTAACTCTACATCTGAAGTTAGCGCTTGCTTACCGTCTGCATAAACGGTTGCATCTGTGTTGATGTCCATCTTAGAAATCATACCGTGCAGGCCCCACTTATCGTTCAGGTCATAGTTGAAACCGACCTGAAGTGCTACACCAAATGAACTATCCAGATCCACCTTAACATCATCAGTGCCTAATACACCCTTAAGTGCCGCACTTGCTTCTTCGTCGAAGAACACTGTGTAGTTCAGACCTGCACCGATGAATGGGCGAAACTTATCATTTGCACCGAAAAAGTGGTACTGCGCCAATAATGTAGGTGGTAAGTGCTTAACAGAAGCAATCTCTACGCCACCCAGTTGCGTGCTCGGGCTACCCGGAATATAGCCTACGCCTTCAACTGTGTGCGAAAACGGAGTCGCTGCAATTAATTCAAATACAATGTTATCGTTGTACTGGTAGTCAAATGTAAGACCCAGTTGCGTATCAGAGTCAGCCACCAAGCCTGCTGTTTTGATTTCATTCAACGCAGAGCCAGTGTCACTCGGATTAACGTTAATTGCGCCCACATTTACACTGAATTGAGCCTGAGCCAGTGGAGCAGTTAGCATCAGCGTAGATAGGATAGCGGCAGTAAGTTTTTTCATTTTCATCTCCTGAACCTGTACAAGGTAAATCTTTTTGTTGCAGCTATCATAGGCCGATGGGACTTTTCAAAAACTGTTCTAGATCAATATTCAAATTGCGAGGTTTCAGAAAAAATTGAAAACTTGATTTAGATTAAGTTTTTGACTCAGATGGCCTGGGACGGCTGCTTAATTATCCTGGATCATTTCGGTTTCACAGCCGCCCAGATGTTTTAGGAGTTCATCAAGGTAGCGCTTAGTGACGTCATTGAGCATGTCACGATTAAAACGTAGTGCCAGCTGGCACATTTTGGTGTCAACAAAGCCCTCTACAGCCACAATGCGAACAGGCACTGCGTATAACGGAGAGATCAGTAAATTTCCACCGTTCAAATCAAAGACATCCAGCTCAAGCTCATAGGTATTAAACAGATGCATTTCTCGGCTATACGGCGATTGCAATAACATGCCTGTTTGACTGATGTTTTTTACGTGCCCCGAGAGTGTGCGGCTGCCAGTGCGGATCCGAACACTGTGTTCTGGCAAACCGGATAGCCTGATGGCACCACGACGACTGATGGTGTTCCAGGATTTATGAACCGTTTCTTCGAGTTTGTCGGCGGTAAAGGGTTTCATCATATATTGTGATACCCCGTTTTGGATAGCGCAGACCACATGCTCCCTGTCCCCCAGCGAACTCATCATAATGAATGGGGTTTTACTGTGCTTTTTTGACTTCCTGACCCGTTTAAGCAGCTCCTCTCCGTCGATGTTTGGCATTTGCCAGTCGGCAATGATGATATCGATATGGCGGGCATCGAGTAATTCAAGCGCAGCCTGACCATCCTCTGCGGTGTAGACATTTTCTGCACCCAGCCGGTTGACTAAAGTGGTACGAACCAAGTTTCTAACCAGCTGGCAGTCGTCGACGACCAAAAAACTGACATCCTGCATTACTAGTTCCTTATCTTGCAGCAATTAAAACCCACTAGAGACTTCCGGGACCCTGGATTAGGCTAACAATTCTAACCTTCACATACTTAGTTCTAGCATACACAGGGCAATTGACAACTTGTTATCGAAATTGACCAATCTATGACAAGGCTCTGTGCTTTGTTGTGCTCTTCGCAATGGGGTTGTCACAAAAGTGCCTTGCAGAAGACATGAACTGGTCACGCTCGAACGGTGTAATCGGGGGAGAGAACCGTGACCACTGGGTACCTAGTGTCTATCGATATGTGACTGAACCAGATCCCAGTGCGCTCAATATTTAGAATACAGGAAACGTATAGTATGCCTTCCCATGCGACAAAACCTGCTGCTAAACACAGCCCGCAACTTGATACCGTCAATACCTTGAGACGCTTGATCTCAGCTCCGTCTGTAACTCCTGATGATGCTGGTACAATAGAGTATCTGTCACAGCGCCTGGGTGCTTTAGGGTTCGAATGTACGTCCCTTGACTGTAACGGCGTTCGCAATTTGGTGGCCAGGCGGCAATTTGGCCCCGGCCCTGTCATGGCTTTTGCGGGGCATGTTGATGTTGTACCGGCCAACCCGAGGGGCTGGATTGCACATCCTTTCGCTGCGGCTGTGATTGATGATGTCATTTACGGACGCGGGGCGGCAGATATGAAAGGCGGCGTAGCAGCTATGCTCAGTGCAACGGAACGTTTGTGTGAACAGGCGCAGCATTGTCGGGGCACGCTATTTTGGTTGATCACCTCAGATGAAGAAGGTGAAGCCGAGTATGGCTCTAAAATTATGGCTGAGTATCTGGCCCAGCAAGGTATTACGCTTGATGCTTGCCTGGTTGGGGAGCCTACCTCACATCAACAGGTTGGTGACACGATAAAAAATGGCCGTCGTGGCGCCATCTCCGGGCGTATACAGATACAGGGCAAAGCAGGGCACGTCGCTTACCCCGAGCAAACCGTTAATGCGGCCCATATTGCCGGTGATCTGGTAAATGAGTTGGCAAACCTCAGCTGGTGGAAAGACGTTTTGGGTTCGCAAACGAGTTTGCAGGTTACCGGTCTGACTGTACCGGATATCGTCGATAACCTGGTGCCGGCAAGCTGTGAAATAACCTTTAATGTGCGCTATAGCCACGCGTATAAAAGTCAGGAAATCTATCAGATAGTTGCGCAGGCGCTGGCACCTTGGGACGACCATGTCAGTGTGCAATGGGAGCGCCCTTGTGAGTCTTATTACACGGGGAGTCGAGAAGCTGCATGCTTTCTTAGCCTAGTTGAGCAAGCCATATTTCGGGTCAGAGGTCAGTTTCCGGCACTCAGTACAGCGGGTGGCACGTCGGATGGTCGCTTTTTTGCCTCAAGTGAGACTCAGGTGATTGAGTGCGGGGTTAAAAACGATTCTATTCATCAGGTAAATGAACACGTATCAGTGGCAGATCTCCATGCCATTGAGGAGATCTATACCGCTGTTTTGACCGACTACTTTGGCGTTTGAACCCCACACAGCGGAAACTACTGAGCCAGTTCCCTGCGCAGTTGTTTCTGCATGGCTCTTAGCCCCTGTATTTTCTCTCTTGCTTCCTGAAGTTGTTGTTCGGGAAGCTTGTGTCTGACCCCTTTTTCCAGCAACAGCTCTAATCGGGCGACCTTTTTATCCACTGCAGCGATATAGTCCTGTTTCATCTTATCCATTTCGCCAGATTGGTATGCCTGATAGGCTTGGTGATCGGACAAGTCTCCAGAATATGTCGGGGTCGATATACTTGGGGCTATGGGCGGGATATAAGGTGTGTCTTCTGGCTCGGCTTCCTCACTGGGATCAGCCACAATAACAGGCAATTCTGCTGTGCTGACCAAAGGCACTGAAATCGTCGTAGTTGCTGGTGCGGTGGAGGTGTCGTGTTGATATTCTGCTTGCTCAGTTGGGGCAGGTGTGCGCTGTGAACGCACATCAGCAGTGGGCAAAGGCGCAAGTGATACCAGGACCCAAAGCGCATAACCCAGACCTGCCAGGACGAGCGCCAGTGTGATCGCCTGTAACCTGGTCATCAGAGTGGTACCCCATGCTGTGTTTGCCAGTGCCTGAATTTTTGCTGATAGGCTGCCTGGGCACGTTGCTTGGTCAGCGCGTCTAATGCCTGATAACGCACCGTTTCACTGTCCTCAGAGTAATAGGCATATTTGGGGTGTTGGGTATACACCACGGCCCACCGCCCAGATGGGGTCCGCACCGGAGGAGTCGCTTTGCCCGACTGACTGCTGAAAGCCAGTTGTGCAAGCCAGCGCTTTTGATGTTCCCGGGTAATGGAAACCGGTGTAGTTTTGCCAGCTGAATCGAACTCGTTATGTTTTTGGGTTTCTTTTAATGCCTGTTTCATGCCTTTTTTATTCATGAGGCGATGGAAGTGTTGTGCCTGCGTTTGTGATTCAAAGGTGGCTGCCTGGGCTTCCAGTGTAGATTTGTATCTGAAGTCTTTACGGTGCTGTTTGTAATAGCGGTGGATCTCAGCTTGCGATATAGTCGCTCTGAGTTGTTCCAGATATGTGCTGCGCTCACCGTGCAGTTGTGCTTTTATTCCTAAAAACGCCAGCATAGGAGGACGTAACAGCTCACCTTTAGCCAAAAGCTCCAGACGTGACAGACTTAACCCATGCTTTGCCAGTAAAGGTGCGGCTCTGTCGGTGAGGTTTGCATAGTAGCGCCACTCATCAAGCTGGTGAACTAGCAAGTCGATGTCACCCTGATGAAGGCGAAATCGATTCTGCATCGATTGACTAATGAGTAGATCCGCCAAGGTTACTTTGGGTGTGTCGAGCAACCGTATTTGCTGCCACTGTTCGAGTTGCCTGGTTTGGTAGTTGCCGTTAGCAGGGTAATCTCCAAGTAGTTTAGATAGCGCTTGTGCGCTAAAAGGGGCAATCGATTTCTCTTTGGTGATGGATTTAAGTTCGGGAAATTGATGCGTAAGCAAAGTGACAATAAGGCGACGGATATGGTAGTCATTATCAAACCCGACACCAGATTGACGGATCATCAGCTCGGGGTTAAGTTGCTGGGCTGTCGCCAGTAAAAACTGATTTTCAAGCAAGTGCTTATTCAACTCTGCAGAGGACAAATCACGATCTTGCTGTGTATAGAGAGATTGCATGAGAACCAGTTCAGGCTTAGTTAGTTGAGTCAGTGTTGCCCAACATGGCAGGCTTAAACAGCCTGCCAGGAGTAAAACAAGGTAGTTCATTAACGGGCTACCATAGCATGATTAAGCATGTGAACGACCATTGCGATAGCATGCGGAATAACCTGACGAGCAGTATTCAGGCGATCATAGTGATCCTCTGAGTTCAGTACAATGCCACCTTGCGAGTAAGAATAGGCGCCGCCTTGTGTAAGTAGCGGACGAATATCTTTGTTTGCAGCATCTGGTGTTGAGAAGCTACTCATTGCCTGCTTTACCAGTGCGAGGTTATTGAGGTTTTCCTGATCATAGTAGTCTTTCACCCAGGATTCCCAGCTGGCGTGGTTTAGGTCTGACGTTGTCCAGGTATGGTGAGGTTGAAGGAGATCCGTTGTGTGGAATACAAACCCCAGGATCTGTGGGTTACCATTTTGCAGATAGCTTTGATACCAGTACTGGCCTAAGTTATCGATCGGCTGAAATGGCATTTCTTCAAAGTCATCGTACATACTGTATCTGGAGTGGCTATCCAAGCGGTAGTTTTTTTCTGTGATGCCATAGCTGTCATATTCACTGTCATCGGCACTAAACCAGCCTGTTTCACCTCCTTTGCCGTCATCCAGATAATCACCCTTTAACCAAGTAGCCGCCATGTTGTCTACTGTGCCCCAGACAGTGAGCTTGTCATAATTGTATCCACCAAAGTCGTTACCATGGACGTCAGCGCCTTGAGTGTGATTTTGGAAGTGCCAATAGCTGGTGTATTTAACGATGCTTTGAGCTGCGCCCCATAAAGGTGCCTGCACACAGTCGCCAGTGATCGCACCACAGAAGAAGGTATCTTCAAAATCATCGACATCATAGGCTGCTTGTCCCATAACTTCTGCAAGCTGAGTTACACTCATGCCATGCGACTGAGCATACGCCTGAAGCTTGGCAAATTGCGTGGTTGACGGATTTTGTGCCATGTAGTTGACGGCATCGATAACGATGCGCTTGTGTGTTTCCTGACTAAACGCTTGTGCCCCGGAGGCTGTTAGCGTCAGTGCGCAGAGCAATAATGTTTTCTTCATTGTAGTGTTGTTCCAATAGTTAGAATGTAGACTCTATATGAGCCACGGGAATTAGAAAGTGCTAGTGTTACATTAGTATTAAATATTGGTTAAATAAAATCTTGGTTTCGATACCTTGTTGTCCTCGTTGACCTCAGGTATGATGGGGACTTAATTTAGGCACATGAAAAGTCATAATAACGATGAAAATTATAAAGTTACTTTCTGCTGTGCTGCTTTGCCTGGCTCATCAGGTTTATGCCAATGACAGCGCTGGTGATCAGGAAGAAGACTGGCTCGAAGATAATGGACTGGAGTGGCAGTTGAGCATTGGTGCCTTTTATGTAGACATGGCACTACCTGAATTAATTGGTGCCGACAACTCTCCGGCACCACCTACCCTGCGAGCTGACATCAAATTACAATACAAGAACTTTTATCTGGTGACTTACTCCGGTGATTTTTTTGGTGGCTCAGACCTGGGCTATCAACTCATTCAAGAGGAAGAGTGGGGGCTTGATATCATCTATGGAAGTTATCAGCTGCCCTTTACTGAAACCGGTTACTTCGATACCAAAGATCCTGTGGTGAAAGAGCTTGAGGGCATAAAAGACAGAGATCCGGATCAGTCAATGGGCGTTGCATATTACCGCGCTGTTGGCGATTATCTGGCGGTGGCCGAGTTGGTCTATGATGTATTTGGCGATACCAATGGCTGGGTTTTTCACCTGGAAGCAACACGCAACTTCGAATTACGTAATTGGGATCTGTGGCTTAACTTTGGTGCAAATTATTACTCCAGCAATTTTAATAACTACTTTTATGGTGTGACTGAGGAAGAGCGTAATGACTATCTTACGCCTTATGAGCCTGGTAGCGGGGCGTCTGCGTTTTTCCAAGCTCAGTTGAGCTATCCGGTCGCTGAGAACTGGGAGTTTAGCGCGGGAATGTCTTTTTTAGTGGGTTCCAGCGAGGCAAAAGAGAGTCCACTATTGGAATCTAACCATGCCAGAGTACTATTTACTGGGGTGAAATATGTATTTTAAGCTCACTTCAGCCATCACTATCGGAATGCTCTGCGCTTCAACAAGCGCACATGCCACTTCTAAAGATGAAAGGAAAGAGATATTACAAGCTGCACCGAATAAGTGTGTTGCATTGCATGAAGGAAGAACTTGCTACACTGATGTGACGTTCTCAATTTCGGCTAAGCAAGTGGGTGACTACTGTATAAGAGAGAGCAACTCCAAGAAGATCCTGCAATGCTGGGCTAATGTCAGCCATTTTGAGTATTTGCTGGCTTTTGGCTCTGCACAGAGCGTCAGTTATGAGCTGATCTCTAAAACTAAACGTGACGTGCTCGCAGTAACGACCATCAATGTCAACTGGGTTCATAAGGTACGTAACAAAAAGCGACGCTGGCAGCGTCTGTTTTAATATCAAACCGGATGGTTAACCGGTCACTCCAGAGGCGAGGAAAAAATGTCCGGGTCTAAATGGAGTATGGGTGCTAAAAAGAGCTGCTTCCCCTGTAATTGATAGGTTTAATCCCTCTAGCTGACTACGTAGTAATGTGGGGGGTCTAACTAACTTTCGTAGTAAAGGCTAGCGTAATTTAGCTAGCCTGAAGTTGTCGAACCTACTGACACTGCTCCACCAAGCCTCTCAGATGAGAGCCTATGTCTTCACTTTTACTTTGCCCCTGTTCCAACAGCGTTTTTGCTTGCTGTTGCAGCTCTGCAAGCTCATAGTTTGCCAGTAAGGTTTTTAGGTAGCTCATTGTATCGGCACCCGCCTGCAGTAAGTCGGGCAAACTTTCCATTGACAGTTCTTGATCGGCCAGGCCCGTTATAGTGTCCATCAGATCTGCCAGGTTTGCACTGTCCTGCAGTGCACCTTCTACCTCAATCATGGAGCCCATAGGATCGGCATTGAGTTGCTTGACTACACAACTGGCCATCGTGCCGGCCTCGGCCGACTGACTCATTGCAGCCAGGCCGTGCTCTCTGATATCCGCAATGACTTGCTCCAGTTCTTGGTTATTTGCCAGATATTGTTGCTCTATTTTAGCTTTAGAGTCTCCCAGAAAGTCACATCCAGTCAACGCGAACAAACTTATGCCATAAATTAAAGAACGCTTCATATTAAGTATCCAAAATCAATCCACTTATTGTCAGTTTACTGGCTTCACAGTCTGTTGTCATTATGATGGCTAGCATAGTTGCAGCGGATAGGTCGGCAAATACATCTTAGCCATAACCCGTATCAACGCAGACCTTTCCACATCATCTGGGGACAGATTATGGCTAATATCAAAGTTGGACCAAGTACAGCGGCAGGCTTGTCCTGCCGGGCCTGATAAATTCAAGTTCTCAGGCGTGCGGCAGCCTGGTTACGATAGCGATCAAGCTGTACAACATTCGAGATACCAAACAACTCTGACTTGATGATATTGGCAAACACATGCAAAGCACGTTTCCAGGCATTACGCACAGCAAGCGTAAACTGCGAACCTAAATGAACTTTCAGCACTTCAAGCAAGCTGTTGCAAAAGGTGCTGATATCTTTGACTGAAGGAGACAGCGCGGCAATTAAAATACTCTGCTGACGAAGAAACTGGGTCAGTTCATGCTGCCTGGGCAGGTTGATCAGGCATTGCTGCATAAAGTCGTGTAACCGATATTCCAAAGACAAAATATGCCGTTCAGATTCAGGCAATGTCATGCTGACCCGGCTCTGTTTTAGTTTATTATAAAAGCTTACGCAGAAGCAGTGAAAATTAGGCTTAAGCGTCGTGAAAGACTGGTTCAACAGCTGGTACTGATAGGGTGAAATACTCATAATCGCTCCACATACGATTAGAGCGAATCCATTTGCTCAAGTAATTGCGCAGACTCATTATTTCAGCCCGCTTTGGCTGGTAATGAGAGCTACAGTAACTTGGGTAAAAGTAATGATGGCCTAATATACTTGAATTGCGGTACGACATGCGCCATCAACTTCAGTATAGGTAGAATATGATCTGATGCGCAAACTTTATCCGAATTATTGCGTTTAAAAAGCTCGACAGGTCGCTATCAGCTCACCACTATGGCGAAGCTGATAGCCCGAAAAACACTATTTAATCGGAGAAAGTAACTTGGGATCGGTGACTAACTGCCTGACACCATGGGCGTGATCTTCTTCAAATACGTTGTCTTCACACCATTTGGCCAAACTGTTGATATCAACTTTGGCACAAGCAGGTCTGACACTCCAGGTGACCTGAAGGGGTGAACATTGCTTGTCGTTGTAGCTTGGCCCGGTTGTTGAGCCCAAGAACTCTACCGGTTTACCGGTCGTTTGTGGGATGTACTTTGCCTGATGATAGCCATTGACTATGTTACCATCGTAGCTTAAGTCATTAAAATCTAATGCATCTTCATCATTCACAACGAGGAAAACCTGAGTTTCAACACGCAGATCTGGGTTTGCACATTCATTACTTAAACAAGAACCTAAACCTTTACCAGGAGCAACGTCACACGAACTGTGTACCCAATGTACTTCTATGGTGTCACCTGGTTTTACGTTTTTACAGACCTTGCCTTTTGGTGCGCGTAATTCAGCCTCTGTCAGGCTGCTGGTGGCGTTACACTGGTAGCCACCGTATTTACCGTTGCCGGCAAAAACAGAAAAGTCTTTTGCCTTATGTTCAGCGTTTTTATGAAAGTGGATATTACATAAGTTCATTTCACTGGCAGGTGGGGCGAGTGAAAATACACGTTTGTTCTCCCCATGCAACTGATCGATATCGCGCGGGGTTTGCGGACCAAACCCTTCGCAGCTATTCGCGAGGGTGTTAAAGGAAAGTAGTGTTAGCGCTGTCATCGAGACGCCTATAAATACCTTTTTCATGACTGGTTCTCCATCAATTTATATTAACTCGATGGGCCGCCAGTATAGATGTTTAACTTTTAAGAACAAGCTAAATGGTAAAATATTGTGAACGAATGGTTTTTTATAAGTTAATCTCGATGTTTTTGTTCGTTATTCTCGATCTCTAATTGTGTAATGGTAAAATATTTCGATTGTTTGCTGTGTAGTCACTATGGTTTAAGCGTCTCGTCTTGATAGGTGGCGAAGGCAATGCACTAAAGCGTCATTTTAGTTAAAGGCGGTATCTAAGGTTGCGTATTTATACAACTCTCTCTATAATACACGCCAGTTGATGCAGCTAGACTGCACGTTGACGCGGGATGGAGCAGCCTGGTAGCTCGTCGGGCTCATAACCCGAAGGTCGTCGGTTCAAATCCGGCTCCCGCAACCAAGCTTAAGAAATGTATTCATTTCTTACAGTTCGCGCATTCATCGTAATGCGCGTTTTGCGTTTAAGCATATGCTTAATTTAGGCTGATACAGCCCGCAACCAAGCTCGGCCACTGGCCACACAGTTTGTTTTTGGTGTGACGCCCCGCTTGGTTCGGGGCGTTGTTGTATCTGGAGCTAAGCAATAGAGCCCAGCCCAGAAGCAAACAGCTGAATCATTAGGGCTTTTGAGCCCTTTTTTTGTTTGTATGGAGGTAATTTGTGACAAAACTCGAGCAAGAATTAACGACTATGTTAGAGCCGGCTGTTGAAGCCTGTGGCTTCGAATTGCTCGGTCTGGAAGTGATGCAAGCTGGTCGTCATTCGACACTGCGCATCTATATTGACCATGAAAATGGTATCAATGTGGATAACTGTGCAGATGTGAGTCGTCAGGTCAGTGCCATTCTGGATGTCGAGGA
This sequence comes from Pseudoalteromonas rubra, assembly GCF_005887095.1. Taxonomy (GTDB): domain Bacteria; phylum Pseudomonadota; class Gammaproteobacteria; order Enterobacterales; family Alteromonadaceae; genus Pseudoalteromonas; species Pseudoalteromonas rubra_E. The sequence goes on along the minus strand of NZ_PNCI01000013.1, from coordinate 22,741 downwards.
CCCCATTACAAATGAATACAACCTGGAAGTGTCTTCACCTGGTGTAGACAGACCATTATTCAAACAAGCTCATTACGAGCAGGCAGTGGGCGAAGAAGTGCGCTTGCGTACAAAGCTTCCACAGGAAGGTCGCCGAAACTTTAAAGGCGACTTAATTGCAGTTAATGGCGATATGATCACGCTATCCGTCGATGGCCAGGAGCATCACCTTATGCTCAGCAACATCGAGCGCGCGAACATGATCGCAAAATTTTAAAAATTAGGTGCGAAGGAAAAAAGGGCAAGCGAGGCAATACTTATGGCAAAAGAAATATTATTGGTTGCAGAAGCTGTTTCCAATGAAAAAGCAGTCCCAAAAGAAAAGATTTTTGAAGCATTAGAGTTCGCACTAGCGACGGCCACCAAAAAGAAACACGATGGTGAGATCGAAGTGCGCGTTTCTATCGACCGTAAGACTGGTGAGTATGACACTTTCCGTCGTTGGATGGTGGTAAATCCGCAAGAAGACGGCTCTTTGGAAAACCCTTACGCAGAGATCACTTTTGAAGCGGCACAGGTTGAAGAGCCTGACATTCAACTTGGTGACTTTGTTGAAGAACAGATTGAATCTATCCAGTTCGACCGTATCACGACTCAGATGGCAAAACAGGTCATCGTTCAAAAGGTTCGTGAAGCAGAGCGAGCACTAATTGTTGACGCTTATAAAGATCAGGAAGGTGAGCTGGTTACCGGTGTGGTGAAAAAAGCATCACGTGACACCGTGGTACTTGATCTGGGCAATAACGCTGAAGCGGTTATTTACCGTGAAGACATGTTGCCGCGTGAGAGCTTCCGTCCGGGTGACCGCGTACGTGGTCTGCTTTACGCGGTTAAGCCAGAAGCGCGTGGCGCGCAGCTGTTTGTAACACGCTCTAAGCCTGAAATGCTGATGGAACTATTCCGCATTGAAGTACCTGAAATCGGCGAAGAGATGATCGAGCTCAAAGGTGCTGCACGTGATCCAGGATCACGCGCAAAAATTGCGGTAAAATCAAATGACAAACGCATCGACCCTGTCGGCGCATGTGTGGGTATGCGCGGTGCGCGTGTACAGGCTGTGTCTACTGAATTAGGTGGCGAGCGCGTTGATATCGTCCTGTACGATGACAACCCGGCTCAGTTTGTTATCAACGCTATGGCGCCGGCAGAAGTGGCATCGATCGTGATGGATGAAGACACGCGTACGATGGAAATCGCGGTAGAAGCCGACAACCTGGCGCAGGCGATTGGTCGTAACGGTCAGAACGTACGTCTTGCCAGTCAATTGACGGGTTGGGAACTGAACGTGATGACAGTGGAAGACATGGAGCGCAAGAGCTCAGAAGAGTCTGACAAACTGATCAACCTGTTCACCGAAGCGCTGGACATTGACGATGACTTCGCAACCTTGCTGATCAACGAAGGCTTCTCAACACTTGAGGAAGTGGCCTACGTACCAGTTGCAGAGTTCCTGGAAATCGATGGTCTGGACGAAGACACAGTGGAAGAGCTGCGTAAGCGTGCAAAAGACGCATTGACAACGAAAGCGCTGCGTGACGAAGAAAGCCTGGAGGGCGCAGAACCTGCAGAAGATCTGCTGAATCTTGAAGGTCTGGACCGTCACCTGGCGTTTGTTATGGCCAGTAAAGGGGTGATCACGCTGGAAGATCTGGCTGAGCAGGGCATTGACGAATTAGTCGAAATCACTGAATTATCTGAACAACAAGCGGGTGACTTGATCATGGCCGCACGTAATATTTGTTGGTTTGGTGAGCAATAGTAGTTTATTAACGGGAGGTAACGCATAATATGGCAGAAGTGAGCATAGAGAAACTAGCCGAAAACATTGGTACAACTGTTGATAAATTACTCCAGCAGTTGGCAGATGCAGGGATCACCAAAGCCACTGGCGACCATGTTACTGAAAACGAGAAAGCACAATTGCTGGACCATTTGAGTAAACAACATGGCGGTACCGGTTCGGAAGGACCGGAGCGTATGACTTTGCAACGCAAGAGCAAGAGCACATTAAGTGTGACCGGCTCACATGGCAAAGCAAAATCCGTTCAGGTTGAGGTACGTAAAAAGCGCACTTACGTTAAAAAGAGCGCAATCGAGCAGCAGAAAGAGCAGGAAAGACTCGCTGCAGAGGAAGCTGCGCGCAAAGAAGCAGAGTTGAAAGCTCAGCAAGAAGCTGAGCAAAAAGCCAAAGAAGAAGCCGAGCGTAAGGCACAAGAGGAAGCCGAGCGTAAGGCACTAGAGGAAGCTGAGCGCAAGGCTAAAGATGAGGCAAAACGTGCAGCGCAAGCTGAACGTCAAGCGAAAGAACAGCAGAGTGAAGAAGTGGATAGCGCCCAACAAGAGAAAGAGAAACTAGAAGCAGAGCGTCTGCGCAAAGAAGCAGAAGCGGCTGCCCTAAAGAAAGCAGAAGAAGAAGCCAAGCGTAAAGCAGAAGAAGCTAAGCGTTTAGCAGAAGAGAATGAAGCCCGCTGGAAAGCTGAAGAAGAAGAGCGTGCACGTCGCGAAGCTTCTGCAGATCACCACCTTACGACATCGACTTACGCGCGTGAAGCCGAAGACGAGTCAGATGCACAGGAAGAAAAGAGTGCACGTCGTAAGAAGAAGAAAAAGCCAGCTGAAAAAGTGGCTCAGCCAGTACGTGGCAAAGGTAAAAAAGGCAAGCTTAAAGCACCTACCTCACTACAGCATGGCTTTAAGAAGCCAGTTAGCGAAGTGAAGCAGGAAGTCCGTATCAGCGAGACCATTACGGTTGCTGAGCTGGCATCACGCATGGCTGTTAAAGGCGTTGAAGTCGTTAAGACCATGATGAAGATGGGTGAAATGGTTACCATTAACCAGGTCATCGATCAGGAAACTGCGCAGGTTGTGGCTGAAGAAATGGGCCACAAAGTTGTTCTGGTGAAAGAGAACGAGCTGGAAGAAAAAGTACTGAGCGAGCGTAACGAAAGTGAAGCGCTAGAGCAACGTGCACCAGTTGTTACCGTTATGGGTCACGTTGACCACGGTAAAACTTCAACACTGGATTACATCCGTAAAGCTAAGGTTGCTGCTGGCGAGGCTGGTGGTATTACTCAGCACATCGGTGCATACCATGTTGAAACAGAAGGCGGCATGATCACTTTCTTGGATACTCCGGGACACGCAGCGTTTACCTCAATGCGTGCACGTGGTGCCAAAGCGACTGATATCGTTGTTCTGGTTGTTGCAGCTGACGATGGTGTAATGCCACAGACTAAAGAAGCGGTACAACACGCCAAAGCGGCAGAAGTCCCTCTGATCATCGCTGTAAACAAAATGGATAAAGAAGGCATTGACCCGGATCGCGTTAAAAACGAACTGGCTCAGCTGGACGTTATTCCTGAAGAGTGGGGCGGTGATACGCAGTTCGTTCACATCTCAGCGAAAACAGGCCTGGGCATTGACGACCTGCTTGAAGCGATTCTGATGCAGTCTGAACTGCTTGAGCTGAAAGCGGCACACAAAGGCATGGCATCAGGTGTGGTTATCGAATCTCGTCTTGATAAAGGTCGTGGTCCGGTTGCAACTGTACTGGTTCAGTCTGGTGAGCTTAACCAGGGCGATATCGTACTGTGTGGTCTTGAATATGGCCGTGTTCGTGCAATGAAAGACGAAAACGGTAAAGACATCACGACTGCAGGTCCTTCAATTCCGGTTGAGATCCTGGGTATGTCGGGTGTACCAGCTGCCGGTGACGAAGCAACCGTTGTTAAAGACGAGCGTAAAGCACGTGAAGTTGCACTATATCGTCAGGGTAAATTCCGTGATGTGAAACTGGCGCGTCAGCAAAAAGCGAAGCTTGAAAACATGTTTACCAACATGACTGAAGGCGATGTGTCTGAAGTGAACGTAGTACTGAAAGCAGACGTACAGGGTTCAATCGAAGCCATCTCTGATTCTTTGGTTAAACTGTCTACAGACGAAGTTAAAGTGAAGATCGTTGGTAGCGGCGTAGGTGGTATCACTGAAACTGACGCAACGCTGGCTGCTGCGTCTAACGCTATCATCGTGGGCTTTAACGTTCGTGCTGATGCCTCTGCACGTAAAGTGATTGAAGCTGAAAATCTGGATCTGCGTTACTACAGCGTAATCTACGACCTGATCGAAGAAGTGAAGCAGGCAATGTCGGGCATGCTGGCACCTGAATTCAAGCAAGAGATCATTGGTCTGGCTGAAGTACGTGACGTGTTCAAGTCGCCTAAGATTGGCTCTGTTGCGGGTTGTATGGTAACCGAAGGTGTGGTTAAACGTAGCGCACCTATCCGTGTACTGCGTGACAATGTTGTTATTTACGAAGGTGAGCTTGAATCACTGCGTCGCTTTAAAGATGACGTGGCAGAAGTTCGTAACGGCATGGAATGTGGTATCGGCGTTAAGAACTATAATGACGTTAAGGTCGGTGACCAAATCGAGGTATTCGAAACCGTTGAAGTACAACGCTCGTTGTAAGTCAATCAGGGTTCAACCTTGAAATGGGGGCGTTAGCCCCCATTTGTGTTTGTGTTTCCTCTAGTGGGCGATTGTATGCATTGCCCGTTTTAATGATTAAATTGAAGTGGTGAAAATGAGAGAATTTTCTCGTACTGATCGTGTTGCACAACAGATCCAAAAAGAAATTGCCGTGATTTTGCAGCGTGAGATTAAAGATCCGCGTTTGGGCATGGTCACTGTATCGGCTGTAGAAGTATCGCGCGATCTGTCCTACGCCAAAGTCTTTATCACTGTCCTCGGTGGTGATGACGATAAAACCAAAGAAAACCTGTCTATTTTAAATGAAGCGACAGGCTACATCCGCTCGTTGCTGGGCAAACGGATCCGCGCCCGGATCATGCCTGAATTACGCTTTGTGCTGGACAACTCACTGATGGAAGGCATGCGCATTTCTAACCTGGTTGATGAAGTGATCCGCAAAGACAATGAAAAGCGTGGTGACGAAGCGCAGTCAGATACGAAAAGCGACGACGGAGAAGCCTGATGGCGCGTCGTAGTAAAGGTCGCCCGATAGACGGGATTGTGCTGCTTAACAAGCCGCAGGGGATCTCCTCCAATAAAGCCCTGCAACAAGCCAAAGGTATTTACTTTGCGCAAAAAGCGGGCCACACAGGCGCACTCGATCCGCTGGCAACGGGCATGCTGCCAATCTGCTTTGGTGAAGCGACCAAGTTTACGCAGTTCCTTTTGGATACTGACAAAACCTATGTTGTCCGTGCCAAGTTAGGCGAACGTACCACGACCTCAGACTCTGATGGCGAAGTGGTCGAAACGCGTCCGGTACAAATCACTCGCGAGCAGCTAGAGCAGGACGTCGCCAGTTTTCTGGGGGAGTCTGATCAGTACCCATCGATGTATTCGGCGCTCAAATATCAGGGGCAGCCTTTGTACAAGTACGCCCGTGAAGGTATCGAAGTGCCACGTAAGTGCCGCAAGATCAACGTCTATTCGATCACCTTGGATGAATACGACGAGCAGGCGCAAGAGATCCAGATGACGGTGCATGTCTCAAAAGGGACTTACATTCGTACCATAGTGGATGACCTGGGCGAGAAGCTGGGCTGTGGGGCACATGTCATTATGCTGCATCGCTCTGAAGTGGGCCACTATCCGAGTGATAAAATGATCACGCTGGAAGAGCTCGAAGAAAAACTTCAACAGGCCAAAGCAGAAGATTTGCCGCCGTCGACTTACATTGATGCGCTGTTACTCCCTATGGATACTGCACTGGTTGATTTGCCAGCGGTAGAGATAACCGCCGAGCAAGGTGTAGCATTCAGTCATGGTCAGACCGTGGTGGTTGGTGAGCTACCTGAGGGTGTATTGAAAGTGGTGGCTGATGGTCGCTTTGTTGGTATTGGTGAGCGCAATCAGCACGGCCATTTAAAGGCCAAACGCGCGCTATCCAGCGCACAATAAAATTTTTTGTCAGCGGGGGTAATTGCTGATACAATGCCGCCCGCTTTGTCGCTTTGGCTGAATTAGTGATCGGCTGAAGCATTACTTAAACAATTGGAGTTTATTATGTCACTAAGCAATCAAGAAAAAGCAGAAATCGTAGCAAAATTCGCACGCGCAGAAGGCGACACTGGTTCTCCTGAAGTTCAGGTTGCACTGTTAACTGCTGATATCAACAAGCTACAAGGTCACTTCGCGAACCACAAGCATGACTTCCACTCACGTCGTGGTCTGCTACGTAAAGTAAGCCAGCGTCGTAACCTGCTTGACTACCTTAAAGGTAAGAGCGTAGAGCGTTACTCTGCACTAATCAAAGAGCTTGGCCTACGTCGCTAAGAACTTGATTATTTGTCGGATTTTTATCCGATAAGAAAAAAGGGGCTAAATCGCCCCTTTTTTTGTGGGTATATACTCAGTATACTTATGCCCGAGCTGCCATTCTGGTGGTTCAGCGCCAAGTCTGCAGCCAATTGTAGTGCTTAAGCGGATCATCTAGCTCTGTTTGGTTTAGCCTTTTTTATCAAATAGTTATTAGTCACTTTAGTCCGCTTAAGACTGTAATTGGTCGTTGTTGGCGCTTATATGTTATTTTTGTAAGGAATATATTTGTGCAAGCAATTATTAAAGAATTCCAACTTGGTCAACACACAGTAACCCTGGAAACGGGCGCAATTGCGCGTCAGGCTGACGGTGCTGTATTGGCCAGTATTGGTGACACTTCTGTACTAGTCACTGTTGTAGGTAAGCGTGAAGCTGCACCTGGTCAGGACTTTTTCCCTCTGACAGTAAACTATCAGGAAAAAATGTATGCGGCAGGCCGTATCCCTGGTGGTTTCCTGAAGCGTGAAGGCCGTCCTTCAGACAATGAAACGCTGATTGCGCGTCTGATTGACCGTCCAATTCGTCCTCTGTTCCCGGAAGGCTTTGTAAACGAAGTACAAGTTATCGCGACAGTGGTTTCTTCAAACCCTGAAATTCAACCAGACATGGTTGCAATGATTGGTACTTCTGCGGCGCTGGCAATTTCTGGCGTGCCGTTCAATGGCCCAATCGGCGCCGTGCGCGTTGGTTTCACTGATGGTCAGTACGTACTGAACCCGTCAGTGACAGAACTTGAGCAAAGTAAGCTTGACCTGGTTGTTGCTGGTACCGAAGGTGCCGTACTGATGGTTGAGTCAGAAGCTGAAATTCTGACTGAAGAAGAAATGCTGGGCGCGGTTGTCTATGGTCATGAGCAATCACAGGCTATCATCAAGGCTGTGAACGAGTTTGCTGCAGAAGCAGGCAAGCCGGCTTGGGACTGGACTGCACCAGAGAAAAACGTTGAGCTGTCTGACAAAATCGCAGCCATCGCTGAACAAAAAGTCGGTGACGCTTACCGCATCACTGATAAAGTGGCACGTAAAGACGCACTAAGCGAAGCAAAAGCAGAAGTGGTTGAGAAGTTAACTGCTGAGCTGGCTGAAGGCGATGCGTTGGACGAGCAGGAAGTGTCTAAGCTGTTCAGCTCACTTGAGAAGAAAATCGTACGTGGCCGTATCATCGCGGGTGAGAAGCGTATCGATGGCCGTGAACCAGACATGGTTCGTGCACTTGACGTGATGACGGGCGTATTGCCACGCACACACGGTTCAGCCATCTTCACACGTGGTGAAACTCAGGCTTTGGTTACTGCTACCTTAGGTACAGAACGCGATTCACAAATGATGGACAACCTGATTGGCACGCAGAAGCATCACTTTATGCTGCACTACAACTTCCCTCCATTCTGTGTGGGTGAGACAGGTTTCATTGGTTCGCCTAAGCGTCGTGAAATTGGTCACGGTAACCTGGCTAAGCGCGGTGTACAAGCGGTTATGCCAACGCTTGAAGAATTCCCGTACTCTGTACGTGTGGTTTCTGAGATCACTGAATCAAACGGTTCGTCTTCAATGGCGTCTGTATGTGGTACGTCTCTGGCCCTGATGGATGCGGGTGTACCAATCAAGTCATCTGTTGCGGGTATCGCGATGGGTCTGGTTAAAGAAGGCGATGACTTTGTCGTACTTTCTGACATCCTGGGTGACGAAGATCACCTGGGTGACATGGACTTTAAAGTAGCGGGTAACAGCGCCGGTGTAACTGCACTTCAGATGGATATCAAGATTGAAGGTATCACGAAAGAAATCATGCAGATCGCACTGCGTCAGGCAAAAGCAGCACGTCTGCATATCCTGAGCGTGATGGACCAGGCAATCGCCAGCCCATCTCAGGACCTGTCTGAGTTCGCACCACGTATCTACACCATGAACATTCCACCGAAGAAGATTGCTGACGTAATCGGTAAAGGTGGCGCGGTGATCCGTCAGCTGACGGAAGAAACAGATACAACTATCGAAATCGAAGATGACGGTACCATTAAGATTGCTGCAACCAATGGTAACAGCGCGAAAGAAGCGATTGCTCGCATCGAAGCGCTGACTGCTGAGCTGGAAGTAGGCACTATCTACACAGGTAAAGTAAACCGCATCGTAGACTTTGGTGCTTTCGTAAACGTACTGCCTGGTAAAGATGGTCTGGTACACATTTCACAGATCAGCAAAGAGCGCGTAAACAACGTGGCTGATCACCTGAGCGTTGGCCAGGAAGTGAAGGTAAAAGTACTGGAAGTAGACCGTCAGGGTCGTGTGCGTCTGAGCATCAAAGAAGCATTAGAGTCAGAAGCGGCACCTGCTGCTGAGTAAGATCTGACAAAGAAACAATGAGTTTCGATGAAAGGGGCTGAATGGCCCCTTTTTTTATGCTTTAATGATCGCTCGAACCGAGTAGCGACGAGCGGATCACCGATTCGCAACATGCCCAAAAGGGGAAATAGATTGAGACTGTTATTATTACCTTTGCTATGTATGAGTTTGCTGGGATGTCAGTCAACTCAGCAGGCCGTTGATACACCCAATGTGACAGTGCCTTTTGCTGTACCACTGGCGGCTAACTTTCGCAATGAAATCGCCATCGCCAGATACAGTGAGTTGTTGCAGAACAAAACGCTGGATAATGATCAACAGGCGCAGCTGTTTTATAACCGCGGCATGCTATATGACAGCCTGGGGTTAACCACATTAGCACGGATAGACTTTAATCGCGCAGTCAAACTCAAGCCAGATTTGGCAGAAGTCTACAATTTCCTGGGCATTCACCACACACTGCGACAAGAGTACGGTACAGCATACGAAATGTTCGATGCGGTGCTTGAACTAAATACAGATCATGAATACGCCTATTTAAATCGTGGTATTGCCTTGTATTACGGTGAACGTCCGGCACTGGCCGTGAGTGATTTTGAGGCTTTTCTGGCACGTTCTCCTCAGGACCCGTACCGGCTCATGTGGCTCTATCTTGCAGAGTCAGAAATCGACCCAGTTGCGGCAAAAGCGGCCCTTAAGCAGCATAGCCAGGCATTAAATAATGACGAATGGGCAACACAGCTGGTGCAGTTATATCTGGGGGAGTTGTCTCAGCAGGCATTCCTTGCACAGGTTGGAGATGGTGTGAAGTCGCAGCAGGAGTTTGCTGAACGTCTGTGCGAAGCCTACTTCTATCTTGCCAAGCGTTACCAATTTGAAGGTAAGACAGGTAAGGCTATCGAATATTTTAAACTGGCACTTGCCACCAATGTGTATGAATTTGTCGAGCACAAATATGCTCGTCTGGAATTGCAAATCATCGCTGATGAAATGAATCAGGCGGATGTAGGCTAACGCTATGTCTGCTTCTGTGCTTCGCTATGTGGTAATGCTGGTTAGCATCACTCTCATAGCGGGCAGTACGGCCAATCCTTGGCTAATGAGCTCCCCCAATGTGCGTCAGGCACAGTTAGCTTTGCTCAAGCGCAGCCCACAGAGTTTTTACCTCGACACCCGACAGGCCAGTTTATTGTTGCCTGAGGTACCCAATGACACTGTACTGGCATTACGCCAACTGGGATCGCCAGAGGCGACTTTCGAGAGGGCGATCAGGTTACTCGAAAAAGGCGATTTGCACACTGCTGTAATGCTTGCCAGCGCACACTGGGACGCTGTCAGCGCACAAGCTCATAGGCGTTTACTGCAATCACTAACTGCGATTCAGGCTGTTCCTGAGATAATTCAGCTATCTGCTCAGTTTTCCCTGCCCCAGCCATACATGACATTGTCACAACTTATGCAAGGGGTGTCTCCAGGTCAGCTTGGTCGTTCTGATTTGAACCGACTTGGGGTGGACACACTAGATAAGGTCAGCTGGGATAATGCAGCATGTCAGCGTCGAGTACTTATGTTGAGTGACTCCTGGCTGGGACTTAATAAACTGGAACAGCTAAAGGCACAGTATCTTGTAGCACCTTTGCCATATGCCGGAAGCTATTGCTTTGCAGGTCCGATCTATATGGGAGCAGACTTACAGTGTGGTGTGAAAGCACGCAAGTATGCACATTGTGATGTTATTACCATGCCTGACAGAGCACACTGGTCTTCGGCGGATCACTTAGTGTTGATGACAGGGCAGGGTGAGGCCAACGTCAGCCGTGGAGTCATGACTCTAAACCTCAAAAGTGACTACAAGGTGTTTATTCATGAATTGATGCACTTTAGTGGCTTTGAAGATGAGTATGCCATTGGTATAGATAAAGCTCAGTGGTTATGTGCGACTCCTGGCCATAAGGCGCCAAATTTATATGTAGGCCACACGCCTCCGAAGGGTTGGTACCCCAGCCACAGCTGCGAGGCAGGAGAGCTGCCTGCCTATAAACCTCAGCAAGCCATGTCCAATATGCAATATCAGAGCCTGGCGTTGTCAGCACGTTACAAAGAACTTTGGTTATTGGCATTTCAGCAACAGCGCAATAAACCCACTAACTTTCAGCGATTTATTCAGGTCAAATTAGCCGCTAAGGGTTAAAAGCCCAGTTTATTTATGAATTTAATCTGAATTGTTTGTAAATGTTGGCTAAAATGGCAGCGTATAGAGCGCGAAAGTCTAGACAACTCAAATACTAATCAAGTATAACTGGTAAGCGTTATGTGTGATAAAAACGTGCGCAAAATAAATCAGATAGTCTATGCATAACACTAGCTACACACTGCGCGCTGTTCCGTTATTTACGGTTATTGAAGATAAAAGGTTTTCTTTATGACATTGCTTTGGATACCCTTGCTATCCTTATTAGGCAGTTTACTCTCATCGTTTACAGGTAAACTATCCCGCAATCACTCGACTGCGGTGACTTTGCTTGCGCCCGGACTGGCACTTGCGCTGGCCTGCTATATGGCTCCGGAGGTGTTTGCCAATGAACAGCTGCGTACCACGATTGAGTGGATCCCGCTGTTGGGCTTAGAACTCTCATTCCGCTTAGATGGTTTATCATTGTTGTTCGTGTTCCTGATCCTGGGGATCGGCATATTGGTGATCTTCTATGCGCGTTACTATCTCAGCAGTAACGATTCCATTCCCAAGCTGTACGCATACCTCATGTTATTTATGACGGCGATGCTTGGCATCGTGATGTCGAACAATGTGTTGCAATTATGGCTGTTCTGGGAATTGACCAGTATCAGTTCCTTTTTGCTTATCAGTTACTGGTGGCACAAATCAGAAGCCCGTAAAGGCGCCAAAATGGCATTGGCTATCACTGGTGGCGGTGGCCTGGCTCTGCTTGCCGGCTTGCTGTTGCTGGGTGATATTGTCGGGAGTTATGACTTAGACATCATTCTTGCCAGCCGTGAACTGATCCAGGCTCATGACTTGTATGAACTGGCTCTGATCCTGGTATTACTGGGTGCATTCACTAAATCTGCGCAGTTCCCATTCCATTTCTGGCTGCCACATGCCATGGCTGCACCAACGCCTGTGAGTGCTTACTTACACTCCGCAACTATGGTTAAAGCGGGTATCTTTTTACTGGCTCGTTTCTATCCGGCACTGGCCGGAACCGAAATTTGGTTTATTCTGGTTGGGTTAACCGGTCTTGTGACTTTGCTGGTCGGTGCCTATATCGCTTTATTCAAGCATGACCTCAAAGGACTACTGGCATTCTCGACCATTAGCCATCTAGGCCTGATAACCTTGTTGCTGGGCCTGGATACTGAACTGGCAACGGTCGCGGCTATCTTCCACATTATCAATCATGCGACTTTCAAAGCCTCATTATTTATGGCTACCGGGATCATAGATCACGAAACCGGCACACGAGATATGCGCAAGCTAAATGGGATGTGGCGATTTATGCCATACACAGCAACGCTTGCCATGGTGGCAGCAGCATCTATGGCGGGTGTTCCGCTGTTGAACGGCTTCTTATCGAAAGAAATGTTCTTTGCTGAAACCTTGCACCAGCAGCTGCTTGGCTCAATGTCCTGGCTGATCCCGATTCTGGCAACCATTGCCGCTGCCTTTTCTGTGGCATACTCGGCCCGTTTTATCCACGATGTGTTTTTCAACGGAGAGCCGGTGGGCTTGCCTAAGGAGCCACACGAGGCACCACGTTACATGCGTGTGCCTATCGAAGTTTTGGTCGCATTGTGTCTGATTGTGGGCATGTTCCCGGGCTTTATCGTCAGTGATATTCTTAACGTTGCCTCTGCTGCAGTATTGGGCGGGGAACCACCTGAATTTAAAATTGCCATCTGGCATGGCTTTAATCTGCCTCTGCTGATGAGCGGCATCGCTGTATGTGGTGGTCTGTTGATCTACACACAGCGCCGTTATCTGTTTACATTCCAGGCTTCATTGCCTCCCCTTAATGCGAAAAAAGGGTTTGAGCATGCGATGTATAGACTGGTCAGCTGGAGTCGTGCGCGCATTGATGCCATCGAAAATGGGTCGTTACAACGATACCTGATGCTGATGCTGTTGGTGGTGCTGTTAAGTGCAGGCTGGCCGCTGTTCGAAATGAGCCAGCTAGTTGGTGAAAACAAACCAACACCTATCGATGTACACAATGCGATTGGTGCAGGTTTGCTGATGATTGGTGCGATAGGCACAGTTATCTGGCATCGCACACGTATGGTTGCCTTGTTGATGATCTCGGTTGTGGGCCTGATGGTGGCCGTTGCATTTACTCGCTTCTCTGCCCCGGATTTGGCACTTACTCAGTTAACTGTTGAAGTTGTCACCATTATTCTGTTGATGCTGGCGCTATTCTTCTTGCCGCAAAGAACACCGAAAGAGAGTAGCTCGGTGCGGGTGTTGCGCGATCTGGGTATTGCTTCTGCCATTGGTGTCATCGTGGGGAGTATTTGTTATGCCTTGATCACACGTCCACTGAGTTCTATTTCAGACTTCTTCCTTGCAAATGCAAAGACAGGAGGTGGCGGTACCAATGTGGTGAATGTTATTTTGGTCGACTTCCGTGGTTTCGATACTTTGGGCGAAATAACTGTACTAGGTATCGCCGCCCTGGGTATTTATAAGCTTTTGATTAATTTGCCGCTATTTATGCCAGGTAGTGACTCAGAGGGTCGCCCCTGGGCAAGAGAACGTTACCCCATCCTGTTGGCGTCTATTTCACAAAGCTTGTTACCGTTGGCCCTATTGGTGTCGGTATACATTTTCCTGCGTGGCCATAACTTGCCCGGGGGAGGCTTTATTGCGGGTCTGGTTACTGCGATTGCCTTTATTTTGCAGTATATCGCGCACGGGTCGAATTGGATCTCAGAGCGCTTCACACTCAACTACCGCAAAATTATTGCCTCAGGTATTGCCATAGCCATGATTGCAGGCTTGGGCAGTTGGGCATTTGACCGCCCGTTCCTGACCAGCTGGTTTGATTACTTTGATTTGCCGGTAATTGGTGAGATTGAACTTGCCAGTGCACTGGTATTTGACTTGGGTGTGTATATTACGGTTGTTGGTGCAACTTTGATGATCCTGGCGAGCCTGGGCAAGTTGACAGCCAATGCACCTAAAGAAGAGGTAAATATTTAATGGAGCTATTGTACTCATCTTGCGTAGGCCTGTTAGTGGCCTGCGGAGTATTCCTGATTTTACGAGCCCGGACCTTCCCTGTGGTATTGGGGCTTACTATGTTGTCCTATGCGGTTAACTTATTTTTGTTTGCGTCTGGCAGGTTGACCATGAACAAAGCAGCGGTTTTGGGGTTTAGCGACGGGTATGCCGATCCTTTGCCTCAGGCGCTGGTCTTGACAGCGATTGTGATAGGCTTTGCAATGACGGCGTTTGTGGTCATTCTGGCTATTCGGGGTCGTGCTGATCTGGGCAACGACCATGTTAATGGCAGTGAAGTGCACACGGCTTCGCGCAATGTTGGCTCTCAACGTAAGGAGCAAAGTAAAGCATGACGCAGCACCTAACTTCTTTGCCAGTATTGCTGCCAATGCTGGCCGCTATTTTTATGTTGATGCCACCTTGTGGCAAAAATCTCAGAGCCCGTCGCATCGTCTCAGTGGGCATGGGCGTACTCACTACCGTGGCATCGGCAATTTTGCTGCTGATGACCCAGGAACATGGCACGTCTGTTTATGCCATTGGTAACTGGTCTGCACCATTTGGTATCGTACTGATAGCAGATCCTTTGTCTGCACTGCTGGTGACACTGACTTCATTTCTGGGGCTAGTGTGTGGTTTATACAGTTGTGCCGGTGACGATGAGCGGGGAAGTTTTTTCCACCCGCTGCTACATTTTTTGGTCCTAGGCGTCAATGGGGCATTTCTTACTGGTGATGCATTCAATCTGTTCGTATTCTTTGAAGTATTGTTGATTGCCTCATACTCACTACTGATGCACGGTGGTGATAAGCGCAATACACGTGCAGCTTTGCAGTATGTGATACTGAACTTAGTTGGGTCGTCGGTATTCCTGATTGCTTTGGGGATATTGTATGGCACGCTGGGCACCTTAAATATGGCGGACATGGCACAAAAAGTGACGTTACTGCAAGGTGACGATGTGTACCTGGCTAAGATAGGTGGCTTGTTACTATTGGTTGTGTTTGCTCTGAAGGGCGCATTATTGCCGCTTCACTTGTGGCTGCCTAACACCTATTCGACGGCAATGCCTGTCGTAGCGGCTTTGTTCGCTATCATGACCAAAGTGGGTGTTTATTCCATGATGCGTGTATATACCCTGATTTTTGGTGAAGAAGCAGGTGAGTTAAGTCACATGGCACAAAACTGGCTCTGGTGGCTGGCAATCGCAACCATAGTGATGGGTGCCATCGGGGTATTAGCAAGTCAGGACTTAAGAAAAATGGTGGCGAACCTCGTCGTTGTATCAGTCGGCACTTTGGTTGCCCTGGTTGCTGTACAAACTGTACAAAGTAGCGCGGCGGCCATCTACTACTTAGTTCATTCGACTTTAGTGAGTGCGGCGTTATTTCTGCTAGCAGATCTTATTGCAAGGCAAAGAGGCAAAGTCGCAGATAGGATCACCGCTGGCCGACCCGTAGCGCAACCTTTGCTAATCGGCGGTGCATTTTTGATTGCCGCGGTGGCAGTCATAGGCATGCCACCCTTGTCCGGGTTCGTTGGTAAAGTGTGGATTTTGAGATCAACGCTGGATACGCCGTATGGTAACTGGTTCTGGCTAGTGTATCTGGTTGCGAGTCTGGCGGTTCTTATTTCCGTCTCAAAAGCGGGTAGTACTGTGTTTTGGCATCATACTGGCAAAAGTGAGAGTGAGCAGGAACGGGCTCACCCAGCTCAGATCAGTGCCGTGCTTTTATTGGTACTGTGCACGCCATTGATGGTGATTTTTGCAGGTCCTCTGAGTGAATATGCATTGCTTGCCGCTCAGGAGTTGCACGATTTCACAGGGCTACTGCAGGACGTGTTAGGAGGAGTAAACTAGATGCGTTTGGAAGCAAAATATAAATGGTTGCCAACGCCGTTTCGCAGCCTAATGCTGTTTATTGTTTGGTTGCTGTTAAATAACAGCGTAGCACCAGGTCATTTAATCTTGGCTGCGATTTTGGCCGTTGCTATTCCCCTTGCGACTTTCCCATTCCGTACCAAACAGCCTTTGGTATTGAAACCAGGTAAGGCACTACAATATTTGTTAATGGTTTTGTACGATATTTTGATGGCCAATATTGAAGTCGCAATCAAGATTCTGGGACCGACACGAAAATTGAAGCCCGCATTTGTAAAAGTGCCCATTGATCTGGCTCAGTCTATGCCGATCACCATTTTGGCGAGCACCGTGTCGCTGACACCGGGCACCGTGAGTGCAGAAGTCTATCCATGGCCTGAAGACATGGCTGATGGCGCAGAGCCACAACAACGTTACTTGTTGATCCATGTTCTGGATCTAGACGATGAGGCAGCGTTGATCGACACGATTAAAACGCGTTACGAAAAACCCATTAAGGAGATCTTTGCATGTTAGAGACGGTGATTCTGATTGTCTTTGCGATGATCGGTGTATCTTTGCTACTTAATCTGTGGCGACTTGTGGTCGGGCCATCCATTCCTGATCGAATCCTGGCATTGGATACCATGTATATTAATACGATTGCCCTGATAGTGCTATATGGCATGAACATGGGCACTTCGTTGTATTTCGAGGCTGCACTATTGATTGCCTTGCTTGGCTTTGTCAGCACAGTGGCGGTATGTAAATACCTGCTGCGCGGCGATATCATTGAATAGGGGGAGCGAATGATGGAATGGGTTATTTCATTTTTGTTATTGTTAGGCGGCAGTTTAGTTTTGGTCGGCTCCATAGGTCTGGTCAAAATGCCGGATTTCTTTATGCGTCTGCACGGACCGACTAAAGCAACGACTTTGGGTATGGCCTGCTTATTATTTGCAGCAATGGCTTACTATGGTTTTTACGGGGAAGGGGTGAGTGTCAAAGAAATTCTAATTTCTATGTTTTTGCTCATTACCGCGCCTATCAGTGGTTATATGTTGATTAAATCGGCAATTCACCACAGATTAGACAGTATCGAGCCCACCAGTGGCAAAGACAAGATTGAGGAAGACTGAGTCTCGTTTTAATCATGAGTCGCTGTAGTGCTTCAACAGCGACTCCTTTTGTTTGTATCCCCAACTTTTCATCCTGCTGAGCTGTTTAGTTTGCTCTCACCCATTCAACTCTTATCAATAAGTACAAATTATGTACTACCCTTGTTTAATGTAAAAAAAATCGCGGATTAGTGTAGTCATAATTACTTAAAGCTGTCATTTTAGAATACGCAAAAAAGCGAAACTTTTGCTAAAGTTATCTAAATAAACAACCATTTGTGAGTGTTTTATATGCAGCATATGTCCATCAAGAAGAAGCTTGTCCTGTTTGTGATCACGCTGGTGACCGCCCTTGTGGCTTTGCTAGTAACGACCATGTGGATGAACCTGCAAAAAGAGAACAAAGTACAGAGTACACAACTCAGAGAACTGGTTTATCAGGAGATCAGAACAGGGCTAACAGCACAGGGACAATATTATGCACGTCAGGTAGCTGAGTTTATCAACTCGGCTTATCGGGTACCCTACACATTAGCAGGGGCTTTGAAAGAAACTTCTGTAAGCACGCCATTGGCGCGTACTCAGGTGCAAGATCTGGTTGCCGGCGCATTGAAACAAAATCGTTTTGTATCCTCAATGTATGCTCAGTTTGAACCGAATGGTTATGACAGACAAGACCAAGCTAATACGTCCGGTGCCAGTCACTCTGCACCAGGAGATGGTACGCTGGAGCTCTATTTCACCCGAGATGCCAGTGGGATCACGCAACATCAAATTGAGTCAGCGGCTGATAAGTATTTAGACAAACGTAACGAATTTGGGCTTCGCGAAGCCGAATGGTATCTCTGTGCACGCGACAGCGTGGCGCCTTGTATTATGGAGCCTTATCTGTACGAGATTTCTCCAGGCAATAAGATGCTGATGACATCACTCACTGTACCAGTTGATGTTAACGGACGTTTTCAGGGGCTGGTAGGGGTTGACGTCAACTTGCCGGTATTCCAGAAGCTGGTTGATGAATTATCAGAATCACTTTACCAGGGACAGGCGAAAGTATCTTTGCTCAGTAAGTTGGGATTGGTTGTCGGTGCCAGCCATTACGATAAACTTGCCAGACCTTTGAAAGAATCTGTCAGCTCGGACGTCGCAGAGAAGCTGTTGAACTTACATCAAAAAGGTGGGTTCAGTGAAATAGGAGATATGCTCGCTATTGCTGTGCCTATTGAGATCAAACTTGCCAATACGACCTGGTCTTTAGTTATCGAATTACCTAAGGAGGTTGCACTGGCCTCTGTTACCCAGATAGAACAACAAATAGAAGAGTCAACCAACTCACTTGGACGTTGGATGCTGTTTTTGGGCACTGTCGTTGCAGCTGTCGCATTGGGTCTTGCGCTGGTGCTGATTAACACCATCATTGGCCCGTTGACGTATATTGAGGAGCGAGTCGATAGTCTTGCTTCCAGCGAAGGTGACCTGACTCATAAACTGGAGGTAAGTCATCATGCTGAATTGATATCTCTGGCTAATGGCTTTAACCGCTTCACAGACAAACTCAGAAGCATGATCATTGATCTCAAAGAGTTGGCTGAGGAGTCATATGCCCAATCTCACAAGACAACAGAAGCAGCCATCAATATAAAAAACAAGGTATCGAATCAGCATCTTGAAATAGACAGTGTTGTGACCGCAATTAACGAATTGAGTGCAACAGCAACAGAAGTGGCCAGAGCCTCGGAAAAAGCAGCTTCAAGTACAAATCATGCTGTTGAGACGGTGCAAAGTAGTGAACGAAGTATAGTCAGAACAACAGAGACAGTGCAGGAAATCGCCGAGCAGGTATTAGACGCGAAGAACGCGTTTGGCAAAGTCTCTGAGCGCAGTGGTGATATTTCCAAAATCCTGGATGTTATTCGCGCCATTGCTGAGCAAACCAATTTACTTGCGCTAAACGCGGCGATAGAAGCGGCCAGGGCAGGTGAACAAGGTCGAGGATTTGCTGTGGTCGCTGATGAGGTACGTGCACTGGCTTCAAAAACGCAGGCCTCAACCGATGACATTAGCAAGCTTATCGATAATCTGCAAAGCGAAGTCACCGGTTCAGAGCAGATCATTGAAAGGACAGTCAGTCAGGGTGAACAAGCGGTTTCATATTGTCGGGAGTCGGCAGAGTTAATGAGTAGCTTAGTGGGCGAGCTCAGCAGTATCTCAAATGAGGTAACACAAATCGCGACTGCGGCAGAAGAACAAAGCATGGTGACAGAGGAAATTAGCACCAACACAACAGGGATTTCTGACGCGGCTGCTGAACTGTCTGGCTTTGCTGATGAAGTAGAGCAAGCAGCAAGTGCACTGACCTATATAGTTGAGCAAAAGCACAAGCAGTTAAATCTACTTAAAACCTAAGTCCCACCTCTATCTGAATGTCCTACAGGGTCAACTCTGGCAATTAACGTCAGAGTTGACTATCATAACTGTAAATACATACAGTTATTTCAATGATGAAACTTTATATTGCCGAAAAACCGTCCCTTGGCAGAGCCATAGCGGATGTATTGCCCAAACCTCATAAAAAGCATGATGGCTATATAGAACTGGCCAATGGGGATTGTGTTACCTGGTGTATTGGTCACTTACTTGAGCAGGCTGCCCCAGAAGACTATGATCCTAAGTATAAAAAATGGCAAATGATGCATTTGCCGATTATACCGCAGCAATGGCAGTTCAACGCAAAGCCTAAGACAAAAAAACAACTGAGTGTTGTTAAAAAGCTCATAAAAAAAGCAAAGCATCTTGTTCATGCTGGCGACCCTGACAGGGAAGGGCAATTGCTGGTTGATGAGGTACTTCAGGATGCAAAGCTCCCGGTTTACAAAAAGCAAGATACACAGCGACTGCTGATCAGTGACTTAAACCCTTCTGCTGTAAAAAAAGCACTCAATCAGATGCGTTCCAATCAGGAGTTTGTACCTCTAAGCGTGTCAGCGTTAGCGAGAGCTCGAGCGGACTGGCTCTATGGTATGAATCTGACCAGAGCTTATACGTTGGTTGGGCAAAAAGCAGGGTTCCAGGGAGTACTGTCAGTTGGCAGAGTACAAACACCGGTCCTGGGGCTTGTTGTGAGGCGGGATATTGAAATTGAAAACTTTGTATCCAAGCCCTTTTATGAGGTGCAAGCTTATGTGAAGAAAAGTGATGGGAGTGAATTTTGTGCCAAGTGGCAACCCAGTGAGGCATGCCAGCCTTATATGGATGAGGAAGGCCGGGTGCTCGTCAAAGGCTTGGCTGAGAATGTCGCTTCTAGGATCCTGGACCAGAATGCCCAAGTTAAGAAAGTGGATGCGAAACCGAAGAAGCACAACCCGCCTTTACCTTATAACTTATCGGCATTGCAAATCGATGCGAACAAGCGGTTTGGTATGTCAGCGAAACAAGTATTGGATGTGTGTCAGGCGCTTTATGAGAAGCATAAACTTATTACATATCCCCGCTCTGATAATCGTTATCTGCCGAAGGGGCACTTTGCTGAGTCCAGACAAGTATTAGATGCGGCATTAAATAACCAGGGGCTGGAAGAAGACAAAGTTGCAGGCGCAGATCTGAACTTGAGGGGCAAATGCTGGAATGATACTAAAGTTGAGGCACATCACGCCATTATCCCAACAGCAAAGAAGTTGAAAACGGCTCAATTAGGCCAGTACGAAAAACAAGTTTACCAGTTAATTTGTACTCAGTATCTGGCGCAGTTTTACCCTTCTTATCGGTATACAGAAACCAAAGTGGAATTAGAAATTGCTGGCGGCGTGTTTATTGCCAAAGCTGAACAGATCATCGACCTTGGCTTTAAACGTTTATTTAAAGTGGAAGAAAAGAAGCAGGTTACTTTGCCCCAGCTGGAAGTCGGCGAGTTACTAAACTGTTTTAAGGGAGAAGTAATAGAGAAACATACTCAGCCCCCCAGTCACTTTACAGAAGCAACCTTATTAAGCGCCATGACAGGTATCGCCAGGTTTGTGTCGAACGCAGATATCAAGAAAGTGTTGAAAGAGACTGATGGGCTGGGTACAGAGGCAACCAGAGCCGGTATCATCGATTTATTGTTTAAAAGAGGCTTTTTGCAACGTAATGGCAAAAGCATTAAATCAACAGAACTAGGTATTGCGCTTGTCAAGACACTTCCTGAAGATCTGTCTTTGCCTGACCGAACGGCACTGTGGGAGTCTCAACTGGCGAAAATTGCAATGAAAGAGCAAACCTATCAGACATTTATGCATCCCCTTGAAAATGAAATAACAGGTATTATTGAATGCGCGAATACGAGTGACAGTGCTATGTTTAGTGGCCTGAAAAGTGGTAAATCCGGTTCGAGAGCCTCATTTTCTAAAAAAAGAACTAAAAAACGCGCAAGTACCCGAAATGGCCGTCGAAAGTCAGCGGCTTAATCGGATTTTATATTTGCCTTGTAATTGGTGTGGATGTCACCATATAGATAGTCAAATATCAAAGCTGGTTTGAACATGGAAAATAAAATCTCACTTACACCGGAAAACATTCAACAGGTGTTGGCATCTTCGGATCCTGAAAAGCTCATATTAATGACGTTTTTTAGTGCTCAGGAACCAAATTGTATTGCGCAAGCTGATATTCTTGATGCGCTTGCTCAGCAATATCCAAATAACATAGTGGTTGCAACGGTAGATTGCGATCAACAGCAAATGCTTGCTTCTCAGTTGGCCCAACAAGTAGGTCTTCAGGCGTTACCAACTTTGGTTGTGTTGAAAGGCGGTACGCCTGTAGATGTTCTCCCTGGTGCGAAAACACAAGAAGAGATTTCCAAGGCTTTGTCGGAGCACCTGCCTTCACCTGAGCTGATTTTACTTGATCAAGCCAAGCACGCGCTTGCTAATGGCGAACTGAATGATGCCTTTGCACTGGCAAAGCAAGCTTATGGTGTTGCAAAAGATAATCCACGAGTTTCGCTGGTGTTTGCAGATATCTGTATTCAGATACAAAAAGTGGAAGAAGCTGAGGCGCTATTAGCGTCTGTCCCGGCAGAAGCACAAGATGCCTACTTCACTAACTTAAAGTCGAAACTGGAACAAGCCAAAGAGGCTCAGGAGTCACCTGAGCTTAAGCGTCTTATGGCTGAAGCTGAAGCTGCACCGGATGATTTATCTATATTATGTCAACTGGCTCAGGTCCAGGTCGATGCTGGAAAGAAAGCTGATGCTTTGGAAAGCCTGATATCTGTGCTAAGAAAAGACATGAACTTTGGAGAAGCCAAAAAAGGCTACCTAGATATCATTGCGTCCTTACCGGAAGGCGACGAAATTGCAGCTCGCTACCGGCGAAAACTCTACAGTCTTTTGTACTAATTCTTTTCTCTAATAAAAATGGCGCAAAAAAGCGCCATTTTTTCTTGCGTCTCTTCTGAAATGTACAATACTTAGATCCCCTAGCAGCTTTAATGTGTCAAATAGGTGAATATTTGATGACAAGGATAGGGGTTTTGGCATGTTTAGTATAAAAATCGCTCGAGAGAGCCGTTTTTCTCACTTTTCTTCAAAAAAGGGGTTGCGCTGAGTTTCGATTTCCCTATAATGCGCATCCACCGACACGGGGCACAACGCTGAAAAGCAACGAGCCAAGTGAAGGAAAAGCCAAACGGAAAGCTTAATTAAGAAAAATTAAATTTTCTAGTTGACTTTAACAGTGAAGCGGTTAATATGGCGCTCCACTTCGCAGCAAGGCTGCGGTAACTAACCAAGGTTAGTTACACTGTTCTTTAAAAATATGA
>NZ_PNCI01000129.1 GCF_005887095.1 Pseudoalteromonas rubra | reverse complement strand
AAATAAACCAACCTCTGAACATTGGTCAGCAGAAGCTAAATTTGCCACCGTACTCGAAACTGCCAGTTTGAATGAAGCCGAGTTGAGTGAATATTGTAGAAAGAAAGGTCTCTACGTTGAGCAGGTAAAAGCCTGGAAATCCGATGCGCTGCGCGGGTTTCAAAACTCTAAAGAGCACGAACAAGGAGCAAAACGTCAGCGCCAGAG
>NZ_PNCI01000128.1 GCF_005887095.1 Pseudoalteromonas rubra | reverse complement strand
AAATAAACCAACCTCTGAACAATGGTCAGCAGAAGCTAAATTTGCCACCGTACTCGAAACTGCCAGTTTGAATGAAGCCGAATTGAGTGAATATTGTAGAAAGAAAGGCCTCTACGTTGAGCAGGTAAAAGCCTGGAAATCCGATGCGCTGCGCGGGTTTCAAAACTCTAAAGAGCACGAACAAGAAGCAAAACGTCAGCGCCAGAG
>NZ_PNCI01000127.1 GCF_005887095.1 Pseudoalteromonas rubra | reverse complement strand
CGGATCTATTAAACCACTACATATCTTGATTCACTCCACTAAGCGCAGCAAGCTGCTCTAAATCAGGCACACCTGTTAGATCGCCTTTTTGCACACGAATGAACCAAACGGTGTCGTGCTTGTCGTCTAAAAATATCTTAAACCCACATTTTTCATAGAAACGATGCACTCTGTGGTCGTCAAAAGCGGTATGCCCAAAGACAAAATCAATGTCCCTGTCTGACGCATACTCGAACGCATGGTTAATCAAAATTGAGCCAAACCCTTTTCCCCTGAAATTCTCAGGTTCCTCGTGTATCCAGAGGTCGCATATTTCAAGCCTGCCATCATTTGCATGCATTTGCAGATAGCCAATATACTGACGTGGGCCACGGCGGGATCGCACTTTGTAAAAAGGCTTTAACACCTGCCTCTTTTCTGATCTAATAACGTCCTCATTGTCACTATCTACTTGTTAATTATGTCGTTATTTAGCCACCTTGAACTTGTTGAAGATCAGCGTTCTTCTATCAATCAACATCATGAGCTTACTGATGTTTTGTTTCTTATCATCTCGGCGGTTAT
>NZ_PNCI01000126.1 GCF_005887095.1 Pseudoalteromonas rubra | reverse complement strand
AGCAGGAGCTTAGATAACGGACTACATGATGTATTCCGTTATCCTGCACTCAAAGCTTTGCCACTCAAGACTCGAATCGGAAACCATCCAAAAGGCAATAAGGTCAGTGCATCTAGTACACCTTACCAGCACACCAAGCCCGTCATCCCGGCCTCCGAGCCGGGAACCATTCCAAATACAACAAAAATACCACAGATAGTAACGAGGGGGTTTTGCATCTGAGTAACGCCATCTAACGGAGTCGCTTGTGAGTAGATCCCGTGTCGGGCACGGGATGACTGGGAGGAAGCATAAGGCAACGGAGCACAAGGCAACGGAATACAAGGCAACGGAATACAAGGCAACGGAATACAAGGCAATGGAGCAAGAGCTTAGATAACGGAGTACTTGATGTATTCCGTCAATCCGTATCCCGAGCCCGTCAATCAGCACTCAAAGCCCGTCATCCCGGCCTCCGAGCCG
>NZ_PNCI01000125.1 GCF_005887095.1 Pseudoalteromonas rubra | reverse complement strand
CAAATCTGGACAATGATGCAGATGATGAATTATTAGTAGGTGATTGTCAGTGGGGCAATATACACGCTTACGATGTGGCAGCAGATAATACGATCTCGGAGTTATGGTCAATTGATATGGTCGATCATGGATCAACCTCTTTGACCGCAGGTGACAGCGATAATGATGGTAAGCTGGAACTACTCTGGGGCAGCGGTCTGAGCCATAGCGGAGCAGATATGCTAATCACTGCCGATATAGACGATGCAACACCCACAGTGCGTAAAGATGCGATTGCGACGCAATTGGATTCCTACGTTCCGGCCGGCTGGTCAAGTCTTGGTCAAGCATCGGATAATGCCATTTTCTTTGTTCCCAGAACAAATTCAGGTTATGACAGCAGCCGTGTGTTGACAATGGATTCAACTGGTTACTACGGCTTGTCAGCGCCAATTTCCAGCAACTGGCACCATGAC
>NZ_PNCI01000124.1 GCF_005887095.1 Pseudoalteromonas rubra | reverse complement strand
CGGTGTTTTTCAAGTTAGTTGTCATCATTTACTGTTTTAAGCAGCTTGTTTTTTTACCTCACCCGTGTGCTGTTTTTCCGGGTTAAGCGTTGTAGGTCCGACTGGACTGCAATTTCGCACAGCACGTGTTCCCCATCGACCCGGATTGGCTGCTTTTGCTATTTCCATTCGTTCTTTTCGTTGCACCAGTATCTCTTTATCCTGTCCCGTATGTCGCTGATGTGGTGTAACAAATCGCAACTTACTGTGCTTATGCTCATAGTTGTACCAACGAGTAAATTTAAGTACCCACGCCCTGGCTTCTTCGAGACTTTTAAAGCCTGATGAAGGCCAGTCGGGTCTGTATTTGCAAGTTCTGAACAAGGATTCTGCAAATGGATTGTCGTTGCTGACTCGTGGCCTGTTATATGACGTTGTCACCCCCAACTCTTGTGCTTTCACACGCATAGTTTGCGATTTCATCGGTGCACCGTTGTCTGAGTGTAAAACCACACCGCTATGAAGCGCATTTTCACGCACTAAT
>NZ_PNCI01000123.1 GCF_005887095.1 Pseudoalteromonas rubra | reverse complement strand
TGTTTTTTTACCTCACCCGTGTGCTGTTTTTCCGGGTTAAGCGTTGTAGGTCCGACTGGACTGCAATTTCGCACAGCACGTGTTCCCCATCGACCCGGATTGGCTGCTTTTGCTATTTCCATTCGCTCTTTTCGCTGGGCTAGTATTTCTTCATCCTGTCCTGTATGTCGCTGATGTGGCGTAACAAATCGTAACTTACTGTGCTTATGCTCATAGTTGTACCAACGAGTAAATTTCAGTACCCATGTCCTGGCTTCTTCGAGACTTTTAAAGCCTGCCGAAGGCCAGTCGGGTCTGTATTTGCAAGTTCTGAACAACGATTCTGCAAATGGATTGTCGTTGCTAACTCGCGGCCTGTTATATGACGTTGTCACACCCAACTCTTGTGCTTTCACACGCATAGTTTGCGATTTCATCGGCGCACCGTTGTCTGAGTGTAAAACTACACCGCTATGCAGCGCATTTTCACGCACTAATGTTTGCTCCAGCAGGTTAGCTGCGTGCTCACCTGATTCTTGCTCGTGGACTTCATGGCCCAC
>NZ_PNCI01000122.1 GCF_005887095.1 Pseudoalteromonas rubra | reverse complement strand
TTGCAACTATCGTTGAGTAATCAACAGTAGTGATGCAATAAGCATTGTAAAAAAGGTCACTTCGGTGGCCTTTTTTAATGCCTGAAATATGAGAAAAGTAGCGGGTTCAGTTAAACTGGCTCACTTCACCTTGCGCAAAGGAAATGCCAGTGCAAGCACTGTGTCATTATCCTTTGCACGATAGGTGGCTCTCTCTACAAGGTAATGTCGGTGCTTGTAGCTACAATCGTAGAATAATCTACAGATTGCAGTAACACTGTGAAAAAGGTCGCCCACGCGGCCTTTTTTAATGCCCGAAATATGAGAAAAGTAGGGTGTCCTGTTTAACTGGCTCATTTCACCTTCTTTAAAGGGGAATATCTGTTCGAAAACATATCAAAAAACACCTTTTTGTTTGTATTTTGTCCGAACGCACTGTTTTTCTCACTTTTCTTCAAAAAAGGGGTTGCATCGTTTTTCTATTTCCCTATAATGCGCATCC
>NZ_PNCI01000121.1 GCF_005887095.1 Pseudoalteromonas rubra | reverse complement strand
ATTACTCAACGATAGTTGCAACAACACCAGCACCAACTGTACGGCCACCTTCACGGATCGCGAAACGTAGACCTTCGTCCATCGCGATTGGAACGATTAGCTCAACAGTCATCTTGATGTTGTCACCAGGCATTACCATTTCTACGCCTTCTGGCAGCTCAACGTTACCAGTTACGTCAGTTGTACGGAAGTAGAACTGTGGACGGTAGCCTTTGAAGAATGGAGTGTGACGACCACCTTCATCTTTAGACAGTACGTATACTTCTGAAGTGAACTTAGTGTGTGGGTTGATTGAACCAGGCTTACAAAGAACCTGACCACGCTCAACTTCATCACGCTTAGTACCACGTAGAAGGGCACCGATGTTCTCACCTGCACGACCTTCGTCAAGCAGCTTACGGAACATTTCAACACCTGTACAAGTTGTCTTCGTAGTTTCTTTGATACCTACGATTTCAACTTCGTCGTTCACGTTGATGATACCAGCTTCAACACGGCCAGTTACAACTGTACCACGACCCTGGATTGAGAATACGTCTTCGATAGGCATGATGAACGGCTTATCGATGTCACGCTCTGGCTCTGGGATGTAAGAATCTAGTGCTTCTGCAAGCTCAACGATCTTGTCTTCCCACTCTTTCTCGCCTTCAAGCGCTTTAAGAGCTGAACCCTGGATTAGAGGCAGGTCATCACCTGGGAAGTCGTACTCAGAAAGAAGTTCACGAACTTCCATCTCTACTAGCTCTAGTAGCTCTTCGTCGTCAACCATGTCACATTTGTTCATGAATACGATGATGTAAGGTACACCAACCTGACGAGAAAGTAGGATGTGCTCACGTGTTTGAGGCATAGGACCGTCAGTTGCAGCAACTACCAGGATCGCGCCGTCCATCTGAGCAGCACCAGTGATCATGTTTTTAACGTAGTCAGCGTGTCCAGGACAGTCAACGTGCGCGTAGTGGCGAGTTGGAGTGTCATACTCAACGTGTGAAGTTGAGATTGTGATACCACGCTCACGCTCTTCTGGAGCGTTATCGATTGATGCGAAGTCTTTCGCTTCACCACCGTATACTTTTGCAAGTACGTTAGTGATTGCTGCAGTTAGGGTAGTTTTACCGTGGTCAACGTGGCCGATAGTACCAACGTTAACGTGCGGTTTCGAACGTTCAAACTTTTCTTTTGCCAT
>NZ_PNCI01000120.1 GCF_005887095.1 Pseudoalteromonas rubra | reverse complement strand
GATTTGATCAACAAGGCCACTTTAGTCCTTTGCAGCGCACGCTACTTGATGATTTCTGCACGCCCAAATGTTAAACAAACCTCAGTTTCCCACATCACGGAGACTTCTACGGAAAAGTTTTCTCGCTCTATAACTTCAAACACTCCTTCATATAGAGGTTTGCTTGATATCCAGTCTATTGCTTTTCCCCAAGCGCTATTTAGAACTATTTCCTCGCGAATAACGCTTTGTGGTAAGCACGACAGCAGCGTCCCGTCACTAAGAGTTTCTTCTCTACAGTTTTTGTCTTAAACATCAGAAGAGTAGATTAAAGTCACAGTTGGCCAGCCACTGGAACTTTCAACGATCCGCGGAACTGAGAGTTTATACGTATTTTCCCCCTGCTGCTTTTCAATTTTAATTAACGCATCATATTCCTCACCTTGCTCAGGAAACATGCAAGCGCAGACAAGCTGAGGAAGAAGCATGAATACCAAAAGTGCACTAGAAAATTTAATCATACAGAGATAACACCTTGATAGAGTTTATAAAATAGTAGCTATGCCAGACGAGGACTATTTTCTCATCACTCAATGGCATTACTTGGTGTTTTTTTACCAAAGTTCATCAGACTTAAATGCGTACATAAAAACGGGGTAAAGTATGAACAGTAGTAAGGCAAATGAGCCTGTTGAAGATACAAGCTGCACAACACTAAAATGCTGAATAGTAAACGCAACACCGAAAATAAGAGTGAAGCCACCAGGCACTGCTGCAGTGAATAAAAATATGGCAATCGCTATGGCTTTACTCCCAATTGCCACATTGAAAGCATACCCATACAGGGGAATTAGCATAGTACCTGTTGTGATTCAATAAAACCTGATGCAATGAGGGATACGAAATTACTGAGATCAACATTCTCTTTAAATAGCAGGCCTATTAGCTCACTCACAGTAACAAATGCTGCAAAGCCGAAAAGAAGTTGCCATTTTTTCATAACCATACTCTCAATTTTAAATACTGAAGCCTTGGGAATTCCAAGAAACTAGCTATTGACGCCATAGTCTATTGTTATAGTTGTATATTCGAAAAAGGTTCGGGTCCCGACGACCATCTTAAACATACCAAGTCGTTTTCCTTAAATATAAGTTGATAGAAGCCACCCTCTCTTTTGTAAGCCCAAACTTCGATCTCTTGCAAAGAGTTTACAGAACATGTCGCCGGGACAATCCCTCTAATTTGAAAGTTTGGCGCGGTAAACTCTTCAAGTTCAGTGGGGTTACCTAATTGTTCTAAAATCAGATTCTTTGAGCTCCCAGTCTCTCCTACCAGTTTGAATGTACTTGCATGCAAGCTAACTGAGACTAAAAAATTCATTAAAACCAGAAAATTCATGCCTGACCTCTCAATACATCAATACTGACAACCAAAACTTTGCTCGATACCTATCAGTTTTGTTTACCAAGCCGGGACTAAATATGAAGAGCCCTACCGTTACTCAACAGCCCTATGTCATTCCAGCAACACTGACCAGGCAAGTACTAAATTGGTATGTGAGGTGCGCTATTACTGATGTGTATATTTGCCATTATTATCAACGAAAACCACGCCACTGACTGTATACCTTTCACTCTTTAACCAAGCCAGTGTTGTGAACTCAATCAGGTCGCCTTGATTAGTAGAGCTTATCCATTTTGATGGAAACGTAACGACTTTCTCGTAATGCGCTTTAGGTGTAATGCCCAACTTACCAATATTCTTACTTTCAATTTCACGCACTTGGGTGGTAGTTCCATTAATCATGACAAAGCAAACAGTGTCTTTATCTTTGATACAATAAGCTTGAGCACCGTTATCGGCACGCCACAGCATGTTTTCAGCCGCTCCAGGAAATGTCAAAGCCCCAAATAACAGTGTAATTAACGGATTATTCATAGCACCAAACGCATTACTACTGGGTGTATAGGTGCCTGGCTAAAATTAACTACCATGGAATGAAAGCCAAGCGTTTTGCATCCTTTTGAGCTCTTGTCAGCCGTTCTGTCCAAGTTCGACCTCGGCTTCATCAATGAGTGTAAAATACCCATCCTTATCATCGAGTTTAAGCGAAATTGAAATATGAACAGTTTGCCCTTCTTCTGGTTCTTCGTTGAAACCAGCACCGATAGAGAAAGAAATTTTTTGTTGTGCTTCTTGTGACAATAAATTTTGCGTTTTCAGGAAGTTGTTGACTGCGAGCTCCGACAGCCTGAATGTGTATTCAGTTTTTGCAGGCTCAGATGAAAAGAAGCCTTCTTGCGCATCTATCCTATCCTGTTTTTCGAGAATGAGTGGAAACGTAAAATGACTAATCCCTTTTTCATTCTCTAAACTGAGACTTAGATTCATTTTTTCCATGTTTAAGGTAAAAGGTTTTGACACCTTTATTTTCGAGCGTATCTGCGAAGGGTTTAACGCAGTAAAACTCCGTTCGTCAAAGTTGCGATATTTAAGCATGGTCGAGATCGGAATGCTCGAGCAGCCAAATAGACATAGTGCTACAAAAACTAAAAAAAGCTTTTTCATAACCTCTCCTTGATTTGCGACTAACGCTGTGCTTTGAGGATTCCCTCAGATATTTGTATTTAAAGTCTATATGTTAGATACATACAGCCTAGTTTAATCTAGTTTATGTAGCCAAAATTAGCCAGATAACACCCCAAGCATGTGTCATCCTCCTACACGATATGCTCGTGACTCCCCCCAGCCACAGTGCCAGCGGGCATATGTTTCACATCTCATTCAAGCGCTGCTACCTTTTGTGAAGAAGAGCACTGCGCCCAAGCGGTTGAGCGGTGTTTTTCAAGTTAGTT
>NZ_PNCI01000012.1 GCF_005887095.1 Pseudoalteromonas rubra | reverse complement strand
GTGTAGTAAATACGTCGGCTCAAACATACTCTTTGCTCTCATGATGTGCAGAGCGATTTCTGACGTAGTGTCATGTATTTCTCCATTCATACAAGCCCACACTACCGTCACCCCGCACTTGATGCGGGATCTACCAAAAGGCCACACCAAATGCATGGCATGGCTCCTTACCAAACACACTAACGAGTCGGGCCTGGATCAACCTCAGAACAACGACAAAGCAGCGTAAGGGCGCAGAGTGGAGTCGGATATAGTGTGAGTTGCTGTTCGAACAAGTCGCAGACACAGCAAACTCAGTCTCTTCACGGAGGCCAATAAAATAATTGACCCTATTTTCAATAAATTTAAATCACCCTAGTTTCAAACTCTAATGCGTTCAACTTCTAAAGACTCTATAGTTTAGGTATGGAAATACCATTAAAGCTCCCTTGTTTGAATTAAAAGCCCCTTAAGTCATGCTTTAAATTGACTTTTGTGAAATAAATATGCTTGATCTGATGTTTTAGGCCATGTTAAAACATAGGCAATTCATCAACAGGACCAGTGCCCAAATGCAAATTATTACGTTGTCACTATTGCTTAACCTCTTGCTGCTTAGCTGTAAGAGCGGGGCGTAGTTGCGCGTAAGGGCAGCAACACGATAAACCCCGCACATTGTGCGGGGTTTTTTTATGCTTAAACGAGGACATCAGGTATGCAAGACAAGGTTTGGATATTCGACACAACATTAAGAGATGGAGAGCAGGCGCTGAAAGCCAGTCTGACCGAAGAGGATAAAATTCTACTCGCGCATACCATTAGTCGTTTAAATGTTGATGTGATGGAAGTTGGGTTTCCGGTTTCAAGTCCGGCGGACTTTCGTGCCGTACAGCGCATTGCCAGAGAAATCAGTGGACCGAGCATTTGCGGCTTGGCTCGTGCTGTCAGTAAAGACATTGAAGCCTGTGGTGAGGCGCTGAGACCCGCGGAGAAACGTCGTATTCACACCTTTATAGCGACAAGCCCGTTGCATCTTGAGCATAAGCTGAGAATGTCCCTGGAAGATGCAACCGAGATGGCGGTGAAATCTATCAAGCTAGCGCGTAACTATACCGATGATGTGGAGTTCTCCTGTGAGGACGCCAGTCGAACCCCGTTTGATGATTTATGTCGCGTTGTTGAGCGAGCTATCGACGCAGGAGCCAGCACCATAAACCTGCCTGATACAGTGGGCTATGTAACACCTGATGAATATGCAGCAATGATCCACCATATCCGTAACAATGTGCCAAATATCGATAAAGCACGACTCAGCGTACATTGTCACAATGATCTAGGTCTGGCCGTGGCAAACTCGATAGCGGCTGTTCAAGCCGGTGCCAGACAGATTGAGTGTACCATTAATGGCATTGGTGAGCGTGCCGGTAACTGCTCATTAGAAGAAGCCGCCATGATCCTGAAAATGAGAGAAGACCACTTACAAGTAGGGTGTGAAATTCGCAGCGAAGAAATATATCGGGCATCACGTCAGGTTGCCAAGATCTGCAATATGCCGGTTCAGCCAAATAAAGCTATCGTGGGTGAAAACGCCTTTGCTCATAGCTCTGGCATCCACCAGGATGGTGTATTAAAGGCGCAAAATACCTATGAAATTATGTCTCCTGAAACCGTAGGCGTGCCAAATAACCAGTTGAATATGACTTCACGCTCTGGTCGCCATGTTATCGAGCACCGCCTGAGCGAACTGGGCTATCAAAAATCTGATTATGATATGGACTCACTCTACGAGAGCTTTTTAGCACTGGCTGATCAGAAAGGCACAGTATATGACTACGACCTTGAAGCGATGATCCACTTTAATCAAATTACCGACAAAGACGGTTTTTACCAGCTGCAATTTGTGAATGCGTCCTCGAATTCTCAGTCCATTGCCAGCGCAACCGTTGGGATTGCAATGGGTGAGCAGCTTAAGCAGGAAGCAGCCACGGGTAATGGCCCGGTAGAAGCGGCATTTCTGGCGCTTGAGCGGATCACCGGAAAGGCCGTTGACATCGTTGAGTATAACCTGGATGCCACCGGCCAGGGGGCAAGTTCACTAGGACAGGTCGATATGATAGCTAAATATGATGGCCGTCAATACCACGGTACCGGACTGGCTGCTGATGTAGTAGAAGCCTCAGTGCACGCCATGATCCACGTTTATAACTTAATTCACCGAGCCGCCAAGGTCTCGAGTTTGAAACAACAAAGGAAAGCAGGATGAGTCAATCAAATTATCAGATAGCCGTATTAGCCGGAGATGGTATTGGACCTGAGGTGATGGCAGCCGCTGAGCTGGTGCTCGATAAAGTCAGTGAAGTCTTTGGTATCAGCTTACAGCGCCAACACCATGCTATCGGTGGTGCGGCCATTGATGAATATGGCGCCGCGTTGCCTCCAGCAACACTGGCAGCCTGCGAAGCATCGGATGCGATTTTGTTTGGTTCAGTCGGCGGGCCTAAGTGGGAGCATTTGCCGCCTCAGGAGCAGCCTGAGCGCGCTTCCTTATTACCGCTGAGAAAACACTTCGGCTTGTTTTGCAATCTACGCCCGGCTCAATTGTTGCCGGCACTGAGCGCAGCCTCTCCGCTGCGGGCTGACATCAGTCAGCAAGGCTTTGATATTTTATGTGTTCGCGAGCTCACTGGTGGTATCTATTTTGGTGAAAAGGGTCGCGAAGGGTCGGGGCCAGATGAAGCGGCTTTTGATACTCAGCGTTACAGTCGCCAAGAAATTGAACGGATTGCCCGTTTTGCGTTTGAAGCGGCAAGGCTGCGCAGTAATCGGGTTACCTCGGTTGATAAAGCCAATGTGCTGGCATCGAGCGTGCTATGGCGTGAAGTCGTATGTGAGGTAAGTAAAGATTACCCGGATGTAGAGCTGGAGCACATCTACATTGATAACGCCGCGATGCAATTGGTTAAACAGCCGGGGCAGTTTGATGTGCTGCTGTGTGACAACTTGTTTGGTGACATCCTGTCGGATGAGTGCGCCATGATCACGGGCTCAATGGGTTTGCTACCGTCAGCGAGTCTGAATCAATCGGGTTTTGGTCTGTATGAGCCAGCCGGTGGTTCTGCGCCCGATATCGCAGGTAAAGGCATTGCCAACCCAATCGCACAGATCCTCAGTGCAGCGCTGATGCTACGTTATTCGTTGGCACAGGATGAGGCGGCAAGACGCATTGAAAAGGCTGTGGCGGAAGCCGTCGCCGCTGGCGTGGGCACACCGGATATTTACCCGGAAGCTGGCTATACCACCCTGGACGTGGCTCATGCAATTGTTGAGCGAATTTAACCTGATCTCAGATTAACAACAGGATGTAGCAAGTGGCACAAACATTATACGACAAAATCTGGCAGGCCCATGTGGTCGCCAGTATTAACGAGCAAACCGATTTACTGTATGTAGACAGGCACCTGGTGCATGAAGTTACATCGCCTCAGGCGTTCGCTGGCCTGCGTGAAAAGAATCGTACGGTACGCTGTCCGCACAAAACCTTTGCGACCATGGATCACAATGTGTCGACCAAAAGTCGTTCCATCGATGCGGCAAGTGAAGTCAGCAAGAATCAGCTTCAGGCGTTAGCAAAGAACTGTCAGGAGTTCGGCATTGAACTTTATGATCTGAACTCAGTGAACCAAGGCATAGTGCATGTGATGGGACCTGAGCAAGGGATCACTCTACCAGGCACGACTATCGTGTGTGGCGACAGCCACACCTCAACACATGGTGCTTTTGGCGCATTGGCTCATGGCATCGGCACCTCTGAAGTGGAGCACGTGCTGGCAACTCAAACGCTGCAGCAGAAGAAAGCCAGATCACTGAAAATTGAGATCACAGGCACGCTACGGCCAACCGTCACGGCCAAAGATCTGATCATGGCCGTGATCGGCAAACTGGGCACGGCCGGTGGCACAGGCTTTGTGGCGGAGTTTTGTGGTACAGCCATAGAAGCTTTGTCGATGGAAGCACGGATGACTCTGTGTAACATGAGCATTGAAATGGGTGCTAAGGCCGGATTGATCGCCCCGGATCAAACCACCTACGATTACCTCAAAGGCCGCCCCTTCGCGCCACAGGGGAAAGACTTTGAACAGGCTGTCGCCTATTGGCAAACCTTGCATTCAGATCCTGATGCCGTCTTCGACAGTGAAGTGATCATCAGTGCTGACGAGATCCAGCCACAGGTAACCTGGGGCACCAGCCCCGAGCAAGTGATCGGGATTGATGAGGCTATTCCGGATCCTGAAACTGAGCCGGATTTAATTAAAGCCGAGGCCATGCGCAGTGCACTGCGTTACATGGGTCTGCGCGCGGGCCAGAAACTAACCGATGCCAAAGTAGATACGGTGTTTATAGGCTCGTGTACTAATAGCCGCATTGAGGACTTGCGCGCCGCCGCTCAGGTCGTTGCGGGTAAACAGGTGGCCAGCGGTGTTGAAGCTTTGATTGTGCCAGGTTCTGGTTTGGTAAAACAGCAGGCTGAGCAAGAGGGTCTGGCGGATATCTTCATGGCGGCTGGGTTTGAGTGGCGAGAGCCGGGGTGTTCCATGTGTCTGGCAATGAATGACGACCGTCTGGGGATGGGCAAGCGCTGTGCTTCGACCTCCAACCGAAATTTTGAAGGTCGCCAGGGGCGCGGTGGCAGAACTCACTTAGTCAGTCCGGCGATGGCTGCGGCTGCTGCGATTGCGGGTCACTTCACAGATATTCAGGGAGAGCAGGCATGAGCGTATTTCACCGCGGACTACTTGCACCGTTAGATAAAAACAATGTCGACACGGATCAGATCATTCCAAAGCAATTCTTAACCTCAACCAGCAGAGAAGGGTTTGATAAGGCGCTCTTTTACGACTGGCGCTACACTGAACAGGGCGAGCCGGATCCGAGTTTTATTCTCAATGCACCGCAATACCAGGGCGCCAGTATCTTATTGACGCGAGATAACTTTGGCTGTGGTTCCTCTCGGGAGCACGCGCCATGGGCATTAAAACAATATGGCTTTACTGTGATTTTGGCACAGAGCTTTGCCGATATCTTTTTCAACAATTGTGGCAATAATCAGATGCTTTGCATTAGTTTGCCTGCGAGCACGCTGGATAGCTTGTTTGGCTTGTGTGAGCGCCAGGCAGATATTCAGATTGAAGTTGACTTAGCACAACAGCAACTGCGCAGTGAGTACTTTGCCCCGATTGCATTTGACGTTCGCCCGGACATTAAAGCGCGACTTCTCAGTGGACTGGACTTTATTGGTGAGACCGAGCAATTGAACGCTCAGATAGAGTCGTTTGAACAACAGCTTCAGGCCGCACGTCCCTGGCAGTAGCTGTTTGGTCACCGCATTTAATTGGCAAAGGCCGCTAAGTGGATTACGCTGCGGCCTTTATTATTTTTAGGAACATTGATATGAAACTTGTTTATGCAGCTGCTTTGCTGGTCAGTGGTGCTGTCATGGCACGTCCGGCGCCTTTAGTATCTATCCCCACGCATGATGCATTCTTTGCTCAAATTAAACAACACTGTGGTAAAGCGTATGAAGGCAAGGTGACAGTCGACAATCAGGGGCCCAGTGCGTTCAGTGATGCACGCCTGATCATGCATGTACGCCGTTGCAACGATCAGGAGCTGCAAATACCGTTTCATGTTGGAAAAAATGCCTCGCGCACCTGGATCATTACCAAAACAGGCAGCGGCCTGAGTCTGAAGCACGACCACCGACATAAGGATGGCAGTGATGATGAGTCGACTATGTACGGTGGCCATACGGTCGATGCGGGCTATGACAACGTTCAGTCTTTCCCGGCGGATCAGTACTCAAAAGAGCTGTTTGTGCAGCGCGGCATTCCACAGTCAGTTGGCAACACCTGGCAAATGTACATTTACGATGAACGCTTTACTTACCGCCTGGTCAGAGAAGGGCGTGAGTTTAGAGTTGATTTTGACCTGACTAAACCCGTCCAGGCACCCAAAGCGCCTTGGGGTTATCAGGATTAACACAAGTATGTTGCAGGCTCAGTGCGAGGCACTGAGCTAAGCAAGTGGTATCACTGCGGGTTTTTCACACAGCGAACTTCAACTTGCAAGTCAGGCTCATACGGTCTGGGATAGGTGGGTAGTCGATCAAAGCCCTGAATGCCCTCGATCAGCACCAGTTGTGGTAACTGACCCTGACATAAACGTTGGCTGTGTCTTAGTAAAAACACACTTTGTTGCAAAAAGTGCTGATAACTATCCGATTTTATCTGTAAATAGTAGTGGTCGTCATTATACTTAATTTGTTCATAGTGCACTTTGTGATCGAAGTCGTAAAGCTTTTCGACTACGCCATTAGGCGGAGATGTGTAGCTACTGCAGGCACTGACAAGTAAAGAGAGTGCGGCCAGAAGAGGTAAGCGCCGTTGTTGTTTGATTGCCCGAGTTGTTTTAAAACAGAAGTGTGGCATACAAAACCTGCTAATCCATTATCGTCTTGCTTGAAGTGTA
Organism: Pseudoalteromonas rubra; assembly: GCF_005887095.1. Classification (GTDB taxonomy): domain Bacteria; phylum Pseudomonadota; class Gammaproteobacteria; order Enterobacterales; family Alteromonadaceae; genus Pseudoalteromonas; species Pseudoalteromonas rubra_E. The sequence goes on along the minus strand of NZ_PNCI01000012.1, from coordinate 59,426 downwards.
ACATATTTAGGAGGTGCACTTGTTTGCGCAACTGAGAAAGTTCATTAATACCCTGGCTGAGCAACCCGATTCTGATCAGGCTCCCGATTTTACCACCGCATTAGCGGCGCTGATGGTTGAAATTATGCGTGCAGACGGTGAAGTACATACCGATGAGTGCCATATGATAGCGCGGCTACTGACTCAGCACAGTGGGATTTCCACACAGGCCAGTGAACTGATCCGCGATCAGGCGATTGAAATGGTGAATGAAGCCATAGATTTACATCGCTTTGTACGGGTCGTGAATGACCATACCGGCGAGCTTGAGCGCATAGAAGTGATTGAGCTGCTTTGGCTGGTTGCCTATGCTGATGGTCGCCTGGACCCGCATGAAGAACATATGGTCAGAAAAATAGCGGGTCTGCTCTATGTAGCACATGCCGACTTTATTTCGGCAAAACTCACCGCCCGTCAGCAACTCAAGCTTGCTGATTAATGGGTAAGCTGCGCCGTCCCCAACTCGGTTTTGCAAGACTGAATGGCTTCTTTAATCAGAAAGTTAACTAGGGTTGGGGAAATACAATACATTTGCGCAATTTCTTTTTGCTTTAACCGGCCATCTCGGTAAAAGCTCACCACATTTTGGTGACGTGTTGAGAGCTTAGCAATGGTGTGGTTTACCTTCTCTGACAATTGCTCATCAATAAAGCGTGTTTCAATGTTGGAATCTTCATCATCAAAGTGTTCGCCGTGCACGGACTCCATATCAACCAGACTTTCCCGACTCTGCTTACGCAGCATATCGATAGCAATGTTGCGGGCAACCTGATAGCAAAAGCTCTTGGAGTTTTTAACCTGGCAGTTTTGACAGGCTGACATACCAGACAGGCGAATAAAGGTGTCTTGTAACGCATCCTCAGCGAGATAGGGGCAACGCAGAATATTATTCAGATAAGCGAGTAGCTTGGCTTCGTTTTCTGCAATGACATTTGACCACTTTTCTTGCGATTGCGGCACGGTAATTTCTCCTGATGTATTTGATTTAGATCCGTTATAACGAATGATAATAGTTATCAGTTGCGCATTATTTATATTTTGTATTCACAAGTCAAGTGTGTTTCTGATTGTTGTAGCAAATATTGCGAAAGTGTGTTCTGCAGGAGGTTAGCTGGCCTATTGCTCTGTGGATTGATGGTGATGTGGCGAGTATGTTTGTGTTTGAATTTCAAATAATTGTCATAGTAATGATCACTGGACCTAACACTATTTAGTTGCCTGCCCTGTTTTTTTTAATCTTTTATGACGTCTACAAGGAGGGCATATGGCGAAAACTATCGCCATATGCTGCTGTATAACTAGTAATCAAAAGGATTAATATGAATTTTTTTAAGTTGAGTATGGCTGGTATATCCATCTGCCTGGGCGGCGTTGTTGCGGCTCAACAAGCTGTCTCCACACCAGCACATGTTAACGCTCAGGAATCTGTTAGGATCACTCGCACGCACCTGGGTATTGCCCACGTAAAAGCAGATACTTTGTATGGACTTGGATATGGTAATGCCTTTGCACAGGCGCAGGATCATGGCTGCATACTGGCCGATGGTTATTTGCGTCAGCGAGGAGAGCGGGCGAAATACCTGGGGGCGCACCGCAGGGGCCAGGATAATTACTATTTATATTCAGACATCGGGTATCGGATCTTGGATTTACCGGGGCGCGTTGCGCAGCACTACAATCAGATGTCTGACAACAGTAAGGCGCTGGCGGAAGGCTTTGCAGCTGGGTATAACCACTTTCTGAGCGAAGTCGCAGCAGGTCGTGAAACACTGGATCAGGCATGCCGAGATCAGCCCTGGGTTAAGCCCATCACCGCACAAGACGTTGTATCAAGTTTAGTGCTGATGAGCGTACAAGGCAGCTTAGGGCGCATGTTGCCTATGCTGATCCAGGCTGCGCCACCTCAGTCTGATAGTCTGAGCGGAGTTGATGTGGTGTCTGAGTCTGTCGGTGATATCACTCAAGGCTCCAATGGATGGGCACTGGGTCAGTCGGTCACTGCCAACGGGCGAGGTATGGTACTGGCCAACCCGCATTTTCCGTTTCATGGTAACTCCCGTTTCTGGACGCATCATGCGACGGTCCCGGGGGAGCTGGATGTGATGGGGGCATCTATCGTTGGTGTGCCCGGCATTGTGAATATCGGCTTCAACCGCAATTTGACCTGGACGCACACTTTTTCCAGTGCTTTGCACCATGTGTTTTACCGCCTGACGATAGACCCGAGTAACCCGCTTCGTTATCGGTACGAAGGACAGTGGCGCGATCTACAAACCCGTCAGATTCAGATACCGGTGAAAACCGCTGGTGGTATCGATACATATGAGCACACCGCTTATGCAACCCATTTTGGCTTTCTTTTGGAAGACACACAAAATTTCCCCTGGCAAGGGAGTGTTGCCTTTGCTGTTCGTGATGTCAATCTGGAGAACTTTGAGGCCATAGATCATTGGCTCGCTTACAATAAAGCTGCTTCAATAGATGAATTAGCAGCAGCATCAGCACGTTATAATGGATTATCCTTTAACAATACACTCGCCGCTGACAGGCTGGGAGAGACGTTTTATACCGATGACTCCAACGTGCCAAACTTATCACCGGCGGCATTGGAGTGGCTGCGCACCGATCCATATACAGCCGCAGTGTTTGCGTCGACGGGCCAGGTTGTATTGCCTGGTGATCGCAGCGATATGATATTTAATGGTGCCATCGACTTCGATAAGTCTCCTTCTCTCAGGCGTCGTGATTATGTACAAAACTCCAATGATTCATTCTGGTTATCCAATCCGGAGCAACCCATCCGGGATGTGTCTCCCTTATTTGGCAAGGTAGATGCAAAGCAATCAGAACGCAGCCGGTACGCACATGCGCTGCTTAATACGCAGCGTGGCCGGGATGGCCGTTTTGACTTGTCTGAGTTAGAAAAAGTCATACTGGGCAATGGCAGTTATTATGCCGATCAACGAGCGGTGGTTGCAGGCCTGTGTCAACACTATGGCGGTCAAACCCTGGTGTTAAGCGAGCAAGTCAGCGCTCAGGTGGACCCTATCTGTGCGGCATTTTCACAATGGGATGGCCAATTTAACCTGGATTCTAAAGCCGCCCACCTTGCCCGAGAGTTTTTTAGAGCGCTGGATACGAGCCAGGATTTCGTTGTACCGTTTGACGCAACTCAGCCAACCACCACGCCACACACCCTGAAAAGTGAGCGCACTATTCTTGAGAAGCTGCTGAGTGCTGGTGTTAATTTACAACATTATGGATTCGCACTGGATGCACCTTACGGCGAGATCCAATACCTGCGCAAAGGAAGCGAGCGTATGGCCTGGCCTGGTCCAGATCACAGCAGCGGTGGATTTAACATGTTTGCCCCGGCCAATGGCATGGATCTCACCAGCTTTGCCAAGCCCGCTCCCACGCCACTGACCAGCATAGTTGACGGTCAGCCGTTGTGGTCTGAATTAACCCGTGACGGTTATGAGGTTAACTATGGCTCCAGCTGGATGATGGTGGTGGGCTTCGATTACTGGGGGCCTGTGGCCAAAGGCTTGTTACTTCATTCTCAAAGCGCTAACCGTGACTCAGTGCACTTCAGTGACAGTAGCCGGCGCTATGCCCAACAAGGCGGTCTGATCACCTTGCCATTTTACCCCTGGCAAATTGCGCTCAGTGCCATCAGCAGTACCAAACTTATTGTGAAAAAAGACTAAAAAACCCAGGCTGTCGCGCGTCACTATGCCGACAGTCTGATTTTTGGAGAATATGATGAGCTTTGACAATGAAAATGGCACCTTCAAGGTATTGGTCAACCACGAAGAGCAATATTCACTCTGGCCCAGCTATAAAAGCGTTCCGGGTGGCTGGAAAGACGTGGGTGTGGAAGGTGATAAAGAGACCTGTCTGGCCTACATCAATGAACACTGGACCGACATGCGTCCACTCAGCCTTCGCCAGGCAATGGAGCAGTAACTCTTCTTTCGCGTATTGTGATGGGTATTGAGGTACTCATAGTGATGCGCACCTGGCTAATACAGGGGATTGTATGCCCCTGCCTCCCTGTCTGTATGTTTTACGGAGTATCCCATGACCGCCACGACGATAATGGATCAGCTTGCCCGTCATGCTGAGCAAAAACCTCAGCAAACAGCATTAGTTTGTGTGGATAAAAAAGCCCATACCCGCTGGAGCTATCTGGCTCTTTATGAGCAGAGCGTATGGCTTGCGGGCCACCTTCAGGCGCATGTAAATGCAGGTGACAGAGCACTGATCTTAATGGACACTGGTATCGAGTATGTCACCAGTTTTCTTGCCTGCCAGTATCTGGGTGTGACTGCCATTCCGAGTTTTCCACCCGAGTCAACGAAAGCACAACATATTGCCCGGACAGTGGGTATTGCAGAAGATGCCAGTGCAACACTGGTTCTGACGACCAGCCGCTTTGCTGATACGGTTTCAGCTATGTGTGAGTCTCTGAGCGAAGTGGTGGTACAGGTGGTTGATGAGTTGACGGGGGATGCGCCAGCAGCGCCGCGCTATCCGGCACTTAGCGATGACATTGCGTTTTTACAGTACACCTCTGGCTCAACAGCTAAGCCCAAAGGGGTGATGGTCAGTCATGGCAACTTGTTAGCCAATGAAGTTGCCATTGCCGAACGAATGCAAACCAGCGAAAAAGACGTCTCGGTGAGCTGGCTTCCGCTCTTTCATGACATGGGGCTAATCGGTGGACTATTACAACCTATCTATACCGGTTATCTCCTCGTACTGTGCTCGCCACGCTATTTTATGGAACGCCCGGCGCGTTGGTTGCAGCTGATCAGCGAGTATGGAGGAACTATCTCCGGGGGGCCAGACTTCTCATATCGTCTTTGTCTTGAGCGTGTGCGTGAAAAACAGCTGGAAGGGCTCGACTTAAGCAGCTGGCGTGTCGCTTTCTCCGGCGCTGAGCCGATCCGCCACGATACCTTACTGGATTTTGCAGAGCGCTTTGCACCTCAGGGCGTGAAAACGTCTGCCATTTATCCGTGTTATGGGTTGGCTGAGGGCACCCTGATGGTAACCGGTACAGAGGCTGGCGGCGGTGCGGTTATCCGTGCATTCGATAATCAGGGGTTGGCAGAGGGGCAGGCTAATCAGGTTGAGGCCAAAGATCTTCGTGATACCGACGCTTACAGTCATCAGGTAGGCTGCGGTAAGCCTGCCAGCAAACATTCAGTGCGGATCACTTGCCCGCAATCGCAGCGTGCATTGGCTGACGGAGACATTGGTGAAATTTGGGCTGCGGGGCCGAGCATTGCTTTAGGGTACTGGCAAAATGAGCAAGCGACACAGGAGACGTTTGTTGAATGCGAAGGTAAGCGCTGGTTGAGAACCGGTGATGTCGGCTATGTTTTTGACGGTCAGCTTTATATTTCTGGTCGACAAAAAGATTTGATCATCATGAATGGTCATAATGTTTATCCTCAGGATATTGAACGGGCCATTGAAGCCGAGCTAAGTTTTGTGCGCAAAGGGCGTGTTTCTGCCTTCCCGGTGCCCAGCAAAGAGAGTGGCGAAGGAATTGGCCTGGCGATTGAAACCAGTAATAGCTATCGCAATGACATACCTGCTGAGCAAACAGCATTGATTATTCGCGACTTTATTACCGAGCAGTTCGGTGCCTGTCCAGAGTTGATCTTGTTGTTAGATCAGGGCGGCCTGCCTAAAACTTCCAGTGGCAAGCTGCAGCGCAGCGCTTGCCTGAAATTGCGTAATGCGGGTGAACTGGCCAGTTATGGTGATTTTAATCTCACTCAGTTACAAACACTCAACAGCGTCTCGTCAGGTGCGGATACGTCGCACTGGGATGCGCTAACGCAGCAATTGGCTCAGCACTGGCAAAGTGTATTACGTTATCCGGTGAATCATGATGATGCCGATTTCTTCGCGCTTGGTGGCAGTTCAATTAAAGCCGCTCAACTGCTGGCCTTGATCCAAAGTGAGCTGGACTGTCAGCTTGAACCCAGCAGCCTGTTTGCGGCGCACCGTTTTGCAGATTTCTGTCAGCTGGTCAGAGAAGCAAAGGCGACACCTGGCATTCAGCTGGTGGCGTCACAGTTGGCTGATTATCCGCTGAGCACCCAGCAACAAAGGCAGTTGTTCTTATGGCAACTGGAACCGCAAAGCAGTGCCTATCATATTGGTGCTACTTTAGAGTTGCAGGGGAGTATTCAGCCTGAGCTGCTTAAACAGGCCTGTGCTAAAGTGCTTGAATCACAACCGGCTCTGCGTCAGGCGTACTTCAAAAATGCAACGGATCAGTGGCGTCAACGCACCACTGAGCAGCCATTGCAGTGGCAAGAGCACGATATTAGCGATGCCGCCGATCCCACAGCGCAAGCTCAGACAATACAACAACAAATTTCGCAGCAACCTTTCGCACTGGACAAAGGGGAAAACTTCCGCACAGCTTTGATTTCGCACTCTGAACAGCAGCATAGGCTTGTGCTGGTTATGCACCACATTGCCAGCGATGCCTGGAGCTTCGACTTGATCCTGGCGGAGGTCACCCGTCAGTACAATGCATTGTGTGCCAACGCACCGAGTGCGCCGACTCAGAATGACGCCCTTCACTACGGTGATTTTGCCCTGTGGCAGGGAGAGTGGCTGGGATCTGAGCAGGCTGCTGCGCAGCTGGCTTATTGGCAGCAAAGGTTGGATGGTCAGGGAGATGAAGAGCTGTTCGCGCCAGAGCGAGCGCGAGGCGCAGATCTGACTGCGCCACTGGGTGTAATGCAATTTACACTGGACCACAAACACACCGACAAGCTGCAACAACTGGCACATGGCAACAATGCGAGCCTGTTTATGCTACTGCTGAGCAGCTTGCAGGTGCTGTTTTACCGTGTCAGTGGTAAACGCCAGCCGCAGATCGGCGTTGCCGTAGCAAACCGAAACCTGGCTCAGCTACATAATTTGGTTGGCTTTTTTATCAATACCCAGGTGATCCGTGGCGCTGTTGCGCCGGAGCAAAGTTTTGTTCAGCTGCTCAGAGCGTGCAAGACTGCGGCACTTGAGGCGCAACGTCATCAGGACTACCCGTTTGAAAAGCTGGTGGAAGTACTCAATCCGCACAGATCATTAGGGCAGACGCCTTTATTCCAGGTGATGTATAACCATCTGGAGCAGGACGTGACAGATGCGCTGGCCTTAGCGGGCACGACAACGACCAGCGCACAGTCCCTGCAGCAGCAGGCCCAGTTTGACCTCAGTATTGATTCCCGACTGGATGGTCAGGGACAGCTGACTATCGAACTACAATATAACCAGGCATTGTATCAGACATCGACCATTGCCCGATTGTGTGATGCATATCAGCAGTTACTCAACCAGTTGCCACAGCAGGCAGAGCTGGCCATAGGTAACTGGTCATTGCAGGCTGAGTCGATGACTATGTCGGATGCTGCAGTAGGGCCTCAGGTGGTTGCACAGGCAGGAAACTGGCTGAGTGCAATCAGTGAATATACCAAGCAAAATCCCGATGATACTGCGGTGATCTTTGAAGATCAGCACTACAGTTATACATGGCTGGAGCAGACCGCGAACCGGCTGGCCAACGGTCTTGTTGGTAAGGGCCTTTCAGGTGAAGTGATTGGTATCATGCAGGCGCGTAAGCCGCTGATGCTGGCCTCGGTGCTGGCCTGCCTCAAAGCCAATGCCGCTTACTTACCACTTGACCCGAATTTCCCGCAAGCCAAACTCACCCATATGATAGACGACAGTGGCTGTGCTGCTGTACTGGGTGACAGCACGCCCTTTGCGCTGTCTGTACCGGTGATTTCACCCGTCACTTTACTGAGCGAGTACCACGAGCATAGTCAGTCGCCTGAGTGGTCTCATCATTCACATTCACTGGCGTATTTAAATTACACCTCAGGCTCGACCGGTCAGGCCAAAGGCGTGTCGATTGAGCATCAGGCGCTGGCGAGCTATATCGGCTCGGCGATTGACTTTATCAATTTAACGCCTGATGACGTCGTGTTGCAGTTTGCCACCATCAATTTTGATGCCTTTGTAGAGCAAGTGTTCCCAAGCTGGACGGTGGGTGCAACTGTGGTGCTGCGAGGTGATAGTTTGTGGGATGCCGAGACCTTGTATCAGCAAGCTCAGCGTCACGGTATCTCGGTCATGGACTTGAGTGCGGCCTATTGGCGTAGCATTGCCGCCAGTTGGGCGCGTATTGCTGCAACAACCCCCTTGTCACTGCCGCGGCTGCGACAGGTTCACTCTGGTGGTGAGGCCATGTCTGAACAGGGGATATCGGACTGGCGACAAGCCGGTCTGGGTGACGTCCGCTTACTCAATACCTATGGGCCCACTGAGATAGTTGTTGAAGCGGCGATTTATGACTGCCGGGCACTGACTCCCGGAGAGTCCGTGCCGCTGGGACATGCTCTGAACGGGCGCCGTCTGTACGTACTGGATCACAACTTGCAACCGGTCGCGAACGGGCAAGTCGGCGAACTGTATATAGGCGGCGAGATGCTGGCGCGTGGATATTGGCAACGTGCCGCTCAGACCGCGACGCGCTTTATTGCCGATCCGTTTACCAATGACGGAGGACGCATGTATGCAAGTGGCGATCTGGTCAGCTGGCAAGCCGGTGCACTGCACTATCATGGGCGTAGTGACCATCAAGTGAAAATTCGTGGTTTCAGAGTTGAGTTAGGCGAGATTGAAACGCGTCTGACGCAGTTACCCGATGTAACCGCAGCCGTTGTGATCACCCAGCAGCAAGCGCAGGCGCTGAGCCTGGTCGCCTATGTGCAAAGTGAACGTCACAATGACCCAGAGTATGCGGCTAAACTCAAGCGCGCTTTGGCTGAGCAGTTGCCAGAATACATGGTGCCGTCACATATTGTGGTGCTGGCACAGCTGCCCATTAATGCCAGCGGCAAACTTGAGCGACAACAGCTGCCTCAGGTCCAGGCTTCACCCAGCATGGTCTCGAATACGGCCAGTAGTGACATTGAGCTGGCACTGGAGACGGTGTGGCGCAAACATCTGGCCACGGAGCAGCTGGATCTGAACGCCAATTTCTTCGACCTGGGTGGTCACTCGTTATTACTGATGGCTGTATATGATGACTTAAAACCTCAGTTTAGCCAGCTGCAGCTGACCGATTTATTCGCCTATCCCAGTATTGCCAGCCTGGCAGCCTACCTGGAACAGTCCGGGACGGTTGCGTCACAAACAAGCAGCACCCAAAGTGGTGCCAAACAGCGTCGCGGCATGGGCGCCGTCGCCGCTCGCAAACGAAAAGCAAGAGAATCATAAACATGTCAGAACATGAGTATAGTGAACTGGATATTGCCATCGTCGGGATGGCGGGACGTTTCCCCGATGCGGATAACGTCGATGCCTTATGGCACAACATTCGCGCCGGGCAGTGCGCGGTACAAAGTTATGACGACGAGGCATTGCGTCGTGCCGGGGTGAGCGAATCCGACCTCACGGACCCGGATTATGTTAAGCGCGGTGTCCCGTTTGAGCGGCTCGCACAGTTCGATGCCGAATTCTTTGGATATACACCGAAAGAGGCTGAGCAACTGGATCCACAGCAACGCCATTTTCTGCAAACTTGCTGGCATGCAATGGCCCATGCCGGGCTGTCACTGGGAGAGCAGACCGGTGTATATGCCGGGTGTGGTGTGCCTGCCTATCTGATGCAAAACTTATTACAGGGTCAGTCACGTGATATCACCAGTTTACTGGCGCTGACCAATGGTAACGACAAAGACTCACTTGCTACCCGGGTCAGTTATGAACTGGATCTGAAAGGGCCAGCCGTCACAGTGCAGACTGCCTGCTCTACGTCTTTGGTTGCTGTTCATATGGCTTGCCGTGCCCTGCAGAATTTTGAGTGTGATTCTGCCCTGGCCGGGGGAGTATGGCTGAATTTGGCGCAGGATCAGGGTTATCATGCGCCAGCGGGCGGCAGCTTGTCACCGTCGGGTCAGTTGAGTGCATTTAGCGAGCAGGCCGACGGTATTCTGATAGGCAGCGGCAGTGCGGCCGTGGTCCTCAAGCGTTTGGCGGAAGCTCAGCAAGAGGGCGATCACATTCTGGCTGTGATCAGAGGCTCAGCAATCAATAACGATGGTCGTGATAAAGTGGGTTACACTGCCCCCAGTGTGACAGGGCAGGCCAACGCCATCATGGCGGCACTGGAGTTTGCAGATATTGAACCGCACAGCGTTGGTTATATCGAAGCACATGGCACGGGTACTGAGTTGGGCGACCCGATTGAAATCGCCGCACTGAGCCAGGCATACGCCAGCGATACAAAACAGTACTGCGCCATTGGCTCTGTTAAAACCAACCTGGGCCATCTTGATGCGGCCGCAGGTATCACGGGCCTTATCAAAGCGGTTCAGGCCCTGCGTCACCAGGAGTTGCCGCCAAGTTTGCACAGTCAGCCGCTGAACAGCAAAATTGATTTTGCGAACAGCCCGTTTTACGTCAACGATACACTCAAGCCCTGGCAAAGCAATGGACCACGGCGCGCTGCGGTCAGCTCATTGGGCATGGGGGGCACCAATGCCCATGTGATTTTGCAGGAGTATACGTACCAGCAGACAAATGAAGTAAGCGCATCAACGCCGTGGCAAGTGTTACCGCTGAGTGCCAGCAGTCAGGCCGCTTTGATGCGTCAGACGCAAGCGCTGGCCGATGCGCTGCAGTGTACCCCAGAGCAATTTGCCCAGCTTGCGGCTCAGCTGCAACACAAGCGCAGTGCTCTGGCTGTACGCTATGCGTGTGTGGCAGACAGTGCAGAGCAGGCAATTGCTCAGTTACTACGTGAACCGCAAGGTGACAAAGCGACGGCGCCGCGAGTGGCTCTCATGTTTTCAGGGCAGGGATCTCAGTATGTCACTATGGCTCAGCCTTTGTTGCGTGATGTGCCTGCATTTAAGGCGGCATTTAACGAGGTGATGAGACACTTCCCGGACGCGCTGAGAGCCGAGCTGAACAGTGTATTTAGCCCAGCAGACAACGAGATCCTGACGGCCAATCAATTGCTCAATCAAACTCGGATCACTCAGCCAGCTTTGTTTGTGGTGGCTTATGCGACTGCAAAAGCTTATCAAGCACACGGTGTTCGCATCACGGCGATGCTGGGACACAGCATTGGGGAGTATGCTGCGGCCTGCCTGGCGGGTGTGATGACCCTGGAGATGGCAACGCGACTGGTGGCTGCGCGTGGTGAGGTCTTACAGAGCATGGCACCTGGCAGCATGTTATCGGTTATGGCTGATGGCAAGGCGGTTGCGCCTTACCTGAATGAGGAGCTGGATATTGCGGCACTGAATAGCCCGACCAATACGGTTGTCGCTGGTACCCGTGAGGCAATAAAATCACTCCAGGGCGAGCTCAAAGTGGCGGATATTGCGACCACCCGACTGCATGTCTCTCATGCCTTCCACAGCCATCTGACTGAAGCTGTATTACCTGAGTTTGCGGGTACGTTAGAACAGGTGTTGAGCACCTCACCACTTCAGGCGCCACACACGCCGTTTGTGTCGAATGTGACTGGCACCTGGATCACAGCAGAGCAGGCTTGTTCGGCTCAGTACTGGTTAGATCATATCCGCCAGCCCGTTAATTTTGTGAGCGGTGTCAGTGCGCTGGCTGAGCGATGTGATGTGCTCATCGAAGCCGGACCCGGGGATACCTTGCAAAAGCTTGCCAGACAAACTTTGGGCGACAGTGTGGTTGCACTGCATTCGGTGTCTCATGCGCGCGACCTCAAAGCGCCGTTACCGCCATTTGCTAAAACCCTTGGCAAGCTTTGGCAGCTAGGGTGTGCCATCGACTGGTCACAGGTAACAGAGCGTCCGCACGGTCAGGCGAATATTTTGCCTGACTATGTGTTCGCGGATAGCGAATTTTGGGTTGAACCTAAGCCATTTGAGGCCGCCACATTCTCAGCAGACAATGCACTGAATACTGAGTCTCAGCTGTATGTACCACAATGGCAACAAGTGGTTGAACTTGAACACACTCACCGTGATTTGCAGGATAAACATCTGTTGCTGATCGCGGTGGATACGCCACTGGTCAGCCAGCTGAGTGAGGCTTTGCATCAGGCTGGGGCAAAGGTCACTCAGGTTTGGCAGGGGGAGGCCTTTAGCTGCATCAACGAACAAGCTTATCGACTTGATTTAGGCTCGACCGAGCAGTTGGCGCAACTTGGTGAGGCCATTGGGTCGTTCGAACAGGTGATTGATACACGCCTGACGGCAGCGCTTTCGTCAGACACACTGGGATACAACTTGCTTCTGCCCGTGTTACAGTGGCTGCTGTCTCTGGGCGGACGCCCACTCAGTGTACTGGCAAGCGATCTGTTTAACGTATTAGGTGATGAGACTGTCAATCCGGCCAAGGCCTCGGTGCTTGGGCTGTCACGCGTGGCACCACTGGAAGAAGCACAGCAAAGCTGTCAGGTGCTGGCACTCACCGAGGCGATGGTGAAAAGCCCGGCCCCTGCACTGATTGCAGCACTGCGGGAAGACTTAGCCCATGCCCGTGGTGAAATCGCCTATCGTGGTACACATCGCTTTACCCAGTCTCAGTGCGCTGTGCGCACCCAAACAGGCACAGTGAAAGCGACGACAAAGCCACAATGTACCTTGATCACCGGTGGATTAGGGGGTGTAGGCCTGGCACTGGCAAAACATCTGGCGCAACAGGGCCATAGTTTAGTCTTACAGACTCGTCAGTCCTTGCCTGACAGCGCACAGTGGGTACAGCTGGCGGAAGATGAACAGCAAACCCCACAACAACGTGCGCGTTATCGGCAACTACTCGACATTCATGCCCAGTGCCCACAGCTGCGAATACTTAGTGCCGATGTGACCGATTTAGCGGCCATGCGCACGGCGCTCGACGCGGCATCAATTCCGCTTTCTTCTATATCTCAGGTGGTACATGCTGCCGGTTTGCCTGGCGGTGGGCTGGTTACTCAGCTAAGCGCTGAGCAGGTCGTTCAGAGTACAGCTGCGAAAGTACAGGGAACGCAAAACCTGCTGACTTTGTTTGCAGAGTCTGAGCTGGACACTATGGTACTGTGCTCTTCTTTAGCTTCCGTACTCGGCGCCATGGCTCAAAGTGATTATTGTGCAGCAAACAGTTATCTGGACGCCGTCGCGCAGCAGTCACATTCTTTTACTGTGAAAGTACTGAACTGGGATGCGTGGCAAAGTACCGGTATGGCTGCCAATATTGAGTTGGCGGACGGGCTGGGTCTGACGCCGGATACGGCTTGTCAGTTGTTCGATAAAGCCATCGATGTGAAACAGCCGCAGGTGTACTGCGCCAGCACTGAGTGGACACAACTTGTCAGTGCAACGCGCGCTACCGAGCAGGCTATTCTGACACGGTTAAACAAGCCAAAAGGTCATGCTCGCCCGGAGCTGGCGGTCGAGTTCGAAGCACCGGAAAGTGAACTGGAACATAAACTGGCTACGTTATGGGCTGAGTATCTGGGCTTTGACGAAATCGGTATTTTTGACAGCTTGCTGGAGTTGGGTGGTGATTCTCTGGTGGCAATTCAGATGCTGGCGAAGGCCAAGCAAATGTTCAGTGTTGAACTGGAACCTGCCGCCTTTTTCGAAGATCCGACCATAGATAACCTGGCATATATGATTGAAGAGCAGCTGGTGGCTCAGCTACAGCAATAATTCAGTTTGGTCAGATATCAGATGACGGTCTCCTGGTGAGGCCGTTTTTTTTGCGTTAAAAAAACTCCGATAGCGAGCGTCTTACTGGTGCACTGTGCAACGGATGTACAGCGCAAAGATAAATAATAATCTGGATAAATGATGAAAACACTGAACTTGATATATATTTGCTCGCTACGCAATGCGGCGGCCGATCAGGCCGGGCGTATGGTTGAGTACAAAGGGGAGCAGCGTTACATGATGTCTCCGCTTGAGCACCTGGTGGAGCAGCTGAATACAACCTCTTTGGGTCAGCAGTACGCGCTGAAAGCCGTGATTTTCGATGACGATCTGAGTCATGGGCCTGATCAGCGCAAGCTGCAAGACTATGGCCTGGCGCGTGGTACCTCAAAAGGTCCCTGGATCTACCCGGAGTCACTTAACATTCAGGGTCAGCCGGTGGATGAGCTACTGCAGAATATTCCATCGAGCTATCGCAAAACACCGCTGAACTCACCTGAGCGTGTGGCAGGGAAAAAAGAGTTTGAGGCACGTCTGGAAGCGCAGCTAGATGCACTACAGGCCGATGTTGTTTTACTGGATGGACTCATCCTGATCCTGGACGACTTAGCCAGTGCACACAGCAAATACCACAATAAAATAGTGAATATTCACCCGGGGATCACGCGCGCTGACTCTCCTTATCAGCGCCGCGGTGCGACCGCGACTTTGGATGCGCTTTATGGGGCACGTGGTCAGAAAGTCACTAATTGGGCGACGAGAGAAACCGTAAGCGTTCCGGTGATAGATAAAACAGGGGCTTCCTTCCACTATATTGATCAGGGGATCGATTCAGGTCCGGTGATCACCGATGTAATGGATACCCATATTAATCCGGACGATACCATTATCGAGATGCGCTGGAATAACTTTCAGCAGAGCCTTTTCCCCGCCATGATCAAAGGCTTGAAGTTACTGGCAGAGCAACGCTTACCCAAGCCTGTAGCAGCTGACGCTGAGCCTGCCTGATAGTAACAAGGTAATGGGATGTGCCCATTGCCTTTCTTCACCTGCAATTTGTCTGAAAAACACACTTTACAGAGTTCGGCTCTTGCGTTTGGTTATGTGATATTATAACATGTTTATATTGTTACAATATAACGTATTAACTGTAGAGTAGTATTGATGATTTTCAGAGCAAAAGTATTGGCTGCAGCTGTATCTGCAATCTTATTGTCGGCTTGTGGTGGTACAGACCATCAGGTAACCAAAACGCAACAGGCTGTGTCTTCTGATGAATCGGTAACGGAAGACGAAAATACAGCGGGTGAAGAAACGCACGACCATGACGAAGAAATCAAAGATGTCGCGGGTCGCTTGCTGGTCACCAGTAGCGAGAGCAACGTAGTCAATATTTACTCTGCCGCAGAGCAAAGTCTGATTGAATCAGTGGGCCTGACGTATGCACCACAATATGCCTACGGGTCTGAAAACCACCGCTATGCCATTTTGGTCCAGCGTGAGCAAGGCATGGTAGAGTTCGTTGACAGTGGCCTCTACAGAGAAGCTCATGGCGATCACTTTCACAATCATGAAGATGCCCCAGGTAATGTGTCTTTGCAGCTGACATCAACTAAGCCGACCCATGTTACCGTGAATGAAGGCGGGATTGCCGTCTTTTCTGATGGCGATGCAGACACTCAGCAAACGGCGTCTGTCGCTATGTTTGGTGAAGCGCAGATCAGCGGCGAGAGCAGTCAAGTCGTAAAGCTGAATTACAGCACGCACATGCATGGAGCAGCCCAGGCAAGAGGCGAGTATCTGATCAGTACGTTACGTGACAGCGAGAGCGACTCTGTCTTGCCTTCACAAATTGCTTTGTACCATGCACATGATGACCATTTCGATCAGGAACAGGTGTTTAATGTGACCTGTCCTGCGCTGCACGGCAGTGCACAAAACGACACCACCGTTGCATTTGGGTGTGGTGATGGTGTCGCCATTATCACGCAACAGGGTGAATCGTTTAGTGCAACCAAAGTGGCTAACCCAGAAAGCTTTGCAGAGGGCATGCGTGTTGGTGCATTAAAAGGGCATCACGAGCAGGAGCAGTTCATAGCAAGTGCGAGTAATCAGTTGTTTATGTTGCACCCGGAAGATGGGGAGCTGGAAGCGCTGGAGTGGCAGGTCACTGAAAATCATCGCCTGAGCTATTTTGGCTTTAGCCATGATGGTGAGCACATAGTGACACTCGACAGTGCGGGTAAGCTGAGCATTCTGTCAGGGCACGAGCACGAAGCAGAACAAAACGGCGAACACCAGGGTGAACACCATTGGGAAGTGGCGCATGAAGTGACGATTACTGACGCAGATTTAGTAAACATGCCTGAAGATCATGGTTTTTCACTGGCGCCCTCATATGCCGAAGATGCTGTGTTTGTAACTGATCCAATAGCGAAACAAATTAAAAAGTACGATCTGGAGACTGGTGAGTTGGTGCAGACCATCGAACTGGATGTGATACCGAATAAACTCGTGTGGCTTGGCATTGCCAAGAGTGAAGAGGGACATCATCACGACGACTAAGCAAAGCAGATCGAGCTTAACCATTTTTGTAGTGTTAGTAAGCCATCTCGGGTAAAACCAGGTGGCTTTTTTCTTATTCAGGCTCAGTCGCGCTGTGCCGCACCTTTGCATCCTGTTCCCTGATTGTGAGACAGTAGAGCACCATCTTTAATTAACACCAACAGGTACTTTGATGCAGATACGAGTTGCTACTCCCGAAGATATTCCACGTCTTGAACAACTGGAACAGGCCGTCATTGAGGCTGAGCGTCCTTTCAACGCTGCCATTAAAGCAGACAATGCACACTACTATGATTTACCTGCCCTGCTGAATGATGAGCATAGTTATCTTATTGTTGGCACAATTGATGGCAGCATCATCGCAACAGGCTATGCCCAAATCCGTCACTCCAAGGCGCAACTTGACCATGCACAACATGGCTATCTGGGCTTTATGTACGTGCACCCAGAGCATCGTGGCAAAGGGCTCAATCAGCAGATCATGACAAAGCTGATGGCTTGGTGTAATCATCAGTCAGTGTATGATTTTTATTTAGACGTCTACAGCGACAATGCCGCCGCTATTCGTGCCTATGAAAAAGCGGGATTCAGACCTTGTTTGCTGGAGATGAAACTGCACCAACCCGTGTCTTAAAAGTAAACAGTTGAGTAGCAAATTTACCAGTAAATACAGCTTAAGTTATCTTTTTGATAATTATTATAATTCGTACTAAATTTGTGCGGGGAGAGTTCGTCTGGGTGTCATAAATACAACTAGGATGAAACAATGAACCCACTCAAATACAGTTTACTGCCGCTCGCACTCGCCGTTTCCAATGCCGTTATGGCAGACGATAGTAAAGAAGACCTGAAGTCGATTGAACAGATAGTGGTGTATGGTGAAAACACACAACGTTCACTGAAAGACACCACGTCATCTATTGCCGTTATTGATCAAGAGCAACTGAAAAGTGGTCAGGTTAATTCCCTGCTGGATGCCTTATCAGGCATTGCAAACGTTGTATTTACGGATAGCCTGCCGACGA
Source organism: Pseudoalteromonas rubra (assembly GCF_005887095.1). Taxonomy (GTDB): domain Bacteria; phylum Pseudomonadota; class Gammaproteobacteria; order Enterobacterales; family Alteromonadaceae; genus Pseudoalteromonas; species Pseudoalteromonas rubra_E. Next base: position 42,076 of record NZ_PNCI01000012.1, on the reverse strand, counting down.
TCCGTGGCTTGCAAGGTGAAGGTGTATCACAGGGCTTTAGTTCATTTTCATCGGGTGCCAAACCACGTGTGTCTGTTATGCGTGACGGCGTTTCAGACCCGTTTGTTGCTAAGCTAAGCGGTGACTTTGGCCTGTGGGACGTTGAGCAAATCGAAGTTCTGCGTGGCCCACAATCGTCAAACAGTGGCCGCAACAGCATTGGTGGTATTGTTTACATCAAGACCAAAGAACCTTCACTGACTGATTTTGAAGCTGCAACCCGTATTGGCTATTCAGACCTGAACGAAAACACGGAACTGTCGGGCATGGTCTCTGTGCCACTATTGGAAGATCAGCTTGCTCTGCGCGCCACTGTACAGCGTAACGAAGGTGAGTCTTACATGGATTACACAGGCACCTCTCCTTTAATTGTATATCCATTTAATCCAAAAGAGCTTGAAGATACCCGCATGGACATCAAGCTAAAATGGCAACCTGCTGCACTCAGTGGTTTAGATATGCTGCTACACTACTCGCGCAGTGAAGAAACCGGTGAGCGCCATTGGGGCTTCCAGGGACCGGTATTAAATGGCAATGATCCGGAAAATACCAAAATTGGTCCGCAGTTATCAGACCGTGTTGTGTCCTATCAGGTGGTACCAACACCCGCGGGCCCAGTCGCAGGCTCATATGCGCGTGATAAAGACACAGAATATGATCGTTGGTCTTTGCGCACACGCTATGAGATCAATGATGCGATTAACCTTGAAGTCATGTTGTCAGATACCGACTACCGTTATGAGTTCAGACAGTATCCGGAGCCTTGGTATGTGATCATGAACGACAGTGGCAAAACCTATGATGCGAAGGTGAGCTTTACGGGTAATGAAACTGTCAGTGGTTATCTGGGTTTGTACATGAATGACCGCGACCAGACTTTCTTCCGTGAAGGTTTCTATAAAGGGACTGATGACAGTGAAAACCAGGCAATCTATGGTGAGGCAACCATCAAGGTGAGCGATCAGGGTCGTGTGGTCGTTGGTGGCCGTATCGAGGACGAAGAGCAGTATCGACTCTTCGACGGTGCTGAAATGGCGAAACGATTTGGCATGCCCAATATTGAATTTGTCACCGATGTTGATAATCGCATTTACCTGCCAAAACTGGCCTATCTGCACGATTTAAACGATGACATCACAGTCAACGCCAGCTTCCGCAAAGGGTATAGCTCGGGCGGCGGTGACTTCCACTGGTTTAGCATGAGCAATTACACTTTTGAGCCTGAGTATGTCGATACTTTCGAAGTCGGCTTGCGCTCTACGCTTATGGACGGTGACTTAAACTTCGCGGTAAACGTGTTTTACAATGACTTCGAGGATTACCAGTACTACGGTACCGGTCCAACGGGTAACCCGAATGACTTTAGCATCATTAACCTGGCGAAAGTAAAAAGCGTCGGCTTTGAAACTGAAGCGCGCTACGCCATCAACCCAGATCTGACCTTGTCGGCAAGCTTTGGCTGGATGGACAGCACGGTTGACGAAGCGAATGCTGAAAATCCAACAGTACGTGACAAAGCGCTGCCAATGGCGGCAGATATCACGGCTGGATTAGGGCTGGAATTCTGGGCCACAGACAAGTTCCAATTAACGGCGCGTAGCAACTATGTGGGTGAGTATTACAGCAAGCTGGGTGAAAAAGCTGAGCACCTGGCAGGCGACTACGCCGAGTTTCATTTCTCTGCCGCCTATGTTGAGGAAAACTGGCGTATCGATGCTTATGTAAATAATGCCTTCGATCATGACAGCTTGATCAGTGCAGGTCGGGTAACCGGCTCAGACGTATTTATTTACGGTGACTACACGGACCCAAGAAACATGGGTATCTCGTTTAGCTACACCTTTTAATTTGTAAGCCTATCATGCCCGCGTAAGCGGGCATTTTTCTCTCCCTGCACAGCCCACTCAGGTACCTTGCTCAAAGTCACATTTTTTACCCGCTAAGCTGGATTTTTGCCGTGTTCATTCGTCTAGCAGTCATATTTTGAAATCAGAATCAAACTGACTGCAGTGGAGCCAGAATGTCACAGCAAAGACGTACCAGAAGAAATCGCGCTATCTCCTCCCTATCAACCGAAGACCAACAACGCTTAAAAGCACGTATTGACCAGGCCCAGAGCAATGCCGGTCAGCTCCAGGTTGAGTTGACAGCAGGTGAGCGAGTACCGCTGACACCCGCACAGAAGATCCTCTGGTATGCCTGGAAGCTGGACCCTCAGGATGTCTCCTACAACTTGGCCGGGGCACTGCATTTTCAGGGTGAATTACACACCGCTCAGGTCAGGCGGGCATTTGAGACCTTGCTGGTAAAACACTCTGGATTGCGGATCCAGTTTGTTGAGGAGCAAGAGCAGGTCTGGCAGTGCGATGGCGGGTATCAGTCTTTACCAGTTCATGAGCTTGAACTGGGGGAGCATAGCGATCAGGCAAGTATTCGTCGTTTCGTTGAGCAACCATTTGCGCTGTGCAGTGAGCCTTTGTTGCGTATCGCCATTGCCCGCTGCGAGGGGCGAACCAGCCTGATCGTGACCTTGCATCATATCATCGCCGATGGCACGTCAATGCAGCAGCTTTTGGATGAGTTTATTGCACTCTATGCAGGCAAAGACATTGCCTCGCCAGCGTCGGGCTATCTGGAGTTTGCGAAATGGGACAATGAGCAGGACCATCAGCCACGCTACGATACCCAGCTGGCGGTATGGCAGCAGCAGCTGACAGAGCCCGAAGAGACCTTACGTTTGCCGGCCAAGAATCAGCACAGACACGACCTCAATTATCAGGTTGCAACGCAGACACAGACATTGCCAGCGGCGCTGTGGCAGCGCATCGGCGCGCTTGCAAGTCAGTATCAGGTCACACCCTATTTAGTCTTGTTAACTGCCTGGCAGGCTCTGCTGGCGCGCCTCAGCGACAGCCAGAATATTCGCGTCGGCGTGCCGATAGCCAATCGTCATCGCAGCGAAACTCAGAACCTTGTCGGCTTTTTCGTTAACACTCAGGTGATGCCGCTGCAGCTTGAAGATACTGACAGTTTTGTACAGTTATTAGAAAAAAACACGGCAATGAGCCGACTGGCACAGAACAACCAGGATCTGCCATTTGAGCAGCTGGTGAATGCGCTTAAGCCGGCGCGTCAAAGCGGCGTTCACCCTATCTTTCAGGTGATGTTTAACTACCTGCGTCGTGATAAGCGCAACCTAAGCCAGCTGGAGTCTGTTTCTCTGCTGGACACCGAAATGTACCGTTTCGGTATGCCATTTGACCTGCAGCTGGATGTGATTGAAGACCTCAGTGAAGGAACAAGTCTAAACCTTATCTATGCCCGTGAGCTTTACGATGCTGAGTTTGCTCAGGCTTGCCTGGCGCAATTGCAGATGATGTTGGATAGCTGCCTGAGTGACCCAAGTGCTGAGGTCAATAATATTCCTCTGCTAAGTGCACAACAGGTATCCGACCTGATCACCACAGGGACCGGTGCTGAGGTGTTTGACTACTCACAGCCCGTTACAACCCTGATCAGCCAGCAAAGTGCCAGCACACCAGATGCGATTGCAGTGCGTTTTGCTTCGCACAGCCTCACATATCGGGCGCTGGAGCAGCGTACAAACCAACTGGCGAATTATCTGAACGCGCAAGGCATTGGCGCGGAAGACAAGGTGGCGCTGGTGTTCGAACGCAGCATCGAGATGGTGGTCAGTATTCTGGCGGTGGTGAAGGCGGGGGCAGCCTATGTGCCACTGGAGCCCTCTTTACCGGCAGATCGCATAGCTTACATCGCCAATAGCAGTGGTCTGAGCCTGTTCTTGGGTGACCACTCACTGGCGCGATTGGACAGCCTGGCAGATCTGGCCCCCCGTGTGGAGCTTTCGACACTGGCACTTGAGCACTATCCGCATAGCTTGCCGACCCATGAGATCCCCGCAACCCAACTGGCTTATGTGATTTACACGTCAGGGTCCACCGGCAAGCCCAAGGGCGTCGGTAACCAGCACAGTGCTATATACAACCGCATTGCCTGGCAACAGTCAGCTTACCCCATTGATGCTGGTGACAAAGTATTGCAAAAAACCCCGTTTGGGTTTGATGTTTCGGTGTGGGAATTCTTCTGGCCGCTGATGTATGGTGCTGAGCTGATAGTGGCCCCACCTGGTGCACACAAAGACAGTGCGCAACTGATCGACACGATCAATCACTTTGGCGTGACAACACTGCACTTTGTACCATCGATGTTGCAGGCGTTTTTAGGTCATGAAGCCGTTGCTACGGCCACCAGCATTCGACAGATCTTATGTAGTGGTGAGGCGTTGCCCAGCGAAGTACAGGCGCAGGCAATGCGCAAGTTACCTGGCATTGCAATTTACAATCTGTATGGCCCGACAGAAGCGGCTGTGGATGTCAGTCACTTCACCTGCCATGGTCGTGCTGATCTGCCCGTCCCAATTGGTGCACCTATTGCGGGGATCCGGTTATATGTGTTGGATCGCGCTTTGAACCTCTGTCCGCAAGGCATTGCCGGAGAACTCTATATCGCAGGTGCAGGCCTGGCACGCGGTTATGTGAGCCGCCCTGATTTGAGTGCCGAGCGGTTTGTTGCCGACCCCATTGCGGCGGATGGTAGCCGCATGTATCGCAGTGGTGATTTGGTAAGCTGGAATGCTCAGGGTCAGCTGGATTATCTCGGTCGTATAGACCATCAGGTTAAGATCCGTGGTTTCCGGATAGAGTTAGGTGAAATTGAAGCTGCGTTGTATGCAGCATCTGGGGTACGCGAAGCGGTTGTTGTGGCCGACGACAGTGGCGCTGCGACACGCCTGGTTGCGTATGTTTCAGCCGTCGCTGAGCAGACTCTGGATAGCGAACAGCTAAAAGCAACACTTGCTGAGGCCCTGCCTGAATATATGGTGCCAGCGGTGATAGCGGTGCTGGATACGCTGCCGTTAAGCAGTAACGGTAAAATTGACCGTAAAGCCCTGCCAAAGGTAAGTAATACCTCATCGGTGCCATTTGAAGCGCCACAAGGTGCGCGTGAAGAGGCGCTGGCAAGTGTCTGGCAACATGTGTTGGGCCAGCCGAAAATTGGCCGACTGGATAATTTCTTCGAACTCGGTGGCGATTCGATCCTGAGTCTGCAGATTGTTACCGGATTGCGTGAACACGGTTATGTGGTGACACCAAAACAGATTTTTGAACTGCATAGTATTGCCCGTTTGGCGCCTCAGTTAAGCGAACTGAGCCAGGCTGAGGCGATAGCACAGCAGGTGGAAGGTGAGGTGGCTCTGTTACCGATTCAAAAACAGTTCCTGACCACCAAGCTGGACAATAAAAACCATTATAACCAGGCGCTGTTACTGACACTGGACACACCGCTGGACGATGCCCTGATCCAGCAAGCCTGGTCTGCATTAATCGCACACCATGATGCATTGCGTCTGTGCTTTGTCAAAGATGCGTCGCAGCAGTGGCAGCAGCACTATACGGAATTTGATGCCACGCAGGCAGCGGCCAGTTGTTGGTCGCGTCGTATTGAAGCGACTCAAATAACGGCGCTTGCCGAAGAAGCACAGCGCAGCCTGAATATTGCTGAAGCTGGGGTGACCCGGCTGGTGCATATGACACTGGACGATGGCAGTGCACGCTTGCTGCTGGTGATCCATCACCTGGTGGTGGATGGCGTGTCATGGCGTATTTTGCTCGACGACTTAGCGCGGGTTTATGGCCAGTTACAACAGCAAGTTAGTCCATCCCTTGCCAGCAAGAGCCACAGCTATCAGTACTGGGCACAACAGCTCAGTGGTTATGCACACACTCACAGTGACGAACTGAGCTACTGGCAACAGCAGCAGGCTCCCGAGTTGACTTTGCCTGACCTCAACCATGAGGGCAGCCGTAAGCTTGCCCACAGTGCCAGTGTACAGGTCACACTTGATACGCAGCAAACTCAGACCTTGCTGCACGACGCTGGCAAAAGCTACCGGACTCAGGTCAATGAACTATTACTGAGCGCGCTGAGCGAAGCCTTGTATCAATGGAGCGGACAGGCTGAGTGTTTGATCAACCTGGAAGGACATGGCCGTGAACCCTGGGATCTGGACACAGATTTAAGTCGCACGGTAGGCTGGTTCACCAGCTTGTATCCGGTTCAGCTGACCCGACATGACACCCTGAGCGACACCCTGAAACATAACAAAGAGCAGCTCAGAACCGTGCCAAACAAGGGCATTGGCTATGGGGCACTGAAATATTATGGTGATGCGCAAACCCAGTCCTGTCTGGCAGCTCAGCCTCTGGGACAAATTGAGTTTAATTATCTTGGTCAGCTGGACAATACGCTGGCTCAGTCAGAGGCCCCCTGGCGTCTGGCCGACGAGCACAGCGGTGCCGCTTTCAGCCCGGACTTTGAGCCACACAGTGAGATCAGTATCAATGGTCAGGTGAGCGATGGCCGCCTGCAACTGGTGATTAGCTATGGTGCACAGCGACTCAGCGAAGTGACAATGACGGCCTTTGCCAGGTATCTGGAGGCGGCCTTAGTCGCTGTGATCGGCCATTGTACAGAGGCAGCGGGCTGCCTCACCCCCAGTGATGTGCCATTGGCCGCACTGAGTCAGTCGCAACTGGATACCTTAGCGATTAACGGTGCTGAGCTGCAGGACCTGTATCCGCTGTCGCCGATGCAGCAGGGCATGCTGTTTCACAGTCTTTACGAGCAGGGCGAAGCCTATATCAACCAGACCAGTCTGGACATCACCGGGCTTGATGCTACGCGCTTTAAATCCGCATGGCAGACGGTCATAGATCGTCATGATGTGCTGCGCAGTGGCTTCTTAAGTCTGGATCCACAACCACTGCAGTTTGTTGTGAAAACCCTGACTGCTCAATGGCAGACACTGGACTGGCAGCACCTGAGCGCCGATGAGCAACAGCTGAAGCTGCATGAGCTGGCTCAGCAACAGCGTAGCCAGGGCTTTGAACTCGATGGCACGCCGGGTTTACAACGTTTTGTGTTAGTACAGCTGGCACCTGAACGGCATGCCTTTATCTGGACCATACATCATATTCTGACCGATGGCTGGAGCTGCTCGGCGCTGATGGGAGAAGTGTTGCGCCTGTACGAGGGTCACACTTTGCCTCCGGCAGAGGCCCAATATCGTGACTATATCGCCTATCTGGCACAACAAGATCAGTCCGCTAATCTGGCTTACTGGCAGGCGCAAACCGATTTATTGTTGGAGCCGTGCTATCTGAGTTCGGCCTTTACCACGCCCTCGCAGGGCAGCTACAGCGCGTTCGACTTACTGCTAACGGAGCACGAAGATGCGGCGCTGGGCGAGTTTGTCAAAGCCCAGCACCTGACGCCAAACACTCTGATGCAGGGAGTGTGGGCACTCTTGCTGAGTCGCCATCTTGGTCGTCAGGCGGTGTGCTTTGGTGCCACAACATCAGGGCGTCCGAGCGATTTGGCAGGGGCAGAGCGGATCCAGGGGATGTTCATCAACACTATGCCGGTCATGGTTGAAGTGCGCCCTGAGCTGTCTTTGAGTCACTGGCTGCAGGCGCTGCAATCGGCCAACCTGGCCGGTCGGGAACACGAATTTACGCCTTTATACGATATTCAAAAACAGGCGACACATCTGGCAATGGACAAGCATGGCTTGTTCGATACCCTGCTGGTGTTTGAAAACTACCCGCTTGCGGAAGCACTTGAAACCCGTGCTGAACAACAGACCAAATTTACTGTCGGTGAGGCCAAAGAAGAAACCAACTTCCCGCTCACGGTGAGCTTTATTCAGGAAGAGACGCTGCGGTTACATTTCAGTTATCAGGGCAGTGAGCTTGCCGGCGCCGATGTACAGGCACTGGCAGAGCAATTCAGACGTCTGCTGCTGAATATCATAGCGTCACCGCAAAGCCGTTTGTCGGCACTTACGCTGATCAATGAATCACAGCAGCGGACACTGCAAAAGCTGGGCTTTGGTGAATCCATCACGCCACTGCACTCGGGTGCTGTGGAGCCCATCTATATCCCGGGAGGTCAACTGCCGCAGTTGGCGGCCACGCAATATCAGGATGTGGTGTCGACGCTGAACCAGTTGGCCGAGCAGACACCGGATGCACAGGCCCTGACATGTGAGGGTCACAGCTATACATTCAAAGAGTTGTTCGAGAAATCAAATCAGCTGGCCTTCTACCTGCGTGAGCAAGGAGTTGTGCCCGAGCAACGTGTCGGAGTAGCGCTGCAACGGGGGATCGATCTGCCACTGGCTTTCCTCGCGGTACTTAAGGCTGGTGCGGTTTATGTGCCAATGGACTTGAGCTACCCGCAGGAACGTCTGGCATATATGATCAACGACAGTCAGATGGCGCATATTCTGGTCAGTGATAACAGCCTGGATGAGATTGCCGGTGAGGCAACTTTGCATTGTCTGGCGGATATTGTACTGACCGAGCAGTGGCAGCAGCCTCAGGTATATCCAATGCAGGGCGCGTATGTCATTTATACTTCGGGTTCGACAGGTAACCCCAAAGGCGTACTGGTCAGCCGTGGCTCAATTGCAGCGCACTGTCGGGGTATTGGGCGTCGGTATGAGCTGAGCGCCGCGGATCGCGAAATGATCTTCATGTCTTTTTGTTTCGATGGTGCCCATGAGCGCTGGCTGTCAGCAGTAACCCATGGCGGCACTGTGGTGATCCGTCCTGAGCGTCAATGGGATCTGCAGGAAACCTATCAAAACCTGCATCAGCAAGGCGTAACCACAGTGGTATTTCCACCGGTATTTTTGCGTGAACTGTCGGCATATGTGGAGCAGGTGGGTAACCCACCGCCGGTGCGGGTTTACTGTTTTGGCGGGGATGCGATGCCACAGGCATCCTTTGAACTGGCGCAGCGAGTACTGAAGCCGGACTTCTTCATCAATGGATATGGTCCGACCGAGACGGTTGTGACGCCTCTGACCTGGAAGGCCATGCCTGGCAGTTCATTTGAGGCGGTGTACGCGCCCATTGGTGAAGTGCTGGGGCAGCGACAGGCCTGGGTGCTGGATAGCCAACTCAACCTGGTGTTACCAGGACAGATCGGTGAGCTATATATGGCACAGGAGATTGGTCTTGCACGGGGCTACCTGAACCGTCCCGATCTCACTGCCGAGCGCTTTGTGGCCAACCCGTTTGCCAATGATGGCAGCCGCTTGTATCGCACGGGAGATTTGGTGCGCTGGAATGAACAAGGCCTGATGGAATATCTGGGCCGGACTGACCACCAGGTTAAGATCCGTGGTTTCCGCATCGAACTGGGTGAAATTGAAACCTTATTGCGTAAACAAGACACAGTGCGTCAGGCGGTGGTTGTTGCCGACGATACGCCTGCAGGAAAACGCCTGGTGGCGTATGTCAGCGGACATGATGGTGCACTGCCCAACGACGCAGAGTTAAAGGCCATGCTGGCGGCGAACTTACCGGATTATATGGTACCTGCAGTGCTCATGGCATTGCCGGACTTGCCGGTGAACAGCAATGGCAAAATAGATCGCAAAGCCTTACCTAAAGCGGATCTGCAAAGCGAAGTCAGCTATGTGGCGCCAGAGGGCGCCATTGAGCAAACGATGGCTGCCATCTGGCAGGATGTGCTGGGTGTTGAGCGGGTTGGTCGTTTGGACAATTTCTTCGCACTGGGAGGCGACTCTATCAGCAGCCTGCGTGTGATTGCGCAAGCCAAACACAAAGAGATTGCCCTCGACATTCAGACGCTCTTTGGTGCCGAGACACTTCAGGCGTTGGTTGCCAGCCTCAATGCGGGCAGTGCGATAGCAGAGATCCCGCGTCAGGAAAATGAATATCGTGGCCTGTCTTATGCGCAGGAGCGCCAATGGTTCTTGTGGAAGCTTGACCCGCAGAGCATCGCTTATCACTTACCCAGCGCATTGCACTTAACCGGCGAGCTGGACCGCAGTGCATTGCAGTCGGCTTTTGATCACCTGGTGAACAAGCATGCTGCGCTGCGCACGGTATTTGTTGAAGATCAGCAAGGCACTGTCTCGACACAGACGCTGCAAGCCAGCCCTTGTCAGATCGCTTACCTGGAGCTTGGTGCGACACAGGCACAACGCAGTGACTTTAAACAGACACTGATCACCACGCCATTTGATTTAACCCGGGGACCGCTGGTCCGGGTCGGTGTGATCTGTGATGCCCCACAGCAGCATGAGCTGGTGGTGGTCATGCATCATATTGTCTCTGATGGATGGTCATTGAAACTGATTGTTGCGGACTTTGTGCGCGGGTATGAAGCGGCCCGCAACGGTGAAGCACTGGATGTGGCAGCAGACGCCTTAAGATATAGTGATTTTGCTAAGTGGCAGCGTGATTACCTCGCCGATGGTGCTGAGCAGCAACAGCTGGCCTACTGGCAGGCGCAGTTGGGGGATGAGCATCCCACGCTTGCTCTGCCCAGCGATCTGGAGGGGGATGACACTCAGCGTCACAGCGACACCCTCACTCATGAATTGAGCCAGGAGCAGACCAAAACATTGCAGGCGTTGGCAGCGACACAAGGTGTCACAGTGTTTAGCCTGCTTATGAGCGCATGGCAGATCTTATTACACAAGTACAGTGGCCAGCGCGAGATCCGGGTAGGCATGCCGGTGGCCAACCGTCATCATAGCGGCACTCAGGCCATGGTCGGTTTCTTTGTTAATACTCAGGTGATCAACAGTCAGATCCAAGGCTGTGATTCACTGGAGCGTGTCTTGCTTCGCATAAATCAGGTGCTGCGTGGTGCTCAGGCCAACCAGGATCTGCCGTTCGAAAAGCTGCTGGATAGCCTGGATCTGGAACGCAACCTGGCAGCGTCCCCGTTGTTCCAGGTGTTGTATAACCACCAACGCGTGGAAGAAAACGCCCTGACTGAGTTCGGGGGTCTGCAAGCTCAGGAGGGCCAGGCTGATACCCAGGTTGCGCAGTTTGATCTGGTATTGAACTCTTTGGAGCGCGAAGACGGCTCACTGACCTTGTCACTGGACTATGTCAGTGCGAAATTCAGCGCTCAGCGTGCTGAGGCATTGTTCTATGGCCTGACAACAATCCTGACTGAGATGCAGCACGATCTGACTCAGCCTGTCGGCACTCTCAATGTGCTGCCCCACTCTGAGCAACAAAGGTTGCTGCCTGAGCATACTCCTTATCTGGCCGGTGCCGATCAAGCTGACAATCTGGTTGCCCAACTGCGTCGCCAGGCGACATTAACGCCGGATGCCGTGGCGCTGAGCCTGGCTGACCAAACGCTGAGCTATGCACAGCTGGAGGCACGTGCTCAGCAATTCGCGCACTACCTCATCGAGCAGGGCGTTCGCAGCGAAGACAAAGTTGCGGTGGTATTCAGACGTGACATTGATACCGTGGTGAGTTTCCTGGCTATTTTGCAAAGCGGCGCCTGTTATGTGCCCGTTGATGCCGAGCTACCTGCTGCGCGTGTCGCGACTATTACAGCGCAGTGTCAGTGGGTGGTCACTGTGAATACTGACTATCAGAGCGAAGCGCAAACGCTGATCCAGTATCGCCCTGAGTTGTGTGCCAATGAGGGTCTCAAGCGAGCTGAGCCGCTTATCCACCCTCAACAACTGGCTTATGTGATTTATACGTCTGGCTCCACCGGGACTCCTAAGGGAGTGGCCGTTAGTCATCAGGCCTTGCAGGGCCACTGCAACGCCGTACAGTCGCTTTATCAATATCAGGCACAGGACCGCTGTGCGATATCTGTTTCCTTTGGCTTCGATGCCTCAATTGAGCAGTTATGGGGGCCGTTGCTGGCTGGGGCATGTGTGGTGCTGGATGAGTTCAAGCTGCTCTCTCAGCCTGAACTTGAGCAGTTTGCAAGGGACAAGCAACTTTCCGTTATGGGCTTTACACCGGCTTATTTGCAGCAATTTAAGTCTCTGCCTGCACCGCTTCGCTTATTTATTGTCGGCGGGGAAGCCTGGTCTGCACAGCACTGTGCCAGTCTCTTAGCGCACGCGCCAGACACTCGCTTTATCAATGCCTATGGTCCATCGGAGACGGTGATCACACCGCTGGCCTGGACTCAGCAACAAGGTGCTGCACTTGGCAGTAACTATGTGCCCATTGGTCAGCCAATCGGTGGTCGCGCAGTTTATATTCTTGATGAAAGCCTGCAATTACTGCCGTATGGCATGACGGGTGAGCTTTATATCAGCGGTGCTGAAATGGCGCGGGGCTATCTGGAGCAGCCTGGACTCACGGCTGAGCGCTTTGTGGCGAACCCGTTCGACAACGATGGCAGTCGCCTGTACCGCACAGGAGATCTGGTACGCTGGGATCAGCAGGGTCAGCTGGAATATGTCGGGCGTTGTGATCAGCAGCTTAAAATCCGCGGTTATCGGGTTGAAGCCGGTGAAATTGAAGCAAAACTACTGGCCTTCCCTGAGGTAGAGCATGCCGTGGTCGTGGCAGACCAGGGAACTGGCTCAACCCGCCTGGTCGCGTATGTCAGCGCGGCTGCGGGCACTGAACTGGACAGTCAGCAAGTGAGCGCATCACTGGCGGCTCAGCTGCCGGATTACATGGTACCCAGCCTCATCATGGTACTGCCACAGATGCCATTGACCCATAATGGCAAGGTCGACCGCAAAGCACTGCCTGCGCCACAGGCTGAGGCTGATAAAGTCTATCAGGCACCACAAGGGGCGCAGGAAATGCTGCTTGCTGAGATATGGCAGCAGTTACTGCGACTTGAGCAGGTGGGCAGGGACGATAACTTCTTTACACTCGGCGGCGACTCGATCCTGAGCCTGCAGATCATCGCTAAACTGCGTCAGGCAGGGTTTGTTCTGAGTGCCAAGCAGATCTTTGAACACCAAACGGTTGCCAATCTGGCCCCTCTGATGACCCCGTTAAGCGAAGATGCCATACCGCAACAAGAGGTGACTGGCGCGGTGAGTTTGCTGCCAATACAGCACGCCTTCTTCGAGCGAGACATGGTCAATCGCACTCACTGGAACCAGGCGGTCATGCTGCACCTGGCTGAGCCAATGGCGGCGCAGCTGTTGACGCAACTTATTTCTGCCCTACTCGAGCGCCATGATGCATTGCGACTGCGTTATCTGCAAAATGAGACGGGACAGTGGCAGCAGGCCTATGCGGCGTTTGACGCACACATGGCCGGGCAAAGCATCTGGTATCGGGATACTCATTCCACGCAAATCACAGCGCTGGCGGAGCAGGCTCAGCAAAGCCTGAGCCTGAGCGAAGGTCCATTGTTACGCGCCGTACATATGACGGTGGAAGACGGCAGTGCACGATTATTACTGGTGGTGCACCACCTCGCGGTCGATGGCGTATCATGGCGGATTTTGTTGGAAGATTTAACGCGGTTGTGGCAACAGCCTGATGCTGAGCTGGGCACTAAGAGCCACAGCTATCAGTTTTGGGCACAACAAATTCAGCAATACCCGGCGCAGCATGAAAACGAATTTACCTACTGGCAGAGTATGGCCGGAGTCAACAGTGTCTTGCCTGAGCTAAACGATACAGGCAGCCGCTACTATCGAGACTCAGAGGTGGCCGAGGTGACGCTGGATGCGATTCAAACCGAGGCCTTGCTGACGCGTGCAGGTCAGGCTTACCGCACTCAGGTCAACGACCTATTGCTCAGTGCCCTGAGTGATGCACTGTACCGCTGGACCGGACAGGCGAGCCATAAGATTAACCTGGAAGGACATGGCCGGGAGGCCTGGACAGACACGGTTGACCTGAGCCGCACGGTTGGCTGGTTCACTAGCCTTTTCCCAGTGGTACTGACGCGCCATGAGCAACTTGCTCAGACCATCAAGTTCAACAAAGAACAGCTGCGCGACATACCCAATAAAGGGATTGGGTATGGGGCATTCCGCTATTATGGCAGTGATGCCCAGCAGGCTGAGCTGGCCGCTCAGGGTGGCGCTGCCATTGAATTTAACTATCTGGGTCAGCTGGATAACAGCACAGCTGATACACAAAACTGGCGCCCGGCGGACGAACACACAGGCACGGCATTGGATCCGCAGTTTGCTATGGACAGTGAACTGACGATCACCGGCCAGGTTATCTCGGGTCAGTTACAGTTGAGTATTCGTTATGGCAAAGAGAGACTGGCGCGTCAGAGCGTGGCTGCATTGGCTGCACATTTTGCGGATGCACTGGCTGAGTTGATTGCTCACTGTGAGCAGGCTCCGGCCACCTTTACTCCCTCTGATCTGCCGCTGGCCGATTTGTCTCAGGCGCAAATCGACGCCCTGTCGCTGCCGCTGGATCAGATCAGTACCATTTATCCATTGTCACCGATGCAAGAAGGCATGTTGTTCCACAGCCTGTTTGAGCAAAGCGAAGCCTACATCAGCCAGAGCTGCTTTATGATCACCCGCCTGGACAGTGCGCGATTTAAAGATGCCTGGACACAGGTGGTGCAGCGTCACGATGCGCTGCGTACCGGGTTTATTACTCAGGACGGCCTGTCCTTGCAGTATGTGAATCGCGATGCTGTACTGGACTGGCAGGAGCTGGACTGGCAAACGCTGACGCCAGAGCAGCAGCAAACACGATTACGTGAGCTGGCACATCATGAATCTCGTCGCGGTTTCGACCTGACCACCGAGCCTGGATTAAACCGCGTTATTCTGATCACGCTGGGCGAGCAGCAACATGCGCTGATCTGGACCATGCATCACATTCTGACCGACGGCTGGAGTCGCTCTGCGATGATGGGCGAGGTGTTGACGGCATATGAAGGCCAGTCACTTGCTCCGGTACGTGGCCAGTATGGTGACTATATTGCGTATCTTACAGCGCAGGACGAAGCACAGAATCTGGCATTCTGGCAGGGGCAGCTGGCTGAGCTGGAGGAGCCAAGCTACCTGAGTCGCGCCTTTGCTCAGCCACCGAGCGGACAATTCGGTGGTCTGGATGTACTGCTCAGTGAGCGCGAGTATGCGCAGCTGACTGCTTTCTGTCAGCAGCACAGGATCACCCAGAATACCCTGGTGCAGGGCGCCTGGGCGGTGTTGCTAAGCCGTTATCTTGACAGAGATACCGTGTGCTTTGGTGCGACGACTGCGGGTCGCCCGAACGACCTGCCAGGTCACGAGGCTATCCAGGGTATGTTTATCAATACCGTCCCTATGGTGGCGAGCGTAGATCCGGCCCAGTCACTGACGCACTGGTTGCAGGCGCAACAAAGTACGGCACTGGCAGTGCGTGAGCACGAATTTACGCCTCTGTATGAAATCCAAAAACTGGCGGCACAATCGCTGGAGCTTAGTCGTGATGGCCTGTTTGATACCTTACTGGTATTTGAAAACTATCCTATCGATCAGGCACTGATGCAAGAAGGTGAGCGCCAGACGCATTTTGAGATCCTCGAAGATCGTGATGAAACGAACTTCCCGCTGACGGTGTTATTTATACAAGAAGAGACGTTGCGTCTGCGCTTCAATTATCAGGGCAGTGTTTTGGCTGAAGCCGATGTCCGTGCGCTGGCCACTCAGTTTAAAGACTTGCTGCTGGCGATGACACAGGGCGGTCAGTGTCAGCTTGCATCTTTACTGCCATTGCAGGATGAGCAACAGCTCAGCACCTTATTAGAGATGGGCACAGGCACGCCAGCGCATGCATATCAGCGTCCGATCACGACTCTGATCAGCGAACAGAGTGCCCGCACCAGTGATGCTGTGGCGCTGCGATTTGGCCAGCAGAGTATGACCTATGGTGAGCTTGAACGTGCCTCGAATCAGCTGGCCCACTATCTAAATGCCCGTGGGATCGGTGCAGAAGACAAAGTTGCACTGGTCTTTGAACGCAGTCTGGAGATGGTTGTCAGCATTCTGGCGGTGGTTAAAGCGGGTGCAGCCTATGTGCCGCTGGAGCCGTCACTGCCGCTAGAACGCATTGCCTATATTGCCGAGCACAGCGACTTGTCGCTGTTTATCGGGGATGATTCGTTAGAGCGACTGGCGAGCTTGTCCCAGCTTGCACAGTGTGTGCCTTATCGCAGTGTGCCGTTAGAGGATTACCCACAGCAGCTGCCACAACACCACATTGCCCCGACCCAGCTGGCCTACGTGATTTATACCTCGGGCTCAACTGGTAAACCGAAAGGGGTTGGCAATCAGCACAGCGCGATATACAACCGTATTGCCTGGCAGCAGTCGGCGTATCCGATTGGGGCCGATGACAAAGTGTTGCAAAAGACGCCGTTTGGGTTTGATGTGTCGGTGTGGGAGTTCTTCTGGCCGCTGATGTATGGGGCTGAGTTAGTGATAGCGCAACCGGGTGCACACAAAGACAGTACTCAGCTGCTCGAAACCATTAACACCTTTGGCGTGACGACCCTGCACTTTGTGCCGTCTATGTTGCAGGCGTTTATTAGCCATGAACAGGTCCACACGGCGACCAGTATTCGTCGCATTCTGTGCAGTGGTGAAGCTCTGCCCAGTGAAGTCCAGGCACAGGCATTGAGTAAACTGCCAGAAGCCAGATTGTATAACCTTTATGGTCCAACGGAAGCGGCGGTTGATGTCAGTCACTTTACCTGTCATGGCGATGCGGCGTTACCTGTGCCAATTGGGGCGCCCATTGCGGGGATCCGTCTCTATGTGCTCGACAGAGCGTTGAACTTGTGTCCGCCGGGGGTTGCCGGTGAACTGTACATTGCCGGTGTCGGGTTGGCTCGTGGCTATGTGAATCGCGCCGATCTCAGTGCTGAGCGCTTTGTGGCAGACCCCTTTGTGGCGGATGGCAGCCGCATGTATCGCAGTGGCGACCTAGTATGCTGGAACAGTGCGGGTCAGCTGGAGTATCTGGGCCGTACCGACCATCAGGTGAAAATCCGTGGTTTCCGTATTGAACTGGGTGAGATTGAAGCGGCGTTGTACGCACTTGAAGGTGTACGCGAGGCTGTGGTGGTCGCAGACGAAGGCCCATCGGGCAAACGACTGGTTGCCTATGTCAGTGGCCATGAGGCGGTGACAGTGGACAGTGGCGAATTGCAGGCTGAGCTGGCCTCAGTATTGCCTGACTACATGGTGCCGGCGGTGATCATGGTGCTGGCCGACCTGCCAGTG
Organism: Pseudoalteromonas rubra; assembly: GCF_005887095.1. Lineage (GTDB taxonomy): Bacteria > Pseudomonadota > Gammaproteobacteria > Enterobacterales > Alteromonadaceae > Pseudoalteromonas > Pseudoalteromonas rubra_E. The sequence goes on along the minus strand of NZ_PNCI01000012.1, from coordinate 24,933 downwards.
AACAGCAATGGTAAAATTGACCGTAAGGCCCTGCCCAAGGTAGAGCAGCAAAGTCTGGTTAGCTACGAAGCGCCACAAGGTGAGGTCGAGCAGACGATGGCGTCTATCTGGCAAACGCTGTTAGGCATTGAGCAGGTTAGCCGATTGGATAACTTCTTCGCGCTGGGCGGAGATTCAATCAGCAGCATGAAGCTGATCTCTCAGGCGCAATCGCGCGGTATGAACTTATCTCTGGCCGATATTTTTGCGGCTCCTGAGCTGCACAGTCTGGCGCAACGGGTCGGATCAGCGCAGAGCAGCATACCTGAACTTGTGCGCAGCGCCCCTGAGCAGGCTTTCCAGGGGTTATCCTATGCACAGGCACGTCAGTGGTTCCTGTGGAAACTGGCGCCGCAAAGCGATGCTTATCACATCGCAGGCGGCCTTAACCTCAATGGTGTTCTGAATTGGGATGCGCTTCAGCAGGCATTTGATTTTGTGATGCGTAAACACAGTGTTCTCAGAACCCGCTTTGTTGAGCATGCTGACGGTAAGATCAGTCAGTACGTGGATGATAACTGTGACTGCGAGATTGCCCGCAGCACAGCGACCAGTGCACATGAGCAGCAGGCGTTTAAGGCGAAACTGGTTAATACACCGTTTGATCTGATCCGTGACCCCTTGTTGCGGGTTGGTGTGATTGCACATCATGACACCCGACACGAGCTGGTCGTTGTGATGCACCACATTGTGTCGGATGGCTGGTCAATGAAGCTAATTGTGCGTGATTTTGTTACGGCATATCAGAGCGCAGTCACAGGTGACACTTTGCACATTGACGCAGCCCAGCCAGAGTACCGTGATTACGCATTGTGGCAGCGCAACTGGCTGGCCGGTGGGGAAGAGCAACGTCAGCTTGCTTACTGGCAGGCGCTGTTAGGGGATGAACATCCCCATCTGACCCTGCCAACGGATCGCAGCAGTGATCTGTATGAAAACAATGGCGCCGCACAGCAAGTGGTGGTGGATGATGCATTGAAACAGGCACTGGAGCGCTTTGCCCAAGCGCAAAACAGCACCTTATTTGGTGTGCTGATGGCGGCATGGCACGTGCTGTTACATCACTACAGTGGCCAGTCTCTGATCCGGGTTGGCATGCCGATTTCTAATCGTCAACACAGCCATAGCCAGGATATTGTGGGCTTCTTTGCCAATACTCAGGTCCTGCAATCGACACTCAGTGGTGAGCTGAGCTTACAACAGGTGGTGGCACAAGTTGCAACCCGTTTGCAGGAGGCTCAGGCCAACCAGGATTTACCGTTTGAAAAGCTGGTGGACAGCTTGTCGCTGGAGCGTACCGTCGGACAGCAGCCGCTGTTTCAGGTGGTCATGAGTCACCAGCGTCAGGATGACAATGAGCTGGTCAATCTGCCGGAACTGAGCATAGCACCCAGTGAATTGCCTAAGACCAAGGCACAGTTCGATCTGGTACTCAATACCAGCGAGAGCTTTAGCGGTGAACTGACCTTGAAGCTGGACTATGCACAGGAGCTGTTCAGTGAGCAGCGGATCGCAACTTTGATGGCGGGCTTACAGCAGATCCTCAGTGCCTTTGTAACTCAGCCAGCATTGAACCTGTCAGAGCTGGATATCATGCCACTGGATATTCAGCAAACACTGCAACAGCAGGGCTTTGGTGAGGCAATCACGCCGTTGCACAGTGGTGCTGTTGAGCCGATTTACTTACTGACGGGTAAGCCGCCACAATTGGCTGCAACCCAGTATCAGGATGTGGTGTCGACGTTAAACCAGCTGGCCGAGCAAACACCCGATGCTGAAGCCCTGACCTGTGAGGGCAACAGTTACAGCTATAAAGAACTGTACGAAAAGTCTAACCAGCTGGCCTATTATCTGCGTGAGCAGGGGGTGGGTCCAGAGCAGCGGGTTGGGGTGGCACTGACCCGTGGCATCGACTTACCCTTGGCTTTCCTTGCGGTACTTAAGGCCGGCGCGGTCTATGTGCCTATGGACCTGAGTTATCCAAAAGAGCGTCTGGCATACATGATCAACGACAGTCAGATGCAGCACATCCTGGTCAGCGATCATAGTCTTAATGAGATTGCCGGGGAGGCCCGCTTGCATCGGATGGCAGATATTCCGTTGACACAGCAATGGCAGCAGCCACAGGTGTATCCGGCTCAGGGAGCCTATGTGATCTACACCTCAGGCTCAACGGGCAATCCAAAAGGCGTGTTAGTGAGTCGGGGTTCAATCGCCGCACACTGTCGCGGCATTGGTCGCCGCTACGAGTTGACCTCGGCAGATCGCGAATTGATCTTTATGTCCTTCTGTTTCGACGGCGCCCACGAACGCTGGTTGTCTGCGGTAACCCATGGCGGCACTGTGGTGATACGTCCAGAGCAGCAGTGGGATTTACAGCAAACCTATCAGAATCTGCATCAGCAAGGGGTTACGACCGTGGTGTTCCCGCCCGTATTCCTGCGCGAGTTGTCTGCCTATGTTGAGCAGGTGGGTAACCCACCGCCAGTGCGAGTGTACTGTTTTGGCGGGGATGCCATGCCACAGGCCTCGTTTGAACTGGCGCAGCGAGTACTGAAGCCGGACTTCTTCATCAATGGATATGGTCCGACCGAGACGGTTGTGACGCCTTTGACCTGGAAGGCGATGCCGGGCAGCTCGTTTGATGCGGTGTACGCGCCCATAGGTGAAGTGCTGGGACAGCGTCAGGCCTGGGTGCTGGACAGTCAGTTAAAGCGGGTGTTACCGGGACAGATAGGTGAGCTGTATATGGCCGAAGAAATCGGTCTGGCACGGGGTTATCTGAACCGTCCGGACCTGACGGCGGAGCGCTTTGTGGCGAACCCATTTGCCGATGATGGCAGCCGCTTGTATCGCACCGGTGACCTGGTGCGCTGGAACGAGCAGGGGCTGATGGAATACCTGGGCCGGACCGACCATCAGGTGAAGATCCGTGGCTTCCGTATTGAATTAGGGGAAATTGAAACCCTGTTGCGCAAGCACAATACTGTGCGCCAGGCGGTGGTTGTTGCTGATGATACGCCAGCTGGTAAACGCCTGGTGGCTTATGTGAGTGGTCACGATGGGAGTGTACCAGACGAGGTCGAGCTGAAAGCCAACCTGGCGGCGAACCTGCCTGATTATATGGTCCCAGCGGTGATCATGGCGTTGACGGATCTGCCAGTAAACAGCAATGGTAAAATTGACCGTAAAGCCCTGCCAAAGGCACAGTTACAAAGTGATGCCAGTTTTGTGGCACCCCAGGGGGAAGTTGAACAGGCGATGGCCGCTATCTGGCAAACCGTGCTGGGTGTAGAGCAGGTTGGCCGTCTGGACAACTTCTTTGCGCTGGGTGGAGACTCTATCAATGGTCTGAAAGTGATCAGTCTGTGGCAGCAACATAATGCCCTGCCGCTGGCTGTCAGACAGTTGTGGCAAGCCCCGGATCTGGCGAGCCTGGTGGCTGAGATGACGCACCAGAGCGAGCTTATCCTGCATCCGCTCAATGATGCCGTGGCAGGTGCGGATAATCTCTTCTGTCTGCATGAAGGCAGTGGCTTGACGGTGGCATATCGTCCGCTGGCTGAGAAGCTGGCGGGTAAGGTTAATTGTATCGGTGTGGCGGCTGCAAAACAGCTGGCCCAGTTCAGTACGCTGACCGATTTGGCGCAGCATTATGCGAAGGCACTGGATGAGGCTCAGCCGAATGGCACCATCAAACTGCTGGGCTGGTCTTTGGGTGGCGCGTTGGCGGCACTGGTTGCCAATGCACTGACTGCGCGAGGCAGAACGGTGAGTCACCTGTATCTGGTTGACAGCTGGAACCCTCACGGTGAAGCGGCGCAAAGCAGTCTGGACTGGCGTAGCTGGGCGCTGTCATGGATCGGCGGCTACAGTCTGGCACCTGACAGTGCATTGCATCACGCTCTGGTGACGCAATTGCAGCAGGGGCTGGATGATACTGTCCGGGACCCAGCCACACTGGCTCAGTGGCTGATCACGCATCAGGCGCAATTTGCTGATCTCTTTGAGCACACGCTCAGTCAGTTGCCTGAAGCGGAATTAACGGCCTTACTGGCGGCGGGTTATGAACTGCAGCGCCTGGCCAGGGCGCCTCAGCAGTATGCTCAGGAAGCCTCGGCAAAAGCGCATGCCTGGTGGTCAAATCAGGCAGATCAGGCTGCGATGGATGCCTATCTTGCGGAGCTGGACGCTGAGTTTGATGTGACGCATCTGGATTATGATCATCGCCAGATCATTGCTGCCGAAGAGGTACTCACCTCCGTTTACGACAGTTTGCTGTGCACTGATTAAGCGCGTCAGAGTCGAAGGTAAAAAAGCCGTGCGAATGCACGGCTTTTTTGTGTCAGCAGATCGACTGGGTGCGCACAGGCTGGTGTAATCAAGTGTGATAGAAAAAGCCCCCTGCCTGCGTTTAAATAGAGATCTTAGGTGTACAAAATAGAGGTAATTAACAATGGATCATACGCAGGCGATTGAAATCGTTAACGTAGACCGAGACAAAGTCGCGCAGCATATTGAGTTATGCAACAAGGGGGAGCATATTTGTGACCTCAATGGGTGGTGTTTAGAGATAGCATCATCAGCTCAGACGTTTACATTTGGCCCAGATACAATCTTGCGGCCGGGGGAGGAGCTCAGTGTCTACATTGACAGGGGAGGCGAACTTAGCTTTAACGCGGCCAATGCTTTAAACCGTCGGGGTGACAGGGTGTTGTTGTTTGATGCACATCGTGAGCTGCGTTATCAGTTTGTATATGGCCAGTCAGCCCACAACCTTGTGATCATCAGCGATGTGCACAGCGACAGTCAGGGGGGCAGAGATTTCAGTGATGAATATGTTGAGCTATTTAATATGTCAGATTGCCGTGTGGACATCAGTGGCTGGCAAATTCGCGCCGTAAAGGGGGATGCGCAATTTATTTTCCCGGAGGGGGCCCAGCTGGCGCCTCAGGCACCTGCTCGGGTCTATTCCAACTACATAGATCCGCAGACCGGCGGCTACAGCTTCAGCAGCCCGCGAGCGCTTTGGCGTACCAGCAATGAAAGTTGTCAGCTGCTGGATGACGCCGGGCGTGAAGTATCCTGCTATTCTTTCTGAGCGGTGGGGCTGGGGAGCGACTGAATGTCCTCCCCGGCACATTTGATTACAGGTCGAGCGCTTCGACGATCTCCGCTGAACGTACTGCCAACACTGACAGTAAAGAGTCACTGATGCCATGGGTTTGCTCATTGACGCCCTGGGTAAACACTTTTGGCATAAAGTTGTCGGCTGTTTCAATTTGATAATAGCGACTGATGTCTGGCTTCAGCCATTCTGCCAATTGCTCAAGGAGCGGCGAGCGGCTGGGGTACTGGTAGCCAGTCGCCAGAATTAAATGGTCGTACTTTTGCATTCCACGGCTTTGCACATCCTCCAGATCCAGATTGATCTTACCTTCGGTATCAATCGCTGCGCTATTGACGGAGGTACGGTGACGAATGGCCAGGCGATCGCCTCCTTTGAGTTTCTGGTCATACAGGCTGGCGTAAATACTATCAATCAATGGCTCATCGACTACAGAGTAGTTGGTGCTTCTGAATTCGTTAAAGTAGCGGTCTTTTTGCTCTGGCGACTTGTCGAACACCACATCGGTGAATGCAGGGTCAAAGATCTCGTTTACAAATGGGCTTGAATCAGCAGGCTTCATCGCGCCGGCACGCATGATTAAGTCAACCTGTGGTTGCTCCGTCATGTTTTCCAGATCTGCAAAAATCTCAGCACCACTTTGCCCCGCACCGATAATCGCAACGCGATCTCCCGCTTTGACTTTATGTTTGTTGTGCAAATACTGTGATGAGTGCCAAACATGATTGCTGTCTTTCAGTGCGTCAAATGGGGCGGGGATTTTCGCCGAACCGCCAACGCTCACAACCAGGTTTTTGGTCAGGCGTACGCTTTGATTGCCCTCGGCATCCCGGCTGGTGACTTTGAGGTGATCAACTTTACCTTCTACAATAATTGGCTCAACGTCATTGACCTGCTCGCCAAAGTGACAGTGATCACGGAAATGGCTGGCTGACCAGCGCAGGTAGTCATTGAACTCATGACGAGAAGGATAGAAGGTCTTCAGGTTGATGAAACTGTCCAGGCGGTTTTGATTATGTAAATAATTAATGAAGCTGAAATGACTGGTCGGGTTGCGTAATGAAACCAGATCTTTGAGGAAAGAGATCTGCATATCGGTGTTGTCCAGCAGCATCCCACCATGCCACAAAAAGTCCGGCTGTTTCTCGATAAAACACACTCGATCGCTCAGTTTGTTTTGCTCTTTCAGGGCGATAGCCAGTGCCAGGTTGGCCGGGCCAAACCCGATCCCAATCACGTCATATAGTTTCATTTTTCTGCCTTTGATTACCTTAAATCGCACGCACGGGTGCGTGAAATAATATTGATTGTCATAAAGACGAAAGATGTGCGGGTTTCTTTAGGGGCCGTCAGGTGCAATCGGCGCAAAAAGTAAGGGAAAAATAATTACCATGCGCGAGCGCAATAAATTCTCATAAAATGTGAATTTTTTTGTCAATAACTCGTCTAGCTAGTTCACCGTGGCTACGTTGCTAAATGCCGTCGCCCCATATGTTCTTTGCGCTAAAATGAGTGAGTGAAACCAATATGTTAGTTGCCGACTTTGCCTTGGAAAAATGCCAGTCATTAAGTGAAAATGCCATTGCATTGACCCAGAAGCTGGTACGTTATAAATCCATCACACCTGAAGATGCTGGCAGCATGTGTTTCCTGATCCGTAAGCTTCAGTCACTCGGATTTGATTGTCATGAAGTCACTCGTCAGGGGGTCAGGAACCTGGTTGCGAAAAGAGTATTTGGACCCGGCGAAACCCTGGCATTTGCCGGCCACCTGGACGTTGTGCCGCCCGGGCCGGTCGAGCTGTGGCAATGTCCGCCTTTTGCTGCAGAGATCCAGGACGGCCGCTTATATGGTCGCGGGGTAGCCGATATGAAAGGGGCAATAGCCTGCTTTATTGCGGCAGTTGAGTCTCTGCTCGAACAATGCAGCCGTGGTAGTCTGATGTTTTTGATTACCTGTGACGAAGAAGGAGAGGCGGAACACGGCACTGCTGTGCTCATGAGCCATTTGAAACAACAAGGCGTAGATCACCTGCCGCATTATTGCTTGGTGGGAGAGCCATCGAGTCGTAAGACGCTGGGTGATGTACTTAAGATAGGTCGTCGCGGCTCCTTGTCTGCCCATATTCGGGTTTATGGCCGTCAGGGTCATGTGGCCTATCCGCATAACTGTGATAACGCCACGCATCATACCTCACGCCTGTTGCAGCGTTTACTGGCACTGGAATGGGACGAAGGCAGTGCGCAAATGCCGGGTACCACATTTCAGGTGACGCAGCTCAACAGTGGTGAGTTTGTCGATAATGTGGTCCCGGGTGCCTGCGATGTGTGCTTTAACATTCGCTACAGTAGTCGCTTTAACGAAGCGGAGCTGAAACGACTGATCGACGATATTTTGCTGGATTTAGACCTCAATTATGACATTGAGTGGCAGCGCCCTTGTGCGCCTTATTTCAATCAGGCGGATGAGTTTGTTGCCCTGATCTGTGGTGCGATAGAGAGTGTAGTGGGTCAGGTCCCCATGCTGACCACAGATGGCGGTACATCGGATGGCCGTTTTATTGCCTCTAATCATACTCAGGTCATTGAATTTGGTCTGAAAAACGACAACATCCACCAAATCAATGAATCCGCACAGATACAGGACATTGCCGATCTGGCGCATATTTATCAGCTCGTGATCCAGGCATTTTGTCTTGAGGAAACACAAATCGCACAGCGTCAGGCGCAGCAACTGGCGGCATTGACCTAAACAGCGAAGGAAGAGCCCATAACCGGGCTCTTTTGATTGTGCGGAACAACTTAGAAAGTCGCACCACCATCGATGGTGATGGTTTGCAAGGTGGTGTGAGATGAAAGCTTTGACGCCAGAAATACCACGCTATCGGCAATCTCTTGTGCCGTGGCCAGCTTTTGAAGCGGGATCCCTAACTTATACTGGGGGGCAAAGCCTTCTATGACGCGCTGTGCACCTTGCTCGTCCTGCCACATACCGGTTTGCATTGGCGTCAGTGTCGAACCTGGAGCCACCACATTACAACGCACACCAAAGTTCGCCAGTTCCAGCCCCGCGCTCAGCGTAAGCTGAGTGACGGCGGCTTTTGAAGCACAATAGGCTGCCATCTGTTGACGAGGGGTGTGTGCCGCATTGGAGCCAACCGTCACAATGGCCCCTGTCTGTTGTTGTTTAAGGTGGGGCGTGCAGGCGCGAATAAAGGTAAACACGGCACCCGCATTGACATTCAGGCAGTGCTGCCATTGTGCCAGTGATAACTGCTCAACCTCACCCAGCTCCAAGACCCCGGCGATGTTGATCAGGTTATATGGCGCCAGGCCCTGAGCCAGCAGCTCGTTTAACGTGGCTTCCAGCTGCGTCAAATCTGCCAGATCACACTGCACGGCACGCTCGAGTATGTCGGTGTCACTGAACTGGCGATCAAAGCCAATCACTTTCGCCCCCAGGGCGGCAAAGCGCTGGGCTGTTGCCAGTCCTATGCCCTGACCGACACCACTGATCCAGACAATCCGATCCTGATACTCCTGCTGTAGTCGCGCATCATAAGACATGGTCATAGACTCCGTTTAATGCTGTGACCACGCTGCCCAGTGTTTGGGTGGGATGTTGAGACCAGTAGTGAGCGGCCCGGAATATGGCGGCCTGCACCTGCTGCTGTTGCTGATCTGAATAACGTGCCACATTGGCATCGACATCCAGCCTGGCAGGTTGATCCTGCAACAGGTGCCACTGCAACATGATGTCGTCGGTCGTACCGGCACTGAGTATATGGGAGTGGCTGGCAATTCCACCATATTTTGGACTGCTGGTGAAGGGCAGCAGGTTAACGGTCGGGCCAAATATATGTGTACCTTTACCTTGCTGCTGACGAGTTCGCTTGAGATCCTCAACCCGGTAAGTTTGCAGTGCTTTGAGCGCTTTAATGCCCTGATTGATGACCCGGCAACACTGGCTGAGTGTCATGTCTGTCGCCAGCTCCAGTGGCAGCGGCATAACATTGCTCTGTACACAAGGCGTGCTGAGTTCATGCTGATGCTGGCGGTTCATCATGATAAGGCCCAGCGTTATATGGTATTGCGCAGTTTTGGCCACCAGCGCCGCGCTGACTGATGCGAGCAGGACTTCGGCATGACCCGCCTGACATAAAGAGGCGGCAGACATCACGGTATGCCAGTCGGTGTGGGTAAAGGCCTGACTCAGACGTCTGTTTGGTTCTGTTACATCTTCTTTTTGGCTACTAAAGCTCAGTGGGACAGGTACACCGTCTAACCAGTTGTTGAGTGTGGCGCGGGCGACTTGTTGGCGTGCCAGATAGGCTTCACTATTGTGTAAAGTGAGCAAGTCTTGTTGCTGACCAAATGGCAACCTGGGCAGTGGCTTGCCTTTTTGCAGCGCGTTATAACAACGATTAAGTGCCTGGGTGAATAAACCAAACCCATAACCATCGAGCAATAAGTGGTGGCCAACCAGAAACAGTAAATCCTGCTCGGGAGCGCGCACCAGTGTCAGTTTCAGCAGGGCATCTTGTTCTAAAACAAAGGCCCTGGCCATTGCCGGTGTCACAAACTGCTCGGCAAAGGCGGGAATATCCTCTGGTTGAGCATCAAGCTGGATGATATCCAGGGTTGGCACCTCAGCATACGGCTTTAATTGCGGGGTAAAAGCATTGTCATGAACAAAACGACAACTCAGGCAGTTACTGCTTTGCCAGACGTGCGCAAAAGCCTGCTGCAACATAGTCGCTGAAACTTTACCTTTAAACTCAATACACTCGGCCACATTGAACAGCGCGCCACGGCCGCTGATGGTATGCAGCAACCACATAGCTTGTTGTGAGTCCGTTAACGGCAATGCCTGTGACATTAGTCTTCCTTACGCTCTTCCAGCAAGTCAATCCAGGCAGCCAGGGTCGGGATCTGTGCCAGTTCTATGAAGTTTGTTTCAATACCTTGTTGTTGCCACAACGCGATGAGATTCATCACCTGCACGGAATCCAGGCCATAGTCGATGAGGCTTTCATGCTCGTCAAATTCATCGGCTTCACAGTCGATCAGCGGCAGGATATGCGCTTTAAGGCCCTCAAGTGTGGTGATGTCCTGAGTTTCTTCACCGAGAATGTCAGCCACAGTAGCCACTTTACCGCAGCGTCCCGCCACAAAGTTCAGCGCCATCAGATGCTCATCGCGGCTGAAGTCGGCAATCGCATCGGCAATCACAAACGGCTGAATGTCACGCATAAAGGCATCTACAGCGGTGGTCATCACCCCGATGTGGCCATAGATACCGACTATCATTAGCTGGTCACGGCCGCGCTCTTGTAGTTGCGCTTCAAAGTCGCATTTCTGAAAGGCACTGTAACGCCACTTGGTAAGCACGACATCTTGCTCGCCAGGTGCCAGCGCATCGACAATCGGTTGTTGTGCCGGGTCTTGCAGGCCCGGGCCCCACATGTCACTCAACAGTCCACGTTCATGCTGGCCCTGTTTGATTGGTTGCGCGGTGTAAAACACCGGAATGCCCTGCTCGTAACAGAACTGTTTAAGGCGCTGAATATGATTGATCATGGTTTCAATCAGGGGGTTATTGTCACCGTAGTAACCCACAAAGTAATGCTGTACATCGTGGATCAGTAAGGCGGCACGACTGGCATCCAGCTGCCAGTCAACGCGGTTTTCAGGTAACTCCGCAGCGCGGGGTAACGGGTAATGGGATAACTTAGGAATACTCATTGTCTTTTTTGCTTCTTCTGTTAATCAGGCCTGGCCGTCGAAGGTGGCACGCAGGGCTTTTTTATCGACTTTGCCGACCGCAGTCAGGGGTAAGTCGGTTACAAATTGGAATTTGTCGGGCACTTTGAAATCGGCGATCCCCAGCTGGCGCAGGTACTTTCGTAGCTGTAAAGGGGTGAGTTTTTCGGCTGCCACCACGAAGGCACAGCTTTTCTCGCCCAAAGTGGCATCGGGCATAGACACTATGGCGACTTGCTCGATGTGTGGATGGCCAAGTAAATGGTTTTCTACTTCTTCTGCCGCAATTTTTTCGCCGCCTCGGTTGATCTGATCTTTATCACGGCCAACCACAATCAGGTGGCCGGAGGGCAGTTGCCTGACCAGATCGCCGGAGGCATAAAAGCCGTCAGCATCAAATGCACTGGCATTATGCTGAGGTGACTTGTAGTAGCCGCGGAACGTATAAGGGCCACGGGTCAGGAGTCTGCCGGCTTCACCAGGTGCGACGGGCAGGCCATGCTCATCCACCACCTTGATCTCATCGTCGGGACTAATCGGGCGGCCCTGAGTGGTCAGTACCAGCTCGTCATCATCGTCGTGACGGGTGTAGTTCACCAGGCCTTCTGCCATGCCAAATACTTGTTGCAGTTGGGCACCCAGCACCGGCCTGACCTGCTCGGCCACGGTGCGGCTGAGCTTAGCACCCCCAACCTGGATCAGCATCAGGCTGCTCAGGTCATGGTTGCTGTGTGCGGCATGTTGCAACCACAGCTGGAGTGCCGGTGGTACCAGCGCGGTGTGGGTTATGGCAAAGCGTTCAATCAAGGCAAAACAGTTACTTGGACTGGGGTCTGAAGCCAGGATCACCGAGCCGCCGGCTGCGAATACGCCCAGTGCGCCTGGCGAACTGAGCGGGAAGTTATGCGGTGCCGGTAGTGCGCACAAATAGCGGGTATCCCCGTGCAGCTGGCAAATATCCCGACTGGCAACCACAGAGTAAAGGTAATCGTTGTGGGTGCGAGGGATCAATTTAGGGGTGCCGGTGCTGCCACCGGAGAGCTGAAAGAAGGCGACGTCTTCTGGATTGAGCTCAGGCGCACGGAAGGCTCGTACGTGCAAATACGCCTGTTTCAGTTCGCTATTGCCTTTACTGTGATCCACCATAATGTGGCTGATGCAGGCAAAGCGGTTAAACAACTCCTGAGAAAAGGATTCATCTGCAAACAGTGGCTGAGCAGAAGAAACCAACAGCAGCTTAGGCTGCAAAATTTCACAATAGCTTTGCAGCTCAGTGCGTTGATGATTAAACAGGGCACACACCGGCGCCACGCCGAGTTTAAGCAGCGCAAAGTAGCTGATATAAAACTCCACACAGTTGGGCAGCTGAATAAGCGCGGTATCACCCTGTTGCAGTCCCTGACTGGCCAGATGAGCCGCCAGGTTGGTGCTGTACTCATCGAGCTGCTGATAGCTCAGTTGTCGATTGGCATCGGCGACGGCAATGCCTTGCCCGTTATGCACCAGTTGTTCGTTCAAAATGCTGGTGAGTGGTTTATCCTGCCAGTAGCCCTGGGCGCGATAGTGGGCGGCCAGCTCTTCGGGCCACGGGGTATATTCAATACTCATAGTGTGTGTTTCGTTGCTAAGTGATAGGCATGCCGTACGTCCAGCGCATTCAGCATAGTGTTTAGTTTGGCTTCGGTTTCCAGCCACTCGGAGCTGGGGTCGGAAGCGGCCACAATACCGGCGCCGGCAAATAAGGTCGCCAGGTTGGCTTGCAGGTAACCGCAGCGGATCACCACGACCCACTCACCATTGCCCTGATTGTCACACCAGCCGACAATTCCTGAGAACAGGCCACGGCCATGACCTTCCAGCGCATCAATATGCTGATATGCCAGCTCTGTGGGTTTACCACACAGTGCAGGTGTAGGGTGGAGGCGGTTGGCCAGCGCAATGGCAGGCTGATCGGGGTCTGTGAGTGTTCCTTCAATAACAGTCGATAAATGCCACATGGTGGCCGTGCTGAGCAGATCGGGTTGCTCCGGTATATGTAAGTTGGAGCAAAGGGGGCCGAGGATCTGTGCCATATCTTGTAGCACAACAGCATGTTCATAGCGGTCTTTTTTCGATGCGAACAGGGTTGAGCGGCGCTGTGCTTCGACGCTTGGGCACGGATCGCGAGGAATAGACCCGGCCAGTGGATTACTGAAGAGCTGTCCGTCAGATTTGCGTAGCAACAGCTCCGGGCTCACCCCCATGAGTACGCCGGCATCGCGCTGCGCATCGGCATCATGTAACTGGCCGGGGATAGAGAAATGATAGCCGCTGGGACTTTGTGCCAGCAGTTGTGAAAGCACGCCAACCTGGTCCAGTGGCTGCTCAAACTGTAATTCAACCTGTTTACTGAGCACGATTTTATCCAGCTCACCGTCGGCAAACAATGCTTTGGCATCGCGTACGGTTTGCTCAAAGTGTGCCCGATCTTGTTTGTAATGCACTGACTGCAGGCGATTGGGCGTTTGAGCGCGTGTATGCTGTGCACTCAGGCACTGTGCAAAGAGTTGTTTATCCAGCGTGCTGACCTGTTCCGGGATAATAAACTGCGCCTGCTGTTGTTTACAAAAGGGCACCACACCGAAGGCAATGGCTTGACCCGGGTTGGTCTTTGCTGCGTTGTTTAAGGCTTGCTGTAACCGGTTGGCCAGATTGTCAGTGTCACTGATTGGTAGCGTAAAGCGCTGAGCCACGCCACGGCTAACCAGGCAGTTTTGCCCGGAAACAAACAAACAATCTTGCTCAGGCCGGAACTCCCCCAATTCTTGGGTCTGGGGGACATCGGATAGGTGACCAGCATGCATGCGATTTCTTCCTCGTATTCATCAAATCGTGTCAGTGAGAAACAATTTGCCACTGATTGAATGTGTTCAAGACGTATTATTGCGACAAAGATTTAGCAACTGATGCGCGCATGTTCATGTGCTCAGGTCGTTTTGGGCAATCATCACAGTAGCCCTTAACCGGGTGTTCGTGCATCAGGCAGCAATCGCCCCGCACACGCATGGCACCCACATCAAAGCCTTTTTGGTGGGCTTTAAACAAGGGGTTGCGTTGACCACGCCATTGCTGAGTGTGCAAAAGCCAGTGGATATCCTGGTTTAATTGAGTCGGGTTGGGCAGGTGCTCAGCAATCGTCTTGCTGAGATGGTTCAGGCGATACACCAGGCTGCTCCACAGTACGCGCTCCGCAATGCCAAACTGTTCGTTCAGATATTGGTGCACAGGCGCAAAATGCTCGAAAATCAGCGCATGGTATCTGCTGTCAGTATCGCCTGAGAGTAGGCTGGTTTCTCCGCAATGCGCCAGCATAAGTCGCTGGCTTGTCAGACACAGTCGGACTGAGTGGGTACTCAGCGGTAAAGGGCGCATCAACACGCTATGACTCAGTAACACAGATGGCATCACTCTGATCGTATACAACATATGCCAGATAGACGCCTGTGCCCGCCCAGGCGCTATTCCCTGTGAGTGTGCCCAGCCAGTGATTGCTGTTGCCAGCAGTCCGCGCTCGTCTAAACACTGTGCCAGTGTCGGTTCGGACTGAGACTGAGACAGTGCCATCGCATCGCCATATTCGCTAAAGGGCCCCTGAAAAAATGGCTGCAGTGTCGGTAGCAAAAGAACCTCGATTTTACTTACTTTTTAAAAGACTTAGTTAAGACGTTTGAAGGGTGAATTTTTTTACTTCCAGATCGTCAAGCCATATAAGTAAATTCGCGTTAGCAAATGAGAGAGTCACAGTGCTTGCAAAATTGATCCAAAATACCTGGTGGCGATTCATCGCGACCGCCTTCAGTAGTATTCTGTTTGGTGTAATAAGCGTGTCTTTGGTCGCGCTGATCAACGAAATCATCAATGGCACCTTGGAGTCCCGGGCTGAACAGTTCACCCTGTTTGCAATCCTGGCCTGTCTGGGTGTCGTATTACAGCTGGTATCACGCATACTGGCAGAGCAGCTCAGTGAACTCAGTCAAGCGACAGTACGCCAGCAGGTGGCGGAGCACGTTATAGGTGCCCGTTTCAGCCATGTCGAAGCACAAGGCGCCGGTAAAATAAAGTCGTGTCTGACCGAGCACAGTCTTCGGGTTGCGGAGTTCTTTCAGGGGCTGCCCAATATTCTGAGTAACGGCATGATTGTACTCGGGAGCTTTGTCTACATGGCCTGGCTGGATTGGCAGGTATTTGTTTTTGCTATGTTAACTCTGATCTTAGGCTCTGTGGGTTACAGCCTGGCCAACGCCACCGCATTCAGAAAAGTCTCTGAAGCCGCCAGCATTCAGGATGCGCTGTATGAACAGTTTGATGCGATTTATGCCGGTGCCAAAGAGCTTAAACTGCATCGCGAAAAGCGTATCACCTTTTTAAATCAGGTGATTGGAGACACCATTACCCTGTTGCAAAAACGTCGGGTACAAGGCGCGAGTATTTACCATTACGCCGCTTCCTGGGGTGGATTCAGTGTGTTTGCTTTCATCGGTGGCGCACTGTTTTATTTGTCAGGGCAAGCCGAAGACACCGGCAAAGTGATGTCGGGTTTTGCGTTGCTTTTCTTATATATGCTCACACCACTGGAAGTCATGCTCGGGGCTATCCCTAAAGCTGCGGCAGCAAAAGCATCGGCCAATACGATTGCCACATTGACAGAAGAAATGGCCCTGATGCCGCACAGCGATCAAGCTATGACCACCTTTGAGCAACTGACTCTTAAGGACATTAGCCACGGTTATTATCACGAACAAAGTGACGAAGTGTTTGCCCTTACGCCTATTAATCTGACTCTGCGCAAAGGCGAGTTAGTTTATCTGGTGGGTGGCAATGGCAGCGGTAAGACGACTTTTGCCAAGTTGCTGTGTGGCTTGTATGAAGCTCAGGAAGGTCAAATCCAGGTCGACAATCAGGTACTTGAGACCCAGCAATTTGATGATTATCGTCAGCTGTTCAGCACCGTATTTAGTGACTTTTATCTCTTTGACCGGGTACTGGGTTGTCAGGGACAGGATTTGGAAGATAAAGGCAATGCTTTGATCCGCAAGCTTAATCTGCACCACAAAGTGGCGATTAAGGATGGTGCCTTTACCACCCAAAAGCTATCGCAAGGTCAACGTAAACGACTGGCGCTGGTGGTGGCATATATGGAAGACAGACCTTTCTATATCTTTGACGAGTGGGCTGCTGATCAGGATCCGGTCTTTAAGGAGGTATTCTATCGCGAGTTGCTGCCGGAGCTCAGCGCTCAGGGCAAAACCGTGCTGGTGATCACCCATGATGACAAGTATTTTGCTCTGGCCGATCGGTTACTAAAAATGGACAACGGGTGTCTCAGTGAAGCTGTTCAGGTGGCGCCCCAGACGCCAGCAAAACACACTGAGCCGGCTTAAACGTCAGCGCGCAAACAGCACTCGGTCAGCACCAGTTCGTCATTGCACTGAAAATACACGCTGATCTGAGTGCCCTGCGGCAGAGTCTCATGGAGCGTTTCTGTGAGCGTAAAGAATAACTGAGTATCGCTGTGCTCTACCAGGCATGCCGCTTCAAATCCAAAAAAGCGTTGTACAACTGGGTAGAGCGCTTTATAGATACTTTCTTTGGCAGAGAAGATCAGGGTCAGCGGACAAGCATGTGTCTTGCCTAGCCGCTCGAAAGCTGGCTGCTCTGCTTTTGCCAGGATCTGTGTCTGGAGCTCCTGCTCCTGCTTGAGCGACATCTTTCTTTCCAGATCTATTCCCAACCCCAGTATTGCAGGATCGTCACAGACCATGGCCATCGCCAGCTCCCGAGTATGGGTGATGGTGCCCTGAATGCCGGCAGGCCAAATCGGCGCGCGACTTTCGGCGCTGGTAATGATGGTATGTGGTAGTCCCAGTGCTTTTAAAGCCTGACTGGCACAGTGTCGTCCGGCCAGATATTCGGCCTTGCGTTTGGCTACGGCGCGGCTGAGTTTGGCGGGCAATGGCTGAGCGAAAGTCGCAAAATCGCTGTCCTGATAGGTTCCAATATGAAAGGCACAGCTGTGGCTGGTAAATGGCAGCTGGGGTGTAAACAGTTTGGTTGATGTTAACGACATACGACTCCCTCAATTAGTGGCAGTCATATTACCGATATAGGGAAAGGTTGCAAGCAGACACGGATATTGAAATGTCCCCCGATATTATCGGCGTTCAGGCTGCTGTGGGTTTATCACGCAGGGAACAGTGGATAACACCTGGTATTTTTGTGTTCTGGGATAATACAAGACACATTGCTCAGCACGTTTTTGCAGCTCGAAGCCGGTTACTCCGCCTTCTTTACTGCCCAGAATAGGCTGCCCAGAAAGATCCAGACTGTTGCCTTTTTCCAGCAACAGCGTTGAATGCTGCATAAACACATTATGTGCCAGTCGGGGTGCAGTGCCGCCCTTGAGGGCGACAATGGCATCTTGTATTTCACGGATCATGGCCGGTGTGGTTTGCTCAATTAACGCCGCATACACAGGGGTTGCTTTAGAATATTGGCAGCCACACAGTAGTAAAGTGAGTAACGTTGCAAACCAGCCCGAACATTTCATGATTACTGACCTTCCAGCGTTGCGTGAATGGCACCATCACGCAGTGGCCTAAATGGCAGAGTCACAGCATGACTGGTGTCGGCATCTCCCGGTCGGGCTGAGACCCCTTGCGGGGCGTCGTTAAATAAGCAGCTTCCGGTTGCACTGTGATGCAAAGCGGTAGCAAGCAGGCGCTCATTTTCGTCGCCCAGAGCACTGCCAAAATCGTCGTTGACGCGACAGCCCGGTACCCTGGCATCCAGTCCGGCTTCACCGCTTATCTGACTTGCTGGCGTTGGGGTAAAGCCGTCAGCATAGTCTCCAAAGCCTTTTTCATTGGCAGACTTTGACTGAATGGTGTAGTAGACCATGCCGCAATTAGGCGCAGGTAAAAAACCATAGGGTTTGCCTCGTGTGGTGGTGCCTATCTGCACGACCTCTACGTCTATACCACGCAGACCATTGATCACCATTTCACTGGCTGATGCGGTATCATCGGTAGTGAGTACATACACTCTGGAGAGGTTCAGCGTTGGTAAAGTGGTGTCGTTCAGAAAGACCTCCCGGGCCCAGTCTATCTGGCGGGGCTCAAAGGTATAGATCCGATTATTGCCCTGGCGTTTAGCATTGTAGGTGGTCACACCGAAATTGCGGTCCAGCGAGCTATCGCCCGCAATCATATAGCCCAGCTGTGCAGCACTGTGGATCAATCCACCGCCGTTATAGCGCATATCCAGCACCAGTTCGTTAACGCCATCTGCGATAAAGCCATTGAATGCGTCGATCAGCTCTCCCTGAGCACTGGCAATAAACTGATTAAACTGCACATAGCCGACTCGTTTTCCGCCGTGATCAATGTATTTTGCATTTTGCACCGGAGAAAGTGCAAAATCGATGGCGGTCATTTCGGCCGACTTTTCATCCCCCTGAACTGAGCGAAAAACGAACGTATGGGCCTTCGTTTCAGTAGGGAACAGAGCCTCATTGAGTTGTGCCACTTCGTCGCTGTTGATGAAATCAAGCCCATCAATACTCAGCAGGCTATCACCACGAGTGAGCCCGCTCTGCGCTGCCGGTGAATTGGGTTCAACGTAAGCAATGGTAAAGTTACGTGGTGGTGCTGTTTCTATTGCAGCCCAGCGGATCCCATAACTGGTGGTTACACCTGACTGGCTTTCTTTTTGATAGCTTTCGTAGGTTTCCGAGTAGTGAAACTGATCCTTTAACGACCCATCAGGGTTACGTTGTGTCGTTCTGAGCTGTGCGAAGTATTCAGCAACGCTATTAAAATCTTGCGGGTTATTGTCGGGCAGCTCGTCGTACCAAAGATAGGTTTCATGACTGAATGAGCGCAACCACATTTTTTCGTGCATCACAGTGCCCGCTTTGTCTGGGAAAGGCTGATTATTGTTAAACTGATCGACCCCCGAACGCGGATTGGCACAGAAGTTAATGAAGTTACTGGCCGGTGCAAATACACCAGCCTGCCAACTAGGCGCAGTGCTGCCGTCACCGCTGTTGCCACCGTTGCTATTGGTGTCCGTGGGTGTTGTTACGTTGCCGGTGTTGCTGCCTGTTCCGCTCTCGGTACCGCCACCACCGCACCCGGTGAGTGCACTGGTGCTTAAGGCCAATCCGATGGCAAGGTATAAGCTACTGAATTGCTTCATGGTTCTATCCTGTTTAGTCATTGCACTAAAAACTATCAACACTGTTTCTACAATACAATATAAAGACCGGATTGATTGTTAATTAATGTCAACGGCAGCACAATTAGTAAGTGTAGGACAGCGGCTTCAAATTAAAAGTTCAACCTCGTGAACGGCGGCGTCGCCAGGGCGGAGATTGCAACAGTAACAGCATGCCACTGAGACAAAAAGCCACGCTACTGGCTGCGAAGGTGATAAGCAGTGGATTGTTGAAGTCATCACGCTCGTCGTAATCCATAATGTGCAACATCCAGAAAAAGTCAAAAATACGCCAAAGCGTACTTCTTACAGTGATCACCTGGCCGCTGTTGGCATCCAGATACAGGGTAGTACTTAATATGTCGGCAAAGGTGATCTGCCAGACTTGTGGCCGATATTGAACTTCCCTTGGTCCCCTGGCTAGTCGCTGTGCAGATTCAATGGCGCTGTCACCCAGGTAATGGGCGCGGGCATTGGCACGGATTTGTGTTTCGGTTGGACTGGGAAAGGGGGCCCCAGAGGCGGTGAAATAGGCTGTTTCTGCGCCAGTGGCAATGATCATGGGCTGATCCAGAAAATGACTCAAGGTCAGCGCGTTGAATTGCTCAACGTGGCGTGCCAGCTGGTCTAAATCGGCCGGGTAGTCGGCAAGCGTGAAAGGGTTATCCAGATTACGCTTGGCGAGATGTTTACCATGTACCATTTCCAAAGGGATCGCGCTCATCACCAGGCCACCAAGCAGCCAGGCAAAGAGCTGTAATGCCAGCAGATAGCCGGCCAGCTTGTGAAATTGTCGGATGGGTTTAAAGCTGGATTTATTCATAGTGCTGTTTTTTCGTCAAAATTGCTGATAGCTTATGAGAATTCGCGTAAAATCCATAGTGACATATTGTCGCACCTGCCAATCGTATGTGTTCTGTCGCTTGAACATGGCTCAGGTCTGGCAGCGAACTACTCAAAAAGAAACAAGGTAAATGTCCCGTCATGTCAGAAATCCAGTTTTTAAATGTCGATTTAGAGTTAGAATCCAAGCAGGATATTTCTGCCCTGGTTGCGGATCTTAAGAAAAACGCGGTGGTACTGCACTATGATCAGGATGAGTACCGCCAGCTGGCGAGAATAGAGGCCAGCACTCAGGTGACGAGCCCGGATAAAGCCATTAATCACCTGTGTGAATTAATAGAATCATGCTCTAAGGCCGCACTGAAGCAATGGTTGGGGTGTTCTAAGCGGACCTTTGACATAGGTTTTAGCTGCGGTGAACAGCCTAAATGTTACTCTCAGGCACTGCATGTCGATACGCTGTTACGGATCTCTGCCATTGGTGCCGGAATGGAGATCACCTTGTATCCAGCCGAGAAATAATCCCTTCTATTCAGCCTTTCATTGCTCGTTGAGTTGGATCAGCGCGATAAACCGCACGGATCCAACTATGCTGCTGTTGCCGCTTCGCCATTATTCCTTAACCTATAATAGTGACTGAATCCCAATAGAGTCATCACTCTTGTTGCTGATTAGATCTAGTTCCCATTCTTTTTTTAACATTTTAAATTTATATATAACAATATCTTATTGTTTATTTGTTAAATAAGTTGTGTAAATTTTATATTAATGTGTTGATAATTTAATTTTCGTGTTTTATCTTGATTTGGCACACGAGAGGTGGCTTCCCGTGGTTCAGGTGAGGCCAGAACAGGATTATTTCTGGAGAATTATAACAATGAAACGCATATCTCAGATGACCTTATCTGCACTGGCCCTGAGCCTGAGTGCAGCAGCAAGCGCAACTGCAGCCCCGGTAGACACCGTGAATAACCTGGCAGCGCCGCTGGCACAAATTGATCGCTTTAATCCACAGGCTTTTCAGGTCAGTGATATTAAGAAAGTGATGGCGAAATCTCTGGCTCGGGAGTTGTCAAGCCAGGGCCCGCGTTGGCAGTCAACACTGGCAAGCCAGTCACGTCTGACTGTACAGGACATGCAGGTTTCGCAACAGGCGCAGTCGCTGATCGGCCAGGCAAGCACACAGACCCGGGTACTGAAAGGATTGCCGCAATGTGATAGTAACCTGTATCAATTACGTCTGGCTTCTGCAGACATGCTGAGCCAATGGCAGGAAGGCGAAGAGCCGCTGATCGCCTTTGCACCTAAGGGGGATGACAAGACCTGGATCCACGTAGAGGCTTATGACAGTGACGGTCAGCTTCACCTGCTGGACGCGCAGCAAATGCCGCAGCGTCCTGTGCTTGTTTTGGAGCTTGATCAGCAGCAGGTACGTCGCGAAGGTCTGGCCGTGATGCAGGACATCTTTAGCAGCGCCAGACAGACACAAGGCGCTGAACGCTTATCTCGCGATATGCTGCAAACGAACCAAGTAAACATTCAGTCTGAAGCCATTTCGACCAGTGTTTTGAAGCGTATTCGTCTGAACAATGATCAGGAGCCGTGGATCCTGGGTAAGGCGGAGGTGTATGGTATTGTCACCGGAGTGAGCCCGTCGCGCGATGAGCCGGTTCTGGATATTGTTGATATGCCTTATCTTGACCATGACGGTACTGACTATACACCAAACCAAATCCTTATCCACTGGGAGCGTTATCGTTGGCAGGCGGCTGATGTCTTGCTTATGGAGCAGGATGACAATACCAACTATAAAGACTTAGCGACGACTTTCCTGGATATTGTCACTCAGGTCATGCGCACCATTCCGGATCCCAATGTACAGGGTTATGCGATTATTCCTCAGCTCACTAACCAGCTGATCAAAGCGATGCCAGATCACTGGTTCAGCAATGATGATGACTATGTTGATGTGTTTTACACCTTGTTTGAAGGCCAGAACTATAGCGGACATATGGGCGCCAGCAATAATGCAAAAATCACATTATCTCCCTTAACCATAGAGCCAAGATAACAGCCAGTGGCCAGCCCATTGCCTTAGCTTATTAGCTCACAACCCGTTGAGTAGGTTACGGTCTAACGGACTAGACCGGTTTTTTTATTCTTCAGCGAGCATACCTTGGGTATGCTCGCTTTTTTTGTTTACTTAGATCTGGTTGCACCGGCCACACTGATAGCTTGTAAAAGGAGGTTTGACATGACTGGGTCATTTACTGAATTATGCATACTTACCTACCACCATTACGTAGTTTTGCCTTGACTGTATTATCTAAGTGTAAAATCTCTGTAATTGGGTGTTGTTTCCTAAATCACTGAGCTAATTTAGCTTTGTGTGATCGGCTTGGTAAAAGCGGATGGCGTCTGTGGTACCATGGGCTTTTATGCCGAAGTCGCACCCAAAAAGGCCGAAGCAGTGATCCCACCAAGGTGTAACGTTCACTGGCGGAAACAGCAATTTACCGGTATAAACAGCTAGTGGGTGACAAGCTGGTCAGTCGTGGATTTACTCAGCAGCACACTGAAGCGATGATCAAAGTGAAAGTACTCAATAGGATGATTGGGCTAGGTATGCCTGAATATCAGGGAAACAGCTGAAATCGCAGTGTTACCTAAGCTATCTGGATTTGATCAACAAGGCCCCGTTCAACAGCTCTTTCATAATCTTTATAAGTAACTCTACCTTCTGCTAAGTCCTTAGTGAAAGCTATTGTCTTCTCTATCGCCTGTAAATCTTCGTTTGTAATGTTCATACTTTCCTCTTTTTAGCTAATGTGTAACCTGTTGTAATAGGTTTTATCTGTGTAAAGTGTTAGTGTTTTCATTTTAAGGTTTTGATATGGCTTACGATTTCTCTCAAGAAACTTTAGAAGCTAAAAAGAAATTAGCGTACAATCCAGACTTATCAGAAGAGGATAAGAAAGAATTGTTTAAGTATTTCTGAACCCTAAAATAGGAACGCGGTGGCAGGATTTCTAAAGATACTGAGGACGTCCTACTTCATTTACAACGGGAAGTTGAGGCATATGACAGTACCAACAACAACGTTGAAAATTGGTATAAGAAACCAGTAGGAATCATATGCCTCTCTGTAGTTGCGATTCTTATCGCTAATTTTATTTTTCATTTTGTTTTAAAACCTTATTTCAGTAGTCAAATGTAACAACTGACTACGTGTTTACGTGTTGTAACAAGTTAATAAACTGGGATAAGACAAGCTTGCCCGTTATCAATGCGTTAGCACTTCTATTTAAGGATTGAGTCAGTGGTACAACCCAAAAAAGTTTTTTTATCAGAGTTTGCTGTAAATATATGCTCAGGCAGGTGGTTATTAACCTCTGCTAGTCAGTTAATGACTGGTGGTACAATGGGACCAAAAGAAACGGAAGTATCAAATAATTCACATATTTATTTAATTTCTAAGTCTCCTATAATTTCCTACTCAAAGGAGTATTTCCGGTACGAAAATGGAAAGATTAGCGGTAGGATTAATTATCGAGTAGATGGTGAGTTACGCGAAAAAGATTTTTCAATTGATTTTCCACTACTGGATGGCGCAGTTGAAGTGAGGTTATCAAAATACCCTCACCGTGAAATATTAACTCTAGATGCTGATGGTAATGAAATTAGATATCTCCCTGCCAGCATAATTTGTATGGGTATGGGCTGGCACCTAACTAATAGAGAGTTAAGTGACTTAGAAGTGTTGTATGTCGGTCAAGCATACGGAGATGGCACTCGAACCGCTTTTGAACGTTTAAAAAGTCATTCTACCCTGCAAAAAATACTTGCTCAGGCTCAATATGAATCACCAGATTCAGAGATTCAGATTCTTACATTTGAATACGAACCATATAGAATTATCCATCAAATGGACGGTAGAGCAGGTAATGTGATCTCTGACTATAGAGATATGGATAGATTCAGAAACATTGTTGATAATCATCTTTCAGAGTATGAGCAAATTTGTCTAGTAGAAGCCGGTCTAATCAGATATTTCCAACCACGATATAATGCTATTTACAAAGATAATTTTCCAAGTGATAAGCACAAAATTTTAGAAAGTTGTTATAACTTGGACTTTTCTGGTCTTATTGTGGAGATCAATACCGATGAGCTAAGCTTTCGCCTGTTTTCTGATGGAGTGAAGGCTAGTGATCACCATATCTGTAAAATTGATTTGCTAGATCCTGAAAAGCGCTGGGGCTTTTTTCATAGCGGTAGGGGAGATGGATCTTTTTTTAAACTGCCAAACGTGATTGAGCGTAAAAAGAAGTGTTAACAAGGCCTTAAAATCGGATTCGTAACAGTTGGCTCGGTCCCGTTTCACTTCACATTTTAGCAAGCTGTCACTCATCGCTTAAGGCGGCGCTGGGGGTCCCTCATAATTGGGCCTCCCGAGCAGATGTATCAAGCGCACGTATTCACGTATAGCCCAGCGCAGTTGCTTTCCTGTCATAACATAATCGGTTCGTCGCCTAACCTCTTTGCCAAGCCTGATAGTCGACAGCACAGCACGATCTCTGATTGTATTTGCCTGGAACTTCATCTCTGTGTTGTTGCTCAGTTTCCAGTAAAGACAGTAAAAATTCACCGTAACTCTTCTCTTGCTCTATGCATTGCTCTGCTAATAGCGGCCAGTGAGCAGCATATAACAACTTTCATGATAGCGTAGAAGAACTTTTTGTGATGGTTATGCCATTTCTCTCTATTTAGAATAGTTTGTACTTGGTCCACTAGACACTCAGAAAAACTCGAATTCTGAAAGAACAAACGGATTGTTACAGCCTACGAGACAGACTTCTAGACAAACCTATTATCCATCTCACAGCGACCCCCTATGGCAGGATAGTT
>NZ_PNCI01000119.1 GCF_005887095.1 Pseudoalteromonas rubra | reverse complement strand
TGCAGTTACAAGGACACCCACCCAAAATCGTAGGCATTCAGTCTGGATTTTTGGGTGGGTGATGTGATGGACGCTTCCGAATCGGCGTTAATGCGCCACCCTGATAGACAACGACTACAATGACCTGACGGGCCGTAAAAAAAGCACACAAGGTTGCTCAGGAGAGTGAAAGTTACATGGACACCCACCCAAAATCATAGGCATTCAGTCTGGGTTTTTGGGTGGGTGATGTGGTGGACGCTTCTGAATCGGCGTTAATGCGCGGCCCTGATAGACAACGACCTGACGGGCCGTAAAAAAAGCACACAAGGTTGCTCAGAGCAGTGAATATCGTTATATCCAGCAGCACAGCTACACTTTTGATGCGATGGGGAACCTGACCAGCCGGGCGCTGAACGCCGAAGACACGCCTACCACCTTTGAGTACGATATCCTGAACCGCGTTACCACAGTCAAAGGACTTGAGCGCT
>NZ_PNCI01000118.1 GCF_005887095.1 Pseudoalteromonas rubra | reverse complement strand
CATCTAACCAATTGGGGCGGTCAGGTGTAAGTGTGCCTCGTTAGTCATCACTGAAAAACACTTAACTTGCTGATCTATTTGAAGATCTAGGCGATCTGACTACCCTTATTTTGCAACTTTTCAACGTCAACACCTTAAAACATTGCAAAATGAGGCCACAAATGAAGCCAAAATCTACGCCAAAACACCCTCAAAAACGACTGTTTGAAATCGAGCTTATCGATCTGGTTTCCCCAAGGCATGAACTCGTTCGCTTAGCTGAGTTGATTGATTGGCAGCGCCTGGAGGTAGAATTTGGTGAGCATTATTGTGCCAATAATGGGGCTGCTGCAAAGCCTATCAGACTCATGGCTGGACTAGAGTATCTAAAGCAAATCAACAAACTCTCTGATGAGCGCATTGTGGAAGCTTGGTGCGAAAACCCATATTGGCAGTACTTCTGCGGGATGCAGTTTTTTAGCCATGAGTTGCCGTGTGATCCAAGCCTGATGTCGCGTTTTCGGCGTCGAATTGGAGAGCAAGGTGTTGAGTTAATGCTCTCTGTGACAGTTGATGCAGGACTTAAAAGTAACACGGTTAAAGCATCCAGCCTGAGGGAAGTTGTCGTGGACAGCACGGTGATGGAAAAGAACATCGCCCACCCGACAGATAGCAAGTTACTGGAAAGGTGCCGTAAAAAACTGACCATGCTGGCAAAAGAAGCGGGTGTCAGACTACGGCAGAGCTACGCGAGGCAGGGACCAAAAATGGCCATGCAAGTCGGTCGATATGCACATGCCAAGCAGTTCAAACGAATGCGCAAAGCACTGAAGAAGCAAAAGAATTACCTCAGACGTGTGCTAAGGGATGTAATGCGAAATCTACCGGCAGAGCCCACATCAGAGTTAGTGCAGATGATGCTCAAAGCAGAGCAATTGTTAAAACAGGAAAAGCACAGCAAAAACAAACTCTATAGTTTGCAAGAGCCGGCAGTAGAGTGTATCGCGAAAGGGAAAAGTGCTAAGCCTTATGAATTCGGTGTGAAAGTGAGTGTCGCAACGACAGTCAAAGAGCAGTTTATAGTCGCAAGTCACGCCATGCACGGTAACCCATACGATGGTGATACCTTGCTGAAAACATTACACATAGTTGAGGATGTGACCAATCAGCGTGCGCAAACCTGCTATGTTGACCGAGGTTACAGGGGACACATGGCGCAGCGGTATGAGGTTTATATCGCAGGGCAAAAACGCGGAGTTACACCATCGATTAAGCGCAAACTGAAACGGCGCAACGCAATCGAGCCGATCATAGGACATATGAAACAGGACGGGCATCTGGGGCTTAACCGATTGAAAGGGAAATTGGGTGACAAGTTAAACGCAATCCTGGCTGGTATAGGCCAGAATTGCCGAAAAATTCTCGCAACCCTAAGGCTTTTTTATGCCTGGAATTTACAGTGGCCAATTTCAGTGCAGGTGCAGCAATTGACATACTCAGTTAGATACTAAAGTGAAGAAGCTCGCCCAAAGTGCGAGCCGAATGCGCGTGCCGGCCACTTAAAAAAGTGGGTTATTCAGAATCGACTAATTAGGCCCAGCTT
>NZ_PNCI01000117.1 GCF_005887095.1 Pseudoalteromonas rubra | reverse complement strand
GCGTTGTTTCCTAAATCATTGAACTAATTTGGCATTGTGTGATCAGATCTCAAAAGCAAACACCGAGACTGAACTTTGAAAGAAAAGCGTATCACTAACTGGCGTGATTACAATAAAGCCCTTATCGCCAGAGGCAACATCCAGCTGTGGTTTTCTGAGGATGCAATTACTCAGTGGAACAACACGCAACATCACGGCGGTAAAGGACGAGCTAATCATTTCTCTGAG
>NZ_PNCI01000116.1 GCF_005887095.1 Pseudoalteromonas rubra | reverse complement strand
TTGCTTCGGTGTATTTGTCATACTTACTGAGTGGTCTGTTGGTAGATCCCGCATCAAGTACGGGGTGAATTGCGACCGAAGCACCGCTTCGCAGCGCAATGAACGCGAGGGTGACGAGAAACCGAAGCAACGCTTCGCAGTTCGAGGAAGTGAGCGCAAGGACGCGCGAAGGGGAGATACTACATGGAAGTACTTTACGCCAAACGCAAAAAAGCCCGACTCTTTCGAATCGGGCTTTGATGTACAGGAGGTACGAATGTCGATGAGATTCATGGATGAATGTCTTTC
>NZ_PNCI01000115.1 GCF_005887095.1 Pseudoalteromonas rubra | reverse complement strand
GCCTTTTCCTTGTAGATACATTAAGCCCAGGTTGCACTGACCACGCGCATCTCCCTGTTCAGCGGCTAACTGATAGTACTCAACCGCCTTCTCATCACTTTGCGCCACACCTTGACCAAGTTCGTACAGAACCCCAAGGCTGCACTGCGCGATTGGGTAATCTTGTTCCGCTGCTTGTGTAAACCAGTAAGCGGCTTGTTGATAATTTTGCTCCACTCCCTCGCCAAAATAGTAGGCAAGGCCCAACTCAGTTTGAGCCTCGGCATCGCCACCTTGGGCTTTCTCAATCAGTGCTTGGATCTCTAGGGGTAGTTCGGGGTTATGTTCTGACATCAATATTCCTTTTAAACTGCTTAACCCCGCAAAAGTCTGGTATGGGGTTTTATGCCCATATTAAACGGTATTTTATAATGGCTGACAATGGGATAAATTTTACTCATTGGGTACAGTTTGCCTGTACGAGGGTGAAAGCCCGAAAGCAGTATTGGCGCAGGCGAAGTGAGAAAAGCCGAGAAAGGCGGTCCACCGACTCGTCAGCCGGTGGACCTGTGGGTTACCCTCGCGGGTTATTTAATTGGGGTCTGGAAACCTTTGGGCTTAATGGCGAGTACGGAGCACTGGGTTTGTTCCAGGATCGATTCGGCGGTGTTGCCGATTATCAAACCCGGAATACCGACACGGCCGACTGTGCCCATCACGATTAGGTCAATTTGGTGTTTTTGGGCCAGCAGAGGGATCTCTTTACTGGCTTTGCCTTTGACCTGGTGCAGTTTGGGTTGCAGATACTGAACGGCTGACTTGTCGAACAGCTGGTCCATTTTTGTCACCAGCCGGGCCAGCTTAGTGGCGCAGTCTCTGCGCCCCTGCTCTACATAATCATCCACCTGTTCGTCCGACTGATGCGCAAAGGTGCCGTAGCGCAGCCAGTCTTCGGCGTAAGCATCCCAGGCGCTGCCCACATGCAGCTCAGACAGCTCTGGCAGGCTTAACGACACGCTGTATTCCATCACTGCCTGATTGAGTTTGTCCTGTACTTGTTCATCATCCAGCTCTCTGAAGCTGTCGTTAACGTCGACCGTAGCCAGAATTTTACCAAAGGCATCGAGCTGTCCGGGTTTAAGCATCAGCACAGGGCAGGGGCATTTACGCAGTAAATGCATGTCTTCACTGCCCAGCATGCGATCCATCCAGTCTGCGTCTTCGGCGCATTTGACCACCAGGTCGTACTGATCATCGACCGCGCGCTTGATGATCTCAATAAAGCCGATCCCGGTGCACACTATGATGGCGGGATCCTGGTTTGAGTCCAGCGCTTTGATCTTGGCTTCAATGGCGGCCCGCTTGTTGGTGATCAGCTCTTCTAGCTGGCTGGCGTACTCTTCTTTGCTGGTAAAGAATGCGCGCCAGTGTTTGGCCTCCTTTAATACCGAGATAAAGGTAACGTCGGCCTGGTTGTCGCGCGCCAGCTTAAGGGTTTGCACCACAGCGGTGTCCATGGTTGCTTCCGGGTCCACCACACATAATATCTTGTTAAATCGTCTCATTATTTACCTCTAACTGGGCGCTGGCTGGTGTTGCCGCCTTTACCCGCTCTACCGCCCGCTCGGCGGCATCATGAAATGGCATCAGTACCAGTGTAGCGCCTTTTTTTTCCAGCAGTGGCTGGTCGTGCTGGTGCTGGGTAGAAATGGCAATGCCGCCGCTATAATGTTGTTGTTTCAGGCCATCTATCAGTGCCAGGCGTGGATCTTCATGGGTTACGCCCAAATCATGCTGTGGCATAGCCGACACCACCCACTTTACGCCCTGCAGCGGCAGGTCGTTCACAAACGCCGGATCGCTGGCATCGCCATACATCACCAAGTGGCCGTCGTTACGCCAGCGCCTGACTTCGTCGGGGTTAAAGTCTACCGCCAGCAACTTGAAGCCTTCTTTTTGCAGATAGTGGGCCAGTGCCTTACCGTAGCGGCCAAGCCCAAACAGGATCACATCATAGGCTTGCTCTGATGATGGCTGGCTTTCGAGCGCTTCTTCTCGGAATGGTTTTTCGCGCTCAAACACCCCTAGCCAGCGCTCCAGCTTGTTATACAGTCCATGGGAGTAAGTGATCATATACACCGACATGGCAATGGTAATAAGCCCCACCAGCGTGACCAGTCCCAGAGAGTCGGCCGACACATGGCCAAGCGTGAGTCCCATGGCCATAAAGATAAGTGAAAATTCACTGATCTGCGCCACGGTTAACCCGGCCAGAAAACCGGTGCGTTTGCGATAGCCCATCAGCCCCATGATCACCATCACAATGATAGGGTTACCAATGAGTACAAACAGCGACAATATCAGTGCCGGGAACACCTGAGAGCCAAGCAGGCTCAGGTCCAGCTGTGTCCCCAGGGCAATAAAGAAAAACAGCAGCAGAAAGTCGCGCAGCGAAGCCAGGCGCGCAACTATGGCCTCTCTGAATGGGGTAGATGCTAAAGATATCCCCGCCAGCAAGCCGCCCAACTCTTTACTAAAGCCCAGCTGGCTGCCGATAGCCGCCAGTAACGTCGCCCAGCCGATGGCAAAGGTGATCAATAACTCCTTAGAGCGGGCGATGCGACTGACCAGTGGAGTGGCCATATAACGGATAAACACCAGCACAAACGCAAGCATGATCAATCCATACAGCATTACGCTGCCTATTTGCGCCAGCGCCGAGTGAGTGCCGTTCGATTGCGCGCCTATGCCCAGGGCTGAGAGCACCATCATCGCCAGCACCACCACTAAGTCCTGGACTATCAAAAAGCCCACCGCGATGCGCCCATGGAGGGAGTCTACTTCGCGTTTATCCGACAGCAGTTTGACAATAATAATGGTACTGGAAAAGGTCAGCGCAACGGCAACATACAAGGAGGTAACGGTATCCAGCCCCAGCATTTTACCGAGTAAAAAGCCAATGGCGGAGGTAAATGCAACCTGCCCCAGCCCGGTAGCCAGTGCCACCGGCCCAAGTGTACGAATGAGTTTCAGGTCAAGCTTAAGGCCTACCAGGAATAACAATACTGCAATGCCCAGTTCGGCCAGCAGTTCAATGTGTTCATGAGACTGAACTATGTTTAAAGCCGAAGGCCCGGCAACCACCCCCACGGCAATAAAGCTCACAATCATGGGTTGGCGAAGTAACACGCCAATAAACCCCAACGCGGCGGCCAATACCACCAGCGCAGTGAGCTCATAAAAAGCCGACAGATGGATAAAACTTAGGTCGAGCATTGCACCTCCTTCTTCATGTTCAATGGCTTACAGCTTTACCTCAGTGGTCGCCAGCATCACAACTCCCTATGCAAAAATCAATCTAAGTTCTGTGGATCGTCGCTGACCATGTTCTACATCAAAATAGCAGCGAAAAGACGCCGTGGCATGCGTTTTATAGTATGAATTTACCGTATTTATAGGCAGTTATACTCGAAGTGTTGTGTAATTAGCAGACACAAAAAAGCCGCCCTCTCGGGCGGCTGATGGGAAATCAACAATGTAATACAAGGAAAAGGGAGTGAGTAATTACTACTCTTCAGGTGTTAGCCTTCAATTAGTTTTCCGGTGCCAATCTCAATCTTTCTTGGCTTTAACGCTTCCGGTACTTCGCGTTCCAGGTCAATCAGTAACAAGCCGTTCTCAAGCTCTGCGCCAATCACTTTTACGTGGTCGCCCAGCTGGAATTTGCGCTCAAAGTTGCGCTCGGCAATGCCCTGGTGAATAAATTTACGGTCGGTTTTGTCTTCTTTATTTTGCTTCTCGCCTTTAACGGTCAGCGTGTTATTTTCCGACTCAAGCGATAGCTCCTGCTCCGTAAAGCCGGCCACCGCCATGGTAATTTGGTACTTGTCTTCAGCTAACGCTTCGATGTTGTATGGCGGGTAGCTGGGCTGTTTTTCGCTGCTACGCTGCGCCGCATCCATCATAGATGCCAGGTGATCGAAACCAATGAATGAACGGTAAAGGGGTGATAAATCTACTGTACGCATAATCGTATCCTCATAAAGCGATAATTAAGCCATTTACTCTTTGCAATAAACCAGTAAATAGCGGGTTTTTAACTCTAATGTTACTTAAATAAAGACTTTTAAAACAAAGCCTTAGTTTGGTTTGGGACCCTTCCGGCGTCCTCACAAATCTATCTATGGCCGGGGCCAATGCTTTTCAAGGAAGTTTTTTGAAAAAAGTTTGAGATTGTTTTTATCTATTTGATTTAAATTGGTTTTATTTTTAGCTTTGGACTGGGCAAGCAACACCTGAGTTGCGCCCATTTGTGCTAAAGATACACACACCACCGTCACCCCGGCCAGCGAGCCTGGGTCTGCTTAAAAGCAACGCGAATGCTTTGAGTGAGTTATGAGTAAAGTACGTCCCTGTAGTTACGTCCATCGCGCATCTCGACAATGTGCTCCTGCATTGTTCTACTTTGGACTGGCAAGCAAAACCTGAGTTGCGCCCATTTGTGCTAAAGATACACACACCACCGTCACCCCGGCCAGCGAGCCGGGGTCTGCTTAAAAGCAACGCGGATGCTTTGAGTGAGTTATGAGTAAAGTACGTCCTTGTCGTTACGTCGATCGCGCATCTCGAATCGCGCATCTCGACAATGTGCTCCTGCATTGTTCTACTTCCCTACGTCCATATAGGTCCATGCGCTCACCTCCTCATGCGGGGGCGCCGAGCCTGCGACGATATTTAATCGTCGGTCTTTCGTCGCCCGTCCGGGGCTCGCGTCCACTGACAAAAGGCGATACTTAATCGCTCGAGCTGGGAGTAAAGTACGTCCCTGTAGTGCAGGTCCGGCTCGACATCCATGTCTCGCGCCAAGTCATGCTGCGGTGATTATTAATCACCGGTCATGACTTGGCCCCCAAACATTTGTGCGGGATTTTAGGCCTGCGCCTGTGCTGGCGTCCGGGGTGATGAATAGCTGGCTTGGGCGGGCTGTTGGATCTTGCCAGTTGTGATAGAGCGGGATCAGGCGCTCTTTGATCATATTTTCCAGCGAATGATTCACAAACAGGTTGTTACCCGGGAAAGCCGGGAATTCGACTTCGTTTTCATCGTGGCGCAGCGCGGAGGACGAAATAGGATCATAGTCGGTGCGGAAGTTGATCACATTACGCAGCCGCATGGTGTTGGCAAAATAGCGGGCATAGGCGTCGATGATCTTAGTGCCGGGCGAGGCAAAAACCCGGGTCTGAATGCCAGTACGCACGCCGGAGTCGACCGCCGTATAACCGCCCAGGCTGTGGCCGGTGAGCACCACATTATGGCTGGTTGACGCTTCGGGTACCTGATAACCGGGTGCAACAGATGCCTGATTGGCAGGATACTGCTCCAAAATGCGCTGGCAAAACTCAAAGGCGGTGCGCTGCCAGGCGATGTCGGTTTCGGCCAGATTGGCAAAAAACAGTTTAACGTCTTCGTACAGGTCGCCGGTGTTAAACGGGTTGGTGCCCTTATAGGCAATGATCACTTCTTCTTCCAGGCCTTCAGAGGCAATGGCGGGTACTTTAACGGCAAAGGCATAGACGCCGTCTACATTCAGTAGTGTATCTATGATCTCAAGCTTACCATTGGTAAGCATTAACTTCTGGTAAAGTGGCTCGTCATTGTAGGCAAAGGTGCCACCGGGCTCCAGACTATACGCATAGGCTGAGGCAAACGCATAGCGCAGTACCTTGTTGTAGGCTATCACATCCAGGCTGGTACTGATCTCTTTGGCCTGCGCTGGGGTCAGTATAGGGTATTCCCAGCCGACACTGCGGTCGGAGGCAAAAAAGCTGATGTTATTGCTATACTGCGGGCCAAATTGCTGCGCCAGCGTTACCCGGCTCAGCTCTTCAAGGGTGGCCAGTGCCTGGGCATCGCTGACCTCAACGCCGTTGATTTTTTCTACCACAAAATAGTTGCCATAAATAGCGGTAAGCGCGTTATCGTGCCAGTGTCCCTGCAACTTGGCATAGTCATCGCCTGCCAGCATCCAGTGTTTTTTTATCAGTTGAGAGCGTGGTACAAAGCCCGTGTGTATGCCGTAGCTTTGCACAAAGGTGGTGTCTTGTTTGGTGGTTTGTGGGGTTGAGTCCAGCATAATTATCCTCCCGGATTGTGGTTTCCGAGAGCAAGTATGGAACACAATACACGGTTCGCCAGTTACACGAACTTACAGTGCTGGGTAAAAAATTTAACCCTTGCCTGAGCTGCACTGCTGAAATAGGATGAAAAAGTAAGCATTAACCAGGGAGTGTGAGTGTGGCTGAGCGCAGTGTGTCAGTGCAGGGCAGTGCCAATCAGAGCATTATTATTAACGGCGATCATAATCAGGTGGGGGGCGCGGTGGAATTTCGCATTCCGCTGGTGCGCCCCCATGCCCCTGCCCGGCGTCGTCGAGGTCCGCAAACCCCACCGAATGTGCTGGATATTCTCAGCGCGCACAACAAAGCATTGAGCTTACAGGGCCGAGAGCGCGAGCTTTCGATGCTCCATGAATGGCTAAGTGACAACAGGGATATTTCCGTCTTTGCCATCACCGCCTCCGCAGGCAGTGGCAAAACGCGCCTGGCCATTGAGCTGTGCGAGCAGGCAGAGCAGCAAGCGGGCTGGGCGGCTGGCTTTGTACGTAGCGATGACTTAGCAGAGTTGGCACATGCCTTTAAATTTGCCCAGGCTAACTGGTCCCATTCTTTAATATTGGTGGTTGATTACGCCGGGGCTAATGCGCAGGCACTGGCGCAATGGCTTGATGCCCTGTCTCAGCTAGATGACCTGGCCGACGGTATCCGGGTGCGTATCCTGCTGCTGGAGCGCGAAGCCAGTAAAGAGGCTGGCTGGTGGCACACGCTAACGGGCTCTGCGTTAGGTAGCGACCAGGCGCGGCTTGACCTGTTTACCCAGTTTGAGCCCTATGCGCTGGCTGGGCTGAGTGATATCTCATTACGGCGAGCGGTATTGTGTGCTGCGCTGAATGCTGCGCAAGCGCTGGTGCCGAATCCTCAAGCCAGTACAATCCCCAAGCCAGGTGAACAACCCGACTTTGATACTGCGCTGGCCGACCCGCAATTTGCTAATCCACTGGCGCTGGTTATGGCAGGTATTCTGTGCCGGGACATGTCGCCGCGCGCGGCTTTGTCATTACATTATCTGGCTGCGGCCGAAAAACTGGCGCAGCGAGAAATCGATCGCTTTTACAAGTGTTTTGGCGAAGGGGGCAATGCCACTAAGCTGGCCCATTGCCTGTGTTTTCATTTACTGTGTGGCGGGCTCCATATTGCCGATATGCGCCAGACGCTCAGCACTGAGCTAGTTGCCATGGGCTGGCATAGTCCAGGCCTGGATAAAGAGTTACTTGCATTACAGCAGACGTTTCCGCCAGCGGAAGACGCGGGCGAAACAGCCAGACTATCGACCACTCAGCCCGACCTCATAGCCGAGGCTATGTGTATACAGCTTTTACATAGTGACAGAGAGCGAAGCTTAAAAGCGCCCGACATCTTGGCTCGTACCCTTGAATACGGTCAGGAGCTGGCCGCCGCCGCACTGGTTCGCCTGTTACAGGACTTTGCCTGTCCGGTCAGCCAGCCAACCGCTCAGCAGGCCCAGTTGTTACAGTGGGCAGAGCAGCTGGTCGAGGACAACCATCACAGTCGGAAGCTGATAGAATTACTCAATGGTGCTATGCCACACAGCTCTATCGCGCTGGCCGAACTAGCCTGCAAATTAACTACTATTTTATATCAGCAAAGCCAGACTCAGACTGAGCAGCAGATCAGTGAAGCTGATTTAGCGCGTTTGGCCATGTAACTGAATAATTTGGCCAACCGGCAAAGCGAGTTAGGCCAGCGCGAAGCTGCCCTCGCTAGCGCAACTGAGGCCGTTGAACACTACAGCGCATTGGCTGAGATCCACCCCGATACCTTTTTGCCCAATCTGGCTGGCACACTGAATAACTTGGCCAACCGGCAAAGCGAGTTAGGCCTGCGCGAAGCTGCGTTGTTCAGTTCAAAAGAGGCGGTGCAATTATTGTCACCTTATTTTATAAAGTGGCCAGAGGCATACAAATCGTGGATGGGAATTATGCTGGGTAATTACCTTCGTTATTGTGAGGCCGCAGATCAGGAGCCGGATGTTGAACTTGTCCTCCCCATTATTGAAAAACTTAATGAATTAGATCAGGAGTAATCCCATGTCAGACAGAACAATACAGGTGGGTGGCAACGCCAATGGTGCGGTGTTAAACACTGGCGACTATAACCAGATTGTGGCCACCCCTAAAATCACCATGCCTGAGCCTCAGGCGGTGGATATTCAGCAGGCACTGAGTGAGTTAACCACAGCGCTGGGAGAGCTTAGTACGTCGCAGCCGCGCAAACTGCATAATGCGCTGGAAGAGGCTAAAGAGGAAGTTGAACAGGCGCAGCCCGATAAGGCTGAGGTGGCTGAGTCGCTGGCCCGTGCGGCTAAAATAGCCAAAGAGGCCGAAAGCTTTGCCAGCCATAGTGAAAAGCTGGTCGAGCGTTTTACTCCGGTGCTGGGCTGGTTAGGTCCACATGCGACCCGAGTGGCCGAAGCACTGGGCGTGGCTATTTAATCTGTTTGCTATGGCAGACAAAAAAGCCGCCCTTTCGGGCGGCGGGTGGGAATTCAACAATGTAATACAAGGAAAAAGGGAGTGAGTGTTTTATTTGCTCTCTAACAACTTACCGGTGCCAATCTCAATCTTTCTTGGCTTTAACGCTTCCGGTACTTCGCGCTCCAGGTCAATCAGTAACAAGCCGTTCTCAAGCTCTGCGCCAATCACTTTGACATGGTCGCCCAGCTGGAATTTGCGCTCAAAGTTGCGCTCTGCAATGCCCTGGTGAATAAACTTACGGTCGGTTTTGTCTTGTTTATTTTGCTTCTCGCCCTTAACGGTCAGCGTGTTATTTTCCGACTCAAGCGACAACTCCTGCTCCGTAAAGCCGGCCACCGCCATGGTAATTTGGTACTTGTCTTCAGCTAACGCTTCGATGTTGTATGGCGGGTAGCTTGGTTGCTTCTCGCTGCTACGCTGCGCCGCGTCCATCATAGATGCCAGGTGATCGAAACCAATGAATGAACGGTAAAGGGGTGATAAATCTACTGTACGCATAATCATATCCTCATAAAGCGATAATTTAGCCATTTACTCTTTGCATTAAACCAGTAAATAGCGGGTTTTTAACTCTAACATTACTTAAATAAAGACTTTTAAAACAAAGCCTTAGTTTGGTTTGGGACCCTTCCGGCGTCCTCACAAATCTATCTATGGCCGGGGCCAATGCTTTTCAAGGAAGTTTTTTGAAAAAAGTTTGAGGTTGTTTTTATCTATTTGATTTTAAGTGCTTTTATTTTTGGTTATTTGCTTTGGATCTTTGCTCCGGTCAGTCACCGTTTTGCTGTCGGTGGTTCCCGGCTCAAGGCCGGGATGACGAAGGCGGAGCTGGGATGACGAAGGCGAAGCTGGGATGACGAAGGCGAAGCTGGGATGACGTAGGCGAAGCTGGGCAGAGGGAGTCGAAGCTGGGATGAGGAAGTCGAAGCTGGGGGGTGGAAGGCGCAGCTGGGGGGGGGGGGGGGCGGGGGGGGGGGGG
>NZ_PNCI01000114.1 GCF_005887095.1 Pseudoalteromonas rubra | reverse complement strand
CTTGATGCGGGATCTACTAACAGGCAACTTGGGTGTTAAATCTGACGGGAGAAATAGGGTAGGCCGGAGCATTACAAGCCATAAACTAAAAGAGGTAAACAAGCGTGCAGGTACAAGACGTTGATTTAAGGTTGTTGCGGATCTTTGTCGCCATCGTAGAATGTGGTGGACTGTCGGCTGCGGAGTCGCGCCTGAACATCGGCCGTTCGACCATTAGTTCGCACTTATCGGATCTGGAAGTACGACTGGGCCTGAAATTATGCAAACGCGGGCGCAGCGGCTTTGAGCTGACAGAGCCGGGCAGGGTGACTTATCAGGCATCTCTGGAGTTGCTGCAACAGTGTGAAGCTTTTGCCAGCACTGTGGCCAGCTCTAAAAACGAACTCTCGGGGCGAGTGACCATTGCCACCATAGATACTATGGTCAGCGATCCCCGTTGCGGTTTAGCGCGAGCTATTTCGGCGCTCAAAGCCCGCGGTGGCAATATTCAGTTTGATATCCATGTGTGTGAAGCCCGCGAAGTCGAAACCTCAGTGGTTAATGGTCGCTCTCTGGTGGGGCTGGGCGTGAGCCGCCATCAGCTGCGCGGTTTGGATTATTATCCGCTACACAATGAATACAACTATTTATATTGTGCGCAAGGACATCCCCTGTTTGATTTGATAGAAAGTGAGCTGGTGGAAAGTGACCTGGCGGCAAGTGAGCAGAGTAAAACCGGGAGGAATAACGCCGAGTTGGAAGCATTGCTTGCCGAAGCCGAGGTGATCACCAGTAACTACCTGCGCGATAAAGAAGTGCGCAACGATGGCCTGAACTATCAGAATAGTGCCATTGCCTATCACGATGAAGGTATTGCCCACTTAATACTGTCCGGCGAGTTCATTGGTTATCTGCCTGAACATTACGCCAGCTACTGGGTCGATAAAGGCATATTCAGAGCCATACAGCCAGAAATATACGCCTATCAGATCCCGGTGATGCTGATCACGTCAAAAAGTAATACGGCATCGCCCTTAGCTGAGGCTTTAATTGAAGAAATAAAACGGGTGCATGCAAGTTAGAGGGGCGCACAAAAAATGCCAGTTAGTTTTGCTGACTGGCATTTGGCGATAGTATTTTAAAAGTCAATTAAGATGCGCGGGAAGCCTGCGTACCACCTTCTCTTGCGGACAGGATCATCATGGTTAGCAATGCGCCACAACACAGTGCCCAGGCGATATAGATTAATCCTTCAAAATTATCATATATCAATGTCCAGGATTTCATCTCGAAGTAAGACCAGGCGATGTTTTCTAGTAGCGCAAATAAATAAACTGCTGAGTTATAAATAAAAATCCAGTGAAATATTCCGTCAAAGTGTGTGAGCTTTACTTTCGATGAATTGGAAAAAAGTCTTGTAATCTGAACTCTAAATATCAATACAATTACCATTGCTAAACTAAGCAAAAAGTGAGTTCCATAGATTATAGTACCTTGAAGAAGTTTATTTTTTTCTGGTGTAACGTTGTTGATTAAGCCAGTTGCAAATATTGTATGATCAATTGCTGTCAAAACTAAGATGTAACCTGAAATATGAGCTACATTGACATCTTGTTTATATACTCCGTAAATAGTGCATGCACTCAGAAGCACTAAGTAGAGCGGAGTGACAACTACATGCTCCCAAAGCTGAATATAGAAGAATGCAATTGCAGCAATAATGACTAGAATTAAATGAGAAAGTTTCATTACCTATCCTTGTGTACCTGCTTTTTTTTGCTTTGGGGGGATCTCGGTACTAGTGGCTTGAGCTCTAGGCGGCTTAGTTGCACCAAGGCCTCCAAGTACTATATTACAAGTATTTAAGTTTATTTTTTTTGTCCTTAACCGCTGTTCACCAAGAAGTTTCCGAGAGTTTTTAGATATTCTAGAGTCTGCAAATAATATTGCTGTTGTAATATCAGAATCCTTAGCTTCCACTTGCTTATATGGTCTGTTGACATGAGGCTCATCAGGTCGATAGGGCCCACATCCCGATACAAATTCTTTCTGACAACCAGATAAGCTATTATCGTTACTCAGGTCTCGACCCATATCTCGGCCAGTTAGTTTTACCAGAGAAGCCAATTTAGTTAGAAGTGTGAGTGGGCGTATCTTTTTCATTTTTCGTCATCCTGTAACTTTGACGCATCATGGCGGTTTAAACTGCCACTAATTTGCCTGATTTCATTGAGTAAAGAGCGTGTATCTATTTTGCATAGCATCAGCCAGCGAAACAGCTGTTTAGACTTAATGTCGCTGACGCCCTGCTCATAGTTACTGATTGTTTTGCGGTCGCACTCTAACTTTTTTGCCATCAGCTCCTGTGATATGCCGGCATTTTTTCTCATTGCTTTTAAATCATCGCCATCAATCACGTCCTTTTTTTCCTTTTTTTATTGTAATGCGGAGACTTTTCCACATTCGAATGAACATAATCTTAACAAGAAAGTCGCAATGTTAATACAAAAAGGGAACATGTCAATCTGGCTTAAGTTAGAGTACCTGACCTATACCGATGCAACAGCCGTGCGGGACTGTGCGTTACACGATATTTCCAATCGTTAAAAAGGTCAACAGGTTGGTTACATTAAGCGGCTTTTAATTAAATATTGGGATGACAGTACTCACGCAGCACTTTGGACAAGCAATACACATAAGCGGTTAATGACGTCTGGCGTGCATGCAAAACAAAACGTGTGTTGTCATGGTTGAAATTGGACTGCGTAAATCCGTGTAGGGTCAGCTGGCAGAGTAAAGGTGATAAGGATACGAGTATGAAAAATGATGCATTTGGCAGAAAGCAAAGGATCAATAAACTGATGGTCAGGTTACAATGTAATTTGCGACAGTTAAGGCATAAGAACAAGCTTTCACAGGCTCAGCTGGCCGCCAAGCTCAATGTTGATCAGTCAACAATCAGTAATTTTGAATCGGGTCGCTCAGTGATGACCATAGAGCATGTATACGAGTTATATTTGATGTTTGGTGATGACTTTTCCTGCCCGGATATGCTGTTTGCCCAACGTGGTTCTGTCGAGAAGGGTAACCTGGGGCATGATCAGGAAGTAAGTTGCCTATCCGATTGAATCACAGCCAAGTGATCCGCTTTGGCTAGTATGATTTATTAACTCGGCTCATGCTGGTTACCTTATAATGGGCCTTACGGCGATACTTTCGCCAGCGTTGATCAAGCTTAGCCGGAAGAGCAAGCAGGCCTGCAAAGCACATACAAATCAACAGGTCCCAATACCATTGGGCGGTGGTATATGCATGACTCCAGGGCAGCAGAAAGTAAACCACTACACAGTGGAAGGCAAAAACGGGCAGGGCATGCTGACCGAGAAACACCGGATATCTGAGTGTAAAGAACCACGAAAAACGACGCATTAGCAGCATTATCAGATACGCGCTCAACAGCAGGTTGAGCTGATAAAGTAATGAAGCGCTACCGTGGCCTGTATAGTAAGGTTGCATGAGCTGCGGATAACCATGTTTAACAGTAAAAAAGAAGCCCACACCACTGAGCAGCATTACCCGCACCACAGGTGTGAAAGTAAAGTTATGGCCCTTATCAAACTTCAGGTAGCTGAGCACCACACCCATATAAAAATAAACCTGCCAGGCAAAGGGGTCAAAATGACTCACGTTTAGTGTGATGTCATTAAATACACGACTAAACGGCGGCGCTAAAAACTCTGCCGTTACAAACTGGGCAAGCCACCAGACTAAAAAGGAAGCTGTGATGATATACCACACTTTACCTTGTTTAAGCGCCTGAATAGCAAAAGGCAGAAACACCATAGGCACCAGATAGAGGATCAAAATATCGTGAAAACCTGGGTGTTCCAGCAGAAAGGTGGCAGACATAGCACTTTGAATGGGATTGCTAAACCAGTTGGCAGCATTAAAAAAATCAGACCACTGTGGGATATACATAGGAAACAAGGCCACCAGTGAAAAGCACAGAACAATCGCGCTCAGATGAAACCCGTAAATCACCCAACAGCGGCGCCATATTTTGTGCTGCATCGTTTTGCTATCACCAGCCAGTCGCCCATACACCAGATAAGCAACAAAACCAGACAAAAACACAAATCCCTCGGCAGCCGACACAAACCCCAGCGGGGTGCGGGTAAACTGCGTAACAAAATTGCCAAACAGGTGGTTGCAGGCAATGATGATAAGCAACCAGCCTCGAAGGCCATCATAGGTTAAATCTCGGGTCATGTGTGCTCCTTCACAGACGGATAATGTGTATTGTCTCTTTGCCTGTGTCTCAAGCCTTTGAATAGGAATATTAGCTTATAGGTACAAAACTTAACCCAGAGAATAGAAGGAGACAATTGAGAATGTTTAATAGTTGCCGGGCGTGGTGCAAGCAGAGGCTGTGACCAGCGATAGCTTTTAAAAGAGGGAGCCTGGCGGTTCAAGCTCCCAAATAAAGCATTATTTATACAAGTGAGATAGCTCTGCCGGGACTTGTGCTGAAATATTCGCGACTCGCTCTGTGGTGGTATCTATCCCAACAAAGGTAGTTGTGTCATTCCCCGGTACACATAATGTGGTTGTGATAGGACCGGTTGTCTGGTTGGCTTGGGTGAAATTCACCCGGGCAATGCTTGATGCACTGGTGTTGAGTACTGCCAGGTTCATACAACCTGCCATCATAGGAAATTTCACGCCGTCTTGTTTGGTATTGTAAGGCAGGCGAGCCAGTTCAAAACCCAGATTGTTGGCATTTTTGGTTGTTTGCATACTGGCGCGGCCGTAATTAGCAACCCGATGTGAGGAACGACCATACACATTCAATGTTGATGTGGGTTGTGCATTGTCTAAAAAGTAAAAGTGTACATTACTTATCCTTAATTATGTGATCCAAAGTATTTATCTTTCGACGGTCAGCAACAACAAGTAAACCAGCCTGTAGGTGACTTACAACGCATGTTTTAGGCATTCGTATGCTTCAATCAATAATTACATTTGGAGGCTTTTTGGGAACGTGAAGTTAACCTATTGAGGTGATTTTCACAATAAGTCATTGATTTTTTGATTTGTAACCTTTTGTGGCATCAGGTGGTTGCCCTAAAGTTAGCGCAGCTCAACCATTATGTATGCATTATGCATGTCTGGTAACACTGAGAGCTGTGCTAATTATACTGCCGGTATATCAATTTCGAACCAAAGGCTTAATGATCTGTTTAACCTACTGGTGGGCAAGGGCAAGTCACAGGACCCGTAGGCAAGCACTCAACGCAGCGTGTTTTATCTTTCGTCATAGGGCAGTCTTGCATTGGGTTTGTTGGCGGTAATGAGCGTATTCCGCCGGCAACCTGAGGTGTTGCCGCCTGCAACATATCTTTGTTATCACTTGATAATTTCTTAATGTGCTTTTTATTTAATGATGGTTTCATCTATCACTCCTTTATTTACGTTTTGTTAATCTTGATTTAACGTATCACTGCGGGTACATTGAGTCAATTGCTTTTACTAATTGTGAGGTTTGCTAGTGAGTCTGAGTGTGGTTATGCCATTTTTGAATGAAGGCGATAATGTCAGGAAGACGCTGGAAAGTATCAAAGCAACGATTACCAGCGACATAGAGATCATTTTGATAAACGATGCCAGCGATGATGGCTATGATTATGAAAAATATGCAAAGATATTTGAAGCTGAGTATATACGCAACTCTTTCAGGATCGGTGTGGCAGCTTGCCGGGAACTAGGCATTAAAATTGCCTCGTACGACAATATTGTATTACTGGATGCGCACATGCAGTTTTATGATTCTGGCTGGGACACGCATGTTGCGCACCTGATTCAAAGCGATCCCAGGACGATATTTTGCAGTAAATCGGTGCACCTTAATACCGACTGGGAAAAGGTTGAAGCGGCGCCGTTGGGGTGTGGCGTTTATATTCCGGTAAAAGAGCCTAAGGATTTTCAGCATATAAATTGGTTACTGGAACCAACACAAGACCTCACTATTCCGTGTATTTATGGCGCATTTTACTGCTTTAGGAAAGCATTTTATGAAGAAATTGGCGGCCTCGTTGGGCTGCTGGAGTGGGGCGGCGATGAGCAGTTTTTGAGCGCCAAGGCGTTTATGGCCGGCGGACGGTGTGCGTTGATCCCTGAACTGGCGGTGGGTCATGTATACCGCGAGTCCTGCCCTTATGCGTTTACCCCGGCTTTGAATTTATACAACCAATTATATATTGCCTCAGTTTTGCAACCGGAAGATCAGGCACAACAGTATGTTGCTGCTATTTTGGCCGGGTCAGTATTAGAGGCTGGAAATGAGGGGGTCATGCAGATGTTATCGCAATCAGCGCCTGAAATAGCACAGCACAGAGCCTATTACCTTGAACACCTCAGTACTCGTTCATTTTCCGATTTTCTGGCATTCAACCGCGAATTTGTGGATCGTTCGTAGACAAACAGCAACCAGAGTGGCCCGTTGGCCACTCTGTTAGCGGCTGATGTTAGCTGGCCGCTTGAAACGGCGCGCTGGCGATTTTACTTGCAGAGATCTGCTCTGTCAGATCTGTGGACAGAATGTTTCATCGGATCCTTATCTTTGGTACTTTGTATAAAATGGCCTGCTGCATAGCGACGCAGGCCGCCATCCGCACTACAGCGTTTTCATAAACTCGATGATTTGCCACTTTTCCTCGTCACTAAACTCAGTGCCGTAACTGTGGCCCAGATTGGAGTTACCGGGCATAATCTGGCCATTGCTGGCTTTTACCCTGAACTTGTTGAGTCCTTGTGTGGTGACATAGCCCACATTGACCGGGTCGAATTCACGACTACCGACCCAAAACTCAGTGACGCGCTCTTCGGGCTTTTTCATCAATTCGTATAGGTTGGGTACTGAGCCATTATGCAGATAAGGCGCAGTGGCCCAGATCCCATTGAGCGGACGGCCCTTGTAAACGGCGCCATCAAGCACACCATCAACACAATCGGTTTCCACTGCATCGGCACGTTTTCCCCGTGCTTTCAGGTGTTGCACGATGAGGTTTTCCAGCTCTTTGACGACCGAGATTTTCTGCCCGTCTGTGCCGGTTCTTTCGGGGATATTGCCTGCCTTAAGGGCCGTGGGTAAATCTTTTAAAACTAAGCCAACCACACCATTGACAGGCACATCGATGGCATTGTCGATGGCCTGAAACTTACTGCCGATCAGAATGCGTTCTTTGGTGCCTTCCAGAATTAGTGTTTTCGCCATATGACAGGAGGCGTTATTGGCTGTTACCGGATCTGTGCCCAGCTCAGAAACCTGGGTTTGGTTCGCGATATAATTGAGATGCTCTTTTTCCCGGGGGATCAGTTGGTGGCAACTGGCACAGGCTTGTTTATAAAGTAATCCCCCTTTGGCTGCCTTTTGCGTATCTATGGCAGGAAGGTGCTCAAGTGGCCACTGGGGTGAACGCAGGGTTTTAACCCAGGACTCCAGATTGCCCA
This sequence comes from Pseudoalteromonas rubra, assembly GCF_005887095.1. Classification (GTDB taxonomy): domain Bacteria; phylum Pseudomonadota; class Gammaproteobacteria; order Enterobacterales; family Alteromonadaceae; genus Pseudoalteromonas; species Pseudoalteromonas rubra_E. The sequence continues at coordinate 3,025 of NZ_PNCI01000114.1, read as the reverse complement.
GCCCAATCATGTCTACCGTTGAGCTGTAACGGAACTTTTTACCCCATACACGTTGCCAGAAAGGCGCTTCTTCTATCTGTAATTCGCCAAACACCCCAACGACTTCTCCTATGTTGCGCACCAGCGGGCCAACAATCGGTGTATTCGGGGCTGAAGCATTCCATTGCACCACATCTGACTGGTGTGTCCCCCATAAGAAAGGATAAGACACAGGGCCAGTCGGGGTATTTTTATTGGTCAGATCATTGAGCGCAAATGCGGTACCGGCGTTCTGAATATTGCCAAACGCATCTAACCGGGCATAACTGGTAAAGTCTTGCGGGTAGTCCTCAGGCAGTGCATTCACGGCCTGGCGTTGTGCGGTTTGCAACGCAACCTGTTGTAATCGCTGTTTGAGGCTCGCTTTGCTACTGTCGCTGTATTTTGACCCCAATACATTAAGCGCAAAACGGTTGAATTTGGCATCGTCATTCAGTGTTGTGTTCAGTGCAGCAACCAGGCGGTCAAAAAACAGTACAAAGTTTGCCAGCGTGGGAGCACCTTCGATTAACATTTTAGTGCCGTTGTAATCGATCTGGCTGGTATGGCACGCAGCACAGGTCATACCGACCCAGTTCTCGCCGGTTTTTTGGTTACTGTGCAGGGCAAAGCCAATGGGCAAACCGCCCGGGTTCAGTTCACTGGCTTTGCTGGGCAGATACCGCAGAAATTCCATATGGTCAGCATGGCGAAACAACTGTTCACTGTCGGCCTGTTCCAGCCATACAAACCAGGTGTAGGGAATGATCTGTGACCCCTGGCCGGTGAACCAGAAATCTTCGCGGACTTTTTCGCTCCAGCCCTGATCCAGCCATACCCGTTTGGGCACATCACCTTGTTCTTTAGTAATGTCGATAGGGTCGGCAGGAGCGGTATGACGGTTGGTGCTACAGCCAATTAAGACCAGCAGACTGGCCGCACTCAGCGTAGCGATTGCAGTTAACTTGCTCATTGTTTTTTCCTTGCGCTCAGAGAGGTGTAAAAGAATAGTTACCAGGTGAGCATTTGGCTATTACAACAAGTTACAGGGGGGGACAACGAGCACGAAAAAGGAAGTTAGGGTGGCTACTCGGGTTACCTGAGCAGCCACTTACGTAGTACCTTAAACACCCAATCCCGATGTTTAAGTACAAATCGATTCTTTGGCAACCAGCTGCTGGAATACAGCACGGTTTTGGCCTTTGAAAAAGTTAAAAACCCTTCATAACCATGGTATTGCCCCATACCAGAGTGGCCAATTCCACCAAATGGCGCATCGTCCGCGACGACATGCATGGTGGTATCATTGATACTGATCCCCCCACTGTGGGTGCTGGCTATCAGGCGTTCTATCAGGGGGTGGTTTTTTGACATTATATATAGCGCCAGCGGGCGAGGTCGAGCGTTAATATAGGAAATAACCTCATCCAGTGTGTTGTAGGTCATCACCGGCAGTAGCGAGCCAAAAATCTCTTCTTGCAACACTGCCATATCTTCGCTGACGTTGGTGAGCAGGTGCGGATAAACACACTTGTTGTCACTTGGGTCATGCGCTTTAACGGCATGAACTTTAGCACCTTTTGATTTTGCATCATCCAGCAAATGTAGTAACCGGGTAAGCTGACGGTCGGAGATAATATGGCTTTGTATGTTGCTGTTTTTGCTCGTGAGGTGATACTCAGTATAGCGTGTAATAAATGTGTCTATGAAAGCGTCTATACGCGTAGCAGGCACAAAGATATAATCGGGGGCAACGCAGATTTGTCCGGAATTGATAGACTTACCCATTATCAATGCATCGACTGCAACGCCCATATCGATATCCTGATCTATGATGGTGGGAGATTTACCTCCTAACTCCAGTGTAATAGGTGTCAGGTTATCGGCGGCCGATTTGGCAACCAGTTTGCCTACCTCGGTTGAGCCTGTAAAAATCAGATGGTCGAATGGCAAAGCCGCGAATGCCGCGCCAATTTGTGCATCACCTTCGACCAAATGTACATGATCGCTGATATCTTCAAGAATGCTTTTTAATGCCTGATTTGCATGAGGTGTGAACTCACTCATCTTGATCATCACCCGGTTGCCGGCGGCCAGCGCCTGTATAGTTGGCCCCAGGGCAAGATAAAAGGGAAAATTCCAGGGGGTTACAACGCCAACCACTCCTAAGGGCTGATAATGTACTTTCACTTTTGACGGCATAAGCATGAGCCCGGCATGGCGTTTTGAGGGCTGCATCCATTTTTTCAGATGTTTGATGGCATAATTAATGGCTGAAATGGTGGGCATAATGTCGGCAAAGAAAGTATCGAATTGACTGCGATAACCATAATCCTGAGACAAGGCCTGATAGATGTGTTGTTCGTGCGAGACCAGTGCACGTTTGAGCTTTTTGAGCACAGCAATGCGTTGCGCATAGTCGGGCGCAGGGTCCCGGGCATAGGCAGATTGCAGCGCCTGAAAGTTCATGGTTAGCAAGGTATGTTCAGAAACTGTGCTCATATTGGTCATTGTACAGGGCCTTTTTCTGGCGGTTTTTGCAAATAGACTTATCTGATAATAACCCTCATCTGAGCAAGTGTGAATAAAAGCTCTAAAATTGGTTAAAAAAGCCAAACCGCCTTTGTGGCAATTGTATCTTTTACAAGACATCGGGCTTCAAGATGCCGTTTTAAGGTCTTTTTGCTAATCAAGACAAGAGGTTAATTCCATGGTCGACCTTTTGGGGCAACTTGCCCCAGCTTTTCTGCCAATTCAGCCAGCTTTCCAGACGTGCACCCTGAATCTACTAAGCGTAAATTTTCCGGAGCATACCTCTGTATTTATGCCCTACTTGTTTTGCCTGCCATGCCGGATCAGCACTCACCATGGCCTTGTTGATCAAATCCTGATAGCTTAGGCGCATCGGCCTTTTTGGCTGCAACTTCGGCATAACAGCCTCGGGTATAATAAGCGTCATCCGCTTTTACCGAGCTGATCTTCCTGTGCAATGGTCTGAGTAAATCAC
>NZ_PNCI01000113.1 GCF_005887095.1 Pseudoalteromonas rubra | reverse complement strand
GTGGGTGTCCTTGTAACTGCAGTCTTCCCTTCAAAGCTAGCGCTGTCCCCTGATGTCGCTGCACTTTTAAGCGCCAGTTTCAATATTATGGTTAATCGAGCCAGAGAGATTGGTATTATCAACTCAACGATGAAAGAGTCTGGCCTATTTATAGACTTCATCAGACGTAATACTGAAAAAATCCATCAGATAGAGATTGAGATGACTCTTTTCGATCGCAGTAATAGAGGCAATTATCCAGAACTAAACGTAGTAACAGAGCACCTAAATAAATTTCGAACACCCAGCCACCGAATAACCTTATAGCCTCATCTAAGCTTGTTACATTAATGTTTCTAACCTGGTCGTATGTGCTGATAAAGCTGGTCATGACAAATCGACTTTGTGGTCATACAACTCTGACTTACCTGGTCCTATCAAGCGATATATACACTTGTATATCACACTCCCTGCGGACCACGAGGTCGATGGATACGACCACAATGGTCAAACCGATGCGACCAAAAAATCGGTGAAATACGACCAGAAACAGAAAAGCCCCGGCGGGTGCCGGGGCTTTAGATTAGGTGTCTTTTATGTTTTCTTTTTAGGGTGGGCGTCCTTGTAACTTGTGCAGGATTCTATTAAAACTTCATTAGATGTGAATTCCTCGAACTTAACAATCTCAACCCCTTCTGTACCTGCATAGTAAAGTGGCATAAAGTTCTCGAATTTCACCTTTATATTTTTATCATTTGACGTGATTCGGTAGCTTTTTTTCAAGTCAATTTTTGCGACTAGTTTTTCTCCACTTTTTAAAAGTATCAAATCAGTCCCTTCCGGCTTACGCCTTTTAACCAATTTTCCGACATAATCAACTAGCTCACTCCCATTGCTTACTATGAATAAGCTTTTATAAAGCTCACTCCCTACACCTACATCCCAATATGCTATATGAATATCAGTCTCATATAGATTTGAGTAAACCACTTCTAGTTCACATTTCCCTTGACTCATCAGCTCAATTGCAAGGCTACCTTTATCACGAGAAAAAGCACTACTCATGAAACCTGCAGTTATGATAATCAAAGCTGCAACTAAACTAGAGGGATTCTGCATAATATTCATAGCTATCTGCATTTCTTAGTGCCTTTAAATAGTTATCTTTAGCCAAAGCTTCTGCTCCTGCAACACCGTAAACTACATCGTTAAGTCCGGAAACCTCATGCCCTAATTCATGGATAAACACACCACCTTTCGAATTAAAGCCTGTAGAAGATGCTCCCATAAAGTACTTACCTAAATGGACTTCAACCTCACCTCCTGCATATACATATGCATACGAATCATCAGCCAAGTCGAAGCTCACCGTCACTCCGTTTTCAAAGGCTTGATCAATACTCTGATAAGCCCTTCTTACTATCCTGATCTTGCTATCACTCACCTCTCCGAAAAACCTTTCGAATCGCTGAACAGACTCTTCATCTCCTGCCGCAACAGAGTTGAGAGCGTCCAATGCTTTTTTCGTGAGATTATGACCATTTTCGACAGCTCCTTTTATAATACCCTTTATCTTGTCAGTAGTTACAGCGCCATAGGTAATACTGCCTGTTTTTTGCTGTTTAGAGGCACCCCAATCCGCCTTCAGTGCCGTAGCAAAAGCAGCACTGAACGCACCATTTGCAAACTTACCGCCAGTAATTGCGGATACGGTGCCACCCACAATGGCGGAGCCGATGATACGGTTCATTGGACCCTTACCAAACATACCACCAGTGACAGAGCCCACGCCAGCGCTGACAAATCCATGACCAAACTTGCCGCCCTGAATAACGGACATTACGCCGCCAACCAACCCACTGGCAGCAAAGGCTTCAAAGCCACCAAGTCCGGCACCGCCAAGGGCTCCAAAAATGGCTCCACTGGCCGCTCCCGTCAGCGCCCCTTTGAGCGTACCGGTAGAAATAGCACCATTTACAGCACCTGCTGCTGCGCCGCCTCCAATTAGAGCTGCCGCACTTAAGTCTGCCATTGCTTTAAATGTCCAAGCTCCAGTCGACAAGCCAAATGTCACATAGGCTGCGCCTATCGCCGCTATCGTCCGCCAATTCTTCTTAATAAACTTCCCAAGCTTCTTAAACAAATACCCACTCGGGTCCGTATACGACATCGGATTATTCAGCACATAACTATAACGGTTATAGTTTTGCAAGTTCGCGGGCGCCTGCACCACCGGATCCGCCTGCATAAACCGGCCGGTATCTGCATCGTAAATCCGACCATTCATATGAATGATGCGGTTGTCGCCGCCCAGTGTGATGGGCTCGTGGCCTGTGTAGCTGCGGCTGTTTTTGGGCACCCGGGTGAATATCCCCATGCTTGCTGTGGACCAG
>NZ_PNCI01000112.1 GCF_005887095.1 Pseudoalteromonas rubra | reverse complement strand
TTTAATCAATTTGGTATAAATATAAAACGGAAAGCTCAGACTTTATTGCTCGATTCACTCAAAAACGCAAAACAGCTAGAGAAGAGCTCGGAATTGATCTTGTCTTAGTGACTGATGCACAGATTTGTGTTGAACCCATGCTGGATAATCTTAAGCTATTACATCAGTATGCAGGGTATCAAGCACTAACAGAGTTACAGCTGACTATTCTTAATCTACTTGCTCGTTATAAAAAGCTTCGTGTTGGTGAACTTACCCAACTTATCAAAGTAACCGTGGGTGATATTTTTTCTTCAATTTGTAGGCTGCTAACTCTTGGAAAAATTAGCTCAGATCTTTCTTCGAAACTCAGCTTAGATTCACTGGTATGGTGTGATGAATAAAGATGACTTTGGTTTTGCAGATGAGTTTACCAATGAGCCTGCACTATTTAAGCCCATTGAGCCGAAGTCAATTAATCGAGACTTAGCTACATATCCTAAAAACATCCAACAAACAGCAGTTGCTCGAACTAAATATTTGCAATGGATTTCAAAACGATTGATTGGAGGATGGACGGAGAAAAACTTAACTTCTTTGTTAAAAGATATCCCAAGCTTTGAAGGTGAAAAGGTTCCTTCATGGCGAACGTTAGCAAGATGGCACAAGCTATATGTAGAATCCGGCGGAAACATACTTTCACTCGTTCCGAGGCACGACCGCAAGGGCAATAGAAATACACATTCAGAGACAGACAAATTTTTTGAGATGGCGTTAACTCGCTATCGTACAAAAGAGCGCTTATCCGTTGCGGCGGTGTATAGATATTACAAAGATCTCATAACATTGGAAAATGATTCGGTTATCTCTACGCCTTTAAAAGCTTTGTCTTACAAAGCATTCAAAAACCGAATAGATAGCTTACCTCAATATGATCTGATGGTGGATAGATATGGCAAACGACTTGCAGATATTGAGTTTGCCACAGTTGATAGCCACACCTTACCCTTACGGCCTTTAGAAAGAGTAGAGATTGACCACACTCCACTGGATGTAATTTTGCTTGATGATGAAACACTCGTGCCTTTGGGTCGGGCTAATCTAACATTACTGATGGATGTATATAGCCGGTGCATTATTGGGTTTCATATTGGTTTTAAAAGCCCGGGCTATATCGCTGTAATGCAGGCTATACGGCAAGCAATGATACCAAAGGAGCCTATCGTAAGTAGATATCCAGATATAACAGGTGATTGGCCGTGTCATGGAAAGATAGGTACTTTAGTGGTTGATAACGCCTGTGAGTTTTGGTGTGACTCGTTAGACTCTGCTTGTCGTCAGGTAGTTACAAATATCCAATTTAACAAAATAGAACGTCCTTGGCACAAGCCTTTTGTAGAAGGTGCATTCAAGACGATAAACAATAAGTACAATGGTGATATCCCGGGGAAAACCTTTTCAAACATAGCCGAAAAACATGATTATGATCCAAAGAAATATGCACATGTAAGATTTAGTACATATGTTCATCAGTTTCATAAGTGGGTTATAGATGTTTATCATAAGGAGCCTGATTCACGTTACCGTTATATACCATATGAATTGTGGCAAGAAGGGAATGAGAAAACGCCAGTGTATACGTTAGATGCTCAAGAAAGAGAAGATTTAGATGTCGTTCTGGGTATTACCACTGAGCGCACCATACGCAAAGGTGGTATTACATATGAACACATTAGGTATGATAGTGATGAGCTTTCTAGCCAGCGAAAGCTAATGGCACGGAATGAATCAAGAAAAGTAACTATCAAAATAAATCCAAACGATCTCTCCGAAATTTATGTATTTATAAAAGGTGAAGGTGGCTATATTGCTGTGCCAAGTGTGAGCCCGAAGAAAGAACAAATTAAAGGCCTTTCACTTGATATGCATAAGATAAATATTCGCCTTTTGAGAGAAAATACATATGAAAAGGTTGATGAAGTAAGTTTAGCTAAGGCTAGGCTCTACATTAACGAGCGCATTGAAGAGGAAGTAAAAGAAGTCTCTCAGGCCCTTAGAAAAGCGAAAGTTAAAGGGGTGAAAGCAATTGCTAGAGCTAAAAATATTAACAACGAAAACCTGACCTCCATTGCAGCTCCAGCCTTACCTCCTAAAAACAAAGAAGAGATAAAAACGGATCAGCCAAAAGACGACGACAACTGGGATGATTTTGTCTCAGATCTTGAGGCGTTTTAGTTATGCTGACCGAGGCTAAAAAGGCAAAACTCAATCAATTCAAAGCGGTGTTTATTGAATACACCATACCAAAGACCATCATAAACGATTTTGACAAACTGCGTTTACACCACGACCTGGCAGGTGAAAAGCCATGTATGATGCTAAGTGGTGATACTGGCTGTGGTAAATCTGCATTGATTAAACATTACTACGATAACAACTCACGGCCTTGTTGATCAAATC
>NZ_PNCI01000111.1 GCF_005887095.1 Pseudoalteromonas rubra | reverse complement strand
AGCTGCTGCGTTTTTGTTTCAGTAGCTCATAAGCTGATTGAATACTCTGACTCTTGCGCTTGGCAATTTCCATCATATGCTCAGGCAGGCCCTGAGAAACCAGTTTGTCAGGGTGATGTTGTGCCATCAGCTTGCGATAGGCACGCTTGATATCTTTGTCCGATGCGCCATCGCTCAACCCCAATACTGCCAGTGCCTCATTGCGAGATACCATCGACTGCTGAGTTGCCCCGGAGGAGCTGCGGTGTTGTCTTTGCTGCCCCTGACTATGACGTTGCTGAGACTGCCACTGAGCACGCTGCTGTCGAAACCGGAATTCAGCCTGATACCGCTTAAGTAAAAAGCTAAACTGAGTCTGGGAAATCCCCAGATATTTACTCACCTCACGCAACAGAACCTGTTCCTGCTCCGAGACATGCCCGTCAGAAAAGGCCATTTGGATTTGGATTTCCAGAAACAACTGCAACAGGTCATAGCGTCTGGCAAAGGCTTCCCGGACTTCCCGAACCGAGTCTTTAATAGAAAAGTCAGCGTCCTTTCCGGCCCGAAAGGCATGCTGTGCCTCACGCCGATCGTCACCAGCCAACGCCATTTCATCCATAAAAGCGGTCGCGGCACGGATATGAACCTCACTGACTCTGCCATTGGATTTAGCAATGTGCCCCATCACAGAAAAGCAGCTAGAGAAAAACAACGCCTGACGCTCACTGAGATCATCACCATTCAAAAACCCCTGAAAGCCGCCTACTTTGTCGAAATCCTGCCTAAGGCTTTTGTCAAATAAGTGACCCAGGTAAAACCCCAGGATGGCACCCAGCCATTTGCCAAATAAAAAGCCAAACCCTGTGCCTAATAACTTACCCCACATGCACCTGCCCCACTGCTTTGTTGATCTGCGCCAGGCGCTCCGGAGTACCTATATCATGCCACTGTCCCAGATAAAGCTCCGTTGAGATCTGCCCTTGCGCCAACCCTTCTCTGAGCAATGGCCCCAGTGCTAAAAACTGTTCATTGACAGCGCTGAAAAAGTCTTTGTGATACAACCCAATGCCAGCAAATGTGTACGCCTGCGTGTTGGTGAATTGGTGGGCAAGAGGAAAATCTCCCTGTGGATTGTGAGGAGGGTTTTCCACTAACACCAGATGCGCCTCACCAGGTAATAAGTGCAGGCGAGACAAATCGTGCAAAGCATAGTCTGTAAAAATGTCGCCGTTAATTACGATGAATGCATCTTCGTCTTCACACAACAGGGGCAAAGCCCTGACGATACCGCCTGCCGTTTCCAACCCGCCTTCAGGTTCTTCTGAATATTGAATAGATACCCCATACGCGCTGCCATCGCCAAAATATGCACGTATTTTGTCACCTTGCCAGGCCAGATTAATCACGATATCAGTGATCCCAGCCTGCACCAGACGTATCAGATGGTGCTCCAGTAAGGGCTTGCCCGCGACCTCCAGCATAGGCTTTGGCATCATCGCCGTCAGTGGCATCATACGCTTGCCCCGGCCAGCGGCCAAAATCATTGCTTTCATTTACGTTGTTCCAGCTTTGCTTTTACCAGAGGTATTATCTCGGATTGTACACAAGTTGCAAGCCACTGAAATGTATCAACACATTTTGCTGCGTCATACACATATTGCAGTGTCGGCAGGATATTCTGTAAGTAACCAGGTTTACCATCGCGCAGATACAAACGCGCAAATATCCCGGCCGCCTTGAGGTGTCGCTGTAACCCAGTCAGCGCCAGTTGTTGCTGATAATCTGCATAGCTACGATCAGCAAGAAGCCCCGCCTTACTGAGTACTTCAAAACTGTACCGTTGCAGATGCTCAAACTGATCTTGTGGCAAGGTGTGGTAACAATCTTTGAGTAACGAAACCACATCATAACAAACCGGTCCCCGCACAGCGTCCTGATAGTCTATGACCACCCATTGCTGTTGATGCCACATAATGTTTCGGCTGTGAAAGTCCCGATGCATAGTGACCTGAGTCTGTCCCTGCATAGCTAAGATCAGTGTTTCCTTTAAAGCGCGCCACTGCCGCTGCCAACTTTCACTGATTTCATAACCCAGCCAGCGAGTAAGTAACCACTCACTAAAAATATCCAGTTCCATATCAATGAAAGCAGCATCATAGGGCTTCATATGGGGACTTAGTGGCAGACGAGCGATGTCAGGTAGCATCTCTATTAGCGTCTCATAGTATCCAGGTACGTCCTGCTGCGCGCCCAGCCTGTCGGCCAAATGCACAGTACCCAAATCCTCTAACAGTACAAACCCAAGTGCACAATCTGCCGCCATGATTTGCGGTACGCGCACCGCACCTTTGTTGAACAACGCATTTAATTCAACAAATGCCTGGACGTCTCCCATCTCTGGGGCTACATCCAATAAAATTAATCTGCTGTCTTTATGGATGACGCGAAAATAGCGGCGGAAACTGGCGTCTCCGTCAAGGGCAGTAACCTGCTCCGGGACAGCATTATAATACTTATGCAAAAAGGCCGCTCTGGCTTGCGCGCGCAGTGCAGCCTTGGGTGACGGGTTTTGGGTCATTTTTCTTACTATTTCCTATTCTTAACTACTGTAATTAACACGCTTTTCATTTATTATGTCTGGCTTGAAAATGAATTTCGGCAAACAAGGTTGATAAATGAGCAAAGCTTGGGGCCTTTTCGTGCTTCCCCTAATCAGTACAGCGACTTTTGCTAATTCGAACATTGATGGCCTTCAGTGTAAAGACTACTTTCAGCCTAAAAACTGGCAACCCATCGCTGACTTACCAAGTGGCGCCATCGACATTCAGTCTGATAATGTAGAGCTACAAGGCGTCGACAGCGCAGAGTTTAGCGGAAATGTTGTGATCAGCTCCAATCTTATGAGCTTATCCGCTCAGGCAGCACTGATAGACAAACAACAGGGACTACTCAATGCCACCGGCCCACTGGTCTTTCAGGATGAGTATACTCTCGTCAACAGCACTGGCATGTTTGCCAATTTAAAAGAATATGAATTCAGCCTGCTCGGTGCCGATTACTGGCTGACTCAGCAAAACGGTCATGGTAGTGCCGAGAAACTGCACGCGACAACCAGCCAGGTTGATCTGCTTAATTCCAGCTTTACCACCTGTCCGGGAGAAACCCCCTTCTGGTCAATCGAAGCCAGTAGTATTGTTATGAATCGTGACAGTGGCTGGGGAGAGACACACAACACCATACTGAAAATTCTGGATACCCCAGTAGTTTATGTGCCTTATTTCACTTTTCCTATTGATGATCGCCGAAAGTCAGGTGTGCTCACTCCGACTATCAGTAGCTCGAGTCAACGCGGCCTGGGTGTTGCTATTCCCTATTACATAAATATTGCTCCAAACTACGACGCAACCATCACGCCACGATATATGTCGAAAAAAGGCACGCAACTCATTTCTGAGTTTCGTTATCTGACCCGGCAACATCAAGGTCAGCTTGCCATCGAGTTTTTAGAGCAGGATGATTCAGCAAAGCAGCTCAATGAAAGGTATTTGGTTAACTGGACGCAAAACAGCTATTTTGATGAAAACTGGCGTGCCAGTGTCGACATTACCAATATCAGTGATGATGCCTATATTTCAGACTTAGATTCTGATTATGCCAATGAAACAGACACCCACCTATATCGTACAGGACAACTCAGTTATCTTGGAGACGAGTGGGCCATTGATCTGAAAGTGCAAAACTTTGAGGTGCTGGGTAATCATACAGAATCGTATGCCGTACTGCCGCAGCTTACCATCAACAATGTCTCGCACAATTACCAGGGCTTCAATTGGGGGCTGACGGGCCAAATTAGTCACTTTACTAACGATCAATTAACCGTCACCGATGCAACCAGAATACACCTGGAACCCAGTGTGTCATATGACTACAATGCCTATGCTTGGTCATTTGCATCGAATTTAAGCCTGATGCACACCTATTATGAACAGGACGGTGACGAAGCATTTGCGCAATCGCAATATAAGAAATCTGTATCGCGTACCATACCGAAACTACGGCTGCATGGTCAGCTGAACCTGGAAAGACAAACAAGTTTTATTCTTGAACAGGGTACCCAAACATTGGAGCCTCAAATCCAGTATTTGTATACTCCAAGAAAGGATCAGTCGGGTATCGCTTTGTATGACACAATCAAGATGCAGGACGACTTTTTTGGGTTATTCCGGGAACAACGCTTTTCAGGCGTCGATTTTATCGCTCAGGCAAACCAGTTTACCCTTGGCGCAACCACTCGCCTGTTCGATAGTAATCATAGTGAACGTTTCAACTTCAGCATGGGACAGATCATCTATTTGAGTGACTCGGCTAAACCAACAGAGCAATCTCTTGAAGCGAATATACTGACACTGAATAACCCGGAATTTGGCAGCAAGAACTACAATGCCTTGTTTGCTGCAGAGAGTATGCTGCACTGGCACCGTCGATGGTACTTTTCCGCGGGTCTGCAATATGATGCTGATGAAAAAGAGCTGATCCAGTCTCACATGACGCTGGACTACCGCGGCAGTAACAAAAAATTAGTTCAATTGAACCATCACTATGCCAGTGATGTCTCAGGATATGAAATTGATCAAATCGGCTTGTTTAGCAGTTTACCTATAGATGAGAACTGGCAATTCGTTGCCAGCTATCACCGTGATCTGACAGCAAACCGAAGCGTTGAAGTGTTTGCCGGGCTCCAGTACGAATCATGCTGCTGGGCTGTACGCATCACAGGCAAACGCCAAATACAAACGGATCTCAATCAAACGATATCGCGTGATGACGCAATTTTTGACACAAGCTTTGGTATCAATTTTGTGTTAAAAGGGTTAGGCAGCAAATCAAGATATGATGCTAGCCAGTTACTACGTTCGGGTATCTTTGGTTACCGCAGACCGTTCTTTTTAAATAATTAACAACAAAGACTCTTATGAATTTAAAAAAGCTGTTATTAGTTCCACTATTAAGTATGACGCTGGCACAGCCGGTATGGGCCGAGCGTATCCAGTTGGACAAAGTTGTCGCGACGGTTAACGACGGCGTGGTGTTAAAAAGTGAAGTAGACAAAATTCTCAAGCGCGTGAAAGAGCAAGCAGAACAACAAAATACAGAGCTCCCCTCTGATAAGGTTTTGCAGATCCAAGCCGTGGAAAAATTGATCGACCAAGTGCTAATGCAGCAATTGGCAGACCGTATGGGCATGGAAATCTCTGACGCCCAGCTGGATCAAACACTGGCCAGCATGGCTAAAGATCAGGGTGGCACAATCTCAGATCTGCGTAATTCAATTGAAGCCGCAGGTGAGAGCTTCCAGGCGTATCGGGAAGAGATCCGTACCGAGATCATGATTTCACAAGTGCAGCGCGCAGCTGTTGATCGCCGCATTTACATCAGCCCGCAGGAAATTGCTAACCTGCAGAAAATATTAGCAGAGCAAACGGGTCAATCAGAAGAATATGACATTGGCCACATCTTGATCAAAGTTGACAGTAAAGCCAACCCCGAAGACATTCAAGCCGCACGTGAACGCGCAGACAAGGTGATGGAGTTTCTTGATGAAGGTAAAGAATTCAAGCGTATCGCTATTGCTTCGTCAAGTGGTGCAAAAGCGCTGGACGGCGGACAGCTTGGCTGGATGGGGATCAATGAAATGCCAACCTTGTTTGCTGAAGCAGTAAAAGGCAAGCAGAAAGACGATATCATTGGTCCACTTCGCTCAGGTGCTGGTTTCCATATCCTGAAGGTTCAGGACATTCGTGGTCGCCAGGTAGTTGAGCGGGTAGAAGTACGCTCACGTCACATCCTAATCAAACCGTCCATTATTCTAAGTGAAGAAAAAGCGCGAGATATGTTAGCTGGTTTTGCTGTCGACCTTCGTGAAGGCAAAGCTGATTTCGCAGCCCTTGCAAAAGAGCATTCGGAAGATCCTGGGTCCGCGCTGAAAGGCGGTGAATACGACTGGACAGATCCGACAACCTATGCACCTGCATTTCGCGACGCTCTGCTATCTCTGGAACAAAATGAGATAAGTGACCCATTCAGAAGTAGTTTTGGCTGGCACATTGTACAGTTGCTTGACAAGCGCGTTGCTGATAAAACAGAGCAAGCAAAAGCAAACCGTGCCCACCAACTTCTGTTTCGTCGTAAGTTTAAAGAAGAGAGCTTTAAGTGGATGCGCGAAATGCGCGAACAGGCACACGTAGAAGTAATCGACTAATAGAAGAACTAAGATGAGTTTAAGAATCGCAATCACCCCCGGTGAACCGGCAGGGATAGGACCAGATCTGGTTATCAAACTTGCGCAACACGACTGGCCAGCTCAGCTGGTCGCCGTTGTTGACAAAGATATCATGCTACAACGTGCCAGGGAGCTAGAGACGGCCATTAAGCTCATTCCGTTCGATCCCAATGCCCCAGCCACGGCAGCACCGCCTGGAAGCATCTATTACCTTCAAGTCGACAAAGGCTGCGACGTCATCCCTGGAGAGCTAGACGAGCGCAATGGTCAGTATGTATTAGATACTTTACGTATTGCCTCTGAAAAAAACATGGACGGCACATTCGATGCGGTCGTCACCGGGCCCGTTCACAAAGGGATTATTAATCGCGCGGGTATTTCGTTTAGTGGCCATACTGAGTATTTTGCTCAGCAATCTAACACCCCTGATGTGGTCATGATGTTGGCTACCGAAGGGCTACGTGTGGCGCTTGTAACGACTCATATTCCCCTGGCTTACGTGTCTAAGGCCATTACCCATGACAGACTCACTAAGGTTGCACATATCCTTTATCAGGACTTGCAAACCAAGTTTGGCATTGAGCAACCAAATGTATTGGTATGCGGGCTAAACCCACATGCTGGTGAAGGTGGTCATCTGGGCAATGAAGAAATAGATACCATAGAGCCGGTGTTGGCCGAGCTCAATGCGCAGGGCATGCATTTTGTTGGCCCACTCCCCGCCGACACGCTATTTCAGGCGAAATATCTCGAAAATACCGATGCCGTGTTGGCAATGTATCACGATCAGGGCTTACCTGTGTTAAAATACAAAGGATTTGGCAATTCGGTTAATATTACCCTCGGATTGCCCTTTATCCGCACTTCTGTAGACCATGGCACAGCACTCGATCTCGCCGCCAGTGGCAACGCAGAAGTCGGTAGTTTCGAATTAGCGATCCGCGAAGCAATTAAGCTCGCCACCGAGAAAACACAGAGTTCATGACAGATAAAGTACATTTGGGCCACCGAGCCCGTAAACGCTTCGGCCAAAACTTCCTTAACGACAGCAACATCATCGATAAGATTGTGACGGCTATCGATCCCAAGCCCGGAGACAATCTGGTAGAGATAGGTCCAGGCTTGGGCGCCATCACTGAGCCCGTTGTCGAGCTGAGTGACCAGCTAACTGTTGTGGAACTGGATCGCGATCTGGCAGAGCGCCTGATCCACCATCCTTTTATGGGACCCAAACTGACGGTACATCAGGGCGATGCCATGAAGTTTGATTTTTCTTCACTCCTTAAAGGCGAAGAGAAATTAAAAATTTTTGGTAACCTACCCTACAACGTCTCTACCCCACTGCTTTTTCATTTGTTTGAATTTGCGGATCAGGTTGAGCACATGCATTTCATGCTGCAAAAAGAAGTTGTTAACCGCATGGTTGCCGGACCGGGCTCTAAAGCGTACGGTCGTTTGAGTGTGATGACGCAATATTATTGCCATGCTATTCCTGTCATCCAGGTACCACCAACATGCTTTAAACCTGCGCCTAAAGTGGACTCTGCTGTAGTAAGGCTGATCCCTAAAGATGCACAACAACGTAGTGCAAAGAGCACCAAAGTGCTCAACACTGTGTGTCTTGAAGCTTTCAATCAAAGACGCAAAACGCTACGTAACAGCTTGTCTAACTTAATGACAGCCGAGCAACTGAGCGACCTTGGGGTCGACCCGGGTTTACGTGCCGAGAATATTTCCCTTTCGCAATTTATTGAGATAGCAAACTGGATCTATGACAACAAAGAGTGAGATCGGCTCACCGATCAAAGTAGCTGTAGAGACCTTTTATGTTGAAGGTCAATCTCAGCCAGAAAAAGACAAATACGTCTTTGCATATACCATTACCATTAAAAACCACAGCTTGTGCAATGCCAAACTGCAAAGCCGTTACTGGTTGATCACCGACGCCAATGGCAAAGAAACCGAGGTCGAAGGTGATGGCGTGGTCGGCGAGCAACCAACCATTCGCCCGGGAGAAAGCTACCAATACACCAGCGGTGCGGTGTTGGATACGCCCGTTGGCACTATGGAAGGCTACTATGTCATGCGCAACGAATTTGGTACCGAGTTCCGGGCGCCTATTCAGGTATTCAGACTGAGTCGCCCGGATATCCTGCACTAATGGCCAATTATGTGGTCGGTGATCTGCAAGGCTGCTTTGCACCATTAAAGCAGCTATTGCAGGAGGTCGCCTTTAACCCTGCGCGTGATCACCTTTATCTGGTTGGTGATATCGTTGCCCGGGGTCCCGATTCCCTCGGCTGCCTTGATTTTGTGTTTCGCCATCAGGATTGCATCACAGTTACACTTGGCAACCACGACTTGCACCTTATCTGCAATGTATTGCTTGGTAACGCCCCAAACCCTAAAGACAAACTTGATGACTTATATAAGCACAGCAAATTGCCAGCATACCTGCGCTTTTTAAGCAGTCAGCCATTGTGTGTCTACCTGGAAAAATATCGTACCTTTATCTCCCATGCCGGTATTCATCCCGAGTGGCAGATTGAGCAAGCCCTGGCATTAGGGCAATGGGCACAACAAAAGTATATGGGCAGTGAAGCCAGTCACTTCCTGCCGGCCATGTATGGAAAAGAGTCACACCTGGTATTGGAGAAAGATGAACAAAGTCGTTTTAATACCATAGTCAATGTGTTTACCCGAATGCGCTTTCTGACTGCTCAGTGGCATCTCGATTTTGACAATAAAGGTACGTTAGATGATGCTGGTGATTTGCGCCCCTGGTTTACTCATCCCCGCTTTCGGGCTGACCCAAATCGTTACGTGTTTGGTCATTGGGCCGCCCTGCAAGGCATCACACATGTACCCAATGTCACTGCTTTAGATACAGGATGTGTATGGGGTGGACCGATGACCTTGCTTGATTTAGACAGAAATGAGCAAATTTCGAGCAATTAACTGTTTATCAGCCGATTTTACTGAATTTTGAATTCACATCTGCTATAAAATACTTAACTATCGCGCAATAAATCCGATAAGCATTCATTCAGCTTTAATTTGATGGTACCCGTATGAATTTGACTGTAAGCCAACGTATCTGGGGTGGTTTTATAATAATCACTCTACTCCTGTTGATGATCGGAGGAAACTCGCTGCTAAGGATCGCCAATATTGATAATTCCACAAGACTGGTTAATTCGCTGTCATTGCCCGCGCTCGACAGCAGTGCTGCCTTACAGATCGAATTTACTCAAATGAGTAAACTTGCTCAGGGCAGTTACTTTACCCAGTCACCCGACGAGCTTAATTCACTTAAGGCAAAATTTAATGAGCGCCAGCAAGCGTTTAATAAAACCTTTTCTGAACTGGGTGCTGTGGTTGACCAAGATCCAGGTCTGGCACAAAGCAAACGCCAGGTCGAAACCAGCTTTAAGCAATTTTCAACCTCAGTGCAGGACCTGCTCAGCAATAAAGCCCGTGAGCTCATGCTGGTTAAAACGCTCAAGCAACAACTTGAAGACACTGAAATGGCAGCGGAAGATGCCACTACCGTAGTGCTAGACATCCTGGACCTGGATGGCTTGCAAGAAAATGACAACCGTGCTTATCAAGCCGCGACCAAACTGGAGAACCTGTTTAGCTCAGCGGTGACTACCAGCACAGATATGATGACCATCAAAGAGCGTAACACCCTGGACATAGTCGAAAAAGAACAAGCTTACGTCCTGGAAGAGCTGGAGCGCAATATGGCGCTGATGACATCGACCGTCACGCAACTTGATAGCACTCTGGCAGACGATTTACAGCAGTACTACAGTGACCTCCTTGCGCAGTTAAAAGGCTCAAACGGCATCGCTGGCAATGTAGGTCAGCTGATCACCGCAAGACAGAAAACCCGCTCTGAGCTGGATGCTGCAGAGACCACCACTAATGCAGCTTTAAAGCAGCTTGGCGAGTTGGTTGCACAATCCAAACAACTGGCGTTTGATATTCAGGACGAAGTACGTGCAGACGTAACCTCTGCAAATATGTGGACCTGGGTGGGCATGATCATGGCAGCCCTGTTAGCCATTGTGATTGCTTATTTGACTGTCAGCCGTATTACTAAACCACTGGCAGAAGTGAACCGGGTACTTAATATTGTCGCGCGTGGCGATATGACTCAGACGCTGGATGATTCAGCAAAAGATGAGTTTGGTGAACTGGCACGCAGCTGTAACAGCCTTATCGCCAGCCTGCGTGAACTGATCACAGGTATTGTGTCGCGTTCAACCCAGCTGGCAGCAGCCTCGGAAGAGACCTCAGCCATCACCATAGAGTCTAGCCAGGCGATTAAGAGCCAGCAGTCTCAGGTTGAACAAGCAGCAACTGCAACCACGGAAATGAGCAGCACAGCCCATGGGGTGAGCAACAGTGCCCATCAGGCGTTGCAGGAAATCAAGAACGCCGATAAAGAAGCTGAACGTGTGAAAGGCATTTCTCAGGACAACAAACACACCATTGAGCAACTGGCTCATGAGGTGGAAGCCGTCTCTGAGGTGATCAACAAACTGCATCAGGACAGCTCGGCCATCGGCGGGATCCTGGATGTTATCCGCGGTATTGCAGAGCAAACCAACCTGCTGGCACTCAATGCAGCCATCGAAGCAGCACGTGCTGGTGAACAGGGTCGTGGTTTTGCCGTTGTTGCAGATGAAGTTCGCTCTCTTGCCAGCAAGACGCAAGAGTCAACCCAAGAGATCCAGGCCATGATCGAGTCGTTGCAAAGCGGTGCTGAAGAAGCCGTTAGCGCTATGTCGAAAGGTCAGCAACAGGCTGAGTCATGTGTTCATCAAAGTGATGTGGCCAATGAGGCACTGAACTCTATCACCGATGCGGTCTCACGCGCACACGATGTCAGTGAAGAGATTGCCAATGCAGCCAATGAGCAGCAGCAAGTGTCGCAGGAGATCAGTGAGCGTCTTGAGTCTATCGTGACCATCGCCGAGCAAACAGCAGAAGGCGCAAACCAGACCTCTATTTCTAGCTCTGAAGTGGCCAAGCTGGCCGAAGAGTTGAGACAGTCTGTCGATCAGTTCAGAGTCTAATTTCAGACTTGACCCAATCAAAAAGGCCCGCTCTATGAGCGGGCCTTTTCTTTTTAATACCAATTTGCTTAATTAAGTGTTCTATTTTGAGGCGAGAAAATAGGGTCGATAACACCGCTCTCGCGTCCTGCTATCGCTGAGGCACCTACATCCATGTAGGCGAGGCAAAAATTTTGCTATTTAGTTGTTCTAAATGAGAAATTTTTAACGCCGTTAGCGTCATATTTGCTCCTTCAAAT
>NZ_PNCI01000110.1 GCF_005887095.1 Pseudoalteromonas rubra | reverse complement strand
TCCCGTCCACTCCGCCAACATCTTTAAGAAGTACACCGAGCTAAACCACCGTGGAGTGGTAGTTCAGTTGGTTAGAATACCGGCCTGTCACGCCGGGGGTCGCGGGTTCGAGTCCCGTCCACTCCGCCATCTAGCCAGGGTTTAGTTTGGATTTTCAGATTTAATGTAATCTGACTTTATGACAAAACGACGTCACTAACATCGTTATTTACTCGTGGAGTGGTAGTTCAGTTGGT
>NZ_PNCI01000011.1 GCF_005887095.1 Pseudoalteromonas rubra | reverse complement strand
CGAAGTATGCTCTCACCCTGTTAAGGATAGTGACCTGGTTGAGTTTATTCAGGCTAGCAAGCCTCCTAGATGACGGCGGGGTTGATAGTTTTGCATTTTGGCGGATACAACTGTGCAATTTTTGTGTAGATCCCGACTCACAAGCACCCGGGATGACGATTGGGGCTGTTAATTTTGCATTTTGGCGAATATAACTGTGTAGTCTTTGTGCAGTTTCCGGCTCGCAAGCGTCCGGGATGACGGTTGGGTTTGGTAGTCTTCATTTTACCGGACACAACTGTGCAGTCTTTGTGCAGTTTCCGACTCGCAAGCACCCGGGATGACGTTGTTATTTATCCGGCTTGCTTGCAACGAGGCACTACAGTGCAGTGTGCGTAGCTTTGCTTGCCCTGCCCTACTCAACAAAACGTTGAGTAAGGCAGTTTCTAACATGCATTAAAACTCAAAGTTAACTTGTACCGGATAGTGATCAGATAGCTCGTTGTAGTAGCCGTTATGATAGTAGCGACCGCTGCTTAGGTTCCAGTTGCCGCGCAGGTAGCTCCAGTACCAGTTTTGTTGTGCTTTTGGATAACGTACTGTCATGCTTGGCGCATTGCTGGGTTGTTTGTGGTCACTATGCCAGAAAACGTAATCCAGTGTGTCGTTATAATCCAGGCTGTAATCAAAGTAATATGCATTGGCCTTGGTGAACCAGTTGTGTTTTGCCGGGAATGATCCTACCTCTGGCGTCTGAAAGTTTAACTGTGCACGCGCTGTTGCAAGCATATCCGCGACTTCCCGCTGCTTACTCCACTCCACGTTCATATCACCACCAATGATAACAGGCTCGCTGGCAGGAATGTTTTCTGCCTCAATAAATGACTGAATTTCGTTTAGCTGGCCCATGCGCACGCGGTGCTCCTGAGCGGTGTCGCCGTCGTGAGTTGCCTGCAAGTGCGTGCCGATCAGGTGATAACGTTGATTGTCTTTTTCTATCTCTACGTAGGCAAACCCTTTGTTTGACAGATAATCCCAGCTGCCGTTCAGGCTGTTTTTAAACACGTGTGCTTTTTGCTTGAGGATTGGATACTTAGACAAGATCACCACGCCGCCACGGATCACAAACGGGCTGTTTGAACAGTTCCCTGTTAAACCATCCCAGCCACTGCCGCTACAATCCTGCCCGACGTTAGGTGTCTGGTAGGGGTAAATCGCAGACAATGCAGCCAGCGCCTGCTCTGCATCACTGTTAAAGGCCTCGCTTACCAGGATCACATCCGGGTTGTCACTCAACGATGCCAGCACACTGGGTAAACGCTCTGCCCGGTTTTGCTGGTCCCAGTCTTGTACATTGAGTTGCATAATATTGTAGGCCATGACTTTGAGTGAATCGGCCATACTGTGTGTACTCAACAACATCAGTGCACAAAGCATCAGGTGCTTAACTTTCATCTTATTCTCCGGTAGTTCGTTGTTATTTTGTCTTTATTAGGGCATTACTCAGACAGGCCCACAGCATAAGTAACCCGGATGAGTAAAAAATTTCGCTGCACACCTTAGTGACAAAAAGTGACGCTCCCATTGCACTAACCCACTATTCTGATGAAGGTTTTTTGAGATATACATTGCTGATTTAAGACTTACCAATGACACCTGTACTCGTTCACGCGCTGTCATTGGCACGGTGAATATTCGGCACTTCGTGAAGTGGTATCTTCTGATGTGGAGTATTTAAAAGCCGTTGATGTCAACAGCAAACCTGGCAATCCTATAAACGAGAACGAAAAAGAGAAAGTGAGCACACACTTACACATTAAGCATACTCTCTGCCTGCAAACGCTTCAAACAACCTATCACACTTAACAGCCAGCTCTTGTACCAAGCAACAACCAAAGTTCCACCAGACTTTACATAAACACTTGCGTTGATCCACACCACAAAAACGATTAGTATAATTATTCTCATTTGCATTTAAGGAAAATATAACTATGAAAATACTCTCTGTACTGCTGCTGTTACTGTTCTCGTTGCCGGCCCTGGCTAAAAAGCCAATCCGGGTTGTCGATATCGGTGTAATGGGACTCGCCTCTCATGATCTGTTTCAATGGAATGCACAAGCGCGTGAAAATGAAGAAAACGGTCGCTTTGACCTGAGTACTATTTTTGACTATGCCGATGGCACCCGAATTCATCAGGGCGGTAACCCTAAAAACTCATCGAATGCTGCGGTGTATTCCATCACCCAGAATCTGGTAAGCTTCTATGCAGGTAAAAAAGCCGCATTGTTGATGTCCAGAACGGTTACTGAAGAACAGGCACACATCATCGCCCGCCAGCAAACAGTTGCCTTCTTTATGGGTATGGTTAAAGAATCTTATGAGCGCTTTACCAGTGCCAGATTCCCTGACTATGCGCTGGCACTAGCCGTTACCGACGACGAGCAAGCTGTGATGCGTGCACTACATGATATCTTACCCGGCAAAATTTACGTAAACCGTAACCTGACGCGCGAAGTGTTTGAAGTCACCGACTTCAGACTGGCCATGACTCAGCTATCACCAACCGAAATGATGAAAACGGTGAAGTTTTACGACGGTCAATATGATGAAGAATACCTGCATGTCGTAGTCCCCGGCTTCCCGGATCCAACCATCATCAACCTGCAAGCCATTGACCAGGGCTTTATCGCAGAGCAAACGAATTACAACCTCGACGACATGCTCGCCGAGCTACAATTCTACGGCCAGTTCCCTTTCTTCGGCAACCTGGTCCACTTCACCAGCTTTGGCTACCACCTCGAAAACCTGTTTGCCAAAGGCATTTGCAACAAATACGTTGATGGTAGCCCAAATACCTGGAATACCGTTGCGGTTGAGTGTTATTAACCGACACGCCTGTCATGGTTAGCAACTAACTAACCAATTAACCTATGATAAGGCGCACTTCTGATGCATGAGAATTGCGCCTTAATTATTCCCCTGAAAATAAGCTTATCTGTCAATGCATACCCTGCTGTCATTTTTTCTCTCTGATCTCGCCCGTGAATGAGCGCCAATTCAAAGCAAAATCAGTAATTCATTGATCCGAACATTGTGGGTAAGCGTCCTAATCTGGAGTAGCCAATCAGATATGAGTCAGCTAATAGCGATGTTTTGGAGAGTGCTGGTTTATATGAAAAATGCAAATGACAGAGATCAAGAAAAGATCTGTGCGCGTTTAAAAAATATCGCTTTGGAATAAAATTGAGAGATTTTAAGACTGAGAAACAAACCTTGGTGATTGAAGTGTAAGTTGACATAAACAACAATGAAACTTCAATCACTTAAAAGCATATTTGAAGTATAAGTTGGCATAAAATTGAAGTGTAAACTTGCAAAAAATGACTAAAATTTAGCAACCAGTTCTAAGTAAACCTTGTGACACTTGAGACTGTTCAAATGAGAGAATAATAGTAACAGATGCAAGTGTGGATTTCTCACTTCAAAATCAAATAGTCTGACTTGTGAAGGTGTTATCGATACAACGGGGCCTTGCCCCGTTAGGTACATTATCTGCAGCTGCTACTTTGCGAAATAGCTATTTTACTTTCGCTACGCAAAATACTGAACATCAGTATAACACCGCTATTTAAGTTGATAGAATGACAAACCTATAGCAACACACTGGTTTACAAATAGTTGTTGATTCCAAAATAATAGTAGTTCTACCAATTCACTCTGTGTTGGATAAAAGTAGTTTTAGGTTCATATGTATTACGGCCATAACTACGTACCACAGCATTAACCTTAGCTGCATGACCAATATTTTCTCGGATTTTTGCTATTGCTTCGTCTGAAGCAACGACTAACCAGCCATTAGAGCAAATATCATCCATTTTAGGAGGCTGTCGAGAAACAGGGCCATCTTTCCAGTGGATGCTTTCAACCATTATGTTGCCCTTTTCATCAACCCAGCGAAAAAGTCCTTTCTCGGAAATAGACCATCCTAAAGAAAAACCTATCGATGGATTTAATGCTAACCACTCAATGCCTCCATGATCAATGTATGAACCTGTACCATAAATGACCAGTGATGGCTCTCGAGTGGCAGTCATTTCAGGATAATCAATAGCAGACCAATGCATCATGCTTGGAAATAAAGCAGAAGGTGACGTAATGTCCATATCTTCATTCAACCCTGGATGACAAACGTTAGACATTCGAATTTCAGTTGGCAAATCCCAATCTAGCCAGCTCCAGGCTGTTAGTTCACCAATAATTTGTTTCCCAGTGTCGCTCCTATCAACGAATTGTGTAATACCTTGTTCAATATCTTCTAACCATTCATCGTGCTTATAGGATACTTCTCGATCTTTTGCCTTCGGTATAACAATACACTCAGGTCGAATACGAGGCTCAAGCGCTAATAACAATTCATCACTACGTTTGAAAATATCTCGCAGAAGATCAATTCCTTGAGGAGGTATTCTCCCTGCATCTAACAACTCGCATACTACATAAGAGAGTGCAAGCTTTGCTACTTTAGGCCGTAACCTATGATAGGTCAGCTCAAGCCCAATCCCTTTCATCCATTTTCTATAAGCTTCTTCTGCCTGCTTATTCCACTCACTCTCCGGGACAAGAGTTTTCATTAAATCGGCAGCTCTGTAGGCCAAATTCTCAAATGGCACGTTTGACATATCAGCTACAAGCTTCGCTTCAGTTAATAAAGGCCTAAGCAGCTCAATCGGATCATCAACATCTGGAAATGTTTCCCCAGGTCGAATGGCGGAAAACGGAATAGCTTCCTTTCTATTCTTTATTTCTGGTAACTCCAGTTCGTATACCAAGGGCAGTTTTGAACGCTCTTCTGGAGGTAGTTTACCTTCTAATTCTAACCTACTAGCCAACTCTAAAGCTGTCATCCTTACGCTAAAGTCTTCCGACGCACAGAGTGAAGATACTTCACCCTCAAACTGAAAAACAAATTCTTTGAAATCCTTCGCCAAGCTACTTAACAAAGACACTATTTTTACTTGCGTCAATCCAATTCGGTCTATTCTATTAGCTATTTGCTTACGAATTTCTGGCCAGTTTACTTCAATTTTAGCCAAATCAATGATTGCCTGATGAGCCATATCCCCTAATTCAGGAATGGCGACATCGAGCATATCGAATGCAAACTCAATGAGTAAGCTAACGTCTTCCTTCTCGCCAATGTCATCTAACAGTGCCGGTGGTTTCTCAGTATTTTGTTCAAAAGCATCTAGCTGGTATGCATGTTCTTTGATTTCCTTCCAAATCGGCAGGGCATCTTTATCCTCAAAGATAATTTCGACAATTTCTTTTAAGTTCCAAATTAAACTACTTGGATATCTATATTCACCAATATAATCATCCACTAAAGAAGCGAGCGCTTTAGGTCGCCACTGTTTAGCATCAATTTCAACAAGGGCTCTAAATACCGACTGCCTAGACCCCCCATCCCAATGCAAATCCCAGCCTTTAGCATCTGAATTATCGAATAAACCTTCAAATAAGCTATTCGCTTTATCCACTTCACCATGTGAAGACAAGGCGCGAGCAATGCAAGAAACAACATTATTATCAGGCTTGAATGGCTTTAATAGCATATGCAGTTCCTCCAACTGAGGGGCACTCATACCTTTTAAAAATGGTTGAATCAAATTCATCCAGCGGAAATAATCGACGGATTCCACAGTTCGAAGAAGCTGAAATAGGCTTTCAGAAGAATTTACTTTCAGCTGCGCTTCTTCATCTGTCAGTTTATCCCCAGATTTCAATGTCAGAGAGGGTTCATGAGTAACATGTTTTGCTTGGGGGGTAGAAATCGCCATTGATGCATAAAAACTATTGTCTAACCCCGCTTCCCTGACGCCAAGCGCCACCCCTTCTAACCACAAGTACCGATTTGAAGGTAATAGATGTGTCTTAATAGATGTAATAAGTTCTTCTACCACATCCGCCACGCCATCATCAGAAGATTGGCAGCAACGAGACACCAATTTTTTAGGCAGATCCGAAGGGTTGTACTCTTCGAAAGGAATCAGTAGCTTTCTCGCCATCACTGATATTTCTTTAAATGGCGGGTTAGGTCTATCAAGTATTCCAGACAGCAACCCTGTTAGGCCTGGAGCATAATCAAGTCCTTTATGGTCGAATACCCATCTCAAAAGCTTTAAGCCATATTGCGGGTTCCAACGAGTGATAATAGTGATGAGTTCAAGTCCTGCTTCTTGCGTACCACGACCATTTCCCGATTGCCCTAAATTTACTAACGCCATAGAAAATCGACATATTTCATCATAGGCCAAATCAGGATATTGATTGATCAACTTACCTAGCCACATTACCCAATGAGAAAACTGCCTATCTTTCCTATGATATATTCCAAAAGATCCCGTGAAAATTTTTGGTAACAGACTAGCTGCTCGATTAGATTCACCAATCTTTGACCACATTATAGAAAGTTCATAGTACTCGGATATTTTGGAGTGAATGTCGTCGAAATCAGGTATCTCTTTTTCTATTTGATTCAGTACGTCAACCAAACCATCCTTGTGATATCCTTCCTTATACAAAGTGAAAGCAATTTCTCTTCGCCAGCTAGTAGGCCAATATCGTCTATTCCAGTCTTTTCTAAAAGCATCAGCTAGAGCCAAGATACAATCATGCCCGTGCTGAGATGTAGCCCTTATCGCGAAGTTAAAGTAATCTACAGCAGCTGATTCAAACTCATACCACCCAATCCAATCTCTTGTTTGGTTGTAAGGCTTTCGTAACAATTCAAAGGACGGCTTTATCTCTTGAACAATAAAACTTGGCAGTAGCTTCTCTCCAGCCCAACCTCGTCCCCAAATACTTGAGAATCTGACTAAAGCACGTTCAAATAAAACGTTTCCTGTATACTTTTCTTCACTTTCTTTTGGAACCATCTTAACCGGGTCAACATCTTGGCCCAGCGCGGCTCGCAGTCTATTAAGACGAATTCTATCTGCGAATGGACTTAAGTTCTTCCATTGACCATACACGCCATGTTTATAAAGGTTTGGCTGTTCTAAGTTTTCAAACCAGGCTTTAGCTTTATCTATACATCCATTGGCTCTGTAATCCAGTTCAGCAACCAACAACTTTTCTGAAAAATCCAAGTCATCGTTTTCAGACCAGTCAATAACCGCCTCGAATGCGGTCCCTATCAAAGCCGATGGATATTGGTTAATGCATATGGAAAAACATAAATTTATCAGGCTATCAAAGTGCTCTTCGTTTTCTGACAAGAAAGTGAAAAGCTCATCTATTCTTTCTTCGTCTTTTGTTTCATAAACACCATTGACCAACCGTCTCATTAAGCGAGCATGCAGATCTTCGTCATTGTTGCCCCATGCCCCTACATCATTATTTTCATACTTCGTTTGGTGTATAGTCGATACGAGGTCACCTAGCGGTATGAAATAATGAGCCACATCCACCCATCGTTTCAAATCTTCAGATCCACCATGATGCGGATCAACTGCATCCCCACCCGACAAATAGCCTAGAGGCTCAGCAGACTCAAAGATCCTTTTAGCTTCGCTAAAAAAGCTGTTCTGAGCAAGAACCTTAGAAAATTTTAGCGCTTCAGAATCATCTACCCTTAGTAGTTCTCCGTCAAAAATATAATTAAGCGCTGAACTTATTCCTTCAGATGAAAACAGGAGATTTAGTACATCAACTTCATTAAGGGCATCTCTTCGCTCTCTGAGCTCGCACTCAATTAAGATACACCTCACTACGGCAAGAGGATTATTCAGCTCTTTCGCCGACAATAGAACAGCATCAACATCACCTGTCACACTCGAAATATTCCGAAGACTAAAGAACTGTTTTCTAAAATAACTTTGAGTCCCAGCTTCAATAACAGCTTCCATTTGCTGAGCATTAAAAAGATGATAAATAGCCTCCCATCGCATTGGGTCACTATCATCAGACGACTGGTGACAATACTCAGCTAATACCTTGTGATACTCTATATTTTTTGAACCATCAAAATTACCAAATAGATTCCGGCTAGTTTTATCCAAAATAAACTGCCTGAAACTATTGTGGAAAAATCGCCAACTTACATCACTGTCTTTCTTAAAATAGTGCGATGCACTCGATATAAAATCGCGAATAGTTGAATGATCAGACCATTTCTCAAGCACTTGAGTATTTATTGGCACCCTCAATCTTGACAATAAAGCAAGCAAGTCAACAAGGTTCTGATTGCTCTCTATTTGTCGCCAATAAACTGAGTAGCTCTGCTCAATATGTCCTTGGTAAAGAGGAAACTCATCAATAGCTTCATCAAAATCCCTACCTGAACTGTCAGTAATAAATTGCAGCAGATAAACCAAAGATAGTGGGTGCCCCAATGATTTTTCGAAAATTTTCTTCTTATTATCATCTGTTAGTTCGGAGCAACCTGGCCATTCGTTTATGGTTGCATAGACGTTTGGCCGAGTCAGAGGAGATATAACAATGGTTCGACCTTCATGGCTGACATGCTCCTTTATGGTGTCAGAGAGATCGTTCAACTCCAGCGTTTGACTACCTAGAATGAATATCACACCGTCAGGCACAGTGTTAGGAGGGGGCAAATCTGACAACAAGCTCTGTAGAGGATTTTGCTCTCTCTGAATATGATCTAACCCATCGACCATAATAATGGTGATCACGCCATCATTTTTCCATTTCTCATGGGCTTGCTGAAGCTGCTCCCCTAATAACGACAAGTATTCTTCTCTTGAACCAGGCTGCCCGGTACTTTCACCACGAAATCCGTGATTTCTTAGTGACAAGGTGATGTCATGAAGAAAAGTTGTCGCTTCACCACGCCCTTGGTAAGTGCTATCGGGAACATATGCGTAATATCTAACTAATTTATATCCTGCTTTATACTTTAAAGTATGGGTAAGCGTTGTTGACTTTCCCGAACCAGGGCTTCCAAGCAAGGCGACATATCCTTGTTTGGTTTGTGATAAGACATCAGATATAGCATTCACAGTTTCTTCAATTTCCTGATAGGTTCGATCGATAGGAAATTCGTGAACAAACTTGTGCTTAAACCTATGGCTCCATGACAATCTGTCCAACATGTCATCTTTGGATAGCTCAATAATTCGGCGTTCACCTCCCGCCATTTTCGTCAGGAGGTTATATATTTTTTCAATATCCTCTTGTTTTCTTGCTTGTCCCTGATTGGTTACAGGAATATCAGCTGGCCGCTTATAATTGAATTCAAGCTCGCAACACCGAATGAAATTCAGAAATTGGTCATCGTTAAAATTTGACCGTTTCTGTAGATCCAATAGTGCCTCTTTCCAGCATACAGCTACTTTATCAAGACCTGTTTCACACCATGTTCTATCGAACCAGCACTCTTTTAAGAATGATTGAAAGTGAGCATGTTGAGGGGCTGTATCACCCAGAGGAATTTGGGCTTTAGGGTTTGAACTAGGTACTAGTTTATGAATCAAATGAACCTTTACGGTTCTTTCCTTGTAATGCTCATTTAAGTGCTTCCAACCTTCTGTAAGCTGCTTAAAAAGGCTAAGTTTTTCGTCTCCCTTTTTAGTCTTGCCATCTCTCACAAAATCGGCATAACTTATTGCATCAGTATATTCCGCCCACTTTACCTGATACGCATCAAGCTTACCTGTAGTCGCTATAAGTATGTCATCCAAGCTTCCCGCATCAGGATCGGCCACTCGAAACCATTCAAGACTTCCATTGAGCAAAGCTTCATATATTAGGCCTGCTGCTATTTCATACTGCGGAACATACCCTAGCATTGCGGTACGTTCACCATCACCTGAATTAATACTCGACATTACGAAAAGACTCCCTACAAAACGAACTCGATACATTCAGCTTGTGATTTTTAATCAAAATTACTGATACTACAAGCAGCATGACACCATAAATCAACTAATTAGAAGCTACCTGGGGTTTATTTTTTGGAAACTTGTACTGGTCAAGTCCAACC
>NZ_PNCI01000109.1 GCF_005887095.1 Pseudoalteromonas rubra | reverse complement strand
AGCACATCGTTATCTTCGGCCGCACTGACGATACCATCGGTTTCAATTGGCGTGGTGATAGTCAGCGCCGAAGGCGCCGCGTTATCCAGGGTGATGGTTTGCGTGGCTGCGGTGGAGGTATTGCCTGCCGTATCCGCTTGGGTCGCCGACACAGTGAGCGTGCCATTGTTCAGGCCACTGACATCCAGCTCACTGCCGCTTAGCGTCCAGTTGCCTGAGTTATCCGCCGTCACTGTCCGGCTTACTGAGGAATTGTTGTCGGTAATGGTTACCGTGACGCTGTTACCTGCTTCCGCGCCGGAACCGGCGATCAGCACATCGTTGTCTTCCGCGGCATTGACCAGTCCGTCGGTTTCAATCGGGGTGGTGATGGTCACCGCTGACGGTGCCGCGTTATCCAGGGTAATGGTTTGCGTGGCTGCGGTGGAGGTATTGCCTGCCGTGTCCGCTTGCGTCGCCGACACAGTGAGCGTGCCATTGTTCAGGCCGCTGACATCCAGCTCACTGCCACTCAGCGTCCAGTTACCTGAGTTATCCGCCGTCACTGTCCGGCTTACCGAGCTGTTGTTGTCCGTGATGGTTACCGTGACACTGTTGCCTGCTTCCGCGCCGGAACCGGCGATCAGCACATCGTTATCTTCGGCCGCATTGACCAGTCCGTCGGTTTCAATCGGCGTGGTGATGGTCACCGCTGACGGTGCCGCGTTATCCAGGGTAATGGTTTGCGTCGCTGCGGTGGAGGTATTGCCTGCCGTATCCGCTTGGGTCGCCGATACGGTGAGCGTGCCATTGTTCAGGCCACTGACATCCAGCTCACTGCCGCTCAGCGTCCAGTTACCTGAGTTATCCGCCGTCACTGTCCGGCTTACCGAGCTGTTGTTGTCCGTGATGGTTACCGTCACACTGTTGCCTGCTTCCGCACCCGACCCCGCAATCAGCACATCGTTGTCTTCGGCCGCATTGACAATGCCATCAGTCTCAATCGGCGTGGTGATGGTCACCGCAGACGGTGCCGCGTTATCCAGGGTAATGGTTTGCGTGGCTGCGGTGGAGGTATTGCCCGCCGTATCCGCTTGCGTCGCCGACACAGTGAGCGTGCCATTGTTCAGGCCGCTGACATCCAGTTCACTGCCACTCAGTGTCCAGTTACCTGAGTTATCCGCCGTTACCGTGCGACTCACTGAGCTGTTGTTGTCGGTGATGGTCACGGTCACACTGTTGCCTGCTTCCGCACCCGAACCCGCAATCAGCACATCGTTGTCTTCGGCCGCATTGACCAGTCCGTCGGTTTCAATCGGGGTGGTGATGGTCACCGCAGACGGTGCCGCGTTATCCAGGGTGATCGTCTGAGTCGCTGCGGTGGAGGTATTGCCCGCCGTATCCGCTTGCGTCGCCGACACGGTGAGCGTGCCATTGTTCAGCCCGCTGACATCCAGCTCACTGCCACTCAGTGTCCAGTTACCTGAGTTATCCGCCGTTACCGTGCGACTCACTGAGCTGTTGTTGTCGGTGATGGTCACAGTCACACTGTTGCCCGCTTCCGCACTCGAGCCCGCAATCAGCACATCGTTGTCTTCGGCCGCATTGACAATGCCATCCGTCTCAATCGGGGTGGTGATGGTCACCGCTGACGGTGCTGCGTTATCCAGGGTAATGGTTTGCGTTGCTGCGGTGGAGGTATTGCCC
>NZ_PNCI01000108.1 GCF_005887095.1 Pseudoalteromonas rubra | reverse complement strand
GTTACCGTACGACTCACTGAGGAATTGTTGTCGGTGATGGTTACCGTCACACTGTTGCCTGCTTCCGCACCCGACCCCGCAATCAGCACATCGTTGTCTTCGGCCGCATTGACAATGCCATCCGTCTCAATTGGCGTGGTGATGGTCACCGCAGACGGTGCCGCGTTATCCAGGGTGATCGTCTGAGTCGCTGCGGTGGAGGTATTGCC
>NZ_PNCI01000107.1 GCF_005887095.1 Pseudoalteromonas rubra | reverse complement strand
ACTATCCTGCCATAGGGGGGTACAAAGATTTTCTAAATAGACATCCTGATTTTATTGTCGAATTTGAAATTGATCTTTGTGACGAAATGAAAAATGCTAAGCCATATCAAGGTATGAGAACAGATTTCTTATATCACGGTGATGACCCACAAATAGACGGTATTTACATGATTTGGCCTGAGCTACTTGATGAAGATGGTATACCAATTGAGGATGAATCACCGGGAAGCCTGCCAATAAAAGGCAAAGCGAATATGTGGATTGTTTCAGAAGAAATGCGTGAGTATCACCTAAATAGGTTAGAAATCGGTACTAAAGGTTACTGGGTTAAAGGCCCATATAAAATTGCAAATGTAACTGTAATTGAGTTTGGTGCAAAGTATTGCTAATAAGTCACTAAATAAATATTCATAAGCACTGTCATGCCATTTGCGGAGCAAATCCCCCGGCCAGCATTTGGTTTACTTATTAGTGGGGCGCTGGAGGAACCCTCATAATTGAGGCCTCCCGAGCCGATGTATCAAGCGCACATATTCGCGTATAGCCCAGCGTAGTTGAATCCCCGTCATCACGTAGTCGGTTCGTCGCCTAACCTCTTTGCCAAGCCTGACAGTCGACGGCATAGCACGATCTCTGATTGTATTTACCTGGAATTTTTGTTGCTAATTTGTGTGTTGGGCATGCAGGCCTATCCACCAGAGAATAATTGTCGCTAGCAAAGCGAGTAATCGCAGAATATCGAGCCGGTTGGGGCGTCGACTTTTACTATGCCGCAGACCCATCCCGTATTGGGGGCTTTTCAGGTCTCGAAAGCTTTCTTCGATTTGCATACGTTTGGCATAAAGTGATTGATACTACACGTTTGGTTTGAACAATTCTGCGGGCAGGTTAGTGGCTAATAGCCAAGGCTCTTTACTGCCAGTTCGATAACTTTTTTGTGCGGTATGATGCCTGCCAGCTTTTGAAGAGCGCTCGTCAGTACGGCCTTTTTTTTGGTTTTATATAAATGCAGATGGCAGTTTATAGGACTTTTTCGGCCAAGTTTTACCTCTCCAATATAACGTCCACGGGGAGTGGCGGATGGATAAAGTGCCTGATTTACATGCCAATCTTCGCTGTTATTATGCTGATAAGTGACTTTGCCACGCACCCGTCCGAGCCAGAACCAGCCTTTTTTATCGACCTGTCGAAACCAGGTATTTCGATAGCCAGCATCGGTCACGATGAGTGGAATTCATTTATCAGGCAGGCTCTCTATGGGCGGGTAATGGCAAGTTCATTAAGAAACAATTGGTGGGGACTTAGGCGGATTGTATTGAGCAAACGTGAAGGTGCGCTCATACACTATCATTGAGCGTCCCTAAATGCTGACGGAAGCACGCAAAGTCTTCAACCGCAGTTGCTCCGCGCACATCGGCCCAGTCGACCAGCAAGATAGGCATGGGATTAGCGCCACACGTCAGGCGAGCATGAAAGCGGTAAATAGCAAGCCGATCGTTATGCATGGCAGTGTTGCCAAGCAGTCGGTCCATACGCTAAATGTTGTGTTTTGCAGCGACAGGGCCCTTCATATTTCGACCCTGTTTGCCAATGGAAAGTCAGTAAGAGAAAGTTGATTGCTATCGAGCAAAGTTTCAGTTGCCAGCATTAATGAATCAAGGCGTCACGCATGAATTTGGGGGCAGTTTTTTCTGAGCATATCGTGTAGGATGGTGGTATCACGTATGGTGTTGTATCTATTTGGCTTTTGGCGAAATAAATTAGATCAAACAATGCCGTCAAACCAAGGACACAAAACAGTAGGCTGTGCTCCTTCGTCGCATGTTTTATGCCTGCTATTTTGTGCCGTTTGCGGCAAGCGTGAGGTGCTCAATGGATCCAATCATCAAGTTAGGTCGAAAAATTGTGGATTTGAAATTCAAAGCACTCGGTTTGAAAATCATTCAAGATATACCAACTGATGATTTCAATCGTATCCTGGAACTTCATATTCATAATGGTTGGGTAAAGACATATGAGTATGATGGTTTTGATGCATGGATTGATTACGGCAAAGTTAAATTATCCAAAGAAGGCTGTGAACTAAAGTTTGAGTGGGATAATTGGTGTGAAGGAGAGATATCAGGTAAATCAAAAGATATCGAGCTTTTAGCTACAAAGTTTGGGCTAAAAGCTACAGAAACACCTAATTGGTGGCCAAAGATCACCTAGCAAGAGGCTATGGCGTCAATAACTAAATTTCAGCAATTGGCGCTTCCCACACCGTCGGTGCTTTTCAAGTTAGTTGTCACCATTTACTGTTTTCAGACTATAGTGCCTGGTCCTGAGCTCAACGCGTACAGACTCCAAAAAAGGTGAACAAGACATTTTCATTCCAGGTGATTTTTATTTATACAGATATATGTGAATGCGGCCAATTATCATGTCAAATTTCTCGTTTTAGCAGAGCTGTTGTGGCTTGAGCAATGAGAGTAATGGTGGTAGGTTATTGTTCTTATTATGAATAAAATAATTTAGCTGTGGGGTTGTATGGTTTTAGGAACTAGATCTAACCGGTATTCACGCTAATAAGCTGTTAGGGTTCAATCGTGATTTCAGAGAATTTTTCATGGACAGGTAGCATTCATCTGCAACATGGCTCAACTGTGTATGACCTTCATCATGATTATGATTTTATAAAATTCAGTTACGATGTTGAAAAGCGTTTAATGGTTCTCGAGTGGCGAAAGGGAAAATATGATTGGGTTAAACGTGAATTGCCTAAAACTATTTTGCTTTCACTTTTCAATGTAAAGCATTTTAGCTTTCAACCAAGAAGCTCAGAAAGGTCATTTAATGAAGATAATTGTTTGAGTAGTTTTGGTTATCTATCAGACGATGAATGGTGTGAAGGTCAGTTTTGGGTTGACGGTGATCCTGATAGTAGTTGGTATTGGTCATTAGAATTTGAATCAGGTGCAGAGCTTATAGTTTCAGCTGAATCAGCTCTTGTGAAAGTTGAACCCTAACAAGGCCGTTAAACAAATGACACAAAGCAGCAGGCAGTGCTTCTTTGTCGCTAATTTTAGCCCGCTATTTTGTGCCGTTTACGGCAAGCGTTAAGTGTGCCAGGGGCTTATCGACGTTGTTTTCACAACCGTCATGCTTTAATGATACTGATAAAAGAGGTTTATAATGACGAGAGTAAAAGCAGCGTTGGCTGGCTTAGTTATGTTTAGTGGAAGTGCTTTAGCAGCTTGGACCCCGCCCTCTGAGGTTCTGGCTCTGAGAGCATATAACTCAAGTGAAGGTCATTATGTAAAGCTTTCTACTTCTTCGGTTAATGAGGCTTGTAGCGGTACGTTGAAAACGGGAATATATTTTTTCAACGATACCACAGGCCGTATATTCTCCATGCTTCTTGCTGCTCAGTCTTCAAAGCAAAAAGTAATTTTGCATGTTAGTGGTTGCGGTGGCGGCTCTTATGCAAATATTACGGAAGTCCAACTCGGTGATGTTATTTGGGGTAGTTACATAGAATAGACCTAGCCGGATGAATACACTTAACAAACGGCTCCAAGCGACAACCAACCGTCGCGTCATTTTCGCCAATGACGCGGGCGCTAAATTTGGCACAAATCCCACTCTGGCTGGTTGCGCCTGAGCCGGGCGTTAGCTATACAAGCAACTAAAGCGGGGCTGCTAACAGTTGGCTCGGTTTCGCTTCGCTACACATTTTAGCCAACTATTATCAGCCCCTTAGTGTGGGCGTTATAGCTAAGGAGACAAATTTGAAGCAACGAAATTTTTTCTTCATCGTATTTGCATCGATAATGCTATCTGCATGTACCTCTATGATGAGGAGCGACCTGAGTGTTCAATCAGAAGTTGTTGAGCATAGTTATGTCCAAAAGACTGGCGGTAGATTAGTTGAGGATGGTTCTCGTGTAACCGACTTGCTTAACATAGGCTATGACGTTGATGTAATTGAAAGTAATACGTGGAAAGTACCAAATGTGCTGGGAAATGGTTTTCTCTTAGCGGTTAAGTTTTCTAGAATTCCAGCAGATATAAGCTCTTTTGATCTCAAAGTCAGCTTTCCAGAAATGACACTTCCATCTGGAGAGAAAAGAAGTACCGTAAATAGAGAAATAGATTTAACGGGCCACAATGGCGAGTATATGTGGGTATTTGATTTCTATTTTGATTTTGCGTACGAGACAAATCCGGGGCCGTGGAATCTTCAAGTATTTAGTGGTGACTATAAAATTCATTCATCAACATTCCATGTAATTGAAAACCGTGAAAAGCTATAACAAAGCGCTGCTAGGGACAAACCTACGCTGCGCTTCGGTTCGCCTCAGAGCGCGGCGTTAACCTTCAGGGGGAGAGAATGTGGACTCCAAAGATATAGTTCTTTCAGATTTGAAGTTGGCTATTGAACAATTATGTCTGCATTTAAAGACAGATGAAAGTTGCATCTGGACTAATCATTTTGAAAAGCAACTGAAGCATGTAAATGATCTAATTGAATATGGTTATGTCGAAGAAAACTTATATGAGATTTCGAGCTCTATAAAGGCAGTTTACGGGGGTATGGGTAGTTTCAATGACTACTATAACCCTCACCAGTCGAAAAAAAGAAACGAATTAAATAAGCTGTACGGTTCAAGTAGTGACCTGTCTTCAAAGGTCTATGATCTTGCAGTCAAACTAAAACAGAGTGAAGAAAAAGGTTAACAAGGCGCTCAAGCAAGGACGCGCATAAATGCGCGCCGCTTAGCTTGGCGTTAGGTATTTATGCAGAAAAGTTTACATCGTAGTGATTGGTTCGGGATCTTAATTGGTGTAGCTCTTGGAGTTGTTCAACCATTCGTAATTATAGAGAAAGCTTTACCACATCAGCGACATACAGGACAGGATGAAGAAATACTAGCCCAGCGAAAAGAGCGAATGGAAATAGCAAAAGCAGCCAATCCGGGTCGATGGGGAACACGTGCTGTGCGAAATTGCAGTCCAGTCGGGCCTACAACGCTTAACCCGGAAAAACAGCACACGGGTGAGGTAAAAAAACAAGCTGCTTAAAAC
>NZ_PNCI01000106.1 GCF_005887095.1 Pseudoalteromonas rubra | reverse complement strand
CGGAAGTACTGGTATTTGGTCTGTAATGAACAGCCAGCTCTGCACTTCGCTTACACAAACAACTATAAGTTGGCGTATCCAAATCAAGCTTCATCATTGATATCAGTGAGGAAATAAAGCCTTGTGCAGCACGAAGAGACAAGCGAAATACAGCTCGCAAAGTTAGGCAGGTCTCAATTGCCAGCTCAGAGAAATGATTAGCTC
>NZ_PNCI01000105.1 GCF_005887095.1 Pseudoalteromonas rubra | reverse complement strand
GTTGATTGATAGAAGAACGCTTATCTTCAACAAGTTCAAGGTGGCTAAATAACGACATAATTAACAAATAGATAGTGATAATGAGGACGTTATTAGATCAGAAAAGAGGCAGGTGTTAAAGCCTTTTTACAAAGTGCGATCCCGCCGTGCTATCCTTAATGATAAAGAATACCTCAATTTATGGTTATTTATACAGGTATAAGTGAGTCTAGTCAGTTCCCATATCAAATTTCTCGTTTTCTCCGTGCTTGAAAGTCTCGCTTAAGTGAACCACAGATTTAAGTTTAATAGATTCATAAGGTTAGTGGTTTTACATAACGGGGCCTCAAGTCTCGCTATGAACAAGGCTCGGTTTCAACAAAGCCATTTTGGCTTGAGCAACTAGTACAATGGTGGTAGGTTATTGTTCTTATTATGAATAAAATAATTTAGCTGTGGATTTGTACGGGTTTAGGAACTGGATCTAACTGGTATTCACGCTAATAAGCGTTATGACTTTAAGGGAGAATATGAAACACCGCTTGTTAAGTGAACATTTTGGGAAAGTTAAAAAAACACCTCTCCAATATTCAGAACATTTTGATATCGCAAACCACGGCGACATAAAGGGATATGGCAGAGAAGCTTTAGTAAATATTTTTCTTAAAGAACACTTGCCAGATTCTATTGAATATCTGACTGGTGAGATATTTGATGAGTTTGATAAGCGCTCTGGGCAAGTTGATATTATTCTACAATCAAAGTCATTTCCTAAAGTTCCACTACTTGGTAACACGCAACTCGTATATTCTGATGCTGTAATGGCCGCTATTGAGGTTAAGTCTAATTTAACAAAACAGCACTTATACGCTATTTTTGAACAGTTTAAGAAAGTAAAATTATTGAATAGGAAAGCTATAATAAAAGGCGGGGGAATGCTATCTGACTTGAAGAAAATCCCGTGTATAATTTTTGCCTTTAAAGTTCCTGTTCATCGAAAAATAGTAGAGCATGTAAATAAATTTTCTGTATTAAAGAAGGTACCATTGACGGATTTTGCCCCTGATATGGTTGTTGTTTTAGATAGTGATTTCTATATTTGTAGGAATGATGGATGGATTTTTCCTCCTGTTCCAGAAAGAGCCCTTTTTAGGCATTGGGAGGGATTACCTCATGAAAACTTGGTTGGTATTTATATATATTTAATAAATTTGTCTTCAAGTTACTTATTCGATCCGCCAAACTTTAGTGTGGCTCCATACTTTGAAAAGTCCATATTGAACAAGTCATAACAATGGCATCAACTGGACTTTAAAAGTTTGCCTTCTGTCGCAGCGCTACATATTATAGGTAAACAATTTCAAACCCGGTTATGCGGGCGTTATACGCCAAGGAAAATTCATGCGTAAACTTATAGTTCTAATAATTTTATTGTTTCCCTTTTGTTCGTTAGCTCAAAATACATCAACTCATACTCATACACCTAAAGGCGGTGTACTGCCACAAACAGGCCCAGTTATAGTTAAAAGTATAGAATTACTAACACATGAAAGTGTGATAGGAAAAAACCTAACGATTAAAGCATTAAGTGGCTTTATCAAAGAATTGGAGGCCGCAGTAAAAAACAGTTATAAGTCACCTGCGCAAGGTGAATTACTTCTGCAAATTGAAATAAAAAGTTCAGAGCGTTTCGCTACAACATTAAAATATCAAGGTAATTTGCCCTCTGAATTCCTTCAAAAAATTTATGATAATGTTGCTCAGATAAGTTCTATCAATACAAAAAAAGAAAGTATAAAGTTTCAGATACATTATGTAATTGGCGTGTATCAGGCCATTAAGGTTATGGGGCTGCTAACAGCTTGTTCGGTTTCGCTTCCATTACAATTTTAGCAAGCTACTATTAGCCGCTTATTGGAGCGATATAACATGGAGAATGTATGAGAAAAATCCAAAAAATAGGTGTTTACTTTCTAATGCTTATTTTGTCAGCTGTTGTAGCTGGCATTTATGGCATGCTGCACGACCAAATAAGTTATACATTTTCAGAAGAGTACTTTACCCAATTCAAGTTTAAGCAATTCGGCATCCCCTGGGCGTATGAAGCTCCACGTTTGGGGGCTGCTTATGTGGGCGCCATAGCCACATGGTGGATGGGTATTTTAGTTTCTATTGTCTTAGGCTTTTTCGGCTTCATGTTCCATTCACCGAGGCAAATGGTAAGAAGTCTAAGCAAATCATTTTTAGTTGTAATAGTTGTAGCTCTTTTAACTGGTTTTGCTGGTCTTGCATTAGGTTACTATCAGGTCAACGAACAAACAGTATCACAATACATACAATGGATAAGGCCAGGGGTATCTGATCCAGTACAATTTGTTCGTGTAGGTTTTATGCACAATGCCAGTTATTTAGGTGGCTTAACAGGCTTACTGTCAGGCATTGTTTATCTAGTTATTAGCAAGCTACGTTATAACAAGTTAAACCTGCAGGACGCGCAAAAAACGCGCGTCTCCGCTTAGGGCGTTATATGTCTAAGGAAAACTGAGTGAATAACCAGCCATGGGTAAAAATATACGACGATGAAGCATGGGACGATGCTATTGTTGGAAATCGAGAGGGACTCCTTGCCTTAAAACAAGCCATCGATGATGCTCTAGAAACTGAATGTGTAGAGGTAGCTGACAGGTTTAAAAGTGACTTCGGCGTTGTTGCTTTTACCGAACAAAACTGGGAGCAAACTGAACCTACTGAGGTAAAGAGTATATGGGGTTTTATTGTTCCCTTTGTTGTATTTCTCTGGGGTGTAGTTTTACCACTTTATGCTATTTACAAGCTAGCATTTGAATAATTCGGCATATAACAAACGCCTTAAGGTAATCGGACACATAAAGGTTGGTTTGTGCTCGTGCCTTGCAAAGTTTAACCAACCTTTATTTAGCTGGCTAGGCGGGTGTTGTAAGCACTAATGAACTCTGAGCAATATAAAAGTATTTGCGAACAACCAAACGTTTTTCGCTTACAAGACTTAAAAGAAACCTTAGATGTTTTGCGTAAAGCAAGTATGCCTGAGGCTGCTTTAATTGCGGAAGCAATTTTGAATAAAAAAGTAGAGAAACCACCGTTGCATCAAGGTAACTATCTAACAGATTTTATTGCTTTAGAATTATCATTTGATGAAATTGATGCTGTAGTAGATACAGTTTTTCATGCTGAAGCTAGTTCCATTCAAGGTAATGGTGAGCCTACTTCAAAAACGGAAATCTATGTCCACTTGGTAAACTTGTGGTCAAATTATCGTGAGAGTATAGCGTAAAGTGCTTATAACAAGTCGCTCAAGTTCACTCTCTTCGTTCGTTGGGACAATTAACAAAGCGCCAGGTGTTTAGTCTATAAAAGTCGAATATTGCTGGAGAGTTAGTGAATACCTTCCAATTGAGCTATGTGGACACCCAGCGTTACTTACTCGCGCACATCTGTCCAGTCGACCAGCAAGATAGGCATGGGATTAGCGCCACAAATCAGGCGCGTATGGAAGCGGTAAATAGCAAGCCACTCGTTATGCATGGAAGCAGTCTGTCCATACGTTAATGTGGTGCTTGGCAGCGATAGGGCCCTTTATATTTCGACCCAGCTCAGTAAGAGAAAGCTGGTTGCTATCGAGCAAAGTCTCAGTTGCTAGCATTAAGGAATCAAGGCGCCGGGCATGAATTTGGGGCAGTTTTTTCTGAGCATATCGTGTAGGATAGTGATATCACGCATGGTGTTGTTATCTATTGATTTTTGGCGAAATAAATTAGATAAAACAATGCAGTGCGTGTCCATGTCCATCACATTGATTCTAAAGATGATTGCTTGGGGATTCCTCAGATTAAGGCGTTAGGTGAAAATCAGAATGAGAGTATTGATCGTAATTTTATTTCTGTCACTAAGCTCTACAGCGGTGGCTGAGACTATTCCGTGCTGGAAAAACCCTGACACAATACCTGAAACAAAACAGATAGCGGTGTTAAAGACGCACCTTTTACCCATAAACTTAGAAACTCCCGAGCAGGATCTTAAGGAAAGAGTATCTCACGAAGATTATCGCTTCATAGCTATCGGCAGCTTTGGCATCGACTATCCTGGCCTCAATAATAAAGAGCTGCTGTGTACTTATGGGTTCCGCTACATCACCGGAACTTCAGATGCGTTGGAAAGCAAGGAGCATGGAAGTCTTATTCAGGCCTTTAAGGGCTATGCAGTAAAGTACAACACCAAATTAGAGGGCATGCTAAGTGGCAAGTAAAGCACCTAACAAAGTCAGCCAGAGGGACCAAAAAACCGCCGCTTCGCTCTGGTTTTTCGGGCCCTGCTGGCGACGTTAGGTTTCAGAACCCATGCGAAGAAAGCGTCTCAATCATTATACAGATGTGGTATGTCGAATGTTCGTCGGCTGGCGCATGGATGATGATCTAGAAGTAATGTCTGACTTACCAGATGGAACCCCCCTATGGCAGGATAGT
>NZ_PNCI01000104.1 GCF_005887095.1 Pseudoalteromonas rubra | reverse complement strand
CAGCGCGTCTGCTTCGTCAAATTCCGGGAAGTCTTCGTCGGCCAGGGCTGCATCGCTTAGTGTCGCTTCTTCTGGCGCTTGTTCCGCTGCAGGCTCTTCTGCCTCAGGCTCGGCATCCATGGCGCTCAGCGCGTCTTCTTCGTCAAATTCCGGGAAGTCTTCATCGGCCAGAGCTTCATCACTTAACGTCGCTTCTTCTGAAGCTTGCTCAGTTGCCGGTTCTTCCGCTATTGCACTGTCAAGACTCGCGTCGTCATCCAGCTCAATTTCAAAGTCGGGACCATCCAGATCGTCAAAATCCCCGCCAAAATCAACTAAGCCATCATCATCCAGCTCATCTAGCAGACTGGACGCATCATCTTGGCCCAGGCTCTCTGCCAGTGCCCTTTCTGTCTCGCTGATAGTCGATTCTGAATCATCATCGAGAGAGATCTCTTCAGCTTCAGATTCATCCATCTGTAATTCAGGATAACTACTCAACTCTTCACTGGGGGTAACGAGATCGACTT
Organism: Pseudoalteromonas rubra; assembly: GCF_005887095.1. Lineage (GTDB taxonomy): Bacteria > Pseudomonadota > Gammaproteobacteria > Enterobacterales > Alteromonadaceae > Pseudoalteromonas > Pseudoalteromonas rubra_E. Next base: position 814 of record NZ_PNCI01000104.1, on the reverse strand, counting down.
CAGTCAGCTCTTCCTCTTCGGACAGATCTATGTCTTCATCCGCTAAGGGGTCGTCACCAAGGTCTATCTCAACATCCTCTTCCAGATCCGCGTCAAACTCATCTCCTTCAGCTTCCAGCGCCTCAAGTAACTCATCTACATTTTGTAGTTGAGCGGGCTCAGGCATTTGAGCTTCTTCGGACGGGTGAGTTAGTTGCTCTGCAAATTCGTCGAGTAACTCGTCCTCGGTTTCAGGCAGTTCAGATTCTATTTGTACAGACTCTTGCGCATCGAGCCCAAGCTCGACTGATGGTTCAGCTTTATCATGCAAAGACTGCAAGTCGGCTTCTTCTTCCAGCATCCCATCAAGATGGCCAGATTCCGTCTTAGAGACAGCATCCGAACCAGACATAAACTCTTCTATATCCGGCTCATCTTCAAGCAAACCATCGAAACCGTCCGGCTCTTCCGTTAGCAAGTCTTCTTCGGATTCAACCTCAGGCTCTTCTTCTAATAACCCATCCAGCTCGTCCGGCGTTTCCGTCAGCAAATCCTCTTCGGATTCAGCCTCAGGCTCTTCTTCTAATAACCCATCCAGCTCGTCCGGTGTTTCCGTCAGTAAGTCTTCTTCAGGTTGGGCGTCATCCACTTCTTCAAGCAGTCCATCCAGCTCGTCTGGCGCTTCCGCCAGCAAGTCTTCTTCGGATTCAGCCTCGGGCTCTTCTTCTAATAACCCATCCAGCTCGTCCGGCGTTTCCGTCAGTAAATCTTCTTCAGATTGGGCGTCATCCACTTCTTCAAGCAATCCATCCAGCTCGTCTGGCGCTTCCGTCAG
>NZ_PNCI01000103.1 GCF_005887095.1 Pseudoalteromonas rubra | reverse complement strand
GACGAAGTGTCATGTATTTCTCCATTCATACAGGTCTACACTACCGTCATCCCGCACTGGATGCGGGATCTACCAACAGACCACATCGCAGGCATGACAAATACATCGAAGCAAACCTACTCAGCACTGAAAAACAGGTTTAAATGGATCCCGCATCGCGTGCGGGATGACGACGGAGTTGTTGGAGGTGTTGTAGAATAGGGTAAGCCAGGAGTCGCTGCTGGAAGGCCACACTTCATGTGTAGTAAATACGCCGGTTCAAACATACTCCTTGCTTTCATGATGTATAGAGCGATTTCTGACGAAGTGTCATGTATTTCTCCATTCATACAGGTCTACACTACCGTCATCCCGCACTGGATGCGGGATCTACCAACAGACCACATCGCAGCAAACCTACTCAGCACCGAAAAACAAGTTTAAATGGATCCCGCATCGCGTGCGGGATGACAACGGAGTTGTTGTTGGAGGTGTGGTAGAGCAGGATGAGCCTGGAGCCACTGCTGAAAAGCTACTTCGTAGGCATGACAAATACACCGAAACAAACCTACTCAGCACTGAAAGGCTGGTTTAAACAGCTCCCGCATCCAGTGCGGGATGACAACGGTGTAGTTGGTAAATGGGTGAGTCTGGAGTCGTGGCTGGAGTGAATTAAAAGTGGTGTATGTTGTGCACCTTTATGCGCCGAGCTTTCTGAAGGCTAGCGACTTCGCGGCTGACTGAGTGCAAAGAGGAGTGAGTCTGTGAAGCTATTGCCGGAATATGGCAGGGGACACGGCTGTTTGTCTTTGGCGCTGATTATCTTGCATTGCTCTGTGTGCAATGAGTCGTTATGATAAATGTTCATTGTCGTGGTGTTGAGCTGATTGTGTCTCTGTATTTACTCGTTCTGCTTGTTATTTTTGCCCTCTTTGGATGTGCCTCTACTTATCTGGTGAAGTTTATTTATTGCTATTGGGTAAAGAAGCAGATTGAGATCCGATATGTCTGGTGGGCATGTCTGTGTGCGTTTTTGATAATACCTATCTCATTGCTAAGTCAGTGGTTGCTCTAGGGCTAGCCTGATAAATGATAGGCTGCCAGATGGATTTTACCTTCTGGCAGTTGTGAGGTGGTACGCTAGATTATTTCAGTGTGATTGCCTGGCATTGGCTATTGATACATAACGCCTGGATAGGCAATACTTGCTTGCAAACATCGCTGGGTGGAGTTTGTTGGTTAAGGGCATGCTCTTGCCGTGTTATAGCCAAAGCCATCCGCTCGACCTGGCTTTCATCTACATTGCGTACTGAGTACACAACATACTGACTTGGACCACCACAGGTTTGCCGCTCTCCTACTCCGATTACTTTGCATTGAAAGCTGGCATCGCATCCCTTATCAGCCACTAATTCCGACAGCGCCTGATTATCATCATTATCGGTTGCTTGCGTGGACTGAGTACTACTACAGCCAGTCAGTAAACCTGTGAGCAAAAAAAGCGCCAAACACTGATACTTCATTGAAAATCCCTAGTAGGTTGCCTGGTTTGAATGCTCGAGTTTAACACATTTATTGTTGACGCACTGAGTGGCTGGCACAGTCAAGTGCTGGCAAATACTGACCATTTGATTTTTGGCATTATAGGTGGCTTCGGCATGTGTTAACTTGTCGGCCAGCTCTTTGACTTTCTCTGGGTCCGCCGTCTTTGTTGAGAATATGACATAATCTGAGGGGCCGCCACAGGCCCGACTGCCAACCGGTAGCACCTGACACTGAGTCGTGGTGTCACACTCTTTGTCTTTGGTAATAAATTTAAGATAAGCACGTTGGTTTTTCAGCCTTGCTTCGCTGATCGCGTCTTCATCGATCTGGGCGATGGGTTCCGCCTTGTGTACTTTGTCTGCTGGGGTAGGTTTACTGTGCCCAACATCATGTCTGACAGCAGATTTAGTTTGTAGTTTGGCAGGCGCAACCGTTCGCTCGTCTGCGGTGTTCTGCTGAGCGTTGGTGGTTTCCTCGTTGTTCACGGGGTCGTTACCTGAAGCACTGCAGCCGGCAATGAAAAACAAACTGCAAAGAGAGAGTTTAAACGCGTTCATATCAGATCCTGTCTATTTTTCTTTCAGTGTGCCGCGCTTTTTCTCTTGTGACAAGATTCACGCGCCAAGTTTATTGGCGCGTGATACGGTTACAGCCCGCCAAGAGTGAGTTTTTGAGGATCCAGTAATTCACGTAGCTTAGTTTCACTTAAATCAGTGTGCTCGGCAGCAACCTCAATGATAGGGCGTCCTTGTTGATAAGCCTGTTTGGCGATGAAGGCGGCTTTTTCATATCCGATCACCGGATTTAAAGCCGTGACTAAGATTGGATTACGAGTGAGTGCCTCCTGCAGCCTGGGCTCATTGACCTTAAAGGTCGCAATGGCTTTGTCGGCAAGCAGGCGTGACATATTTGCCAGCAGCTCAATACTCTGCAAAATGTTATAGGCAATAACAGGCAGCATCACATTCAGCTCAAAATTTCCCGACTGACCGGCTACGGTGATTGTGGCGTCATTGCCGATCACCTGTGCACTGACCATGGCAGCGGCTTCCGGGATCACGGGATTGACTTTGCCTGGCATAATGGAAGATCCAGGCTGTAGAGCTTGTAATTCTATTTCACTCAGGCCTGCTAAAGGACCTGAATTCATCCAGCGCAGATCGTTGGCTATCTTCATATTGGCCACTGCGAGCGTTTTTAACTGGCCCGATAGCGCGACAATGGCGTCTTGCGATCCAATGTTATAAAAGAAGTTTTTGCTGGGGGTGAAGCGGATCCCCACATTACTGCTCAGATAGCTGTTGAAGGTAGCAGCAAAACGTTCATCGGCGTTCACTCCGGTGCCAACAGCTGTGCCGCCTTGTCCTAACTCATAGACCTTCTCGAGTGCCTGTACTATGCCCTCACAGGCAGAATCAACCTGATGCTGCCAGCCACTGAGTGTCTGTGCAAAAGTAACAGGCATGGCATCCATCAAATGGGTGCGGCCTGTTTTCACCAAATGGCCGACTTCTTTGCTCTTATGCTCAATCACCTGAGACAGGTGTTTAAGCGCGGGTAGTAGCTCGTACACTGCCAAAATGGCACTGCTGACATGAATTGCTGTAGGGATCACATCGTTGGAGCTTTGTCCCATGTTTACATGGTCATTGGGGTGGACTGTCTCGCCACTGAGTTGACTGGCCAATGATGCGATCACTTCGTTCGCATTCATATTGGAGCTTGTGCCTGAGCCGGTCTGAAAGACGTCAACAGGGAACTGTGACAAGTGCTCGCCATCAATGATTTGCTGGCAGGCAGCAACAATTGCCTGAGCCTTATCTGAGCCCAGATGACCCAGCTCTTGATTGGATTCTGCGGCTGCTTGTTTGATGTAAGCCAGCGCACGAATAAAACTGCTTGGCAGTGTTAGTCCACTGACCGGGAAATTGTTGATGGCACGCTGAGTCTGCGCCTGATAAAGCGCATCCTGTGGTACGTCTAACACACCCATGCTATCTGAAACCTGTCTAAATTCGCTCATAACTACTCCTAGCTGTACGGATTAAATTCATGGCTGATGATCCTGGCTTCCCGCTCTAGCAGGTAGAATTTATGTAAGCCTCTGCGTTTTGCTTTGTAATAGCGCTTCAGAGCGAGCAGCGGCTTATAGATTTGTTCCAGGCACTGCTGTCGCACACAAGTGTGCACCAGAGGATCAGCTATGTGGTTTAGTAATTCAAAGAATACTCGCCTGAGATACAGCTCCTGAAGCAATGCACAGGATTGTCGCTCGTACCATTTAGCCAAATCACACCCCGCACTGATAAATTCGGCGACCTGCTGAGGTGCGTCCAGATAAGGGCGAGCGCATTGTGCGTTTAAATGCGGCTTAAAATTGATGAGCGCAAGCGGTGTCAGCATAGTGGAGTATTCCTTTAGTGTAACGATAATAATTATCATTACACTAAAGGGGGGGAGTTAGCAAGCCCTGATTGTGTACAGAACTAATGCGGGTTAATTATACCCCAGTAAAAACTGCTGGGCCGTTTTCTCGCGCTCTTGTTCCGGGCTGGTCAAAAGATCTGCTACTTCCTGGCAGTAGTCTTCGCTTTCCAGTAAATTAGGTTCTGCATCCGTGTCTATCAGACCACGGCTTGTTAAAGGTAAATGAGAGAGAGCTGAGGTTGTCATAATGTGCTCCAAGCGTTGTGTCGAAATTTCAGTATAGACAATGCATGCTTTATACCAAGGATAAAATTGTATGTTTTTTATATGTTTAAGTTCATGCAATCTAAAACTGCTTGCATTTTAGCGACAGGATTGCATCAATAGAGCGCAAAATTGGATCACAGAGGTGCAAAATGGAAAAACCTTACTCTCAGGCATGTGAGAATAATAAGCAGCCAATACTCGAAAAAATACGTCCTTTTTTAGCTGAGGTCACGTTTGTACTGGAGGTCGGATCCGGTACGGGGCAACATGCCGCTTGTTTTGCGACTGCGCAGCCTCATTTAACCTGGCAGTGTAGTGATCTGGCCGTCAATCATGCTGGGATCCTGATGTGGAGTGAAGACAGTGGCGCTGGCAATCTACCCGCACCACTCACACTCGACCTGGCATCCACACCCTGGCCGGTGACTGAAGTTCCCGCGATTTATACCGCGAACACCTTGCATATTGTGTCTGAAACTTTGGTCCAAGCCTTTTTTGATGGGGTGGAACAGCACCTGGCTACAGGTGGACTGCTAATGGTTTATGGTCCCTTTAATTATAACGGCCAGTTTACCTCACCCAGTAACCAGGACTTTGACGCCTTTTTGCGCAGTCGAGATCCACACAGCGGGATCCGCAATATAGAATGGATCTGCTCTCTTGCCGAGCACGCTGAGCTGGTATTACAGGAAGACTATGCGATGCCGGCGAACAACCGCTTACTGATTTTTAAACGGCAGTAAACTCGCGCATTGGTTGCGATATTCCGTCATATGTAAGCGCTCCCGGGCCAGGTAGTCATCAATTGCCAGCGCAAAATCTGGCTGACTGATGTGGTGATAAGAGTGGGTGATTACAGGCTCAAAACCCCGTGCCAGCTTGTGCTCTCCCTGTGCGCCGGCGTCAAAGCGGCGCAATTTGTGACGAATGGCATACTCAATTCCCTGGTAATAACACAGTTCGAAGTGCAGGTGGTTATGGCTTTGTAGCGCGCCCCAGTAACGGCCATACAGGGTGTGCTCGTCGTGTAAGTACAGACTTGCTGCCACGACTTTATCCTGCTGAAATGCGCATACAATGGCAACCTGAGCGGCCATGGTCTCGCAGATACGCTGAAAAAAAGTGTCGTTCAGGTAGCCCTGATGTCCTGAACGCTTGAGATAGGTGGTGGCATAACACAGGTAAAATGCCTGCCTTATTTCTTCCGTGATCTCGTCTCCCTGATACCAGCGGATCGTGAGCGCCTGATCCTGGATTGCTTTGCGTTCTTTATTGATGGACTTACGCTTGCGCGACGTCATTGCGCCAAGAAAGTCGTTGAAATCCGAATAGTCATGATTTTTCCAGTGAAACTGCACACCGTGGCGCTCCATCAGATTCTGGCGCTGCCAGCCTGCCAACTGTGTCGGGAAATTGATATGCCAGCCCGACCAGCTATGTTGTTTTGCCTCCCGATGTAGCGCAGCCGTTGCATAGTCATAAAGTGCATCGGGTATCGGATTGCTGGATAAAATGCGACTCCCCACCACAGGCGTAAACGGAATGGCACAGATCCACTTGGGATAATAGGGCAACTGGTGACGCTCATACGCTTCGGCCCAGGCCCAGTCAAATACGTATTCGCCATATGAGTGGAGTTTAATATAGCCGGGCAGCAGCGCGATCAATTGAGTGTCCTGATATACCAGCAGGTGATAGGGCAGCCAGCCCGTCTGTTCACCGACACAGCCGCTGTGCTCCAGTGCGTCCAGCCAGGCAACACTACTAAACGGAGACTGGCCAGAAAGTGCTGTACGCTCGGCGGCGGATAGTGTCGAAAGCTGAGTGATAAAACGATGTTGATACATAGGTTATTGTATTGCCCTGTCCAAAAACTGGAGCAGCTGCGCAACCATAGGATCATAATCGGGATTAAAGGACACCCGGACCAAAGGAGCGTGTTGCGCCAGGTTTGTTGCACTGCGCTCGCCAAAATACGGTTTTTCTGTGGTCTTACAGTGTGTAAAGGCCACAATGTCCTCCAGGTAGGAATCGCAATTGCGAAAGGTTCCCGCTCTGCCGTAATAAGGATGATCCGGTGGATTTAACATGCCAATATGCGACATATCAATGACCCTGTCGAGGGTGGTGACGTTAGTTACGTTAATCGACTCAGGTAACGCAGTAATGGGTTTTGGGGCATAGACGCGCAGTGCCAGCGGGGCGGTGCGATCTTGTGCCCAGCGGGTCAGCAACTCATAGGTCGCCTGACTGTCAATGGTGCCATCAACATCGCTGGCAATGGTCAGAGTTGGCAGTGAGGCTGGTAATTTGGCTGCTCGCATATTGGCCATGGCCTCTTCTACCAGCGTGACCGCGTGTAAAGGAAACGACTCATATTTTGCCAGATCCAGATCGGCCCTCTTATCAACCCAGTCAACCCAGGGCAGCCAGTCCAGCCATTTTGCCAGCCAGGCCACTTCGCTGTGGCTTTGCGTAGCCGGTGCCACTAGCACCAAAGCCGCCAGGTTATCAGGCCGACGGGCAGCTATTTCTGTGGTTGCCAGGGCAGCCCCGGTTGAATAGCCAAGCACTGCAAAATGGTTATAGTCACTGGCTGTTCGCGAAATGGCATATCGCACATGCTGTTGCCAGTCCCGGTAGTCGACTTCTTTCAGGTCGCTGGCTGCAGTACCGTGGCCGGGTAACAACATAGTCCTGACGTCATAGCCTTGCGCAAACAAATCCGCAGCCAGAGTGTGAAAAATAAAGGGCGAGTCGGTTAATCCATGGATCAGGAGTACAGCCTTTTGATTGTTCGGATGTGTTAATTCAAATGGAGCAACGTAATCAGCTATCTGAGTTGCAGGATCGGAGAGCTGCGCCGACACTTTGGTTGCCAGCTCACAACGGAGTGTGGCTTTTGGGTTGCGTGCCAGGATCAGCGCTCGGGTTGCCCTGAGATAGGCTGCGTACGACTGCGCCTCGGGAATATCCAACACGGCTGGGCCCACGTCATTGGCATAGCGATACGTGCCCTGCTGCGCGTCGATTTGATAGCGGGACAGGTCGCTTACCAGCTCCAGACAGGTCTGTGCCTGTTGTGCTTGTGCTGGTGTCGCAACAAGCTGTGCCAGGCCGGCCAGTATGAAAAACAAATACCCTTTTTTAATCATGACAGTCGATATTGTATTAAGCATTGCACCAGCTTATCGCGCTCCAGTGGTTTTGCAAGGTGACTATTAAACCCGACAGAGACTGCATAGGCCTTATCCTCAGGCATCACGTCGGCAGTCAGCGCGATAATCGGCAATTGTTGCTGACTGAATTGTTTGCGTAATAGTGTGGTTGCCTGATAGCCGTCTAGCAACGGCATCTGACAGTCCATAAGCACCAGATCAAAGTCCTGCTCTGCACACACGTCGACGGCCTGCTGACCATCGCTCACCAGCACAAATTCGACTTCAATAGATTGCAGCATGGCTTTAATAACCAGTTGATTAACCGGGTTGTCTTCTGCAACCAGCACATGCATGCCCTTCAGTAAGGAGTGGTCAAGTTCGGCTTTGTCTGCCAGTTGGGCATCGCCAAACGGGCAGCGCAAAGAAAAAGTGAAGGTGCTGCCTTGCCCCGGGGTGCTTTGTACCGAGAGTTGCCCATCCATCAGCCCCACCAGCTCTTTGCTGATAGCCAGGCCCAGACCCGTGCCACCAAAGCGTCGGGAGGTAGAGGCATCGGCTTGTGTGAAAGGCGCAAAAATCAGTTGCTGTTTATGAGAGTCAATACCAATACCTGTGTCGATGATAGAAAAAGTAAGTAGGTAGTCACTGTCTCCATGGAGTGCCTCACAGTGGAGGGTTACTTTACCGTTGTCGGTAAACTTGATGGCATTGCTGCACAGATTGAGCAAGATCTGCTCTATTCTGAGTTCATCCGCCTTGAGCCAGCAGGCTCCACTGATATTGGTATTCAGTTGCCATTGTAAACCTTTATCCGCGGCGCTGGTGGTAAACAGACTATCAATCCGGCCAAGCAGCTCTTGTAAATCAAAGTCATGGCGTTCGATGACCAGATGGTTGGATTCAATCTTGGCAATATCGAGAATGTCATTGACCAGGTTAAGCAGTGTTTTTGCGGCCATATCAATGCGGCTGGCGTAAGACTGCAGGGTGTCAAAAGAGTGGGTTGTTTTCATCAAAGAAGCAAAGCCCACCACGGCATTTAGTGGGGTACGGAGCTCGTGGCTCATATTGGCCAGAAACCGACTCTTGGCCTGGTTTGCTCGTTCAGCATCTTCAACCGCCTTGCGCAGCGATTGAGTGCGCTGTTCCACCAGATGGTTAAGTTCGTAATGCTGATAGTTGTTGAGCAACACAATAAAAGTGATCAACGCGGTAATACTTAACTGCAATAACAACAGTAACACTGTCTGTCTGTGGTTGAGGCTGGCGACAAAATCGGCCCTGAGTTCAAGTTTTATACGCCAAATCTGGCCACCAAATTGAATGCGGGTTTCGAACAGGTTGTCTGCAGACATTTGGGTGGTCGAGAATGGCTGATTGCGATAGAAGGGCTGTGCATTACTGCCATCAAATACCGCAACGTTGTAGCTGTCAGCCTGAGACTTTTTCAACACAGAGCCCAGTAAAGTATCCGTTTGCACCACGGCTGTGGCATACCCCAGAATATCCGTCTGTGGATCTGTGGCGTCACGATGGTAGACCGGTGAAAACAACAAGTAGGCAGGAATAGGAGGGTTACTTTGCACTAACTCAATGATGTCTGTGGCCTGTGGTCGTATAGTGATCGTCGGGTTTTCTAATGCCTGTTTGCGGTTTTCCCGTGAATACACGTTAAAACCCAGTGCGCTGAAGTTCTCGGCCTGCGGTGAAACATAGGTGACAACCACCAGGGGATCATCGGGGGCCAGCGGCAACCCTTTGAGTTTAACCCGGCCATCATACAGCGCATCGAATTGACGCTGAAGCGCGTTCCCCTGTGTTTGATTAAGCCTGACATTCCAGGAAATAGCGCGTAAGAAGGGGTAGCGGTTACGCTGCTGCTGCGCTATCTGATGAAATTCCTCAGCGTTCACCTCACTAAGCGATTGCAGCTTTGCGGCCACACCTTGCACTGCCAGCATACTGAGATTGACCTGTTGCAACAGCAGGTTCTCTATCAGTCTTAATTCTCTTTGCGCCTCACGCTTTGCAGCCTGAATATTACCCTGATTATATAAATAGGTTGTCAGTACCACAGATAAAAACAGCACAAAGCTGGTGGCAAAAACGTTACGACTGCGGTGATAACTGTGTTGCTTAAACGCCCATGCATCGAGCATCAGCAGTAACAGGGGAGTAAAAATCAGGATACCGAGGCTGTCGCCCAGCCACCAGGCCACCACGTTTTGCCAGTGATGAGTGAATTGATACTCGGGGTTAAACAGGCTGAGCGAGAATACGCCGATATTCGCGGAGATCAGATTCGCGAGTATGCCAACCAAAAAAATGTAATAGGCAATGTGCTTACGAGAGCGCATTCGTAACGGATCGCCGAGCCAGTGCCGCAGGAGCAACCCGCCTGCTAACCCCTGCAGGCAGGCACCGAGTGCAATAATGGAAACTTGCAGATACTGCGATAAGCTTGCCTGGCTAAATACATAGCCATGGGCCGTGGTCCAGTTAAACAGCGCAGAGGCTAAAAATATGCCGGGCAAAAAGCGCCAGCCCCAAATCAGCACACCCACCAGGCCGACGCCCGCCGGTAGCCAGATGGGCAACACCTGATCCTGAAACGCAAATGCGGTCAGGGCTTTGCCCAGCGCAAAATAGCTCAGAGTCATAAGCACATAAGCAACCCACTGATGATGCACTGTGCGAAATTGGAACTGCATATGGATCGAATCCTTTGCGTTAAACCGGCAGGGGTCGTTTGCTAAACGTTTGCTTTAAAACGATAGTTGACTCAATCCCTGCAATACAGCCGATGGCGCCAAGACGATGTTTGACAAAATGCTCGTAACTGGGCAGATCCTCGGCAATGATTTCGAGTAAGTAATCATGCGCCCCAGACACCACTGAGCAGCTGAGTACCTGTTGCAGCTGCTCTGCATGAGACTCAAACTGAGTGGCGGCCTGTGCGGAGTTCTCACTCAGGCGAATAAACGCATACACCAGTACAGTATAGCCCAGTGATTGCGGTGCTAAGTTAGCGTGGTAACCTAAAATCACCCCATCTTGTTGTAACTTTTTGACGCGCCTGAGGCAAGGGGTGTCAGACAAACTGGCTTGTTCAGCAAGTTGAGCATTACTGAGACGGGCATTGTCCTGCAGTGCCCGAAGAAGAATACGATCTTTGTTATCCAAGTGCGCCATAGTAGTGAATTCTGCTAATGATTAGGTTGATTTTTTATATTGTTACTAATCTAGTCTAGCGTTCACATGAATTTTAGCAACTCTTAGCGCATAAGGTTTGGTAGCCTGAGACTCGTAATTTGGGGAGCTACAGATGACCACACTAACACACGCATTTGATCACTGGATCCGCAGTGATTTTGTTACGCTTAACGACAAGCTGGAAGCTGCGTACTGGCAGCAACAGGACAAGGCCAATGTTGAAGGTGTAGAAGATGAGATAAAACAACAACTACTCAACGAAGGCCAGCAGCATATCCAGGCATTGCTGGCCGAAGGTAATACCGATGAGGGCTTTGACAATGCATTCGACCTGCTGGGCAACGTGGGGCTGTATATGGCTGCCTGCCGCCGACATGAACTCACCGAGCCGAGCCGGGAACAGTACTCGCCCCTGAAAGAGGCATCGGCACTTGCGATGCACATTGGGGCATCCATCGGTGTCACGCCACGCTTTGCAACGGCACATCTGACCACGCACAATCGCGCAATAAATGGAGTATATAAACGCTTTACCAGTCATCCGGCCGAGCAGCTGTTTATCGATTACAATACCCGGGCTATTTTGGCCTACAAACGTGCCGCAGAGTGCCTATTAAAAATCCAGCCGCTGGGCATTTCGCATCCCATGACGCCCGTGCTGCTGACACAGGTCAAAGACGCTTTGCTAGATGTGATCCGCTCGAACCAGTGTTTGTTCGAACAGCTGGACACCGATGCATTCTTTTATGTTGTTCGTCCCTATTACAAACCGTACCGGGTGGGTAAAGAAGTCTACCGCGGAGCCAATGCCGGGGACTTTGCCGGGATCAATGTGATCGATATGATGCTGGGCTTGTGCCAGGCCAATGACGTGAACTACGCTCAGATGCTGGTGGACAAGTTCCTGTATATGATGCCCGAGGATCAGGCCACGCTGCGCGAATGCATGCGTTTACCTAATTTAATGGATGCCTTTGTCGCGGCGGCTGAACAGCACCACAGCAGCAGCTGGTATCAGGAAGCCGTGAGTGCGTTTGTGCAGGTGTGCAAGCTGCACGGTGATACTGCCATTCAGCATCATAATCAGCTGGTAGAAAAGTACATTGCCCAGCCATCGGGCGATATGAATACTCAGCATCTGGATAAAGTGACGGCCAGCGGACCACCTTTACCTGTGCTGCTGAACCAGTTGGCATTGCTACGAGACAAGCGGGCAGCTGCAAAACGCGAAGACGTGTTTACCCGCTATGATGATTTAAACATACTGCGTCGCAGTATCGTGAAGGGCACACAATGAAACAGGCAGACTTTTCCTTACCTCAGGGTCACTATTTGCTCAGCCACTCGGTAGGCCGACCTCTGGCGACGGCTGAACAGGACTTTATGCAGCGCTACTTTCATCCCTGGGCTGGCGACAACCATGAGCCCTGGTATCAGTGGCTCGATGGCATACAGCAATTTACCTCGGCGCTGGCCAGGCTGTTCAATAGTCAGGCCGACTATTTTTGCCCGCAAAGCAACCTCTCCAGTGGGTTAACTAAGTTTGTGATGAGCTTGCCGGAAACGGGCCGCCAGACAGTACGTGTGCTGATGAGTGAGAGTGACTTCCCCAGCATGGGGTTTGTACTTCAGCAGGCCGTTGCGGATGTTGAAATCCACTTTATCCCCGCTGATCTGGATATGTCCGATCTGAGTGTCTGGCAGCAGCATTTACACAGTGAGATTGACTGGGTATTCGTCAGCCAGGTGTATTCTAATACAGGCCAGCAGGCACCTGTTTCAGCCATCACGGCACTTGCCAAAGCACAGGGCTGTCGGGTGATCGTCGATATCGCTCAGGCCGCGGGTGTGATCCCCATAGATTTGTCCGACAGTGCGGCGGACTGTGTGCTGGGTTCCTGCGTAAAATGGCTGTGTGGCGGACCCGGTGCCGGGTTTATCTGGGTCAATCCCGATGTTCTGCCACACTGTCAGCCCAAAGACGTTGGCTGGTTTTCTCATCAGAACCCGATGGAGTTTGATATTCATCACTTTGCGCCCCATGATAGTGCACTGCGCTTCTGGGGTGGCACACCGTCTGTGGCCGCTTATATATTTGCCGCTCACAGCATGCATTACTTTGCTGATCTGGGGGTGGCACAGGTGAGGGCGCATAACCTGAGCATGCTGGCGCGTTTACAGGCGCAGCTGGCTCCCTGGTATGTCGCACCGACCGATGCAAAACGCTGCTCCGGCACGGCCATTCTCAACGCCGGTGCGGCCCAGGACGCCGTATTATCGGCCTTAAAAGAGGCCAGGATAGCGGTCGATGCGCGTAAGCTGGGGATCCGGGTTTCACCGCATATCTATAACACTGAGCAGGATATCGACGCCTTCATTAAGATCTTTACCCGCGCCGTATCAGCCTGAACGGCGTTTACCCAGCCCGAGCGCCCGTTTGGTTTTGGTTTTTACCGAACGCCAGTGGGTAACGGGCTGCTTAGGCGCCAGTTGTAGCAGCTGCGCAAAATCAATGTCGGCATATGCAAGCTCACTGTGGTGCGCCAGCATCACAGTGGCGGGGGACAGCTGTTGCAGTTTAAGCAGTGTTGCCCGGTAAAGCCGGGGGTAAAACACCGGATAAGGCGGGATGAGTTTGCCGCGCACCTGCACCATCACATCGGCGATATACACTGTACTGCGGTGTGCATGATAGAGGCTGATGTCTCTGTCTGTGTGGCCGGGAGTGTGCAAGGCCTGCCAATCTTCAAAGCCTGGCAGTTTGGCGCCATCGGGCAGATACACATCGGGTGTCAGGGTGCGTGAATACCAGAGGTTTTTTCGTGCTTTGCGTTTGCGCCCGGCGACCCATAACGCCAGTGCGATGTCCGATAAATGCATCAGCATACCATCCAGGCCCCGATACCACTGACCCGGGCAATTGGCCGTGGCAATCTGTGCACCGGTTAATTTACGTAAATAATGTGCCCCGCCGGCATGATCTGGGTGCATATGGGTCACTACGATCAACCTCAGCTGATGGAGCGGGCGGTTCAGGTCATCGGTAATAAACTGGCAGATCATCGCAACATCTGCGCGACTACAGCCGTCCAGCAGCAACAGCTTATCCGGGTAAGCCACCAGATAGATATTCTGAATATAACCTTCGAGTGTATGAATTTTCATGTAGGGAGTTAATTCGCACTGACACATCTCTTATTGGTAACACATCTGACCAGATAGGCAAAACGAAATTATCTGTTAATGAGGCGGTAGTCTGACGCTGTTTTTATGCCTGCTTCTTAACGTTGTTGCAAAGTTATCCTCTTTTTTTCATGAATATAATCATAAAGTGACATTGTTTGTTTGCTTTTTGTCCACTTGTCTCTGTTTGAGGTTTTCGTACGTGCCTTTAATTGATACATTTGCGCCCAAATAATTTAACATATATTAGGATGTTGTTTTGAATTGGTTTTATTTGTGCGTGGCGTTGTTAATGGTGGTAGGCTATCTACCCCAGGGCAATGCGCAGCAAACGTCCGGGGCTAATTATAATGAGTACGGACCTCAATTACCCCGACACGCCCGCGGCATACACCTCAAAGGCAGCCGCGATCAGCTAAGCTGGCCGGCGGTTTCAGGCGCAACGTATTACTACATCGAGGCCTATGAGGGCTATGAGGTGTATCAGGCACGCCACAACAGCGCGATACGTGACGGTATCATGGGTAACGACACGCAAGCGTTCACTCAGGTGGCCGCTGCCAGTGCAAGCTTTTCCGGTTCTGGTGCCGCAATTATACGGCGCTACAAAAGCTACAGCACAAGCTATACCCTGGACGCCCCGTTTGCAGATGCCCGTTACCTGATTATGCCCTGTAATCAACTGGACTGCGGCGCAGGCTTTGTTGCCGAGTTATACGACGCACAGCAGTACCATCTGGGCATAGAAACCTTTCAGACCGACAAACTCACCGTACTGCCCTGGGAGCAGGCTCAGCTCAGCTGGGACGTCGCCGGAGCCTACAGCGTGACTTTGCTTAAAAATGGCCAGCCATATCGTACAGGTTTGCCGAACAAGGGCAGCGAAGCGGTGAAGCTTGAACAAAGCGCGCTGTTTACGCTGCGGGCCGAGGGCCACACTCGTCGCGTGATTGAAAAGCAGGTTCAGCTTGTATACCAGCAGGTTGACGACCCCGACACAATACACCATGGCGCCTACTCTGTGCGTTTGCAATCTCTGGGGCTGGATCCGGTGCCGCGTACTGTGGTTGCTGTGGATGACAAATATTTATTCCTGGTAGATAAGCAAAATGCGCTGCACAAGATTGACCACCGACCGGCGCAGGCCAAAGTTGTCTGGACCCAGCAGTTGAGCGGAAAAGTGCTTAATCGGCCGCTGGTATTTAGTAGCGGTCTGTATTTTGGGGTCAGCAAGCTCGACGGCAGTGGTGAAGTGTGTCGGGTTTCTGTTTATTACTCTACCTCTGCCCGTTGCAAAACAACCAGTGATGGTGTGGTTGCCGGGGCTACTGTCGTGCGCAGAACCAGTACCGCGGCACAACCCATAGACGGGCCCTTTGGTGTTGGCACAATGACGGCCTTGCCACCGGTCCCGCTTAACGACTACGGCATTATCTTTATCGACAACAAAGGGCTGATGATGGAATACGACAGGGCCCTGAGTAAGCTGCATCAAAGTGCTTACCTGCCAGAGCAAATGCGTGACAGTGCCTCGATTGTAACCCCTGCGGTAGACGCGCAGGCGCGCACTTTGTACCTGCCATTTGTTAAATCCAGCAACGGCCAGCGCAGTGTGGCTGCTATTTCTATTGATGATCCGGGGGCCATTGACAACACGACGCCGGTTGTCCCCATCGACCCGGGTGGCCCGATATTACCCGTCGATCCCCATGATCCGATCGGACCTGGTAATCCCATTGACCTGTTTTCTGTGCCCATGCGCCTGCCGACAGAGCAGCAGCTGGCGCGTGATATACAAAACGCCGCCTATAACGAAAACATGATCACCGTAGAGTGGGTACACGACACAGGAGCAGGCAATGAATAAGATTATTGTATTATTTGGGTGCCTATTGTTAAGCGGGGCTGCTGAAGCAACCACACCTACGACAGGCACCGGGGTGACTCTGTCTGAGTCGGCCTTGCTCACGCGTTCAGCGCCTCTTAACAGTACAGAGCTTGCCAACAAACGCAGATACTGCTCAAGAGAACACTATCGGGAGCAGGTGGATAATCACAATGACCCCATCACGGTGCATGCACACATGGTGACACCCAGTCAAACATTGAACATGCTTGCTAACTATGTACACCTGACCCTCAAAAATGAGACCAAAGGCACCACCCACACACTGATTGAGGGAGACAGTCCTGGCAGTGGCGGGGTGTACAATGCGTATGACTATTTAGTGCGTGTGTCAGAAGTCGGCGAATATACCCTGACGGCCAAGTATTTTTTTCGCAGTCATAATACCGATGCATTAGATGGCGTCCATGTACAGAAAGTATTCTGTACTAATAAAATCAGTGTGGTAGAAAAAACTCCCATCAAACTGGCTTTTTCTGCTGAGGTTAACGAGCTCACGCTGGCGCTAAAGGTGACAGCGAGTGGAGCCGAGTTAAACGCTTTAAAAATCTGCAAAGCAAATAGCGCCGGTGGATGTGATGGCTCAGCCCTCTATTCATGTACCAGCAGCCCAGATAATGCTTGTCAGGGCAAAGACATCTCGGCTTCAGTAACCTATCCGCTGCAGTACAACGAAGAGCAGAGGTTTGTGGCCATTGCCACAGACTATTTTGGCACAACAGGGCGTGCTGAATATGCCCAGCCAAAAATTGTAGAGCCAAACACCTCATCAACCGTGTCGCTTGCTGTGTACACTCAACAGGGTCAACCGCTTGCTGATGGTGACACACTGTTTGATGACCAAGATGTGATTGTGGTCGCTGAGATTGAGGATGGTGACACCACAGAACCTAACTGGCCCAGTGCTGCTACGCTAAATGCTCAGGTCGGTAACAGCAGCCGTACTTATGCGCTGGACGGTGCAGGTACGCTTACGCTAAACGATAACCAATCAAGAGTGCTTACCTGTTTCAAGTCAGGTAATTCAGTGGTTAATCGTAACAAGACGGCCTGTTTCAGACAGTATCCGCTCTCGGCTACCACAACCTTGATTGCCAGGTCAGGGGACGGCATATCCAACGCTGTCACACTCAATATGGCCACCCGGCCCAATCTGACAGGCATTGAATTAAGCGACGATGTGGTATTGCCGAATACGCCGATGTCGGTACAGCTGGAGGCTATGGATGATGGCAAGCCGGTCGACTTGCACAGACTCTCTTTGTGCCTGGTGCCAGGAGAAGGCGTTGGGGTGGCCAGTTGCCAGGGCGCAACCCCAATCAGTGTAGACAGCCTCACGGTGAGCAGTGGTGTTTATACCGCGTCCTTTAATGCCAATGCGGCACCAGGCCGGTATGCCTTGGTGATGATTGTGGCCGACGATACGGACAGGCCAGAAGCGCAGGCGCTGTCGGCTGTGCCTTTTACCGTACAAAACAGTGCGGGAATTACCCTAAACTACAACAGCAGTAACACACAGCGCACGCGTGGCGTTGAGTACAGCGAACAAATCGAAATCGGCGCGCTCAGCTCTGAGCACAGCCATGTATGTCGTATCGCGCTGGTTGAGCCAAACACGGCAAGTAACGGTACCCTGATCGCCAGCCAAAAGATAGATCAACCCTTGCCCCTGCTGGAAGACACTCCGGGGACTGTGTCTGCCACCATGAAATGGACCCCCGGATTGGCACTGCCTAAGTCTCTGAAGGTAAAAGTCCGGGCATATCTGCGCACGGGTAGCCAATGTGATGAGCAGAGCGAACACTTTGTCGACAGCACAGCAACCTATTCGTATACGCTTAACTCTCTGGTGCCCATTAATCCACGGCTTGAGCTGGCGCATGATGGCGCAACGAAACCCGGGGTGATAGACATTACATTAACGCGCAACGGCGGACAAGGTGGCGATCATGCAACGGGTTACGACGTGTATGAATATGTGAAGGACACCTCAGCCGCGCCGCCTGCTCAGCTTAGTGAGTGGGAGCGTATAGCGACACTGTCGGCAGACAACCTGGTGCTGAAAACGAGCATCGTCAAACCTGTCCTTGATCATAATAAGCATGCGTTTTATTGCGCGGTGGCCACCAATACCGACCACAGCGGCGAACTAAAATACAGTAACGCGGACTGTGATCAGACGCAGATCCGCAATGAGGGCACAGCCCCGCCACGGGCTTACTTTAGTAATGCCGGACACTTCTTTGGACCTTACACCTTAGAGATTGACTCTGAACGAGCCTATGACGCACAGAGCAGCTTGCAGTGGTACTTTAAGCTCGAACGTAAAATTGGTGATGGATACTGGTATACACTGGCCAGTAAATTGCCGGTCAGCCGTTTCAACGAGCATGGTCCGGAAGTCACTTACCGGGTGGCATCAGCCAGAGCCGATCAAATTGTGCAGTATCGGGTCACAGCCTATAATCGCAATGGTGCGCAGAGTGCACCAAGCACTCAGACGGTACAACACACCAATGCAAAAATCGTTGGGGTAACCAAAGGCACTAATACACGAGAGTATATCGTTTCAGGCGCGGCGTTTGCCTCAACGGGCAATATTGTCTCGGTGCAGCAAAATACCACCGGGATCAGCCATCAGCTGAGTGCTGCCGACATCACCTATGTCAGCAGTCATGAGCTTAAGATTAAGGTGCCCGCATCGATAGACACGGCTTATTCCAATGGTGGCTTTGTGGTGGGTGTAAAAAATGCGCTCCTTGGTGCCAGTTATGCCACCTATAATGCCGACAGCACCTCCGGACAGGTGGAAGATCCGCTTAATTATACGCCTACAGTGGGCTTTAATGGCCAGCAGTATCTGGGCAAAGGGAGTGCAATTTATGCCGAAAAGGACCAGCGTACCCTGTGGTATCGGACCACCGGCGGTACGCTCAGCTCTCGTCCGGTTGTCACTCAGTCGGGCAGTGGCAGCGATGTGATTTTTGCAGGCTCGC
>NZ_PNCI01000102.1 GCF_005887095.1 Pseudoalteromonas rubra | reverse complement strand
CGCGACCACGCTCCCGGGTACGACGATAGTCATCAAACTGCTGGAACACCCGACCATATTCATCAAAGGTGGTCAGCTGCACCACACATTTAGCGTCATGTACTGAGGCCAGTGCGTCTGTTATCCGCACATCTTTGCTGGATGGCTCATAGCTGACTTGATCTTTACAGCTCAGAGCACTTTCTAAATCAGTGACCGACGCCACCTGGCGCCCCAGCCCGTCATACAGGTATGACCGCGACCAGCGGCCACGCACCTCCTGGTCCAGACGCCAGGGTTGGCTGGTGCTGTAATGCCACTCGCTATCAACCACATTATTAATTTTTAGTGTGGTTTTACGACCAAGCGCGTCGTACTCAAAGC
>NZ_PNCI01000101.1 GCF_005887095.1 Pseudoalteromonas rubra | reverse complement strand
GTGGGTGTCCTTGTAACTGCATTGTAACTTGCATATCAGGGTGGCGCACTAACGCCGATTTAGAAGCGTCCACCACATCACCCCCCCAAAAAATCCAGACTGAAATGCCTACGAATTTGGGTCGTGTCCTTGTAACTTCTGTAACTGCATTTTGGGTGGGTGTCCATGTTAACTCCCATGTTAACTCCACATCACCCACCCAAAAACCCAGACTGAAATGCCTACGATTTTGGGTGGGTGTCCTTGTAACTCTTCATAGCTGACTTGATCTTTACAGCTCAGAGCACTTTCTAAATCAGTGACCGACGCTACCTGGCGCCCCAGCCCGTCATACAGGTATGACCGCGACCAGCGGCCACGCACCTCCTGGTCCAGACGCCAGGGTTGGCTGGTGTTGTAATGCCACTCGCTATCAACCACATTATTAATTTTTAGTGTGGTTTTACGACCAAGCGCGTCGTACTCAAAGCTCAGCTTATCGCCATTGGCATCGGTTTGCGTAAGCAGCTCACCCAATGCATTGTAGGTGTATTGCCAGTTGCCCCGATCAAGATCTTTGGTGCTGGTTTTACGACCCGTCTGGTCATTGTAGTCGTTGTCTATCAGGGAGGCGCATTAACGCCGATTTAGAAGCGTCCATCACATCACCCCCAAAAAATCCAGACTGAAATGCCTACGATTTTGGGTGGGTGTCCTTGTAACTTTCCCCAATGCATTGTAGGTGTATTGCCAGTTGCCCCGATCAAGATCTTTGGTGCTGGTTTTACAACCCGTCAGGTCGTTGTAGTCGTTGTAGTCGTTGTCTATCAGGGTGGCGCATTAACGCCGATTTAGAAGCGTCCATCACATCACCCACCCAAAAATCCAGACTGAAATACCTACGATTTTGGGTGGGTGTCCATGTAACTTGTCATCGCATCAAAAGTGTAGCT
>NZ_PNCI01000100.1 GCF_005887095.1 Pseudoalteromonas rubra | reverse complement strand
CAAGCGCGTCGTACTCAAAGCGCTGTATATCGCCATTGGCATCGGTTTGCGTAAGCAGCTCACCCAATGCATTGTAGGTGTATTGCCAGTTGCCCCAATCAAGATCTTTGGTGCTGGTTTTACGGCCCGTCAGGTCGTTGTAGTCGTTGTCTATCAGGGTGGCGCATTAACGCCAATTTAGAAGTGTCCACCACATCACCCACCCCAAAAATCCAGACTGGATGCCTACGATTTTGGGTGGGTGTCCATGTAACTCCCTGGGTGGGTGTCCTTGCAACTTTGGGTGGGTGTCCATGTAACTTCATCACATCACCCACCCAACAATCCAGACTGAAATACCTACGATTTTGGGTGGGTGTCCATGTAACTGCGTTTGCAACTGCGTATTATTAGTTTAATGACTCAATCTCAGCGAAGAGCTTTTGGAACGACAAAGAACTAGCTTTCATCTTTGCTGAAAGCACAGGAGCATCATCTAATTTTCCTAAGTCATAACTTAAAGCAAGCTTTTCTATTTTAGAAATATACTTCTTTATATATGGGTTGTTAGTTCTCCCAGCAAAACTCTGTTTTTTTCTTTTTCCCTCATTATAAGTAGCAAAAAAGAAACAAGGCACTCCATTTACTCCTTTAGTATAAAAGCTGGCTGGTTGACTTGGCTCAAATATGATACCTCCTCCATTTATTAGATCCTGAGCTAATTTATAATCTAGCTTCTTCATTACTGGTTCAATGATCGTATCATCCATATACACAAAATAAGCATCATTATTTTCCCCAGTAGCAACTAAAGTAAATCCATAAAACCATTCGGACGCTGCCCCATGCTTAAGAACAATGTAATTTTGTATGCCTGAAAGGGATTCAACAGCTAACCTAACTTTCTCTTGCTTAACGCTGAAAACAGATGCGTTGGAGAAGCAAGAAGCTAGATATTTTTCCCGATCTGATGATGATGCTTTGCTCGCAAAGCATGATAACAGCATCATAATCAAAGTACTTAATTTAAGGAACTGCATAACCGTCATAATGGGTTCTCCTGTAACCAACACCTGCTTGCTGTCTGATAAGGTTTGTGTAGCGCACCGCATAAGTCTCTAA
Source organism: Pseudoalteromonas rubra (assembly GCF_005887095.1). Taxonomy (GTDB): domain Bacteria; phylum Pseudomonadota; class Gammaproteobacteria; order Enterobacterales; family Alteromonadaceae; genus Pseudoalteromonas; species Pseudoalteromonas rubra_E. Next base: position 607 of record NZ_PNCI01000100.1, on the reverse strand, counting down.
AGGGCCCAGCCCTGAAACCGATCTACCTATATTTATTCGGTCATTTCCTCCCCAGAAACCTCCTTTCGTCATCGGCCCCCAAGAGTGGTGAAGTTCATGAGCTAAGACCAAATATGTAGCCTCTCTAATATTGCCTTTATTAGTACGTATCATTTGGCCCCTTATATGATTGAATTGAATCGCGCTAGTGTAACCCGGGGCCACACCTTCACCACTAACTCTTCCATATGCTACGAGAAGATTCCCATCGCCAGAAGCTATACTGGAAAGCATTTCCATACCCGCATCTGTTTTCATGATCTTCTTAAGGTTTAGCTCAACAGCATCAGCATATCCATCAGGCCCAAGAGTATCATAATTAAGAGTCTCTTCACCCACCTTTAAGCTATGAGATTGAATCTCATAGTCAGACAAATCAATATCATTTTCAGCTTTTCCATTAAATCCATTGAGTTGACCTTTACTCATTTCACCCCAATCCGCTCTCAGCGCCGTAGCAAAAGCGGCACTGAACGCACCATTGGCAAATTTGCCGCCAGTAATTGCAGATACAGTTCCACCCACAATGGCGGAGCCGATGATACGATTCACTGGGCCTTTACCAAAC
>NZ_PNCI01000010.1 GCF_005887095.1 Pseudoalteromonas rubra | reverse complement strand
CAATTTTAGTTGACCACTACACCCTCGATCTTCACTTGAGTTCCACATTTAACTGCGAAAAATGGTGCACCACCCCAAGTTCGACATGACTGACAATGACAAACTGTGAAGTTAGGGTTGATGCTTTCTGCCGTGACTTTGACAGAACCACACAGGCAGCTAGTCTCTGCGTAAGACAATACATTACTCCTAAACTAATGAAAAATTACAGATATAATTTAGCTTTTATACCTATGTTATAAATTGAAGTGCACCACTAGAGTAACCATAAAAGGTACACCTTATACGCCAATTTGGGTTGGGTGTCACTTAAACTTGTTGTATGACAAAAGAAGCATATGAAAAAGAGCATGAAAATGCCAGGAAAGCTCTTTCTGAGTTCAATGGGGCTGCTAATAAAAGAAGCTAAATTGTTTTCGGCAGGAGCTATTTTCCATCTAATAAGATTCCAAACGACATCCTGCCGCAGTTTTTACCTTTGAGAGTTTGGTCATTGTTTTAATTATCTATCCTGCCCAGTATATGCAGGGTTTAAGTATGGACTGCACTTGGATTTGACGGCATAAGGTAATGGAGGGGAGAGGGCCTTTGTAAGGCCCAAAATTCAGATTAAAATGGCGTGCCCGGCTCATTTTCATAGGAAGCGGTGGCGGTATTCGTTTTTTCCCAGGTGCCATCTTTATACAATATGAGCGCTGAAGCAGAGGCTGAAGAGAATGCGCGTACCCGTGTATTACAAGCTATACCGCCGGTACAGCTAATACCGCTCCAGCGAATTTCTTTGATGGATTTAGATACATTGCCAATAGAAAATAAGGCCCTGGCTGAGTTATTATTAGTAAAATCGACACCAGAACAGCTGCTCGTACCGTTTCCACTGGTAAAACCGCCATTAGCAACATAAACAGAGCAAGTTAAGTTGGCTGCAAATGCTGAGCCTGTGAAAAGAGTGCCAGCGACAATGGCAAGTGCTTTTAATTTTTTCATGTAAACATTCCTTTTTAACTTTATATTTTCATGTGCTCATTTTGAGCAACTAAAAATTAACCGCTGTCGTGTAACATGTCAAGCTTTCTTGTTTAAACTTTTGATTTGTGTAGTTTTATTCTCAAATTAACACAACTGTGGTTTGTTTGGAAATTATAACAAAGAAGCCAGAGTCCGTGGATGCGATGAGAAGCGCAGCCGGGTGAAGAAAGGGGCGAGTGATTATTGAGACACATGGTACGGTATCTTATTACTTGGAATACAATAACAAGTTTTTATCCACACCCAACCATAAGTTCACAGCCTAATTGTGAGCGGCTTCAACTTGGAAATGCAAGACTGTTGACCTGCTTCTTCCTTGCAGCCGGCATAGTCCATTGTCCTCAATCCTTTGAGTATCACCTAAAGCTAGACGGCATACACCCTGTACATCAGTTTGGGGTGGGTGTTACCTAAACTCACCGTGGGAAGGCACCAGGTTGATGTTTTTGTTATATTTCATGCACCTCGCCAAGCCAAACTCCACTTCTATTATCAACTAAGACAAGGGCATCTCCACTCTCCCCAGCCTGAGCCAACAAATTATCTTTGTACCAGATTGCACTTTTACCTGATGATGCCAAACCACCACTCGGCTGACTGTAATTAGCTATAGCGACTACCATTCCATACTCCGATGCATATGTTGCCCACTTCTTAGAGTCTTTGCCATAACCTTCAGGGGTGATCAAAACGCCCGCAATATAAATAGTTGCGCCAGCTTTATGACAAAACTCTGCGTGCTCTGGATTTATTGTATCTGCACAAATCGCATTTGCGACGGTATCTTGACCTAAGCTAAACATGTGATGTTTATCACCACTACCAAAAAACACCTCTTCGCCTTCGTGAAGATGTATTTTTTCATACCTGTCTACTGCACCAGTATGGTGAACTAAGATCAAACCGATCTTAGGTAGCCCTTCCGATTGCAAAGGTGCACCAACACCGACAGATATTTGGTATTTTATAGCGGCTTCAACTAGTGGCTCTAGACGCGGATCATTGTCTATAAAAGCGAGCTCTTTTGCTAAGTCAGGCTCGTAACCAGATAGGGATAGTTCTGGAAAAACTAAATAATCAACATCAAGACGACTAGCTTGCCGGATAAACCTGAGGTGATTTTCCATATTCAGGCTAACGTTACCTCTTATTGAACTACTTTGCGCTACGGCTATTCTCATCTTTAACTCCGTGTGGCCTGAAAAATAACGTGGTTGTCTGAGGAATCACCAGATATTTAAAATTAAGATGATGGCACCCTCGGCATTGTTTTATCTCACTTATTTATCAGAAAACGAACCAGATAACAACACCATACGTAATCACCCATCCTACACGATATGCTCAGAAAAAACTGCCCCCAAGTTCATGCACGGCGTCTTGGTTCATTAATGCTGGCAATCGAAGCTTTGCTCGATAGCAATCAACTTTCACCTACTGGGCTGGATCGAAATATGAAAAGCTCTGCTGCTGCAAAGCACAAAATTAGACGTATGAACCGACGGTTTGGCATACACCCTGTACGCCAGTTTGGGGAGGGTGCCACCTAAACTCCCCTATGGCTATGATGTCAGCCCTCCAATCCAACTCCGCTTTCAAAGAGCAATATGAAAAGCTGGTCACCTCAGGAGAGCCGAAAAAATGGCCTTAATTGCCCGCGTTAAAAAGGTGGTCGTTACCTTGAACTCAATACTCGGAGACAAGCAATGTGGGAAGCGCCAGATACTGAAATTTAGTTATTGACGCCAGAGCCACTTGTTAGCGCAGATCAACCCCTACGTTGGACAGTAAGTTTCCGTACTCTTCTGAGATACCAGTCACCAGTTCACCAATTTCACGACCCATCGCATTGGGGGTTCTCTGCCAATTTTCGGGAGCACTTAGTCCTTTGTAAAGTCTCACCAAATAGGCTTTATCAGAGTTATCAACATACTTATATGTATCAAGTAATTGTTTTATCGTCTCACTTCCGGCCATTCCGTTGAGTTTGTATTCAGCAAGCGTAAGATAAAAAGTACCAAGCGTAGGATAGTCCCACCGAACAGCTTCATTGGAGTAGAAATTGAATCTAGCCCATGCATTCGAATCTCTATTTGATATTTCCGGTGACACAACCAATGCTCGACCGTAATGTTGTAGCATTGTCACAGTAGTATCACGAGAAGATGCCATTTCAGCCCTAAATAAGTCATCTATTTTATCAACTGAGCCTCGTTCAAATGCAGAGGTAAAGCTACTTGCAACGTTTTCCAAATGAGTAGTGAAATCTTCTTTGTCCTCGAAGCTGCCAGATTTCTTGATCTCGGCCAGTAGTGATAGAGCAGTATCTCTTTCAGAGTTTGAAAATGAGTCGCCTAAGTCGAATTTAAGTGATAAAGCAGATAGTTGTTGATATGCAATTAATCCGTCCATTTGTAATTTAATATCACCAACCTCAGATTTGACTGCGTCTTTGGTCAAACTTTTCATGTTGCTTGTAAATGTTTCTGTTTTTAAAGCATCATCCACCTGATCTTTAACAAGTAGCGTTAAAGCTGAGTATAGTGTTCCGACCCCAAGCACTGACACTACAGCGATTGTAGCAAGTAAGTTTTGTCTCTTTCGCTCTTCATGTTTGATTAATTTTTCTTCAGCGAGAAGTGCCGCCTTTTGGCTTAAATAATCAATCAAATGCTCGTTTTCTAGTACAGTGTCCACTGTATTCTTTTCCATGATTTCCTCTCCTTCATTATTGAAAATACCAACACTTTAGTATTCATGCGTACGCATAATCGATTGTCGAGCAAGGCCGCTACCTGCAAGCCGTATCCGGCTGGCGGGGTTTATGCTGTAGGAATTTCTTTTTGATGAGTAATTTTTGTTTTAAACCGTTACAACGTGACTCATTCCTTGCCTAAACAACGTTATTTAAACGTATTTTTAGACCCATTTTTACTATTTGGCAAGGTGTGATGATTGCGACGCAGCCTGACTTATTACCGTGCATATCGTATTTGTGGCGAGGCCTCACCGCTTTATTCATTTGCCAGGAATCCATAGTGCCGACTTCCCGCATGACGGAGTTGTTTGTTAGGTCTGTCTAAAATAGGACGGTGCTGTGTGGTGTTTCAGTAGTTCCCGGCTCGCAAGCGTCCGGGATGACGGGGTTGTTTATCAGACGCGTCTTGAATAAGGCACAGCTGCATGGTGTTTAAATAGATCCCGGCTCGCAAGCGTCCGGGATGACGGGGTTATTTGTGAGGTCCGTCTGAATGAGGACGGTGCTGCGTGGTGTTTCAGTAGTTCCCGGCTCGCAAGCGTCCGGATGACGGGGTTGTTTGTGAGGCCCATCTGAAATAGGACGGTGCTGTGTGGTGTTTAAGCAGATCCCGGCTCGCAAGCGTCCGGGATGACGGAGTTGTTTGTGAGGTCCGTCTAAAATAGGACGGTGCTGTGTGGTGCTTAAGCAGATCCCGGCTCGCAAGCGTCCGGGATGACGGAGTTGTCTGGAGGTCACGGAGTTGCTTGCAAGTGATTGGGTTGTTTGGAAGTGGCTGAGTGGTTTGCTAGATACCCAATGTCATCATGTGAGTAAATAAAGACTCAGCTATTGGTTGATCCGGTTATCTCAGCCAGGAAACTTCAGACAAAACGCACTGCCTGAATCTGAGCTGGAAACACTCAGCTCAATGTCGAGTTTTTCGCACAGGCGCTTAACCATGGAAAGCCCCATGCCCATTCCTTCACTATCGGGACCTTTTGCACCGGGCTCAAACAGCGTTTTCAACAGGTCTGCGGTAATACCTTCCCCTGTATCCGATACCATAATTGTCTGTGCGTGTCCTTCTATGGTGACTACGCCGCTACGAATATGGGTAAATGCATTGCCGATCAGGTTATTCAGCAACAGCCGTAATGCACTGGGGGCAATGGGTAACTCCAGCTTTGCAGCGATGTCGACCTCTACCTCTATGTCTTTACCAGCAATTTTTTCTGCCTGGCTTAAGATAACCTGTTCAACCACAGGTAACACCCGGGTATTCGCATCAGCTAAGGTTTCTTCGCGGGCCAATGCCAGTAAGACTTCCAGGCTTTGGGTAATCTGATGCTGAGCATCGGCAATCCGCCCCACCAGCTCTGCCTGCTTGTCGGTTAGTGGCGTTTGTCTGAGTAAAGTCAGCGAGCTTTGGGTAATGGCCACCGGTGTTCTTAACTCATGAGAAACATCCCGAGTGAATGCCTGCTCGCGGCTGATAAAACGCCGAATACGAGACAAGGCATGCTCCAGTGTTCTGGCGAATGCACCAATTTCATCATTGACAAACTGCCCGGAGAAATTCTGCGGCAAGCGCTCTACTGGCGCGTCTTCTACAATTTTAACCAAAGTATCCAGCGGTTTTATCAGACGCTTTGCCATCACCAGAGAAGTAAAAGCCAATATCAACGCCAGTACCAGAACACCGCCAAACAGCACCAAAATAAACTTCAACATGCCACCTTTGATCTTACGCACCACCAGCTGCTCACTGACTTCAGCCAGTAAATAGCCTGCGGGTATCTGCTTGAGATGGTAATGGGTGTCGTTTTCGCCGCTAAACTCGATCCGATTTGGTTCATCCTCAAGTACTTCCCGAATGATTGTCGGTAATTCATGCTTTTCAGGGTAATAGCGAATAAAGTCGAGCCTGGGCCTGGCTTCAAGGCCAGATTCAAGTTGCGCAGCAACGGTCTGCGCCTCATCATCCAGCAAATAAATAAAAAACCTGTCTTCTATGCTGTACGCAAATAAAAAGCTAGCCGCACCAAACAGGGCACTAATAAATAACGCTATGCCGACAAAAAAAGCGACAATCCGGTTGCGTAACTGAGTAGCTTTCATGCTGAATTATCCTTTTATATCCAGAGCGAACCCAATGCCGTGTATTGTTTTGATGATCGGACTGCTAAATGGCTTGTCTATCGCTTTGCGAAGCTGATAAATATGCGAGCGTAATGCATCAGAATCCGTCGGTTCATCTCCCCAGATCCTGTCACACAACTCACTGCGACTCAGCGCGCGAGGATGATGCTCCATCAGTAAACGCAAAATTTTAAATGGAATAGGCTGAAGCGTCACTTCACACCCGGCACGCTCAATATGTTGAGTCTGACTATTAAGTGATAGCGCTTTTTCATCACGACCCAAAGATAGTGTGTGTTCACTATTAAGTAAGTGTCTTTTGGCCAAAGCATTGCAACGCACCCATAACTCTTCAAGAGCAAAAGGCTTGGTCAGATAGTCGTCTACCCCCAAAGAAAAACCGTTAAGTTTGTCATCAAGCGTGTCGCGGGCAGTGAGCATAATGATGGGAATATGGCGATTGGCTTCTGCTCTGAGTTGCTGACAGACAGCCAATCCATCCATTTTGGGTAGCATCACATCTAGGACCACACAATCGTAGAATTGTTCCAAGGCAAGTTGCACACCCAGCTCTCCGGTGTAAGCAAAGTCGATGACCGCGCCCTGCGACTCAAAGTATTCACCTATGTTCAGGCTAAGATCCTGGTTGTCCTCAATCAGCAGTACTTTTATTTGCGCCATACCGGCCACCACGTTCGTCGGAATATACCTAAAAGCTAACGCGAAATTCGTGAAAGCAATGTGAAAACCAGGTCAGTTTGTGTGCAACCAGCGGCGTACATACTGCAAAGACAGGTATTCTTGCTTTAATTTTAACCATGAGTCGCGTGATTGCTGCCAATGCCATTGTTCATCGGCAATTTTTCGCAGCATTTTCGCATCCTGTGCCCGACTATAAAAAAGCAGATCCTGCGCCGTCGCCAGCTTGGGGAGCTGGTCGGTCTGTACCGTAAACGCATGCTCAATATGTGTACGCAGATTAAGGATCAGGGCAAACACATTGGTATTGCTTGCCTGATGAGTCAATAACTCAACCAGTCGCTGTTCTTTTAAAGGTGTCGGGCAGTCATTTAATTCCGTAAAGACCCCGCTTAATGTGTCAGTCAGCACGTGTCTGTGGCCCTGCGGCAAAGCACAAAACCAGTGAGTCAGTTGTTGAAGTGGCGGTGCCATAGTGTTACCTGAGTAGTCCTTTGGTTTTACCCAGTTTACCACACCCTGGTTTTATCGTAAAAAACGTAAGTGTTTAGTGCAAAAGAGGGAAAGGCATAATTACACACTAAGCGGATTAATGTGGGCAGGTAAATCGACAAAATTAACCCGCCACCAGCACGCATGGTTGATTGAACATTGATTGAGCTATAAATCCACTAACCCAATGAGAAAAATATAGATATTAAGCACGACCAGTGTGAGCGACGCAGGCCCACAAGACTTTTGAAAAAAGTCAGGTTCTGACTGATCACTGTTCTTTGCATGGCACAGCCTGATGAAACCACTTAGCTATCCAACGGAACGGGTTTGGTCTGGGATCCAGTTCAACCATCAGGTTGAAGCTATAGCCCTTGCGATAATGCGTTCTGATCACGTCAACGCCAAGCTTGTGCTTGGACACACATCGCCGTAACTCGGAAACAGCCCGGTTAATGGCATTGTTGTCGACATACTCTTGTTGCCAGATCTCCCGGCACAATTCATCCCGGCCAATCACTCTATCTCTATGACAGATAAAATATTCTAATAAGTCATAGATAAGAGGTTCCAGCCGCACGCTTTCACCACAATATGTTAACAACCTTTTCCTTTTGTGAAGCTCATAGGGCCCAAATACTGCACGGCTAAAGTCAGCATCATAATTATCATTTAACTTCATGATGATAGACACACTTCCTTTGACGTTTTGAGTTATCAAGCAAGGTTAGTGTAGCGCCTGATCGGGCTTTTTAAAATCCAATTTGCGATGAAAGTACATGACTTTTGTTAATAGAAAAAATGATAGGTTATCGTAAGCACACTGCAAGGATTTGTTCACATAGATCAACTAAAACACAAATATAAAACAAAAAAGATACAAATTAAGGTTTAAGACTGCGCTGGGCATTTTATTTCCCACCCTTTATACCGTTATTAGTGACAATGCACATAAAGTAACCAGGCATTCAGCTATTAGTAAATTTCATAGTTACAGACGTCAGGGCAAACACCAGCCTGTTTACCCTGTTTCTATGGTCGTTTTATAAGGTTATAGTGTTGCAAGCATGGCTTTTATTTTGGCATTGTCCGGGTAGGTTTTCTGTGCCTCTAGCAGCCTTGACCTTGCCTGAGCAAAATCATTTTGCCGAACATAAGCCTGCGCAATCGTGAGCTCAATCATGGGGTGATTAAACTGAGACTGGGCAAATGTCATTAATTCAATAGCATTGTGCAGTTGCAACTGAGTTTTAGCGTACTTCGCCTGATAGACCCCTATCATGGCAAGCATTTGCACATCGTAGCTCTGTGGCGATTGCTTAAACTCAGCTTTCGCAGCGGCTTTATCTGTGAACATTAACTCCGCCAGTTTAACACTCTGATCATCTTTATAAGCAGGTTCTTTGACGTCATCGACACCCATGGCTTTGGCCATAGCAGCGGCTGTATCTGCTGTTGAAAACGGGTTTTGACCGGTGATCAAACGGCCATCTATGGTCACCTGATTCAGCATTAAGCCATCCTGTTCAAACTGACCCCCCCGCTCTTTTAACTTGTCTTCCAGTAAAAACTCAAACTGAGGTCGCCACTTTTTGCCAAAGGCGTCTTCTTCCAGATTGGTAAAACCGTTGACTCTTTTACCATCAACCAGATATTCGCCATTGCTCAACGTGACATCCACCAGTGCAGCGGGTCCATGGCACACTGCGCCCACCACGCCTTGCTGCTCATAAATATCCCTGATCAGGCGCTGCAACTCAGTGTCTTTATGTAAATCAAACATTGGGCCTTTGCCACCGACGATAAACACCCCATCAAATGACTGACCTTGCAGGCTCGCCAGTTTTACCGTGTCGGTTAGGGCACTCATCGCCTGAGGATCATTTAAGAACGCCTGGTTATAAGACTTTTCCTTATTATATTCATCTGCAAGCGGCTGACCTCCCTCAGGCGAGGCCAGTGTGATTTTAATCCCGTTGTCGTTAAAAACCTGATATGCTTTGCTTAATTCATCAAATTCAAAGCCGGGCTGAGTGGTTTTACCATCAACCTGCTTACCGTAACTACTCAGTACCATTAGTACATGTGGCTGCTCTGCGGCATAAGCTGTACTCAGCAAAGTGGTGCTCATCAGTGGCCATATGGATGCAACTATCAGCTTTCTCTTCATCATTGAGTCTCCTTTGTTTGGACAGACTCACCCTAGCGCTGATACTGTGAAGCCACTGTGAAAAATCAGGACACAGGCGTGCAAAATCTGATTGACGAAAACCTTTGGCAACTTTACCTGGGTGTATGGTTCCGTCCATACGGCACACTACCGCTGTCACCCGGTGGCGCAATCATCAGTTTATGGAACCCAGATGGCATGAAGAAGAGTTATAAAAATAACATCAAGTGCCAGCGACTTATATATTCGGCACTTAAGCGCAAAGGCTACGACATGCACCTCATGTGGGGCAGCAGCCCCGATCTTGGTTATCGCGAGTTAAGTGTACTGGTCAACTGCTCACAGAATAAAGCAGCCCGGCTGGCAAAGGTATGCCGCCAAAAAGCCTATTACTATGTAAAAGAGGGGCAGATCTGGCTATACAACACACACAACCCGCAGCAATACTCTCCGCTGCCCGCCACCTTCGACGCACGGCTCACCTATGCCAAGCCACCTGCTTACAATGAAGCCATTCTGTATCCAAGTATCTAAAATACTAAGCGAGATTTTTAGCCTGATCCTGGCAAAACTCCTCGCACCACACCTGCAACTCCATCAGTGACATTGGTTTTGCATAAACATAACCCTGAACCAGATCGCAATCCATCTCTTTGAGGCCCTCCAGTTGTGCAACGTGCTCAACCCCTTCTGCAATCACAGATAAACCCAGGCTGGCGGCCATCGACAAGATTGCGCGCACCAAATTTTGCGAATCCGGCGCATGTGCAAACTCATGGATAAAGCTCTTATCGATCTTGATGGTGTTGATCGGAAAGCGGCGTAAATAACTCAGCGAAGAGTAGCCGGTACCAAAGTCATCGATAGACAGCTGTGCGCCAGTAGCCCTGAGCCCTTCGAGCCAGGCCAGAATAGCTTCATCGTCATCCAGCAAAATACTTTCAGTGATCTCAAGCGCGAGATTGCCGGGTGCAAATCCGGTCTGGCGCAAAATATGGCGTAATGTAGTCGCATTAAAACCCAGCCGATACTGCTGACTGGATATGTTTGCCGACAAACAGCAGTTGAGATTGAGTGAGCGATTCAACATCTCAATGTCTGAGGTAGCCTGGGTCAGCATCCACTCACCCAACTCAGAGATCAAACCGCTTTCTTCTGCAACCGGAATAAACTCATCAGGGGTTATGTACTGCCCTTCATGGGGCCAACGCGTCAGAGCCTCAAATCCATAGAGCTGACCCGACTTAAGTTCAATAATTGGCTGATAAAATACCGCCAGCTCATTATTAGCAATGGCCCTGCGAAGCAGCTGCTCAAGCTCTACACGACGGTTAACCTGTTGCTGCATGGAAGGTGCAAAATAGTGATATTGATTGCGACCACTCTCTTTGGCTTTGTACATCGCCAAATCTGCCCGACGCAGTATCTCCTGCTGCTCGCGCGCATCATCGGGCATAATGGCAATGCCGATACTGGCGCCACTGATCACCTCAAATCCGTTGATAGTAAATGGCAGTGCTAATGATGTGAGAATTTTCTCGGCCACTTTTGCTGCGTCCTCAACATCACTGATCTGACTGAGCAGCAGCACAAACTCATCGCCTCCAAAGCGTGCCAGTGTGTCCGTACGACGCACCAGATGATTAAGCCGGTTGGCAACTTCGAGCAGCAAATTATCACCCGCGTCATGCCCCATCGCATCGTTAATGCGTTTAAAGCGATCCAGATCGATAAACAGCAACGCACTCAGATGCGTCTGTCGTTCAATTTGTTTCAGGTCCTGAGAGATCCTGTCCAGCAATAAGCGTCGATTTGGCAGCCCAGTCAACGCATCATACATGGCCTGATAGGCAATTTTAGCTTCCTGCTCTTTGCGTTCTGTCATGTCCGACAACACTGCAATATACTGCTGCACCTGACCCTGTTCGTCCTGAACAGAACTGATCGCGAGCCACTCCGGGTAAATAGTGCCATCTTTTCGGCGATTCCAAATCTCAGCGGCCCACTCTCCTTTGGTTTCGAGCGTTTGCCACATATGCTCGTAAAACCGTGTATCGTGACGACCTGAACTGAGCAAGTTTGGCTTTTTCCCAAGCACTTCGTGCTCCTGATACCCCGTGATGCGGGTAAAAGCCGGGTTCACCGCTGTGATTTCAAGGTCGGCATTGGTTGTCATGATCCCTTCCTGCGTTGCCTGATACACAGCTGCTGCGGTTTTCAGCTCAGCCTCAACTTCTTTGAACTCGGTAACATCAACGCTAATGTAAACGTAACCTCCCTCTGCCGTTCGGGCATGACGGATTTGCAGCCAGCGCCCCTGTGCGGTTTTTTGCAACCGCTGCGGCGTCTCGCTCTGATCATGAACAAATTCAGATTTACGCAAGTGCCAGTCATCCAGAGTTTGCGGAAACTGGGCTTTGGATAACACCCCATAATGTCGTAACCAGCATTGATTAGTCAGTGTCAGTGTGCCCTCGCTGTCGTAGAGCGCAAACCCCTCTTGCAATCGTTCAATGGCATCGTGAAGTAACTGACTTGCTTGCAGTGCGCGATTTTTTGCTTTATTGAGCCGCTGTAAAATAAATAACAACATCAATAAAAGTACCACCGCCAGGCCAAATAATTGCTCACTCAATGTGCCTGTTTGCTGCAACTGCTTAGCATGCAAGTCCATTTGTGCCCGATACAAGCTGGCAAACGCGGCTTTACTGTCAATTGCAAGATACTGCTGGCGAGTTTTGTGCACCTGGCGGTAATAATGTACGGCAACCTGAATATGATTGACGAATCGGCGACTCAGTAACGCAAAACTCTCATTGCTGTCAGATGTCTGGGCCAGCATCCGGATCCGGGTATCCAATAGTACCTCGTCAAGTGGCTGACCAGATGTCACCAGACTGGCCAATATGGTACTGGCAAGTAACGCCCGCGGATGCTGAATCGCAATCATTTCGTCCAATACCAAAGGCAGGTAGGTCAACCCATTTCGCATTCCCACCGCTTGTGTTTTTAATTGCTCCATCAGGGCCATTTTATGACTCAACAACTTCAGATACGCCTGATACTCTGCGCCAACCTGGCCGCTTTGCTGTTTGTCGGTCAAATGATGCAGAGCTTTGTCCAGCTGCTGTAACTCATCAAAATGACGCAAACTGCCGACACTCAGTGCCAGAGCAAACTTATCTAGTTTGGCATCGATAGATTTGGCATCGAACAGCAGTGATACCTGCTCATGTTGCCGCTCACCAGTGGTAACGTGGGCTCGGAAAAAATACACCATCAAGGCCGTGAGCACACACATCAGCAAGCATTGACCAATAACGGGGAGGTTGACATTTACTTTGTGCTTCATTGATCCATTTCCTGGTGGTGTCCGACTAAGCTTTCCAGAAAAGCAGCAATTGCTGCTAACTCGGCTTGGCTGAGCGAACGCCCGAGCTGGTAACGCGCCATGGTGTTAATCGCCCCGGTAAGACTTTGCTCACTACCATCATGGAAAAAATGCGTTTGTCTGGCGGCCATTCTGAGACCAGGCACTTTAAAGGTAAACTTGTCCTCTTCGCGACCCGTGACGTTATAGCGGCCATAATCAGCGGGCTCAATGGCCGTTCCACGATCGCCAAAGTAATCACCAAAAGTGCCCATTTTCGCGAACATATTCCCCCCGACATTTTTCCCCTGGTGACAATTGATGCAGCCATAGTATTTGAACAAACGATATCCCTCTTGTGCTTGTTCCGACAAGGTCGCTTTACCTTGCAGCCATAAATCAAACGGGGCATTTAAAGTGATGAGGCTACGCTCGTAATGGGCGATGGCGTCACTGATTGAATCGCTCGACAGCCCTGCTCGATATACCTGAGTAAATGCAGTTCTGAACGCCTGATCCTGATTGAGCGTCGCGATTAACTCGGGCCAGGTGGTTGCAAATTCTTTGGGATTTTCTACTGGCAGCGTGACCTGCGCTTTTAGATCAATGGCTTTACCATCCCAGGCCTGACGAATGTTGAACACTGAGTTGTATACTGTAGGTGCTCGTACCTCCCCCAATCGTCCGAATGCGCCCTTTGAGCGGGCTGAGTTGTCGGCTCCATGGCTGAATAACTGATGACAAGAGGCGCAGCTAATATCGTTTGTGCGAGACAGGCGAGTATCAAAAAACAACTGCCTGCCAAGTGCAACTTTGCGCGCATCGGTGGCGACACTTTGCAAAGGTAATATAGGCTCAGCGACCGCACAGGCCGAGCCAATAACAAGTACCCAAATCAAAGACCTCAACATCACGCTTTAGTACCACTCTTAGTAACTAAACACCTTGCCAAGGTAGCACTTATTAACGATACCTGACTTGATATGGAATAAAGAAACTACGATTTCAGTAGTAGCTAATACAGGCTTGTACGTATCCGTAAAAAGTCCACCTGGACCAAACGGGCAACAACAATAAAATTCCGACAACGGGAGGTGCAACGTCAAATTTTGTCTAGACTTGTGAGATAAGAAGCTTTTTAGTCAACTCTATGCAATTAAAAACGCGCCTGACAGTCATACTGGGTTTAACCGCACTGGCTCCCATGCTGGTGATTTTTTCGTTGGCTATGTTACACAGTACCGAGCAGGCAAAGCGTCTGAGCATTTCCGCAGCCCAGGCAAAAGTCTACAACGCAGCCGCGATTTTTGACCGCTATTTTGCTAAGCGCAAGAGCGAGGTCGCCGCATTGGCGCGCCAGCCCCCCCTTAAAACCATGGACTTCGCTCAGATAGCGCCCATTTTGGAAAACGAAAAAGCATTTTACCAGCAAACCTATGAGAAGTTCATTCTTGGGCGTCCCGACGGGAGCTTTCACAACACCGAGGGCGGCAACCCTTTTCTGGATATGCTCAGAACATTTGATGACACTTCGCCACAAGCCCGCAAAAGAACCATAACCCGCCGCGATTACTGGCAGGAAACCATCGGCCGCAATGTTAATCAAAGCGCTGAAATTTATGTTTCTGAACCCATGATCTCATACACCACAGGAGTCAAACAGATAGTGGTTGCCGCAACCATACTCGCGAACGACGGCAGAGTAGCGGGCCTGCTTGGTGGCAGCATTCCCTGGCGGGAAATTGACCGTCTGGTTCAGGAAGTGTCTCAGCAGGTTGTCTATCAGTTTTATGACAATGCGCGCTTTATGCTGGTGTCTAAGGAAGGCATTTACATGTATCACTGGCTACCAGACAAAATAATTCAGCTAAAACGTGAACAGGGCAAGTTTGTCGAAAATGACATTGGTGAAAAGATTGCTATTCGATTGAAAATCACCGAGGAAGCCAACCCACAACTACGCGAGATTGGCCTGAAAATGATCGCAGGGTTTAATGGCTATGCCCAGTTGGATAAAACCGCCACTCAGCCCAAATCTTATATTTTTTACGCGCCGGTGAAGTCCGCAGGTTACAGTATTGCCCTGACCTTACCCGAGCATGTTGTGTTCGCCCCCGTATACGCATTGCGTCAGCAGCTGCTAATTATCCTTGGATTTGCGGTGGTCATTTCGCTATTGGTTGTCTGGCGCTTTTCACACGGTATTTATCAGCCTATTGCCAAACTGACCAAAGCCGCGCATGCATTGACGCAGGGTAATTTTAACGTGTCTTTGTCGACCCGTGGCAAAGATGAGATGGCAAAACTCAGCCTGGCGTTCGCTCAGATGCGCGACAAAGTGTATCAGCGAGAATCAGAGCTGGAACATAGAGTGGAGGAGCGCACTCAGGCGCTGGAACTGGCCAAAATAGCAGCAGAGGAAGCCGCCAGCGCAAAAAGTCGTTTCCTGGCCAACATGAGCCACGAGATACGCACGCCGATGAACGGCATTCTGGGCACCCTGCAACTGCTCAATCAACAGAATAACTACAGTGAAGAGCAACAAACCCTCATCCGGGTTGCCAACGAGTCGGGACAGAATCTGCTTACCCTGCTCAATGACATTCTCGATATTTCTAAACTCGATCAGGGTGAGGTATCACTATATTTTGAACCGTTTGACTTGTATGCCGTTTTACATCATCTGGAACAATTGTTTAGCGAAAAAGTCATAGAAAAACGGCTACGCTTTCAATTGGTTATTGGGGATACCGTGCCAAAAGAGGTCGTCAGCGACAAACATCGTCTACAACAAGTACTGCTCAACTTGCTGAATAACGCCATTAAGTTTACCCATGAAGGCTTTATTCGGCTTGAAGTTCAGAATATCGGCAACATGGAACAAGTGATGCTCAGGTTTGCCGTCTCGGACAGTGGCATTGGGATTGCCGAGGATAAACTTCCCCATATATTTAACCCTTTTTATCAGGAAGACGAAAGCACAACCCGACGCTATGGTGGCTCTGGCCTGGGCTTGTGCATCTGTCAGCAGATCATCGAATTATGTGGAGGTCATCTTAATTGCCAGTCAGTACAGGGGGAAGGCAGCCAGTTTGACTTTAACTGGCCAGTGGCGCCCTGCTGCCTGATCTACTCTGAGGACAGCGATCAGGTAACATTAGGAGAGCTACATGGCCATATCCTTTTAGCTGAGGACAATGCGGTAAACCAGATTGTGACCAAGGCTATTTTGGAAAAACTGGGGTTGAGTGTCACCATAGTCACCGATGGTGAGCAGGCTTTGCAACAACTGGAAAAAGAGCACTATGATCTGGTTCTGATGGACATGCACATGCCCAATATGGACGGTATAGAAGCAACCAAAGCCATTCGCGGTATGCCTCAGCATATGCAGCTGACGATTATCGCGTTAACCGCCAATGTCCTCATCAAAGACATCGAAGCCTGTTTCGCAGCGGGGATGGACGATTACATCAGTAAACCCATTGCACTGGAGCAACTCAAATCTGTGCTGGACAAATGGTTAGCGATAAAAAATGGCTAGCCAGACTGTTGCCTGCTCGGGATCGGTCCAGCTGACTTTATGCTTACAATGTGCGGGAATATTCAGATAGTCTCCGGCTGACAGGCGTGTCACCCGACCATCCTCAAACGTCAGTTCTCCTGTCCCTTGTAAAACCAGCACCCATTCGTGTTCATCCTGATCGTACCAGCCTTGCGGTGGCGAGGTATGCCCTTGAGAGACAATGCGCTCAATCCTGAGCTGGTCATGGGACAGTAACGTCTGAAATACTTCTTCGCTGAGATCAGCGGGAAGGTTGGATAGTAAGTTGTTCATTATTCACCCATTGATTGAATATCACAAAAGTGTCACGTACTGAGGATAAGTACTAAAGCAGAGAATCTGAGAGTAAGCAAAAAATGAATGAGAGAAGAATAGTAGTTAAGAGATTTGGTGGAGCTAGGCGGGATCGAACCGCCGACCTCTTGCATGCCATGCAAGCGCTCTCCCAGCTGAGCTATAGCCCCAAATCGACGTCAAAGATACTAGAAGATTTTTCTACCTTTGAAAACCCCCAAAAGTCACTTTTTTATAGAAATGAATCCGTTAGGATAAAAATCGAACAGGCACATGTGCGCTGATACACGTGCCTGCTGAAAATACCCGGTGTTACTGAGCGCCGTTTAGTGGAGCAATTTAAGTGCCGCTTCCAGCGCTTGTTTGATATCAGGGTTAGTCAGCTCACCCGCTTCGAGGTCAAAATTATCGAAGAAACTTGGTACTGACAGACTCGCTTTAACATCCGCAGCAAAGTAAGGCGCAGAAGCCACCGCCGATCCCAGTACGCTTTGAGCACCACCAGGGCCCGGTGACGTTGCCATCATCAGCATTGGTGTATTCTGATATACCTTCATATCGATGCGAGATGTCCAGTCAAACAGGTTCTTATAAGCGGCTGAATAGCTGCCATTGTGTTCAGCAAATGACACAATAATCGCATCCGCGGCACCAATTTTTGCGTAGAAACGCTGCGCTTCGTCTGGAATGCCACCCTCAGTTTCACGCTCAATGCTGTAAATCGGCATTTCATACTCATTCAGGTCCAGTACTTCGACCTCGGCATTGGGGATCAACGAAGCTGCATAGCTGGCTAATTGCTGGTTAATTGACTGACGGCTGTTACTGGCTGCAAATACTAAAACTTTCATGGTATTACCCTCTCAAAATAAATCAAAAATGGTGTTTACTCAGGGTGATGACTTGATTTGTATTCACCTCAAGCTGATGACAACCAGTGTATATTAGGTTTTAATAATAATTAATAAGGCAAAAGCAAAGTCACTATTTCCAAATGAATAACAATCTATTTGAAGGCATTGAGATCTTTGCCGAGGTCGTCGAAAACAAAAGCTTTATTGCTACAGCCCAGAAGCTGGGGCACTCTCCGTCACATGTCAGCAAAATGATTGCCAAGCTAGAAGAGCGTCTGGGCGTGAGGTTGTTGAACAGAACCACACGAACACTGGCATTGACGCCAGAAGGGGAGTCGTATTACCAAAACTGTACCCAGCTGATCCAGGATGCTCAGGCAGCACAACAACGCCTGAATGTGACCGACGATATCCCAAGGGGCACCCTAAAGATCACCTGCCCGGTGGCTTTTAGCGCCGATTATTTACAACCGGTGTTAGCTGAGTATCTGAACCGCTACCCGAATGTGTCACTGGAGTGGGATCTGGAAGACAAAGCCGTTGACGTCATTGCTGACGGCTACGACCTGGCTGTCCGGGCAACCCCGCAACTGGAAGAGTCCAGTCTGATCTGCAAACGCGTTTACCATTGCAAAACGTACGTTGTTGCCAGCCCGCAGTACCTCAATCGTTTCGGGGAACCACATCACCCAAAGGAGCTGCAAAAGCATCATAGTATTTGCTACAGCAATCACAAAACGCCGGATCGCTGGGAGTTCAAAGATAAGCAGGGCGGTATTTTTCATGTTGAAGTGCGACAGCGGATCTTGTGTAACAATGGTCATATGCAAACCGCGATGGCGCGCGACGGGATCGGTATTGCGCGTCTGCCCGCCTTTTATGTGGACACCTTACTGGCACAGCAGCAGCTGGTGCCTCTGTTCCCTGACTTCCCACAGCCAGACGTCAACGTCTATGTCGTTTATCCAAGCCGCCGTCACCTCTCTCCCAAAGTGCGACATTTTATTGACCTGTTGTCGGCACATTTTGACAAAATACGCGCCTGATCTTGGCGTTGTGCACAGCAGATATTCGATGCTGTGCACACTGAAACCTTTTTAATAAACCACACAATTTCCACACAGTTGCACAAAACACATGACAAAATCCATCTAAGCGGCTGATTAATATCAGCTAATAGATTTAGACCTCGACTATTTTATCCCCACAATTGCCGTCTAGACTAAATACTAAGACAACAGCGGCTTTCGAGGTCTACATGAAACAACTCCTTTTAATTACGCTTTGTACTGTGCTGTGTGCCTGTGGCTCAGGATCCGACTCTGCCACCACAGATCAGAGCAATGTCACATCAGATACAGGCAATACAGCCCAGGACGCTGCAAATGATGGCTCAGGGAACACCAGTGACAACTCTGACGACAGCAATCAGGATTCATCTCAATCATCCACATTTGTCCTGAGTAGCTCAGCCTTATCGCGCCTGATAAAAGTCTCATTGAATCGGTTTATGGCGTGGGTTACAAATACGCTCTTGAACGCTAACTGGCTTTCGGCCAGTCACAGGCTTTGACTACGTTGTACCAGCTGCGTTCGAATTGTCTGACTATCACGGGTTTTGGTAGCTGAACATCAACACCCAGCGGCTTTGCGAGGTGCTGAAATACCAGCCTTCGAATATTATCATCCTGCAGCTGCGCATATGCCAGTTTGAGGCTGGCTTTAGTCTGCTCACTGACAGGGTGACCCTCCAGTTGCATAAACCGAGCATTAACCCACAGTAGCATTGCTTGTTTGGTCTCATTGGGGAAAGACTCGGTCAGCCTGGACGTAGGTCCGTACAGGCGCTGATAGTTCAATAATTGTTCCTGAATAATAAAAGCGAACAGTAAATTGACCCCCGCTGAGATCTGACCGGAGCGCTTATCTATCTCCTGATAGCTGGCCAGTGCTTTTCGAAACTGGCGCTCTGCCTCAGCCACGTTGCCGAGTTCCAGCGCGATAATCCCCAAATTATTGGCAATAATGCCATTTTTAGAGGTGATACCCGCCATATCGGCAATGCTGTTTGCCCTTCCATACAGGCGCTGAGCTTTGTCATAATCACCCAACTGACGCGATACCAGCGCCAGACTGTTTGTCAGGACCAGCCTTTGTTGCTCTGACTGCGCATGTTTGTAAGCACACTCCAGACTGAGCCAGGCATCATTCAAATAGTCATGACGACGCAACCAGATCCCCAATGCACTCATGGCGGTAGGCAGTTTTTCAATAAAGTAGGCATGGGTGTGATGCGTAAAAATGGCCGCCAACGAGTATTCCATCATCTCCATTTGATGGGTGGGTACGGCTGCCCGCAAGCGGATCAGGTGCCAGCGTAAAAACAAAGACGTAGGCAGGCTTTCAACTTGGTCAATCTGCGCCAACAATGAAAGAGTCGTGGCAGGGTCAACCGTCAGGTAGTCTTCTGCTTCTTGCAGTTTGTCTATGATCTGTGACGGTGTCGCAGCCCATATAGTCAGCGGTATCAGCATTATCCACAGCCCTATAATTGCTTTCAACATCCTCAGATCCGCGATTACCTACCTCCTGAAACTATAGATTGCACGGCAACATTGTTCAAAGTCACTCACTGGTGTTCGAAGTAAATACGATATGTGGTCGACCAAATGGGGTAATCCACCTCCATCAAATAGCAACTATAGTTGGCAGGGTCCAGCTCAGCGTATCGGAACAAATAATCAAGCTTTTGCTGCTGCGCACTGTCTCCATGCAAAGCCTGAACGCCAGCTGCTAAATCAATTAAACGCAGTTCCGGAAATTCAGGTAATCGCTCTGTCCACATATCTTCGACACTGAGCTTTCCCTCCTCGACTTTCTGATTGCCGTGATAACACCCTACATTGACACAGCTGTGACGGTCTAACTGCTTCTCGATCAAAACCAGTAACCGCAATTTTTTGGCCGGGTTTTTAATTGAAATACTGGTTGAGCTGCATTTACTGGCGTGACTCAAAGGGTCAACCAGCTCATCGGGATTATTGAAAATAAACGTTGCATCAAAGTGTTCATAGCCTGGAATAGGATCAAACACCAACCCGCTATTTCCGGGGGAATAGCTGGCAAATGCGTTCAGTAAGCCCGGGGTCGATAACTCTTGTGCTATACCAATGCTAAATCGCTTTGATTCGACCCGACTATGCTTATCAATGTTCAGTGGCGCGATGAAGTCATCACTGTGAGGGTGAGTGTAAAACTGTACAAAAGGCGCTGCGCCGGTTTCTCGCGTCACTTGCGACTTGCTGATCATAGCCACTTCTTGCAAGAACCCTTCCCGACCTCGTCCACGGGTTAACACATAAGCGCAAAAGATTTCATCCATACTCATACCCAGCAAAGACTTGGCTGCATAGTAGAGTTGGGCACGCTTATCCTGACCTGACACATTGCCATTCGGTGTTTTCACTTTGTTCTCTTCATCATCTGCCAGTAAGCGTTTTAACTCGGCATGACTTCTGGCGTACTGTGGCATGGTTGCAGCAAAACGTTGGCTAACCTGACACCACTGGGCTACCAGGTTATCCGGAATATGGCCTTGCAGCTGACTGCCCAGTGCGCTCAAAGCCTGTAGCCCGGGTAAATGGTAAAGAACTTGCTCACCAGATTTGGCTTTGTTGGCATTAAATAATCGCTGGCTGGTTGAACGATGACACCCTATGTGGCGGGAAAAACCGCCAATGGTCTGTGCTTGTGGAGGTAATGCCCGCATGATAGCGGTGAGCACTTTTTTAACGCGCTCACCCAATCTGCGTAGTTCACTGTGTGCCTGGTTACTCAGTCCCATGGTCTTCTAACTTTACGTCTCATAATTGATAGATTACCTAGGACTGAGCAAAAAAGCGACTAGTTACAGTTGCCTACAGACTTCCATGGGCCCCAGGGACCTGACTGAGCCGGATCTTCACCCTGCACCCACCACTGCGCTTCGTACACTACGCCACTTTTAGCAACCCGATCACCCGTGTTGTATATCGTGCTCGCATTCCAGGCAGGCAGGCCCTGACAGTTATCATCCCCACCAACAACCACTTCTTTAGCCAGGGTGCTGCTTTGGCCCTGATCATCGGTTACAGTCAGACGAATGGTGTAGCGCCCTGCTGCGCCATAAGTATGAGTCACAGAAGGCTGTGAAGCACTCTGACCATCTCCAAATTGCCACTGGCTTGACACTATCTGGCCGTTGTCAGTGCTGGTATTGGTCAGGGTAACTGTCAGGCCTGACTGAGCCACAGTAAAGCCAGCCACAGGAGCAGGATCGCCTGACCCGTTGCAGTTATCTAACTTCTTCCAGACATTAGGATACAAATCTGGCTGTGCACCCGCAGACCACCAGATAGCCTCGTAGATGCTACCCTGATAAGATACCTTGTCGCCTAATGCGTATGACACTGAACGGTTCCAGGCTTCAACATCACATATTGGTGGCTCACCAACAGAGACGACTTTTGATACGCTGGCTGTCTGCTGAGCTGTATCTATCACTGTTAGAGTGACATTGTAATCACCATCGGCCGCATAGGTATGGCTTGGGTTCGCGGCGCTGGAACGATTGCCGTCACCGAAGTTCCAATCATATGCTGTGATCCCCTTGTCATCGGTTGCGCGGTTGGCAAAGCTAACCGTCATACCTGATACCGATGAGCTGAAATCAGCAACCGGTTTGGCATCTGTCGGGTTATCCGGTGTAAGACCAGTTTTTTGCTCGATCCAGTTGAGATAGCTGGTTGTTCTGGTGAATGCGGTTGCACCTGAACAGGCTATGCCCCAGCTGACAGTACCGATACTGTAGAAATCGTTCCCGACACGCACGGCATAAGGGCCACCACTGTCGCCGTTACACGCTGAACGACCGCCCTCACCTCCGCCACAAATGACTGAGCCCGGGATATTAAAGCTCAGCTGGCTGCTACAACTGGCATTGGAGATCACTGGTAGCTGTGCTTCACGAAGTACATCGCTCGGACGGCCGCGGTTAGAGGTCAGCCCCCAACCAGAAACCGTTGGATAATCACCAATACCGGCATACTGATCGGCAATGGACTGGGTGGGAAGCTTAGCTGGGGTATACTTGCTTGCAGCCGGAGTGGCCAAGCGTAATACAGCAATATCATAGCCTGAGCGTATCCCGTTCGCACCGCGCCAATTCTCATGCATGATAATCTGAGATACTCTCAGTGTATCGCCATCTCCACGACTGATTGAATGGGCACCAACACGTACTGTCAGGCTAGCCGTAGAAGCATTATCTAAACAGTGTGCAGCAGTAAGTACCCAGTTTTCACTCAGCAAGGTACCACCACAGCCCTGACGTCCATTCATTAACAAAGCAACCTGATATGGTCTTGAATAAGCAGGAGTTTCAATTCCACCAACGACAGATGGGGTAATATCAGGCAGGCCTGATTGTTGCGTATTTGCAGAGACATAGCCAGCTGACAGTGACATGACTGCAGCGGCCAAAATTGTAATTTTCATGTTGTATCCTTGTAAGGTTATTGCTCAAAAAGCAATCTAGAAATAATCTGAGATACACATAAAAATCAATAATCATGGTGAAAAAACAACTGGCACGACCAGTGAAAAATTTAGCCAGTCGCTGATCATTAGTTTGTATTTTAAACACTTAAATGTAACAAACATTTTACAGTGCTGCGTAGAATTGATTGCACTATAATTTCATCAAAATGACGACCAACGCTTTTGGAACGTTTTAATTTACAATGACTTAAGTGCATGTTCTCTGAGACAAGAATCGCTTAGAAGCAGCGTGAAAATGCCAGCCTGGCAAACAAGGGAGCTTGATGCTAGATGGGCAGGCGCAAATCAAAGCGGGAGCATAGTAATGCCATATTTGTGGTAAATCTGAGTTATCTCACCTTGTTCCAGCATGTGTCTTAATGCCTGGTCTATTTCTCGTTTTAATTCTGCTCTTTTTGGTTGAATGCGCATAGAGACGGGTAACTTACTTATTTCATAGACTTCCTTAAAACCTCTGTACGCAGGATAGTTTGCAATGTAGTAAGCCGCAGTGACATCACCGATCATGATATAATCAAGGCGGGTATGTGCCAGCTGAACTAACAATTCTCTTTCCGAAATATTGTCGTACACTGCAATTTTCCCGGGGCCAAAATGTCGCTCAAATGGTCCGTAGCGATAACCTCTCACACGCCCCATGACCTTGCCATAAAATGACTCAGGTTGCTGTGTAGAATTCGCCTCTTTACGCCCCAACACAACTTCCCGTGAGAAGGCGTAGTCGATACTGTAAATACCGGGCACTCTAGAGCTTTGACGCCAGCTAGGATTCACACCAGGCTCAATATCAATTTCACCAGACTCAAAAGATTTATGTCCCCGGGCAACGGATAGCAGAACAAACTCAAACTCGTGGCCGGTTAACTCACCAATGCGATCAAAAATATCCTTGAAGATCCCGGCCTGCTCTCCCTTTTCAAGATAATTATAAGGTGGGTTGGCACCATGATAGACCAGAACAGAGAAACGCTCGGCCTGAACACTTGCCGACAATAAGGCCAACATCAGTAGCCAATAGTGCACCGCGTTTTGGGTTACTGCACGCATTGTAACGTGCTCAAGCGAAGCAAACCCGAAGGTTTCGAAATATAAGCATGACAATAGGCACTTAATTTTGCACAAGACAGATCTTAAGCTTAGTTAAGCAACGCGCTTAGGCAAAATTTTATAAACAAAATGTAATACAAACATTGGGTATTCAAGTTATCTGCATAAGACAAAGCAAGGTTAAATATGAAAATATTCATTAAACGGCCTCGCATAGTAAGTGAACGCACACATACAAACTATCAAAGTCAACAATCGAGGTTAAATTGAATGATTTTTGCACTTAAATAAAATTATATAAATAAAACTTTCTTTATTTCGTCTATTTATCGAAACATAAGTTTCATGATAATGTACCAACATTGGTCCTAAGAAAGACACAGGGGCAGATACCCCATTGGTTTTCTTCAGCTGTGGCAGGGCAAGGCAAACACAGATGTCTGCCTGACTACAGTGACTTGTATCAAGCTGTTTCAACGTGCGTATGATTCGAATGACGCGCAGGAAACGGGTTGACTAATATCTATCAAAAAGGAAATTTAACCATGAAAAACGCGTTACTTGTTACATTACTCTCACTTGCAAGCACAACAGCAATTGCCGCGGTCGCACCAGTCGAGCACGCGCCTGTCAGAGCGGGATATGCCAGTGTCGATGAAGTAATTGAATATGGCCGACAGTATCAGGAGATTAAAGCTCAGCTACTGGAGTCAGGATATCGCCTGCAAGGGTGTAATCAGCATGTAATTAACTACTTTGCGCAGCCCGCTTCGCCCGTTTACTTGTATGCACAAACTGAATGCACTTATTCTCGCTCCGTTGGCGGAGATTACTCACTGGAAACAGACTATGCCATGGTCAAGATTGATGTGGACTACCATCAGTTCAACCAGCTGTTCCACGAAGGGGCAGTCAACGTGAACTATGTAACGGTTTACTAAGCTAAACCTATACCCATTTGGAGTAAATTAACTTCGCCGAAAGTTCGGCATCGCGCTTTGCTCTGAAGACTTAACGGGCTGCTTTTCACACGAGAAGCAGCCTTCGCATTCAGCCCTGGATGTGTCCATTAAATTCGTTTAATTAACGTCCCTACCACGCCAAACGTTAAGAAACCCCAACATCTTCGCCAGTCGGTTTCTCAGGGTGAGAGCATGCTCTGATACGCCCTTTAAGAGTAAACGAATAGCGCAGCTCAATATGTATCAGCACTGCTACAAAAGCCAGACAATCTGATACCCCGCAACCCCATCTAACCAGTTACAGTTCTATTGAAGCATATCAATGGGATACAATTATGAAAAAACACCTTATTGCACTGGCCTTGTCACAATTTATGTGTACTTCGGCACTGGCCTCGCCCGCTATGTGGCATACTCTGGAGCAACAGCGGACTACGACACAAAGCGCCCAGCGTCACTATCTGTTGGATCATCATGCGCTTTCATCGCAGCTTGAAAAGCTGACTCAAGCGCAGACTATTGAGCTGATGCTCCCCTTACCTAACGGTGAACTGGTTGAGTTTATTGTAAGACCAAGTCAGGTTATGGCACCGGAGCTGGCTGGTAAGTATCCGGGGATTAAAACTTTCCGTGGACATGAGAAAGGTAATCCTGCTCATTCTGGCCGTTTCGATTTGGGACCACACGGTTTCTATGGTGTATTTAACCATCAGGGACAGCAGGTGTATCTGGACCCACAACCCCAATCGGGCGAACACCATTACCGCAGCTACCATGACAACAGCCAGGCTCTGAGTAAAAAAGCGTTCAAACAGCACGCCCCCAGAAAACACAAGAGTGACTTGCATCAGCGCCATCTGCTCGAACAAGCTGCCCAAAACAACACACCACAAGCCATACCAAACACACAGATCACTTACCGCATAGCCGTTGCTACCACTGGCGAATACGCTCGCTTTCATGGCGGCACCAAAGAAAAAACGCTGGCCGCCGTGGTCACTATGCTCAATCGCATCAATGATGTTTATGAACGCGACCTGGCCATTAAGTTTGAGCTGGTTGCCGACAATGACAAGTTGCTTTTTCTCGACCCCGATACAGACCCATTCGCCAACACGGATGAAGACATCGATAAGATCACTGAACAGATTAATACCCGAATTGGTACCGACAACTATGACATAGGCCATCTGGTAGGCACAGGTGGTGGCGGTCTCGCCGGGTTCGAAGTGGTCTGTACTGAACTGAAGGCCGAGGGGATCACAGGTAGCGAAGCGCCAACCAACGATGCCTTTCACATAGATTATGTTGCCCACGAGATAGGCCATCAGCTGGGGGCAGATCATACCTTTAATGGCGAAGCCGGCGCGTGCGGCGGTAATCGGGCTGAAAACAGTGCCTATGAACCGGGCAGTGGCTCTACCATCATGGGCTATACCGGCATTTGTGACGAGCAGGATCTTCAGCCCAATTCAGACCCTTATTTTCATATTCACTCTCTGGATCAGATGAATCGTTACGCCAGGATATCGTCAGGCAAAAACTGTGGTGTGCATAAGGAGCGCGGTAATTCACGCCCCGAAGTAAACGCGGGTGCCGACTACACCATTCCGGCCCGTACACCTTTTACCCTCACCGGCAGCGCGACAGGCAAAGCACAGGACACACTCAGCTACAGCTGGCAACAGTTTAACCTGGGCGGAGCGTCGGCCAGTAAAGCAGACGACAGTATTGATGATGGTAAACGTCCTCTTTTCAGAGCCTTTAATCCGCACAGCGCACCACAACGCACATTGCCAAAAATGGCAGACATACTGTCTGGCCAGCCGAGCTTCGGCGAAGCCTATGCAACCACAACCCGCAAACTCGATTTTCGGCTGGTTGTCAGAGATGGTCAGGGAGGTGTCAGTGATGATGCAATGCAAGTCTCTGTGGTTGGTAATGAACAAGGCTTTGCGGTCACCTTACCTGACAGCTCAAGCCAGTGGCACGGTAATACGCAACTGGTAAAGTGGCACACAGCAGGCACTGAGCGTGCGCCCGTTTCCTGTGAAAATGTCGATATATTGCTTTCCAAAGACGGCGGTAAGACATTTGACATTGAACTGGCCAAACGTATTCCCAACTCTGGCCAGTCTGAGGTACAGCTTAGCAACATCAGCACTGAGCAGGCGCGAATTCAGGTAAAATGCCACGACAATATCTTTTTTGCGGTCAATACGGGCAACTTTAGCGTCAATGCCGACGCATCTGGCGATGTTGCACCTGTGATCACAGGACAGAAGCCCCTGAGCCTCACAGAAGACAGCAGCATACAAATAAAACCCGACGATCTGATATTAGCCCAGGCTATGACGTTAGATACCCTCACTTTATCCGGCAGGCAAAACTATCAGGTAACGGGTAACACTATTACGCCGGCGAGCAATTTTCATGGCCAACTGAACGTGCCTGTTACAGTCTCCAGTGGTTCGTTGACCAGTGCCTCGTTTACACTCAGAGTCACGGTTACACCTGTCAACGATGCACCTGAAGCGCAAAACGATACCTATACCCTTGATTTTGATTCTAAGAATAATTCGCTGCCAGTACTGGACAACGACCAGGATGTGGATGGCGATGCGCTGAAGATCAGCACAGTCGACTATCGTGGTCAGGGTCAGGTGACTATCAGTGGCAATGCCTTGGTATATACCCCGGCTGTCGGGTTTTCAGGCACCGAGACCTTCCGTTACGATATCGAGGATGGACAAGATGGCAGCGATTTTGCGACCGTTACGGTGACAGTAAAAGACAACCCCAATCCGGATAACGGCGGAGGTGACAAAGACGATGACGATTCAGGCTCATTCGGCCCCTGGGCGATGCTAAGTGCCCTGTTATTATTCGGCAGAAGACGCCGCCGTTAATCGCAGAAGTGGCCAGCAGCATAAAAATGCTCTGGCCATGATTCATATAAGACTGTCCTGCTTAGGACAGTCTTTCCAGTGCACGTGTTAAATATTGCCCGGACTGTACATCCGCTTTAACGCGCTGCACATTTTGCTTCATCTGGTCAATTTGCTCCGGCGTCAGCTCTGCAAGACGGGTTTTAATGTCACGCAGTGAACTCACTTTGAAGCCTATCCCTTGCTCTTCGACAAAATCGGCCATAGCCGCTTTATCCCAGATGATGATCGGCATTTCACACAGCAAATACAGCGACAGTTTATGCGGATTATTGTACTTAAGGTACTGACCCGTCACACCATCACAGGTATCCAGTGTGTTACCATACCAAACCAGACCAAAGTCTCCATCAATGTGATCGATCACTTTATCTGATGGGAAACACCCCTTGTAGTCCAGCATGGTATTGTTGATGTTCTTAACTTTCTTCTCATCATAACCAACACCATACAGATCAAACTTAAAGTTGCCACGCTCCAGGGCATCCAGCTCATAGACAAACGGCCCCATATTACCGGCAAAGACCACGCGAATTTTGTCGTAGTCCGTTGGCGTACGCTGCGCATCCGGATTATCCGTGTGCAGATAATCAAAAGCTTCGATATTGGTGATCTCACTCTGAATATTCTGCTCTTCAAACCAGGCGCGCATCTTGTCGTTGTGTACAATCAGCTGATCCGATTTATTGAGCATATTGATCTCTTTTTCAGAGTGACCATATTTGCCCTTGAGGCTGCGCACATCGTGTACCAGCGTCAGCACTTTGCTGTTTTTAAGCTTGGCGCCCCACAAACAATAACCATAGAACTTGTTAAACGGGTACTGAAGACACACGGTACTACCCGATTTCAGCCTCAACAAGGCCCAGCTGACACCCAGCGCACTGATCAAGGTACCCAGCACCGAATTTGCGATCCAGGTTTGTTTGAAACCAATGTTTTTCCAGCCATTGTTCTCCAGGATGGTTTCGCAATCCATCTTGGCTTTACCCGCGGCATCAAACTTAGAACGATAGTTTCTTGCGATATAAACTTTATGACTCATGATGTTATGCCAATTCCCTACTGGTTAGCGCGAGTGCCGCCTCAATGGTGTCATCCATATCATAATATTTGTAGTCCGCCAGACGGCCGCCGAAAATAAACTTATCTGCATACGGCGCTGTCTTTGCCAGTTCCTGATAACGAGCCAGCAAGGCATTATTGGTGTCGTCGTTGATTGGGTAGTAAGGCTCATTGTCTTTACTGAACTCATGCGGATATTCTTTGGTGACCACGGTTTTTTCCTGAGTACCAAATTCAAAGTGCTTGTGCTCCAGGATACGTGTGTAAGGCACATCCCGCTCAGTGTAATTGACTACGGCATTGCCCTGGTAGTTTTCTTCGTCCAGCACTTCCGTTTCGAAATGTAAACTGCGATATTCCAGCTTGCCAAACTGACACTCAAAGAACTCATCAATTTTACCTGTGTACAGTACTTTATCTGCCAACTGGTTGTATTTCTCGGCATCTTCAAAGTAATTGACACCCGTTTTAACTTCTACTCCGTCAAGCAGCGCATCAGTCAGGGCATTGTAGCCCCCAATCGGGATCCCCTGGTAGCGGTCGTTAAAGTAGTTGTTATCAAATGTGAATCTAAAAGGAAGTCGCTTAATAATAAAAGCAGGTATCTCAGTGGCCGGGCGGCCCCATTGCTTTTCGGTATAGCCTTTGATCAGCTTTTCATAGAGATCACGACCGCCTAAAAATAACGCCTGCTCTTCCAGATTTTTAGGCGACAAATCGGCATAAGGCGCACGCTCTTGAGCAATTTTGTCTTTTGCCTGTTGTGGTGTGGTCACTCCCCACAACTGGTAAAACGTATTCATATTAAAAGGCAGGTTATAGAGCTTGTCTTCATGCCTTGCGACAGGCGAGTTGACGTAATGGTTAAACGACACAAAACGATTGACATAATCCCATACCTGCTGATTACTGGTATGAAAAATATGCGCACCGTACTTATGCACATTGATCCCTTCTACCTGTTCACAGTAGATATTTCCGCCAGTGTGATTGCGCTTATCAATCACCAGTACTTTCTTGCCCTGATCGGTTGCTTCTCTCGCAAATACAGCGCCAAACAGGCCTGCACCAACAATCAGGTAGTCGTATTGAGCTTCATTCATTTAAATTTGCCTTTTTGAATCGGTCTTGGGCTCTATCGTAAGCGCAAAACTATATCAGAAAAAGTGAAGAAATGATTAAGCGAAACAGAGGAAATTCGAAAATACGTGCCGATATAAGCACTAATGTGGCAAATTTTAATCTGCCTTCACTTTCATTGGAATAAACCAATCACCATTTGTAACCAACAGTAACTGTAACGGTGCAGAAAACCTGGGCGCCCGCGCTATTAACAGACCGTTAATTCGCAAACCTGATGCAGAAAAAACGGCTTTTTTTAGACCGATTGCACTTGCCTGCGAAAGCACCACCAATCCAAGCCCGCGGCACTAAAAATACCCACCGAGTAACACACCAGATCGCTAACTTTAAAACCAAAACCCAGCACCAGAGCACCAAGTCGGGTATGGCGGATATCATTGAGCCACTGCGCCTGATATAGCTGAGAGAATTCAATAGAAAAAGAAAATACCAAAGCCAGACAGATAATGACTCGGGTGCGTGCCGCGGGCTTAATACAGCAGAACAACCAGAACACCATCATGGCCCACAGTGTGTCTCCTGCATAAAGCGCGAGCAACTTCGGCAACTCAACAAATGAAGCTCGAGAGAGGAGCCCAGGAGAATCGTCATCAAGAAAAGGCTAAGATATAGCGCAACATTGCGCTTGATAATGACCCGGTTCATTGTCTTTAATAGTCTTCCCGGGCCTTTAGCTCGGTAAAATCACTCATGACCCACTTCTGATAACTGGCGCGCTGTTGAAGGACTTTATACCACTTACTCACTCGCTGAGGCAGCTCAATATGTGTATATTCCAACCCTAACTCATCAAGAAGCCAGAGCACTTTTTGAACATTAAATGAGGTAGTACGACCATATAACTTCACGACATTCCTTTTTTGTTTTAATTCTCTAAGCCGAGAGGATACAAGATTATAGCCATACCCTTTAGAGGTCCATCAATTAATATCAAAACATCGCCTTGCTGATTCTGACACAAACACTCAGATTGCCGTTAGAGCAGCATATTGGTGGCCGGATAACACACATCTATCTAATTGCAATACTTAACGATCAAACCTAGACCAAAGTCTAATCTCAGTGCGCTCAATCTCAGTTATGTTGGATAAGGTCCGCTGGCGATTTAATACCTGCATCGATTCTGATACGCAGCAGATCCCGGCAGACCCAACACATGTAAAGGAGCATTATTATGAGTTATCAACATTTGATCGCAATTTCACTCACAGCCGGGTTGGCATTCAGCCAGGCGCATGCAGCAAGCTGCCAGGGCGTTAATGCCTACCCAGACTGGACACAAACAGACTGGCAAGGCAACCCCAGCCATGCCAATACCAATGACAAAATGCAACATCAGAACAAACTCTATCGTGCAAACTGGTGGACCCGCTCGGAGCCGGGCACCAGCTCAGCCTGGCAATACCTGGGTCGCTGCGATTCGGGTAATCGCATTACGCCCGTTGAACGATATGGCAAGCTGAGCGTCTGCGGGACCGGCCTGTGTAGTGAACAGCAAGAAAAGATCCAGTTGCGCGGCATGAGCAGCCATGGCCTGCAATGGTATGGGCTTAATAAGTGCCTGACCGATGCCTCGCTGGATGTACTGGCGCAGGACTGGCAAGCTGATATCGTGCGTCTTAGCTTGTACGTGCAAGAAGGCGGCTATGAGACCGACCCGGTTGGATTCACGCAGCAAATGAATACCCTGATTGACATGGCAAGCCAGCGCGGCTTGTATGTACTGGTTGACTGGCATCAACTCAACCCGGGCGATCCGAACTATAATCTGGCGCTGGCCAAGCAGTTTTTCACGGACGTTGTCAGTGCTAACAAAAACCGGAACAATGTGATTTACGATATCGCCAATGAACCAAACGACGTCAGCTGGCCAGAAGTTCGCCATTATAGTGAGCAAATTATTCCGGTGATCCGCGCTATCCAACCTGATGCACTGATCCTGATAGGGACACATGGTTGGTCAACCTTTGGCGCCTCAACGGGGGGAAGCGTACAGGACGTAATTAATGATCCAGTACCATTCGACAACATCATGTACACTTTCCACTTTTACGCGGCATCGCATAAAGACTACCACCGCTCAGTGTTAGATCAGGCATCCGATGTGTTGCCGGTTTTTGTCAGTGAATGGGGCACTCAAAACTACGATGGTGACGGCCCGAACGACTTAATCAGTTCACAAAAGTACATAGACCTGATGAAACGTAAAAAGATCAGCTGGACCAACTGGAACTATTCCGACGATTTTCGCAGTGGCGCAGTTTGGAAAAAAGGAACCTGTAACACTCAGAACTTTGTCGACAGCCAGCTCAAAGAAGCAGGCACCTGGGTCAAGGGCTGGATAGAAGAAGGAAGATAGCAATATGACACTGTCTGTGATTTAGCAGACAGCGCTCTTTTGGAGGGTTCAGCTAAACTGCAATAGTGTGATTACGTCAAAATCGCTTGGTAATCACACTTATTTCAGCTAAACCAACTCAAAGGGCGCACAGGCTGTGCCCTGATGATATTTCAGCTGCCATTTATCACCCTCTAACACCCAGACCGAGCAACGCTGCGCAAAATCAGACGCCTTACCCCCTTTATCGACCAGCGCAGATTGGTAACGTAATAAATGTACGCCCGGAGCCAATTCATTGCAGTGATAATTTTGCGAATGCACGCTCAATTTTGACGGCGTTTCGCTGCCCATCATGGCAACAATAGAATCTAAGTTGTAACAGGTGCCCGACATACCCACCTCAGAGAAGTCGACATGTAGCAGGCGTTCTATGGCAGCGCGGTTTTGCCTTGTTTCATACTGGTGTAACGCTATTTCCTGTGCAATTAACTTTCCCATATTGCTGCCTTGTGTACTCACCTCACCCGTTTACTCAATAACATAGTTTAAGCACTGCGGGTAAAATTTTGGCTTACATCAGAGAAAAAGCTCAGGCACAGGATCATGCCAGTCAACATGGCTTCAACTGCAAATAGTGCGTCCTGAGCACTGGATGACACAAAAAAGTCTGTACCAAAGAACCCGAGTAAGTACACTGCGGGCATACTCACAGCGTAAACCCAACGTCCAATGTTAGAAAAGATAAGTAAAGACACACTAGCAGCTAATCCTGCAACAGCAAGCACACTGGCAATCCAGTCAAGTGCCGTCAATGCCATTTTCTGAGTGTGCGCCTCATATTCGGCTAGCAATGGAGGTAAATCTGGCGGACTCAAAATTGCGTGAAGGAGGGTAATAACCAGGGTCAACCAACTCACAAGTACTATCGTCCTGAAAACACTCACACTCATATTGCATCCTCTGCGTATTCTATTTTCTACAATTAAGTGGATTATAAAGAAAACCCAAAACAGGTCCAGCATTGGTTTGACCCATGGTTTAATACACCAAACTGAGATACAGGTATAAACACTACCAGACTGCGGCCTTATCTCCGCTGCCTTCACAGAATTGAGCCCTGAACAAGGCGGTTCAGGGCCTGAAACTCAAGATTGCAATAGCAGCTTACTCTTCAAAAACATGCACATAACCATCCAGGTCCGGCACTATCACTTTGCCATAACCCACAGCCGGCGCACCATAAACACCGCCGTGTACAAACCCATCTATGGCTTCAGGTTGATACTGCCATTGCTGCTGGCCGGTCTGACCATCTACAGCAAAGAAGCCGCGCTTGGTCTCATACCAGCCGGGTTCATCATGGCCTGTCGCACCGATATACACAGTGCCATTGCTCACAACCGGCTGCCCCCAGCTCCAGCCTCCGGTTTCAAATTGCCAGATCAGATTACCACTTCTGGCATGAAACTTATTGAGTAAGTTGGAATCTGAGCTGCCGATATAAAAGTGCTCACCATCTGCGGCGGCTGTTGCCGATGACTCAACCCAGGAACCGCCCGGATACGCTTGTTGCCATAGCAGCGCACCACTGTTTGGGTCCAGTCCATACAGATGGGTGTCCCGAGAGCCTATCACCAGCACATCGTCCACCACCAGTGGGCTGGAAGTCAGCGCGCCTTTGGTTTCATATTGCCAAACCCGTTCACCACTTTGCGCGTTCAGGGCATACACCGAGCCATCCCAGCTGCTGACAAACACTAAGCCGTTGTAATGTGCTGGTGTGGTACGAATTTTACCCTGGGTTTTAAAGTGCCAAAGGACCTCACCAGAAAATCGCGAAAGCGCATAAAGCTGACCATCGCCACTACCGATAAAGACTTTATCACCGTGGACCAGCGCACTGGATTTGGTATAGTCAAACTCCCATGGCGCATGATTAGCTGGTAAAATGCGCTCTACATCTGCATCATTCAGACTGGTGCGCCACAATAACTTCCCCTGCCAGCGATTGAGCGCATAAAGATAACCATCATCGCTGCTTACAAAGATCTGATGATTTTTTATAGTCGGCTTTGAACGCACCAGGCCACCCGTTTTAAACGACCAGGCAAGTTTGGGTCGGTCAATATTCAGGGCATAAAGGTGGCCATCATCACTGCCAAAATATGCGGTATGGTCGCGCAGCGTAATGCCTCCCCAGTTTTCTCCTTTCACCTGATAACTAAACAGATAATCGCCACTGGCAGCAAGTGCAGTCTGAGCGACATCATGGCTGAGCCCGGCAAGTAATAAACTGGCCAATCCAAATTGTTGAAGTGTTTTTACTGAATTCATGGTGTTCTCCTTATGTGGTTTGCAATCACACTGGAACACAGCACGTACGAAAGTCCTGAAAGCACTCTGAAACCTTCTTAAAGATCCTTAACGTACTCATTAAATTACTTTTATTTTTAGTAATTGACGACTTGCTAATGGATTGGCAGCAGCAATGAGCGCCAGCAACTGGAGCAATTTGTAACTTTGAATCCTCAGCAAGCCTGCCGGATTGATGCCTGCTGAAGTGATTTTAAAAAAGTAATATGAAGTTATTGCTATACATGCTTTGCTGGTTTGTTCGGTCTCCAAAGTAACCATAACGTACGGGATGACCATACCAACTGTAGAACAATCAAACGTTAACTGTTTGTTGACAAGATGTATTATTTGGTAATATGTTAAAGGGGAAATCATTGATGTTTGATGTTTGATGTTTGATGTTTGATGTTTGATGTTTGAAAAACGCCCTCATTCAATGGCGTGCTATTTTAAATTTAAAGGAATTAAAACAATGAAATTAAAACTGAATAAAAACCATATCAAGGTCCTATCCGGAAACTCTAACACTCTGCCAATAATGCAGACGCCCAATGTGGCAGGTGGTAAGCACATCGAAATTACACACGAACAAAAATACTGTGGAAGTGGTGGTGGCTTTGGTTGTACTGGCGGTGGTTGCAGTACTGAAGTTTAATCACTTTTTATAACAGTCACCTTTTTCAGTAACGCACCATAAACGGTCTCCGAACTCTCTAAAAAATCAGTTCGGAGCCGTGTTCTTTTTCCTGAGACCATTGCCCATATCTTTGCAGCTTCCATAGTGACTGAATCAAGCATGACGCTAAGTCTTTGCTTGTCCCCATGCTTCTACAAACAAAAGCGGCCACACCTGTAAACCGCTCAGCTCCTCATACTTCAGACACTGTGCGAGGCGTTGCTTTTAATTTAAGTTCAGCCACTTTATATAACGCCTGGGCCGCGAAGGAAGTGAGCGTTGTCAGCACAAATAACATCACTCCGCTCGATAAATCCAGCACCAGACCGCCTAGAATGGGCGCAAACGCAT
Organism: Pseudoalteromonas rubra; assembly: GCF_005887095.1. Taxonomy (GTDB): domain Bacteria; phylum Pseudomonadota; class Gammaproteobacteria; order Enterobacterales; family Alteromonadaceae; genus Pseudoalteromonas; species Pseudoalteromonas rubra_E. Next base: position 138,957 of record NZ_PNCI01000010.1, on the reverse strand, counting down.
ACCCTAGTGAGCACAAACCTGCCGCGCCAAAATAGCTGGCCTTCAGGTTATCAGGCGCCAGTCGGTCAACATACACATTGATATTGCTGAACATAATCGCTTCGCTCAGACTCAGCACAATCATCGCCGTTATCCACCCCCAGATATTGTGTACATCATTCAGGGCCATCATCACTTGCGAGACCACCAGAATAGCGCCGCCCAGATACAGCCTGTGCTCTATGCGCCAGTTGCGCATCAGGTGCAAAAGCGGAAACTGGCAGACAATGATCACGGTAGAGTTGGTGATGATCACCGCCGAGATCAACCAGGCAAGCTCAGGCACTTCAGCGCGGGTTAGATATTGCACCAGACTGGTATCACACTGCGCATAAACAAAGTACACCAGCGTCGTTGCCACTAATACCACCAAAAAGGTACTGTCTTTATTGAGTATTTTCAGCCATTGAGAGAACTTAGGCGCAGACTGAGTAGTCTGCGCGGTACTGCCACCCTTAGGTCGGAAGTACACCAAAGCCACCAGCAAGCCCAGATAAGACACCGCAGTATAAATAAAACTGAATTGCTCACCATTGAGGCCTGCCCAAAGGCCATAAAGCGGACCCAGCGCAGCCCCCACATTGACCAAAAAGTACAGTAAGTGAAGCGCCAGCTCACGATCTTTGGGGTTAGCCAGCTCCTCAGTTAGCAAAGCTTTGCTCGGCGCTTCCCATAATGTACGTGGCATACAAGCCAGAAACACCGCGACGGCAAACAGCCACAACGCATTAGCCATGGCTAGCAGGGTAAAAGACCCCACCCCTACCAGCACCGCCACATAGAGCATTTTAGTGCGGCCAAATCGGTCTGCCAGATTACCAGTATAAAACCCCAAAAACACGGCCAGTGTGGCTGAACCCGTTAACAACAGCCCGACCTCAGTGGCACTCAGGCCATAACTTTCATACAACATCACTGCCAGAAACGGCCACACCATATAATAACTGGCCCGCACAAAGAAATTGCCGATCAGCATCACCCAGACCAGTGGCGTGAATCGCGATAGCTGAGTTGATAAACTACTTATATCCATACTTTTCCCTATTATCGTTCTTTTTGTGGTGGCCAGACTAATTCCTCAAGTTAAGTTTAGGTCAAGCTTAACCTTGTCTTTTGTACACCTGACTTGATCATATCATCGCGCAACATTGTGCAAATAATAATAAATTCACACAGCACCGCAGCCATACACAAAAAATGCGGCCATCAAAGCCGCACTGGTTGGGAGTCGTTCTGAATAAGCAATCGCCTTACAGACAATGCGCTAATTACGGTGAGTAACTAAGGGGTGGAACCATATCGAACGGTTATCCTGGTCGCTTATTCTTTATTCAAGCGTAAGAATACCTATGCGGCTAACAAATGTTTGATAAGGTGGGTACTGATGTAAAGGCGTAAAAACGGGATCCACCGCCGCCCACAGCACAGCTTGCTGACGCCGCTCTAACGCCTGCTCAAGATACTCTACCGCCAAATCAGGTTCACCCGCCATGACCGCATAACGCGCCAGTGACATAGGCGGCGTATAATGACCAATCTCTGCGCGTAATGGATCCTCGTGTAACAGCCAGCGATAAACACCAGGTAAGCCATCGCGGGCATATGCAGACTCAACCTGCGCCATCAGAGCTGAGCTATAGCCTGCATCCTGCATCACCCACAGCATCTGGGCAAATGCCTTATCGTATTCGCCCAGCTGTTCGTACACAGTGCGCAAACAGGTGTGATAAAAACGACTGGTGTCGCTGTAGGGCTTTAATTTAAGTAAAGCCTCCAATGCAGCTTCATGACGCTGACTCATAGTATAGACCCAGGCGACACTCTCACTGGAATAACCATTCGGCTCCAGTAACCTGTATTGCTCAATATGTGCAAGCGCGCCCTGAAAATCCCCTGTCGCCAGTAAAAACTGACCTAGCCAGTGATGTCCCTCGGCATGCCCTAAGGCCGCTTTGAAATAGCGCCGGGCAGCTTGTGGCTCAAAATCAATCAACAGGTAGAGTCGTGCCATCAATAAATTGGCTTTTAGGTGCTCAGGTGTTTTCGCCAATACGGATTTTAACAGTGCATGGGCACGGTTACGATGATGTGCATTGCTCTGCGGGTCTTCCAGCAACTGACGTAAATACGCATCAGCCAGCCAAACCTGAGGCTCAATCAAATCTGAGCGGGTAAGGGTTAATTGCTGCAACAGTGTAATACTCTGCCCAACGGACTCGGGCTGATGATTCAATAAGTAGCGTGCCTTTTGAAAGGTTTCGGATTGCTCAGGTGACATAGGTGCAGGCGCAGAGAACACGCTAAGCTGACTTCCCAGAAAAACGGTTCCCAGCAAAAGTATTGTAGCCGAGAGCATCAGATACCCTGAAAAAACAGGCTTATCGGCGCCTATTTTCGGACCTATCCAGCGATAACCAACACCCGAAATGGTTTTGATATAGCTGGGCTGTTTAACATTATCGCCCAGTAATTTGCGCAGGCCCGTGACGGTGACATAGATAGCATCTTCACTGACCACTCTGCCCGGCCATAAAGTGGTAAAGATCTGTTCTTTAGTCACATCCATGTTGGCATTGTCCATCAATAGTATCAGCAGTGCATACTGTTTATCGTCTAGCGAGATGACTCGCTGACCACTATACAACTGCTGATGCTGATGATTTATAACCCAATCTGGTTTCGCAATAATGTTGACTGTCGCCATCCCGGCAGCCTCTGATAGAACCCTTTCTGGAAATAGATAATAAAGTAAACTTTTTGTGAAGTCTCGTACCGATTACCTCTTCTATGCATCGCTATTTCGTTCAACGGGCAAATCACTCAGATATTCAACAAATTCCACCTCAAACCCGGCAGGGTCAATAAAATAAACGTTCTTACGATGGGGGTGCTGTGCGCCGTCTTTGTCAACGGGGTATCCAGCCTGGTTCAATCGAGCAATAACCGCATCTATGGATTGCACCACATAAGCAAAATGTGCCAGCCCCACTGAGTGGCCCGTTAATTCCCGGTTTACACCCTCACCATGATCGCTGAAGGCAATATAATGGTAATCATCGCCAAAATGTAGCCAGTTTCTGGGTTTGCCGTGCCAGCTTCCCTGTCCCTCACTGCGTACGCGCCAATGTGGAAAAGCTGCCTGATAAAAGTGCAAGGCCTGTTCGATGTCATCGACAACTAAATTTACATGTTCAAGGTACATAAAACGTCTCCCTATTTACTGCTCATGGTGGCATTGAAAACACGCAATAACTGCGCTGTAAATGATGTAGGGGTGAGTGTGGATATTGGCATAATCTGGCTCCTTCTAATGATGTGCAGCCAAGATAAAACCTCAAGTTAAGTTGCGGTAAAGCACTTTTTGAATTTATTTCTCATTTACTATCGTGCTCACCCAATAGAGGGTAGGCCCGATGCCTGGATAGAGGTTCAGGTAGACCCCTGGTAACTCGGCAACACACACCAGCAGAGTTACTCCTGCCGTGTTATAGCGAACTCACGACCTGTAAAAGTATCCTCGTGAAGTCCAAACGATGAGCAAAAACATGGACCTTATCATCCCCCCTTACCGTCCCTAAAAAAATAACAACTGCATTTAGTGTTAACCAGTGTTAATATTTTTGAAAACACATTTAGGTAATCTTTATAAAAACTACAGTCAGGATTTGCTATGAAACAACTTTATTTAGCAGCTGCACTCACTTTGGTGTTGTCCGGATGCCAGTCGACCAGCTCTCAAAGCATTAATTCAGCCGATGCCACGCCGACCAGCTTGACCGTTGTGATAGACAATGTCGCCAGCGAGCAAGGGCAGCTGATCGTAACCTTACACGATAATAGTGAAAGCTTTCATTCCGACGATAACATCAATGACAATGACAGCAGATACTTCCGCAGTCAGGTGGTTACACCTAGTATGCCAGTTACAACCGTCACCTTCGAAGGGATCCCCTCGGGTCGCTACGCAATTAATGTAGTCCATGACGAAGATAAAGATGGGGGACTGAATCGCATGGTATTTCCTTTTTTAGGTATGCCCAGCGAGCCTTACGCTCTGTCGAATAATATTTATGACACTTTCAGTAAAGGTGATTTTGAAGACGCGCTGATCACCGTTCAGACACCAGGCAGTGAGGTGCATCTGACGCTGGCTACTCATCTGAATAAGATAAGCGGCCTGTAATAGCAATTGCACTGTGTGCTCTGGTGCATTCAATAGGTTTTTGCACAGAGCCGTTACCTGCCACACTCGCCCGGCTAGACACTGTCAGTCTGGGCTTCACCGTCTGCAAAACTTAATAATGTAAGATTTCAGCAAACACGACTCTGGCGTGCCGAGATCATGTTGTTGGAAAATACAATGTGCCCGTCAGTCTGCCAACCCCTGGCAAACAGCAAAACACCTTTATCGAGATCCGCTCCCGGCTGACAATCTAACCCCCTACAGACTGTCGTTGATATATATTCAACTTTTCCAAAATGAATCCTGAGTTTTTGTGTGTTGTAGCAAGCATTGAGTGGAAATTAATGCGACTTAAGCGGGGTTTTCCGGAACTCATCAGTGCCTATATTGGTAAGAAACGAGGCTCTGATGAATATAAAAGTCAACTTAGCCAATTTGATTTCCCCAAAATAATTAATTACCCATTTACCGACCACCTCACAATGAATACACATTACAAAAAACAGCTGTGCTACCTGCTATGTTTGCACTCCTTGGACTTTTGCCGGCAATTTCAGTATCGATACATTGCCATTTTTAGTAAACAATGGATTACATTTAGAGATATTTTGAATCTGAACCATCTGTCAGGTCCTGACCATACCGCTTACGATCCCCCCCAACCGGGGTGGGAGTTCTCTCCATCACGGCTTTTTTATGCTGACTGAATAACTTCATTCATAGACCTGCGAAATTTTTTTCTCTTTTTTCGGCCCATTTTTTTATTGTGTATAGTGCAGCGATAGAAATGACTCTGGCAACCGCCGGAAAATTCTAACACCTGTGTGCCAAGGAATTGCCCAATTTGGAACAATCCATTTTAGGGACGTTTTTTACACAAGTCCCCGACATTTGTCGCAAAATTGCACACAAGTTCACCTCTTTATACTCTCTGTATAAAAAATAAAGCATTTACTCTACTTTAAATAGCATTGTTGCTGTTTATCCAATATTAGTTTTTTGACTAATGTTGCGGGCTAATCAAAATACCGTTTTTTGTAATTGTTTTTTAATTTTTTATCGTTATCATTCGATAATTCTTTGCTTCCACTTAGTTAAAGCTTTGTTAAGCAACGGCTTGACCCTGTATTTTTTATGGGTAATATATTTGCCGACACAACGCGTTATTTAATTCCTTGGAATGTTGTGTTGTTTTTTGCATGCAATAAATTGGATATTTATATATTTATTTGGTTTTACTGTATGTTGTATATTACGCTGTATCTGTTGTTCAGATAGTAATAATTTATTGTTTAAGTCAAATAAACGGATTTAATTTTTTATTACTCATAGATGGAGTTTTAAATGAAAACGGCAATAAATGGCCTGATATTAGCGACAGGCGTACTGGGTGCTTCTTTAGCACATTCTGCTGAAGAGTCATTCAATGTAGCGGCGTTCGATCAACTCAACCTGAAAAAAGGCATCGAAGCAACCGTTTACTGTGGTAACGAGCCAAAGGTAGTAGCGACAGCACAAAGTCATGTCCTTGATGTGCTTGAACTGACATCTCAAAACGGTGAACTCAGTGTCAGCAACGAAGCTTATAGCGAGCGTGAATGGTGGAACAAAGACAATCGCTTAGCACTTGCCATCTACACCAATCAACCTATCTCAAACTTTGAAAACTATGTTGGCGTAAAGCTGGATGTTGCATCCTGCGCAGTGAACTCGTCTCAAGTTTCAGTGACAGGTACGGTTGGCACCGACATTAGCCTTGCAGGTCAAACTGAGCGTTTGAACCTGGCTTTGCTTCAGGGTGGTAACTTCACAGCCAGAGACGGCAACTTTGTCGTTGACAGCGTTGACCTCAGCCTGGAATTCGGCAGCCATGCCGAACTGTGTCATGCCACTTTGGTTTCTGGTTACATGTCTTTCGGCACTAGCCTGCACCTTGGCGCAACGACTCAATACAATGTCAGTCAGAGCTTTGCAAGCTCAATCCGCACTGACCTTTGTCAATAAGTCGCTTTTTTTAGCGTCCACATGAGTGGGCGCTTTTAAATAAAACTTTGAATTATCGTATTTTAAGTAATTGGTAAAAGAAAAGGAAGCGTCTTAAAACATCCCTTTAGTTAAAAACCTCTCTTTTTTTAAAAGGAGAGTTTATTTCGGCGTGCATAAAACCTGAAAACGGATTTGTCAGACAAGGCAGGCCACATGGGTAATCTTAATAATTATATTGGCGTATAAACTATGGAAAACATATTTGACAAAGACTTGGTATCAAAATCAACGAGCAGAAATTCAGACCACCTAACTCTTGAAATCGGGGGAGATTATGAATTACTTATCGATGATGTAGGTTCTTTTGTAACTAACCCTAATGTGGATATATCTCTGAATACTGCATTAGAGAAAGTCATCAGAGAAAATCGTGACTATCTTGATGATAAAATAGAAAATCGTGAAGATATATATGGTGTTACAACTGGATTTGGCAACTCTGCCAGCAACCGTATATCGCCAGAACTTGCCGCCAGTCTACAAGAGAATTTAATCGCCTACCATGGATGTGGTGTCGGGGATTACCTGCCTGAACAAATCTGCGCTGCAACCTTGCTGATCCGCCTCAACTGCAATGCCAAGGGCTTTTCCGGCGTAAGCTGGGAGCTGCTGAAACAAATGGAATGCTTGTTAAATCACCGTATTTTCCCAGCCATCCCAGCTATGGGGTCGGTAGGTGCGAGTGGCGATCTAACACCTTTGTCATACATAGGTGCGGCACTGGCTGGCAAACGCCATGTCTACTACCGTGGAGAGATCCGCCCTACCAGTGAAGTATTTGCTGAATTAGACATCACCCCATATCGCCTTAAGCCCAAAGAGGGGTTGGCCATCATGAATGGTACATCGGTGATGTGTGGTATCGCCGTTATGTCATTTTTGGAAATTGAACGTGCTATCGAACTAAGTTGCAAACAAGTAGCGCTGTTCGTTGAGCTGATTGACGGTCGTGCTTCACCTTTTCACCCTCAGGTACACAACCTCAAGCCACATCCGGGCCAGATCAAATGCGCTGCGATGATCTACGAACGCTTATCAAACCCGGAGCAGCGTCTGGGGCGCCGCCTGCGCAGTGACGATGAATTTGGAGCAGGAAAAAAAGAGCAATTCAGATTACAGGACAGCTACTCCATTCGTTGTTCGCCTCAGGTCATAGGGCCACTGCTGGATACGCTTGACTGGGCCAAACGGGTGATCACCACGGAGATTAACTCTGTAAATGACAATCCGTTGTTCGACAACCAAAAAGATCTGATCCTCAACGCCGGACACTTTTACGGTGGGCATGTTGCGGCAGTCTGCGACGCACTAAAACCACAACTGGCGAACCTCGCAGCCCTTTTGGAGCGCGAGCTGGGTATTTTAGTCGATGACAGATTGAACGGCGGGATCCCAAACAACCTGGTCGCCATTGACGACTTAGGGGATGAGTCCTGGATCAACCATGGCTTTAAGGCTGTGCAAATCACCGCCTCGGCACTGACTGCTGAAGCGCTGAAGAATGCTTCCCCAATGAGCGTATTCTCTCGCACCACCGAGGCACTTAACCAGGATATCGTCAGCATGGGCACCATTGCAGCCCGCGACTTAAAACACATTCTCTCTTTGGTGAAACCTGTGATAGCCATCCACGCTATGGCAATCCGCCAGGCCTTTTACGTACTCGATAAAGATGGTAGTGCAGACAAGCTCAATACCGAATCCATGCGCTTCTTTGAGCAACTACGCGACTACTTCACCCCAGTGATCCAGGACCGCCCGATGGACCGTGACATCGACACTATGGTTAAGAAGCTGTTCCCGGAATATCAATTACATAACTAATAAAATAAGGAGTTTTCACATGGCTGATTTCGACCAGATCAGAACTTTTATCAAACAGGACATCATCGTAGATAACCTGGAGGTGGTGGATTCCATCGACGAACTGGACGACGAACAGGGACTGGTAAGCGACGGCCTGGAACTGGACAGTATTGAAGTGCTTGAGCTCGTGGTCTCAATCGAGAAAAAGTATGGCATGAAGTTTAGTAACTACGGCAATGAAGTGATCAAGGAAAAAATGGCATCAATCAATGCCCTGGCACAATTTGTCAGCGAAGAAGCCAGAGCCTGAGGTCGCCATTGTGTACACGCTAGGTAAAACCTTCAGAGAGCTGACCATAGGTGAGCAGGCAGGGCACAGCAAGACCATTGCCGAAACGGATGTGTATAACTTCGCTGGCATCACAGGAGACTTCAATCCGGTGCATGTTGATGAGGTGTTTGCACACTCTTTCGGCTTACAGGGACGCATAGCTCATGCCGGTATAGCGCCCGCCATGATAGCACCGGTTATTGGCATGAAATTGCCCGGAGTTGGCTCTATGGTGCTGTCTATGGAGATAGGGTTTCACGCGCCCATTTATATCGGCGACACCATTTTTGCCAAAGCCGAAGTCAGTGCCAAATTCGCAGACACTCGCCAGGTTGAACTAACACTCAGCTGGCACAACCAGCGAGGTGAATTGGTCAGCGATGGTAAGGCTGTGGTTTTACCGCCCAAAGCGGCGAGCAAAAAACGGCTTGCCGAGCGTTTACGCAGCTTGGATAACACGGAAACTGCACAGGAGCCCTAGATATGAGACATCAGCAAGTTGTCGCGCAGATCCGCGTGCTGATGCAGCACTCATTGGAAATAGAAGTAAGCGAACTGGCAGAGCTGGATAATCAGGCCGATCTGCTTGGTGCCCCTTTGTTTCTAGACTCTATTGATATGTTGCAGCTTATCGCGGATTGCGAGCGCCACTACTGCATCAAGCTTTATCCGCAGCGCCATACATTACGTAATTGCGTTGCCGATCTGGCCACTCTGATCATCTCACAACTGGGACAGACACAGGTAGCGCAGCAGCACTTGCACCGTTTTATGGCAAGCGATGGCAGCCATTATGACGAAGCCGAGCTGGTTGAGCTACTCAATCGGGTGCTCAGTTTCAGTCCTGAGTTGGCTCGTCAGAGTAAAACAGAGGAAGTGCAGGTTGCACAGCAAAATGCCATTGCGCTGATGCTAACGGTCTTCAGTTTGCTGCTCAGTGGCCGCACACCCGTGCTTGGCGGTAATGACGGACTGAGCTGGCAGCAATTGTCTGCCGGGATCGATAACGGTGAGCCGGCCACCCCACACTGCACAGGGTTAGATGCCAGTCTGATGCACCGGCTAGGTAGCGCCAGGGTGGGCTTTCTCACCTCGGGCAGTACCGGAAAGCCAAGTTTGTTTTTTAAATCATTACACAGTATGTGGTCCGAAGCTGAAGGGATTTGTCAGAGCCTGGATCTCTCTGGCTATGCGCTTATCAATGCGCTGATCAGTCCGCAACATATGTATGGGTTTATCTGGACCTGGTTGATACCGATACGATTAAACAAGCCAGTTTTCTATCAGGGCGCCCAATATGTCGATGCCACGCCCTGTGGCGAGATCAGCATGTTGAATATCCTGGTCCCCAGTGTCTGGGATTTACTGACCCATGAAAAACTGACTCCGGGCAGCGCGGTGATCAGCTCGGGTGCACCTTTCGGCGCACGGCGCGAAGCTGAATTTGCCACGTTACAGAAAACAATCCCCCAATTAGGTGGGATTGAAGTCCTTGGCAGTACCGAAACTGGTGGGATCGGTTTTCGAGCTATCGCCCAGGATAGTATCGCTACCTTCACTTTATTTTCCGAAGTCCGGCTGCGGCTGGATGACGAGGGTACGGCCATATTGCGCTCACCCTATCTGCTGAGCGACCACCCAGAGTTCGTCATGATGGATAAAATTGCCTTACTCAGCGATGGTCGCATACGTCACCTCGGACGCAAAGACAAAGTCTTTAAATACAAAGGAAAACGTTTGTCACTGGAAGAGGCAAAACAACGCTTACAGGTGTTTTTTGGTACGGCGCCATTAAAACTGTTTTTTGTCGAAGATGACAATGACAAACGCGGCGGACAGCTGCTGGCTTTTGTCGAAACCCAAAGCCAGCAGCACCCGTGCGAGCAGGCACTCAGGGACGCCTTTCGCGATTACCCTGTGCCTAATATCGCCCTGCTACCGTCTTTTCCGCTCAATCAAATGGGAAAAACGACCCTTAGCTCACTATTGGAAGTAACTCATGCAAAGCAATAACCATAATGACAACGCCATGGCGGTGATCACCGGCTATGGCCTGGAATCTGCCATTGGCAACAACCAAACCTTGTTTGCCAGCATGGCTGCCGGACATTCAGGCGTCAGGGCCCAGGCTGATTTTGCTCAGTTGCAGCTGGAAAGCCATCATGCTGCCCTGCTCAACGAGTTTAGGACCAACCATAAAGCACGCTCAGACCAGTTCGACTTTGCTACCCTGTTTGCCATTTCTGCGGTGGAACAAGCGTTGGCAGATGCCGGTTTAAGCCTCGAACAACTGGCCGATAAACGCGTTGCGCTGTGTTTTGGTAATGCCAATTCCGGTACCGACATTTTGCTTGAAGGGATGACGCAGCAAGACAACGAAAAAATCAAACAATACCCCGCTTACCGGCAGGCCGCCAATGTGCACAATCATTTCAACCTAAACGGTCCACTGTTTTGTTTTACCTCTGCGTGTACCGCCAGTAGCAGCGCCATCAGCTTTGGTCGCGAGTTACTGCGCGATAACAAGGCCGACATAGTGCTCGCGGGAGGCAGCGACTCGTTGGCCAGACTGGTGTATGCCGGTTTTCATTCACTGCGCTCAGTCTCTGCCGGCGTCTGTTCGCCCTATGGCGTGGATACCGGATTGAGCCTGGGAGAAGGCGCGGGGTTTGTGGTGATGGAAACGGCAGAAGCTGCACAGCAGCGCGCAGCAAACATACTTGCTCAGCTACGTGGCAGCGGTTCCAGCCTGGATGCCTATCATGCCACAGCACCAGAACCAGAAGGTCGGGGCGTATCTCGGTCACTCAGTATGGCGCTGGCGGATGCGGGCGTGTCGGGCACACAGATAGACTATGTGAATAGCCACGGCACCGGGACACCGGCTAATGACGGTGCCGAGCTACAGGGGATCCGCAGAGCCCTCAGTGGTGAACAGCCGATGACAGCCCAGGTGTCGAGTTCCAAATCCTATTTCGGCCATGCCCTGGGCGCCGCTGGTGCACTGGAGCTTATCTCTGTACTGGCCGCACAACGTCACGGTTGCCTGCCAGCGACCCTGGGCGTCAACGACGTGCGTGAAGATTGTCAGGGATATGCCCTGATCCGAGAGCGCCTGGCAGAGCGCCAGGTTGACTGGTTTGCCAGTACCAATTCGGCATTTGGCGGTCATAACACCAGCTTAGTGCTGGCCAGTGGAGGCGTTGCACATGCACCAAAGGCACCCGCATCACACCAGCGCGTTTTTATCGCGGCGCATACCCGAATCGATAGTCAGATCCGCACAGCTGCTGATAAAACAGCCACAAGCTCCGGGCTTGACGAGGCCGGTTTTAGTCTCAAGGCGCATTTCCCCACACTGTACCGACGCCGGATGAGCTGCTTGTCCCAGTATGCCATTGGCGCTGCCGAGTTTGCACTGGCGGCCAGTGGATTAGAGCGTGAAACTAACGACCCGACTCGCTGCGGCGGCTATTTCGCCACGGCACTGGGTTGCAGTGAAGTACAAGAGCGCAACTACGATGATCTGGCAAAGCTGGGCGCCAACAACATCAAGAGTACCCTGTTTACCGATACCGTGCTGAATGCCTCTTTGGGGAGTCTGGCGATTGCCCACACGATCCGGGGTACAGCGGCAAACTTCAGCGACTGTGGTAACGAGGGTTTACAAGCCTTGTGGCAGGCCTTTTACGACCTGCGCGCCGACCGAGTTGAGCGGGCACTGGTGGTGGCAGGCGAAGACAGCAGCAACAGCAGTAAACAGATCTGGCAAGCCCAGGCGGTGGAGGCAGCAGACACCCAACAAGCGAATGCCGCGGCACTGGTCATGGTCAATGAATCCGGGCTCACGGCAAACGCCCAACCGCTGGCCGAAGTGGTGGAGTGCTTTACCGTGTCCACAGCACAAGGGAAGCAACTGCCCGAAATGGTCAGCTTAGAGGAAGTGGACCATGTGGTCGTTGCAGCAACTCGCCAACATGAGCTACAGCATGTTCAGCACCTGCTCAGCGAATTATGCCCGCAAGCACAAAGCGTCACCCCGTTGGTCGACAACCATTTGTGCATTGCAAGTCAAGGTTTAAAGGCCCTGATCCAGGGGCTTGATGAGATGTCCAGTCAGACAAGCGAAGCACCATTGTGCCGTGTGCTGGTGGTGTCTGTTAATGCCGAGCAGATAATGCATGGCTGTGTGTTACATAGTGTCGCATCGGCACCAAGGAGTTAAGGATGGAACAGGTTATTGCCGTCAAAGATCTGAAAAAGGTCTATGACAGAACACAAAAAACGGCTGTTGCGGGCGTGTCCTTTGAGGTTGAACGCGGCCAGTGTTTTGGTTTTATCGGGCCCAACGGGGCAGGCAAATCCACCACACTGGAAATGTTACAGGGCCTGAAAAAGCCCTCAGCCGGGAGCATAGAATTATTTGGCATGCCTTGGCAGGGCAACGAGAAAAAACTTCGCCGTCGCATTGCCGGTGTGCTGCAGGAAAATGAGATGTATGCGCGCCTTAAGGTAGTGGAAGCGGTTAGATTGTTCGCCAGCTTTTACCCGGACTATCAGGCCATCGACGAGGTGCTGGAGCAGTTTAATCTTACGCCACAGCGCAACAACTGGCTGTGCGAGCTCAGTGGTGGACAACGTCAGCGGGTCTTTTTGGCGATGGCAGTGGTCGGCAAACCTGAGATCATCTTTCTCGATGAGCCCACCACCGGACTGGATCCCACCAGCCGCCAGGAATTCTGGGAGATCCTCAACAAACTCAAAGCCGATGGTGTCACCCTGATACTGACTTCTCATTATATGGATGAAGTGGAGTTTTTGTGCGATACCCTGGCGATCATCGACAAGGGCACCATTATCGAGTCGGGTTCACCTCAGGACATTATCCATCGCACTTTTGCCGAGCCGGTCATCAAAGAGCCGCGCAAGGCGACCCTGAACGACGTGTTTTTAAAATTAACCGGATTTGACCTTTCGGGAGGCATGGCATGAGCCACACAATCAGCCCTAAGCTTTACCCATTCTGGCAATTAATGCTCCTCAATGTCAGACCCTTTTTTCGCGAGCCGGCGGCCATGCTATGGACCTTTGCATTGCCGGTGTTGATTGCACTGTTAATGGTCAAAGCCTTTTCCGGCAGCGCCCAGTTGCAGGAAATCAATGTTGCAGTGACCTACAATGAGGCACCAGATAAGAGCTGGCGTGAGTTGATGCGAGACGACCTGCAGGTCAACCTGATCACGCTTAGTCAGGAGCAAACCGAACAGCTTCTGGCCTCTTTGGCCGATGCGCAACAGGAGATCCAACCTTCAGGTCCATTGCAAAACCTGCTGGCTCAGTATGACTCCTTGTTGATTTTAAATCAGGGACAAATCTATACCACAGGGGACTCTGATCAATTTAACGATAAGGCAATCAACTACCTGATGCAGCTGAAAAGCGGCTTATCGGGCAATCCCCTGAGTAGCCAGCAGCTCAGCATCGTCGGCTATCGCTATGTCGACTGGTTGATCCCCGGGATAATCGTGCTACAGATCCTTGGTTTGGCGCTGTTCTCCATCTCCAATGGCCTGGTCTCAGATCGCCAGCAGGGCTTTTTTAAACGCCTCAAGTTATCACCCTTTAAGAAATCGGATTACATTATGGGCGTGGTGCTGGCTCGACTGTTTTTACTGAGCTTCCAGCTATTATTATTGCTGGCCATTTTCTACTTTATGTTCGACTTTAAGCCGCCCGGCAACTGGGCCAATATCGCCGTTGTGCTGTTTTGTGGATCTGCCTGCCTGTGCCTGTTAGGAGTCTTGATCGGCGCCCGTAGCACCCGAGTCGAAGTCTCTACCGGCATCGCCAATATGCTGTATTTCCCGCTGATGTTCTTGTCTGGTATTTATTTCCAAACCAGTTATTTCCCGGACGTTTTTGAAGCCTTCGTGCAGTGGCTACCGTCCACCGCTTTTCTGGATGCCTTCCGTCTGGTAGCCAACGAAGCCGCTGGATTACAGCAGGTTGCACCACAACTTACGATACTGGCAGGCACCTCAGTGGTGTTGTTTATCGCTATCTATCTGAGTTTTGACTGGGGAGACAACGGATGAGCAACACTGAGCTTACAGATAACCTAAGCACTTTGAGTGAACGCTTGCCACACAGGGCGCCATTCAAATTTGCCGACCGCATTGTGCGTCTTGAGTCCGGTGAATATATCGAAGGGCACAAGTTTATTAGCCACAACGAACCAAGCTTGCAGGGCCACTTTCCCGACCAGCCCATCTTTCCCGGGGTGCTGATCATCGAGACAATGGCACAGATCAGTGGCCTGTGTTTTAGCGAGTACAGCGCGGGCATGTTGTCGAGCATCGACAAAGCCAAGTTTCTGCGTCCCGTCGTGCCTGGCGATATTCTGGTGATTAAGTCGCAATTATTGACTCGCCTGGAAGACATGGCGCTCTTTCAGGCCATCGCTTATGTCGGCGACGAGGAAGTCGCCCGGGCCAAGGTATCTATCCATTTCAGTCAGCCTGTGTCGTCGGAGGCCTGATATGGACCTGCAATTGCAAGATAAGGTGGTCCTGATCACAGGCACGTCCCGCGGGATCGGGCTGGCACTGGCGCAGGCTTTTCTGGCGCAGGGTGCCAGGGTCTTCGGGCTGTGCCGCAGTAAAGATGTGGCTGAGGAATTGGCGCAGCCAAACTATGTCCAATTCAGCGGTTCAGTGGACGACCCTGAGTTCGTCGAAGCAACGGTTGCCAGGATTATTGCCCAGCATCAGCGTATTGATGTACTGGTCAATAATGCCGGGATAACCCGGGATAACTTGTTGCAAACCATGAGCCGGGACGATTTTAACGCCGTGATGCGGGTGAATTTTGTCGGCGCATTTACTCTGTGCCAGGCCGTGCTGCCTCATATGCAGCGCGCAGGTCAGGGACGGATTGTTAACCTGGTATCGCTCAGCGGCGTGTCAGGACGTGAAGGCCAGGCAAACTATGCGGCCTCCAAAGGGGCCGTGATTGGCATGACCCGCATGTTGGCGCGACGTTATGGAGAATCAGGCATTTATTGCAATGCGCTGGCACCTGCACTGATTGCCACTGAGATGGCCGATGTCATGCCACAAAACAAGGCCAGGCCTGTACTTGCACATACCTCGCTCGGGCGGGTCGGACAAGTATCAGAAGTGGCCGATTGGGTGCTGTTTCTTGCCACACCGCGAGCTGGATATTGCAACGGCCAGGTGATCAAACTGGACGGAGGGTTTTTACTATGAGCAGAGTCATCTACGCGTTTGCCCACAGCGACTGGGACCGGGCACTGCTCGACTATTTGCAAGCTCAGGGCAAGTCACCCCTATTGCTCGCGCCGACAGCAGAGATAGTCGCGCGCTTTCCGGCTTTTGCAACGCTGACAATAGAAGCGCTGGCACAAGCCGATGAACCAGACGCGATGCTGTTTCAACAGCTCAGCGCACAAAGCAAAGACACTGGCCTGGTTGTACTGCATGCCATCGGCGGCATTGCGGATAGCGCCGCAACAGTCGATGCAACGGTCAGCCAGGCGCACATCGAAGCGGCGTTTCTGACCGCCAAGTATTGCTGTGGTGTGTTACGCGAATTTGAAGGCAGCCTGTGTTATCCGTTACTGTCGGACGCTTATGCTTATGTTCAGGATCAAGGTTACCAGCACGGCCACGACAGCATTACATGCTATGGCATAGATGCATTACAAAAAAGCCTGGCCAAAGAGTGGTGTGGCTATCCGGTACGGGTAAATAGCCTGGCATTGCCGCTGTGTGCCAGTGATGACACCGAGCGCAAGGCACTAAAGCGAGCCATGCGCAATTCGGTATACGGTGCTAAACCTGCGGTCATGCTGCGCGAGCAAGTGCTGGCCGAGATCTGGCGTCAGGCCAGTGATCCGGGCTGGCAAAACGGCCAGACCCTGGCGTTGCGTCCGGCGATGGATATTAAGCTATGACCCATGCTGTGAAACCGATCACCTTGTTTTGCTTTCACCATGCTGGTGGATCGGGGCGCTATTTTCGGACCTGGTCGCAGTTGTTGCCCGCTCACTGGCGCGTGGTTTGTCCCGACTTGCCCGGTCGCGGCGACAAACTGGCGACGGCAAGCTGTCGTGACTGGTCAGAACTGACAGCGCAGCTACTGAGTGAACTAGGCCAATGCCAGACTCCGTTTGCTTTTTTCGGACACAGTCTGGGGGCCAGAGTCGCTTTTGAACTGGCTCTGGCACTTCAAAAGTCGGGCCAACCTTTGCCACTGTGGCTGGGCGTGTCCGCCTGCCGGGCACCCTCACTGCCCAGCCGAACCCAGGTCCACACACTGGCGGATGAGCCGCTGGCCGAGCAGCTGCAGCGTTTGCAACAGTTCCCAGCCCAGAGACTCACGCACCCTGAAGTCAGGCAACGTCTGCTGGCGCAGGTACGCGACGACTTTTATCTCGCCGAATGTGCACCACTGCGCAAGCCCAGTCCGCTCGCTTGTGCCCTCAGTGTCTTTAGCGCCACTGATGATGAAATCGTGAACACGACAGAGCTGCCCCCCTGGCAGGACTTTTCTCACTTTTCCCTGTGCAGCCACCAATATCCGGGGCGGCACTTTTACCTTGAAGAGCACAGCGCCGAGGTATGTGCGCAAATCGACCACGATGTTTCCGCGGTCATTGCACAGACGAGCCAGCGCCTTAATCAAGACACTTTGCAAGGAGTTAATCATGGAGTTTAAGCAAGGTAACGACAATCAGGCAGTCAACTCTGCCCGGGTTGTTGTCTGTGGTGCCAGCTCAGAGCTGGGCCAGGATATTTGTCAGCGGTTGAGCAACAACGGCTACAGCCTGCTGTTATTGGGGCGCAACCTGGCACTACTGGAACAGATCCGCGGCACCTTACCCGGCGAACACCAGGTCGCGCAGGTTGACCTCAACGAACCAGATAGCCTGACCGAGCACATCATTGCCAACGCCACGGCCCATGGCCCTTTTCAGGGCGCGGTGCAATGCGCCGGCGTGCATCAGATGACGCCATTGCGTTCCACCTGCTACGCCGACTTTGAGCGCATGTTTCGCATCAATACCGGCGGTGCCCTGGCATTGCTACAGGCTTTTACTCGTAAAAAAGTACGCGCAGCCGGTGCCCCGACTTCTGTGGTGTTGCTGTCTTCGGTGAGCCAGTCTCAGGCAGAGCCAGCCGTGTCTGGCTACGCCGCGAGTAAAGCGGCGATGGCAGCGCTGTGTCGTAGTGCCGCGCTGGAACTGGCAAAAGATCAAGTGCTGGTCAATTGCATCGCCGCCGGGATGATTAAAACTCCGCTCAATAACGGTTATGCCGAAGTCGCCGCAGAGGCCATCAGTGCAATCGAGAACAAACACCCGCTCGGCTTTGGCCAACCCGGGGATATCAGCGATGCAGTGCTGTACTTGTTACAGCAAAACCGCTGGAGCACCGGCAGTACCTTGTATGTTGACGGCGGCTTCAGCTGCCGTGCCTGAGCGGCATTATCCAAGCTTTATCCGGCCCCCGGGATTGTCCCGGGCGTGCCTTTGCAGTGTTTAAAATAACGAATAAAATAACAGGAAGTCCCAGTGAATACGCGTAATCAACAAACCAACCTGGTTATCGAGCTCTCACCTAGACAAGTTCATTTACTCCAAGATCAACAGCTGCATCCGCTTAGTCCTGTGTATAACGTGTACACGGGCTTTTTGGTTAAGGGCCTGACAAGCCAGCAATTGCAAGAGGCCGGACGCCAGCTGCTATTGCGCCACCCGCTCCTCAATTGTCGCTGGCAGGCAGGCAGCGACAACCTGGTGACCTGCACAGACTCTCATGAGCCTGACGAACTATTCACCTACGATCCCGAGTTGAGTGAAGACCTGCGCGGCTGGTGCCGGGCGCAAGTGGCAACCGCCATCAGCCTGGAGGACAAACTGTACGACTGCCGGATCAAAGCCTGTGAAGCCGGATATCTGGTGCTGTTCAAGCTTCATCATGTGATCTGTGATCAATGGTCCTTGCAGGTCTTGGTGAATGACTTCCTCGCGTCTTTGGAATCCTTGCTGGAGCATAAAGATGCGACCTTAGAGCCGCTTGATTATACCTCGGTCAGTGAACAAAGCACCGATGATGAGCCCTTATACCAGCCTGATCACGCCCTCGACTTTAGCGATACCGGACTGCAACAGGCACAAAATAAGTTCAGCGGATTAGGTGAGTTCGGCACCCTCAACGATGAGTACACGCGACTGGCGGAATTGGCTGGCGAATATGGGGTAAGTCGCTTCTCAGTGCTACTGGCATGCTGGTTCCTGGCGTTATATCGCCACAGCGGTCAGACAGATCTGACTATCAGTATTCCGGTAGCAAGGCGCAGCCGTAAAAACCGCTACCATCTGGGCCATTTTGTCGACCTGCAACCTGTCAGTATCACTGCCATCGACAGCCTCAGTATTCAGGAGCTGCTGGGTAAGCTTGAGCAACAGACCATGACCGCATTACGCTCAGCGGCGGCCGATCCGCAACGCCACAAACATAATGTGATCTGTAACTACCTGCCACAGCTCAAGATCCGTGGCTTTCGCGCGGGTCTGATGGGACTATTATCGGGCGTACAATCCACTCCATTAAGCCTCGCAAACGGCCAGGCGCAGTGTCACGGACTGTGCTTGAGTGACGCGCAAGACAGTGCCATTGCTCAGGTTGATCTGGAACTGACTTTATTTGAAGTGAATGATGCACTGCACACTAAGCTGATTGGCCGGGCGAATTATTTCGATCAGCAGGAGCTGGCCCATCTGGCCGAATTGTTTAGCTGCGCCCTGACAACACTGACCCCAACCCAGCCGCAAGCCATTGCGAACCTTTTAACATCTGACAGGGGGTTTGTCTCTTTACCCGAACAGCCACACACGCACATTTTGCAACACCTCCACCAGCTGGCACAGCAGCAAGGGACGTTATGCGCAGCTGAAGATGAGCACACTGCACTGAGCTACGCTGAATTGATGCAGGCACTGGAACGGCGCGCCGCCCAGCTCAGCGAACAAGGTGTCAGCAAGGGCATGCAGGTTGCCGTCTGTCTCGACAAATCTCTCGACAGTCTGGTCACGATTTTAGCCCTGTGGCGCCTGGAGGCCGTGTCCTTACATTGCGACATTGCCTGGCCGAAAGAACGACTGCTGGCATGCCTGGATCAGCCAGGATTGAGCTTGCTGCTACTCAGCCAGGAAACCAATATGGATATGCCTTGTCGCACTTTGGTGCCCGCACAACTGAGCCCACCGCAACAGGCACTGACCACATCAATAGAGGAACTCAATGCCACAGCTGCGGCCTATGTGATCTTCACTTCGGGCACCTCAGGTAAACCCAAAGGCGTACTGGTCAGCCATGCCGGACTGATGCCGCTGGCCCGCGCCCAGCAAACATTATTCAACGTCTCCCCTGACGACAGAGTATTGCAGTTTGCTTCTTTATCCTTTGATGCCGCTATTTCGGAAATCGTGGTAACACTGGCCGCCGGTGCAACCCTGGTCATGGCCAAACAAGCCGACACCTTCTCTCATCAGACGCTGCTAGCACTGCTCAACGATCAGGCTATTACTTCAGTGACTTTGCCGCCGAGCCTGATCCAGCTACTACAGCCCGATCAGGTTCCGCAGCTGAAAACCTTGATCAGCGCAGGTGAAGCCTGTCCGAAAAAACTGCTCCAACTGTGGCCTCAGCATCTGAGATTTGTGAATGCCTACGGCCCGACCGAATGTACCGTATGCGTGTCGGCCAAAGTCATCACCTCGGAGCAGCTGGCAAAGCCCGAAGCGTTACACAGCAACAATATTGGTCAGCCCATCGCGGGGATGCAGGTGCAGATCCTCACGCCTCAGGGCAGACAAGTACCCGATATGTGTTGGGGCGAGCTGTGTGTCAGCTCAGTGGGTCTGGCACTGGGGTATATTGGCCAGCCCGAAGCCACAGCCAACGCCTTTATTGAACAACCGGGTGAACCTGCCCTGCGCTACTACAAAACGGGTGACAAAGCACGCTTGCTGCCCAACGGTGAGCTGGAAATTGCCGGTCGTATTGATCATCAGGTTAAAGTACGTGGCTTTCGCATTGAACCCGAGGAAATCGCCCAGCACCTCACGCTCCATCCTCAGGTCAGGCAGTCGTGTATTCTGGCGCTGCAACAGTCCGGGAAAACTTACCTGCATGCCTGTTATGTGGCAGAGCCCGATTGCGAAATAAGCGCACAAACACTGCAATCTTATCTGGCTGAGCGACTCCCCTATTACATGGTGCCGACCCGCTGGAGCGAGCGAGAAGTATTGCCACTCAATGTCAGCGGCAAAATTGATAAGCAACGCCTGAGCGAATCCGTAGAGGCTGAGGTGTCTCAGCCACAGATTGCCGACAGAGCAGGAAGCGAGCAAGAGCATACCATACAGGCAATCTGGCAGGCACTGCTGGGTCACCCCGTCGCACTTGATACCAATTTGTTTGAGCTCGGAGTTGACTCGCTGCAACTGAGCCAGGCGCATCGTCAGGCTTGTCAGGCACTCAATAGTGTGGCCGGCATTAAAGACTTTTATCAGGCCACCAGCATAGCTCAGCAAACCGCGCTGCTCCTGGCACAACCCGGCCAGCCGGAAACCAGCAGCTGGTCTGCGCCCACCAATGACACCCAGCGCTTTGCCCGGCCGTCACTCAGTGCCGAGCGCTTATGGTTTGTCGAGCAACACGAGGGCGCACAAGCCCGCTATAATATTCCCATTGCATTGCGCATTCAGGGCGCACTGGACAGCGAGAAACTCACCGCCTGTCTGAACCAGGTTGCGGCTCGTCATGAGATCTTGCATACCGCTTTTCGCATAGAAGAGGGTGTGTTAACTACCCACCTGGTTACTCCACCAAAACTGCAAGTCGAGCATTTGTGCGTAACTGAGTACGACGATGAGGCCCAACGACTGAAAGCTGCCGCTGATGTGTATCAGTCGCAATTACTGACGACCTGCTTCGATCTGTCTCAGCCACCACTATTACGCTGTGCGCTTATTGAGTTGGGCAACGAGGATCATGTGCTGGCGCTGGTGTTTCACCATATCGTTGCAGATGCCAGCTCTGGCGCCTTATTTTTACGCGAACTCACCGAGCTGTGGCAGCAACCTGATCTGCAAACAACACACTGGCCGCAGGCAGGTCGTTACAGCGACTATGCCAGAATGCAGCACGCATGGCTGCAAAGTCCGGCCTGTGCAAGACAGCAAACCTTCTGGCACGACTACTTAAATGAAGCACAGGCACTGGCGTTCCCCGTCGCGGGAGTGATAGATGCTGACGATAAGGCGGGCACAGTGCGCCGCGAAATCCCAACCCCGCTGAGCACAGCCATGAAACAACTGGCAGTGCGCTTACAGGTGTCTGAGAACATGCTGTATCTGGCCAGTTTTCAGGTACTTTTATGGCATTACAGCCGCCAGTCACGGTTTGTCATTGGCCTGCCTGCGTCGGAGCGCAAAGAAGCACAACAATATACGCTTGGTTTTTTCATTAATACCTTGCCGCTGCTGGCCGAAGTTGACCCGCAGCAAAGCTTCACTGCGCTGGCCGGGCAGGTAAAAGAGCACTGTCTGAGTGTACTGGAGCACGCCGATCTGCCCTATCATCATATCCTGCAAAGCAGCGAAGGCGCAGCGACCGGCGCTAAACGCGACCTGGTGCAGGTATTGTTTTCCTGGGTGCAGGCTCAGCCTGACATTCAGCTGCCCGGACTCGATATGGCACCGTTTGCTGTGGATGCTCAGCAAGCGAAATTCCCGCTGACTATGAATGTACTGGCCAGCAATGACCGGGTTGAACTGTGCTTTGAGTACGCACTTAAAGCGATGGATTCAGTCTATGCCGACGACTTTATCGATAACTGGCTCACTCTGTGCGAAGATCTGGTAAAGGACAGCAGCAAGCGCGTAGGCAAACTAAACTGCTTATCTGCACAAAAGCGCACCGAGATCCTGTGCGAGCGCAATAACACAGAAGTGGCGCTGCCAAAGACCAAGAATATTTATAGTTACTTTCGTGAGCAGGTGCAGCTTCACGGTGAGCGCACCGCCTTAAGCTGCGACAAGCAAAGTCTGGATTATGACTCACTACAGCAGCAAGCAGAGCAGGTAGCACATCAGCTGCACCAGCAAGGCATAGTCGCAGGCGATAAAGTCGCGCTGTGCTATCAGCAGGGCAGCGAGGGACTCATCGCAATTTTGGCCACAGTACGCTTAGGTGCCGTGTATGTACCCGTTTCTGTGGATTATCCTCTGTCACGTATCAAACACCTGCTAAAGGCCAGTGACGCAAAAGTGTTACTGAGTGATGTGAATGAAGTGCTGGACGCTGAACTTGCCTGTCCGTGCCTGAATTTGAATGAGACCACAGCACCCAAAGACGTTACTTTGCATGAGTGTGACCGCACCTTAGCGGATCCGCTGTGTATTTTGTTTACCTCTGGGTCAACCGGTTTGCCAAAAGCAGTGCCAGTCTCTCATGGTGCCATACTGCGTACGGTTTGTAACAACAACTACACCGACCTGAGCTGTCAGTCGGTGATCTCGCAAATAGCGAATATCTCCTTTGATGCCGCCCTGTTTGAACTCTGGGGTGCCTGGCTGCACGGTGGTGAACTGACCGTGGTGCCACGCGAAGCGGCAATGGCGCCGGATACGCTGCGCCAGTACATCGGTGCACGCGGGATCAGCCATATGTTCCTGACGACGGCCTTGTTCCATGAATTGGCACGTCAATGCCCAGAGGTATTTGAGGGTCTGCAAACCCTGCTCACCGGAGGCCAGGCTGGTGACCTCAAACTGATGCACACAGTGCTGGATGCCTGTCATCAACCACTACAGATAGTGAATGGCTACGGACCCACGGAATCAACCTTCTATGTCAGCAGCTATTGCCCGGCCAATCATGGCGACTTTACGGCAACCCGTTATCACACCGCTCATGCACCTCTGGGTAAAGCACTGCATAACACACGCTTGTACGTACTGGATGAGCAATTACAGGCCGTGGCTGACGGCAGCTGGGGCCAGCTGTATATTGCCGGTATGGGACTAACCTCAGGCTACCTCGACAGTGCACAACTCAATGCCGAGAAGTTTACTGAACTGACGCTGCCAGAAGTGGGCACTGAACGTCTGTACGCCAGTGGCGATCGGGTGCGTTACCTGCCAGACGGCAATCTGGAATTTGGCGGCAGACTGGACAACCAGCTCAAGATCCGTGGATTCCGGGTCGAGCCGGCAGAAGTTGAGGCCTGTTTGCGTAATTGCCCGAACGTAGCCAATGCTGCGGTACGCGCGTTTAATGACCGTCAGGGCGAATTGTATCTGGCGGCTTATCTGGTTGCCGAACCCGACACTGACATCGACCTGTCACAGATCACCGCAGAGCTGGCAGGTGAACTCCCGGCCTATGCACAACCCGGGGTATATGAATGCCTTTCAGAGCTGCCGCTGACCGCCAATGGTAAGCTCGACTATCGGGCGCTGACAGAACCGCAAGTAAAGGCAAGCGACGATTCTGTTCTGCTTGACGAACGTCCGTTTGATGATTGGGAAAACATCGTAGTCTCTCACTGGCAGCAGCTACTGGGCGTGCCACAGGCCGACCGCAATAGCGACTTCTGTGCACTCGGCGGTCAGTCCATCCTGGCTATGCGTTTATTGCATCAAATTAATCAGGCACTCGAACTTTCGGTCCCGGTTGCAACCTTGTTTGCCAACCCTAAACTGGGTGACTTTTTAATCGCCATTGCCTCAGAGGCCACACAGCAAAGCAGCCAGGCGCTGTCAGTCCATTTTGATCCGCAAGACTGCTATCCACTCAGTTATGCGCAGGAAAGACTGTGGGTTATCAACCAACTGCAAAGCCAGGATCCAGGCTATAACATCCCCTTTGCTTTAGAAATCCACGGCAGCTTCGATAAAACTGCCTTCAGCGCCGCATTGAGCGATTTGGTCGTGCGTCACTGTAGCCTGCGTACTGTGTTTAAACGCCTGGCAGGTCGGCCGGTGCAGCAGGTGTTAAGCCCCTTTACAGTCGCCATTGAAGAGCAGGACTGCCGCACACACAGTGACGATGAGCTCACCCTGACACTGCGTCACCTGGCACGGACACCGTTTGATCTGAGCCAGCTTCCGCTGTTTCGGGTTACCCTGCTAAATTGTGCCGAAGAGCGTCAGATACTGTTGTTTAACTTTCACCATATTATTGCCGACGGCTGGTCGGTACGGATATTACAACAGGAACTGGCCGAGCTATATGAAAGCCATTGCGGGGCGACCCAGGCAACGTTAGCCACTTTACCTCTGCAGGTAAAAGATCTTGCCTACTGGGAGCGCCATGACAGCAACCAAAACGCGGTGAATGACGCCGTATCATACTGGCAAACTTTACTCGGCAGCGAGCCTAAGCACTCTGTATTGCCCTACGACTATGAAGAGAGCGGCGAGAATCGCAATCAGGGAGAAATCTTCCGACTGAGCTTGGATAGCAAGCTCAGTGAGGCAATCCACACCTGCTGTAAGCAATACAGCACCACGCCTTATCAGTTCGGCCTGGCTGCCATGGCCTTGTTACTGGGGCGCTACAACAACAGTGACAAAGTCATTATTGGCACGCCGTTCGCAAACCGTCAGGTACCACAAAGCCAGTCGCAGATAGGTTTTTTCGTCAACATGTTGCCCTTCGTAGTTGACCTGGATGAGGCAGACAACACCGCGCAACTGCTGGCACAGATCAGTCAGCGCTTTACATCTGCCATACAATACCAGCACGCCCCCTTTGACCGTATTGTCGATGCGCTGGGCGTTGAGCGTGTCGAGGGCGAAACCCCCTTAGTGCGAGTGGTATTCGACAGCCAGATGCACGGCATTGAAACCAATACCGAGCAACAGGGCAGCGTGTTCAGAGCATTACCGCTGGACATGCATAGCGCTAAGTTTGACGCCACCTTTACCCTGGTTGAAGATGAGCAGGGACTGGGGCTGGCCATTGAATACAACACACAACGCTTTGAGCGCGGCACCATAGCGCGCTTTGGCGCCAATCTGCAAGGCGTCATGACTCAACTGTTGGAGCATAACGCACTGGCCGAGGTATCTGTGGTGGCGCCACAGGAGCAGGCGCAGATTGCCCGGTTCAGTGCAGCGCAAACCCAATATCCGGTGACCGACTTGGCGACTGCTTTTGAACAGACAGCGGCGCGTTTTGGTGACCGCATTGCCGTCAATTATGAGGGCGAAGCATTGAGCTATCGCGAACTCAACCTGCGTGCTGAGCAAGTGTCTGCGTCTTTACTGGCATTGAATATTTCTGCCGGAGACTTTGTGGCCATTAACGTCGAGCGTTCACTGGATTTAATCGCCTCCATCATCGCAGTGCTTAAATTAGGTGCGGCCTATATCCCGCTCGATACCCATGTACCGCAAGACAGGATCGCCACCATACTGGAGGACGTCAGTGTTGCCGCCTTTATTGTCGATCAGACACCCAGCGAGATAGTCGCCGCCAGTGGCGCGCCCTGGCTGGCACTGAGTGAACTGCAAAAAGGTGAAGCCGCTGACTATGATCGGGCAGAAATACTGGCGCGGCGTGACTCCGAACGACCCTGTTATGTGATCTTTACTTCTGGCTCAACCGGACGCCCCAAAGGCGTGGTGGTCAATCATAGGAACGTGGTGCGCCTGCTCAAGTCCAATGAACAGAATTATCACTTCAGCGAGCAGGACGTATTCAGCCTGTTCCACTCCTACGGATTTGATGTATCGGTCTGGGAAATGTGGGGAGCGCTGTTATATGGCGGCCGCATTGCCCTGGTGCCACAATGGGTGTGTCGTGCACCAGAGCAGTTTGACCGCTTTATTCACGATCAGCAGGTCACCATATTAAGCCAGACACCCACGGCATTTCTGGCGCTGATGCGCGCGCACCTGAGTCATAATCAGTTCCGGTATGACGCACTGCGCTATGTGATTTTTGCCGGTGAAAAGCTGGATATCATGCAGCTGCGACCGTGGTTTGAGCGCTACCCCGAGCGACAGCACCGCCTGATCAATATGTATGGCATCACAGAAACCACGGTGCATAACACTTACCGGGAGATCACAGCCGCAGACTTAACCTCAGGCGTGGGCAATGTGATCGGTCGTCAATTCGATGACCTGTCTATCTGGGTACTGAACGAACAAGGTGAACCACAACCGCTGGGCGTATACGGTGAAATGTTTGTTGGTGGTGACGGCGTTACGCTGGGCTATTTACACCGGCCAGAACTTAACGCGGAGCGCTTTGTGACAAAACAGCTGGATGGGCGCGAGCAACGCCTTTACCGCAGTGGCGACGTTGCCAAATGGCACCCCAGTGGCGAGCTAGTCTATCGCGGACGTAAAGACAATCAGGTGAAGATCCGGGGTTTTCGTATCGAGCTGGGTGAGATTGAGGCGGCGTTTTCCGCTTTGCCACTGGTCGAAGCCTGTGAAGCTATGGTATGGCAACGAGATGAAGGCGACCCCTGCATTGTTGCCTGCCTGAAAATGGCAGCTACCGCCGATGCCAATATCGACGAAGCGGCTTTCAAGGCTAAGGTACAGGGCCGTTTACCTGCTTATATGATCCCAGCGTATTTGCATGCGGTGAATGACTTCCCGCTCACCAGTAACGGCAAAGCCGACAAAAAAGCCCTGCTACAACAGTTGCAGGACAAACTGGCGCGTCCGGCACCGAATACCATGGCGGTTCACCATAGCAAAGCAGTACCTGATGCCTTCAGTCCGCTGAGAACCATCTGGGCCAGAGTGCTAAAGCGCAACGACTTCAGTGACACAGACAACTTCTTCACACTCGGTGGTGATTCAATCTCGGCGCTGGAAGTGGTTGCCGCAGCTGCCAAACAGGGCATTAAACTCACTGCCAAACAATTTATGAGCAACCCAACGCTGGCGGCTCTGGCGCCATTAAGCGATAAGCTTGTCACCAGCCACAACCACGCGGTACAAAATTACGGGCAGGTGCCGCTGACGCCAATCCAGCAGTGGTTTTTTGCCCAGCAATTTACCACCCCCGCTGGCTGGGACCAAAGCGCCATCTTTGCGCTGGATTTGAGTATCGGGCAAAGCGAGTTGAATGCCGCGGTGGCCAGACTGGCTGAGGTTTACGACCTGTTCCATACCCGCTTTAGTGAGCAACAGGGTCAGCAAATGCAATGGCTGTATGACAAGCAGCAAAACCACGCGCCGCTCTATCAGGTAATTGATGCTGAGCTACACTGGCAGGATGAAGAAACCCGGACTCAGGTATTGCATGAATTTGCTAATCAGGTGCACCAAATGGTCGACCCCTGGCAAGGTTGCAACCTGGTCTTTGCCCGAATCTGCGCAACGCACAATGAACAACCGCAGCAATACCTGCTGGTGGCGTGTCACCACTTATTAATTGACGGTGTTTCATGGCGTCTGCTGATGAAAGATCTGGCAGATGCACTGGCAAACCCAGACACCAAACTAACCGCTCCACAATCCGGTTACCGGCAGTGGGCTGAGCACCTGGTTGAGCAGGCTCAAAAGCCGGAAGTCGTCAGTGAAGTCACCACCTACTGGTTGTCACCCAAATGGCACATCAGCGGGGTCGATGACGCCTTGCAAAGCGACTATGAAGAGAACCTGTATGGTGATGCCACCACCGTGAAACACACCCTGAGCTGCGCGGCAACTCAGGCATTGCATAATGCATGTCAGCGCATGCGGTGTACACTGGAGGAATACCTGATTGCCCGGCTGTATCAGTCACTGACCGGGCTGTTGGACACAGACGCTCTGGTTCTGGACTTAGAAAGCCATGGCCGCCACAGTTATGACGAGCAGCTGGATGTTTCGGCCACAGCAGGTTGGTTTACCAGCATTTATCCGGTTCTGCTTCAGGGTAAAGCGCAGCAAACGGATCTGATCGGCTGTATCAAAGAACAGCTCCGCGCCGTGCCTGAGCAGGGGTTAAGCTATAATCTGGCGCGCTACTTAAGTTTTGATTCGGCCCTGCGCGAGCAATTAAGTGCGCTGCCAAAGGCCTGGCTAAGCTTTAATTTCCTCGGTGATTTTAGCGCCGAGGATACGCCAGACGCGCTGCTGAGTGCACCGTTACATCACCTGCCGCTGGGTGACAACGCGGCACCGGAAAATAACCGTCCTTATTTACTGGAAGTGATTTTCTGGCTCGATCAGGGACAGCTGCACAGCCGCTTAATCGTTAACCCGGATTTGCTGGCGGGTCCTTTGAATACACTGGCAAATACTCTGTGGCAGACTTTAGAAGCGCCGCAAAGCAGCGATGACGCACACCTGTGGCCGAGCGACTTCTCTGCCAACCGGCTCAACCAGGAAGCCATGGGTGAACTGACACAGGCCCTGACCGAGCAGCAACTGACACTGAATAACGTCGCCGATGTTTATCCGCTGACACCAGTACAGCAAGGTATTGCGTTTGATACTCTGGCTGATCCGGGCAAGGGTGTGTACATTTGCCAGCTTTACTGGACCTTTACCGAGACGCTGGATGAGGAAGCCTTTATTGGTGCGTGGCAAACTCTGATAGACCACAACCCGATTTTGCGTACCAGCTTCCACTTTTTATCCTCAGGCGAGCACGCTCAGGTGGTCCATACGCAGATGGCCCCGCCGCTAGAGCACCTCGATCTCACCGGCTCAGTGCAACAGGCTGAACAAATAGATCAGGCACTCACGAACAGCCGCTACCAGGAATTCAACCTGGCACAGCCAGGGCAATTTCGCCTGCAACTTATCCGCCTCAGCGAGCAACGCACCCTGTTTTGCTGGACCTATCACCATATCATCCTCGATGGCTGGTCTCAGGCCAACCTGTTGCAACAGCTGTCTGCGGCATTAAAGCCGGGCACCCAAATGCGCTCCCTGACGCCTTATCGCGAGTATGTTGATTTGGTTGCCGGACGAGATCAACAGGCTCAGCAGCAGTTCTGGCAAACCTATTTAGCAGCCTTGCCTGAGCAGCGTAAATTATTGCTGGCGCCACCTACACCAGATGAAACGCAGAGTTTCGATATGCTGAGCGAGACGCTGAGCGATGAGCAGTTTACCAGGCTGCGTGAGCATGCAGAGCAACAAGGCACCACATTAAACAACCTGGTACAGGCTGCCTGGGCACTGACTCTCAGCGCAGTATGTCATAGCAATCAGGTGGTCTTTGGGGTAACGGTTTCTGGCCGCCCCACCGACATGACCGGCGTGTTGGATATGACAGGCTTGTTTATCAATACCCTGCCTATGATAGTGGACTGTCAGCCTCGACAAACGGGTAGCGAGCTGGTTCAGCAGATCAGCGACTGTCAAAGCGCCCTGATGAGCTGGCAATTCAGCTCTGCTCAGGAGATCAAGAAATGGGCACAGATTGACGCCGAAGACGACCTGTACGAGAGCATACTGGTGTTTGAAAACTACCCGGTTGACGAAGACATGATGCGTGGTGACGGTCTGGCTATTTGTGATTTACACGCAAGAGAAAATACCGCCTTTGGCCTGACCCTGAGCGTTTGCCCGGGCGATACGCTCAGCCTGAACCTGGGTTATAAAACCGCCAGGTACAACCGTGCAGGGATCCAGACATTGCTCGACAGCCTGTGTGCCAACCTGAACCGACTGACTGAAGACGCACACCAGCCGCTGCAACTGTCTGAAACGGCATTGATCTGTGCTGCCCCCATGCACGCTGCGCAAAACACCACCTTGCTGGATGAGTTCAGCAAGCAGGTTGCGCTCAGAGCACAGGCAACGGCCCTGACCGATGGCACACAGGACGTCAGCTTTGCTGAGCTGGAAGCCAATGCAAAAGCGCTGGCACACGGCCTGATTGCACAGGGTTGCTGCCCGGGCGATGCCGTAGTTCTGGCGCTGCCACGTTCGGTGGACTTAATACGCGCACTGCTGGCCATCTGGTATGCCGGTGGTGTCTATGTGCCTGTAGACCCGGGTTTTCCGGCGGAACGTATCGAGTACATCGCCAATAAGGTCAAGGCTAAGGTCCTGATCTGTGAGGAATCCTTACTGGACAGCTGCCAGGTACTCAGCGTGCCACAGTGCTGCATCGACACGCCTGCGGCCCTTGCCAGCACAATTCACCCGGCGTGCGAGTTACCCGGACCCAGTGCGCTGGCCTATGTGCTCTTTACTTCGGGGTCAACGGGTCAGCCTAAAGGGGTTGAGATCACCCACAGGGCGCTGGCTGAGCATATTCGCTGGCATGTCAGTGAATTTGACTTGCAGCCTCAGGATAGCTGTTTGTTGATCACACCTGTGGTGTTCGACGCCTCAATCAATGCCCTGTTGCCCTTTATGGCCTGTGGCAGCAGTTTGTATCTGGCCCCGGCCGACGTGCACAATGAACCGGACCGACTCATAGCCCTGCTCAGAGATAACCATATCAGTCAGTTGCACCTGGTCCCCAGTATGCTGGACATTTTGTTGCAACAGCCCGAGTTTGCCACCCTGGATAGCCTGAGGTATGTCAAAGCCGGCGGTGAAGCCCTCAAGGCGTCAACCGTCACGGCATTTTATCAAGCTCTGCCCGGCAGCGAGCTAATTAACCTGTATGGCCCGACCGAATGTTGTGTCGACAGTCTGTTCTGGCGCGCGCCGCGAACCTTTGGCCCTGAACAGGCAGTCAAAATAGGTAACCCGGCCGGTCCAATCGCCGCCGTGGTGGTCAATCATAACCTTAACCCTGTTCCCGATGGCGTGACTGGCGAGCTGCTGCTCAGCGGGCTCAAACTGGCACAGGGCTATTGCAACGACAGCGAGTTAACCCGCCGCGCCTTTGTTACCCTGAACGGCCAACGCTACTATCGCAGTGGTGATTTGGTCTGGCGGGATCAACAGGGCGAATACCTTTATGCAGGACGCCGCGACCATCAGGTGAAGCTGAACGGGGTGCGTCTGGAGCCTGAAGAGATTGAAAACCAGCTGGCAACTCTGGCTGGCGTAAAAGAGCTGTGTGTGGCAGTCAAACCACTGGCCACACAAAACAACAAGCCAGTGCTGGTCGCCTATTGGGTGGCGCGCGAAGACACAAATGATGATCTGCAAAGCGCACTCAGAGCCCATGCAGAGGCCCATTTACCGCAAACCCACAGACCTGGCGTATATCAGCAGCTCACGGCGCTGCCGCGTTTGCCAAGTCTTAAGGTAGACCGTAAGAAGCTGCCCGAGCTCAACCTGATAAAAACAGGTCAAGCACAGCGCGTCGCACCGCAAAGTGAGGCAGAACACGCACTGGTAGTGGCACTGGCCGAGTTACTGAGTCTGGAAACAACGCAAATTTCGCTTACCGATAACTACTTCTCTTTGGGTGGCGATTCACTGATTGCCATTCAGCTTGGTGCCCGTCTGAAACGCGACGGCTGGCGCCTGCAGGTGAAGGATCTGCTCGCGCAGCAAACCCTGAGCCAGGTGGCGGCCTGCTGCACGGCGCTCACCGGCTGTGAACAGGCGCCGGTTGAAGCCCGCCTGTCTGGCCCGCTGGTGCCTATTCAGGCACGTTTCTTCGAGCAAGAATTTGCCGAGCAACACCACTGGAATCAGGCTTTTGCCTTCACTTTGCTACAGCCTCAGTCACCAGACTTTATCACTGAGGTAGTTACACAGCTGGACAAGCACCATGAGATCTTCCGCTTACGCTTTGACCGTCAGGAAGGACAATGGCAACAAAGGATAGACCAGACAGGCACAGGTCTGGTGCTTGAGTATCATGATTTAAGCCAGCATGACGACAGCCCGATGGCAGAGCAGCTTCAGCTCATAGCCGGAGATGCTCAGGCCAGCCTGGATCTGCAACTGGGGCCGATCAGCAAGGTCTTATTATTCGATTGTGGACAGCACCGACCTCAAAAGCTGGTGTTTATTATGCACCACCTGGCGATTGATATGATGGGCTGGCGCGCCATTTTTGAGGACCTGTATCAGCTAATTGAAAGTGCCGAGCCACAAACCGAGACATTGCTGCCCACGACCTTGTCGTACATTGAGTGGGGTCATCACCTGGCAGAACATGCAGATGTGTACCGAGATGAGCTGAGCTATTGGCGCAACCTGCCCTTCGACAAAGTGCCGGCCCTGCCTCAGGACTTTGCTGTGCAGGACAACACCGAAGCGTGTGCCGAAGTGGTCTCAGTTGCGCTGGATGAAACCCGCACCGACACGTTATTGCGGACCATTCCACAGGCGTTTTCAACCCAGATCAATGCACTGTTACTGACTGCTCTTCATCGGGTAATGGCCCAGTGGCATGGCGCCGATCACCTTGCCGTCAGCCTTGAAGGTCACGGACGGGATGAGCTGCCCGGCGTTGACAGTGTCGACATTAGCCGCACTCTGGGTTGGTTTACTAAAATCTACCCTGTGGTATTGCAGCTTGACCAGCACGCGGACTTGGTGAGCGGCCTGCAAAGCATTCAGTCGCAGCTGGACGCAGTGCCGAACAAAGGGATGGGCTACGGGGTACTGAAATACGCCAGTGATCAGGCTGAGCAGCTACAACACTTGCCTAAGCCGCAGATAGAGTTTAACTATCTCGGTCAGTTTGTCAGTCAGGGCAATGCATCGCCCAAGATGGTGATTAGCGATGACGCCATCGGACCGCTACACAGCCCGAAAGCCCATCGCTCTGCCTTACTGGGGATCGACTGTTTTGTGAACCAGGGACAGATCAGCTTCCACTGGTCTTTCAGTCATGCCATTCACCGTCGGGAGACCATTGAAGGGCTGGCACACGCTTATGTCAAAGTATTGCATGAGCTATGTCAGCTGGCAGAAGCTGAACTAACCTAAACTCTACATCAGCAATACGCGACATAAAAAACAGGG
Source organism: Pseudoalteromonas rubra (assembly GCF_005887095.1). Taxonomy (GTDB): domain Bacteria; phylum Pseudomonadota; class Gammaproteobacteria; order Enterobacterales; family Alteromonadaceae; genus Pseudoalteromonas; species Pseudoalteromonas rubra_E. The sequence goes on along the minus strand of NZ_PNCI01000010.1, from coordinate 105,606 downwards.
CGCCCGTTAAGTGGCGCCCTTTTTAATTCATGCCAAGAGCACAACCAGAATCGGAAACTTAACCATCGCGATATAAGCTCTGCACAGAGCCAGGCTAGGCAGTGACTCCCTCAGACGAGCACGGCTGTGCCGCCTGGAGAAACAGCTGAAACCTGGCCAATTGACTACCAGATCTTAACGCGTTCGCTTTGTGGCCGGAAAAGCTTATCGCCTTCTTTCACAGCAAATGCCTACGGTTTGGCCCCGTGTGTACGGGGAACACTCAGCCCGCCCATGAGCGTTAGGTTTTGGGGGCGGTTTAGCCCCGTGCATACGGGGAATACTCGTATAGCCAGCCCGGAAAATGTTTCTTTGTCGGTTCAGCCCCGTGCGTACGGGGAACGCTCGCTGTTTAATACCGTGTTTACGCCCAGGAACGGTTCAGCCCCGTGCATACGGGGAACGCGAACCAACACCGGTATTGAGCCAACGAGAGATCGGTTCAGCCCCGTGCGTACGGGGAATACGGATGCACTCACAGAGGCGCTGTCACAGGTTGCGGTTCAGCCCCGTGCGTACGGGGAATACGAAGTGCTATGGTTGATTTGAGTTCGTTTTGAACGGTTCAGCCCCGTGCGTACGGGGAACGCTTTACAGCCTGTTTGACCATCGAATGTGCATCCGGTTCAGCCCCGTGTGTACGGGGAACAGATGCGACAACGCTGGCCCAGCTCCCGTGCGTGCGGTTCAGCCCCGTGTGTACGGGGAACAGTATAAAGGCCGTTTACAACGGCAAACAGCATGCGGTTCAGCCCCGTGTGTACGGGGAACAGTACGTCAGGTAACATTGCCTGGCCGTTGGTCCCGGTTCAGCCCCGTGCATACGGGGAACAGGGCCTATGTAGGATGGGGAAAGTTTCAATTTACGGTTCAGCCCCGTGCATACGGGGAACAGGCGTTATTTGGCCCGTATCGCACTCGCATAAGCGGTTCAGCCCCGTGCATACGGGGAACAGGCGAGCAGTCAGCCGCCAAATACGGCCCTTACGGTTCAGCCCCGTGCATACGGGGAACAGGCCGCGCGAACAGCACGTTTCGCGAGCTGAATGCCGGTTCAGCCCCGTGCATACGGGGAACAGGTAATCGCTCAGAGGAGCCGTTTTGGGCCGACCGGTTCAGCCCCGTGCATACGGGGAACAGACTAGTAGAGGCCATTGGGAAAATGGACGTTGACGGTTCAGCCCCGTGCATACGGGGAACAGAGCTGCGGCCCGTTCTGGTAGTGGAGATGGAACGGTTCAGCCCCGTGCATACGGGGAACAGACCTATCCAAAATAACAAATGAAATACACCTGCGGTTCAGCCCCGTGCATACGGGGAACAGAGGAGTGTTTGAGTTGCCAAGCTACGCCAACACGGTTCAGCCCCGTGCATACGGGGAACAGGTTGAACAACAGGGCCGCACCGGCCGCAATGGCGGTTCAGCCCCGTGCATACGGGGAACAGCCAGTGAGATAGATGCTGAGGCAATTAATACGCGGTTCAGCCCCGTGCATACGGGGAACAGAATTTGCGCGCGCTGTGTTGAAATCTGAGACTCGGTTCAGCCCCGTGCATACGGGGAACAGGGTTTTAGCCACATCGCCAGTCTCTTTGTAGACGGTTCAGCCCCGTGCATACGGGGAACAGGGCCATAGCAGCTAACGCTGCGGTAAAAAGGGCGGTTCAGCCCCGTGCATACGGGGAACAGTCTAAAATTATATACTTGTTTTTTATAAAGAAAAAACACACTTTAAAATCTACCGAAATTTTTGGGTACAAATGTATCTATTTTTTGAGCCTTTAAATCTCAATATCCAACTTGTTAAAGAGCAATAAATCACAGATAGAATGGCGGAAATAATTCGCTAATCCCCTCCCTGATTATCATCAGATCTGGGGGTATACTTCACCAATCTTAGGCCATGAAAATCCACCGGCATTCTGGCATTTTCACCATAGGTGATAAAATCAAAACCCGATTCGGTGTTGGTCGCCCAGGCCATGACCGCATTGCCGTCTTCAGCTAATTCACTCACCTGAAACCAAATCATTTCGCGAATGCGTTTACTTACATCCCCCACGTACACACCCGCACGGATCTCCAGCAGCCATACTGCCAGGCGACCTCTTAATCTCGGTGGCACCGCCTCAGTCACAACCATACACATACTCATAATGAGCCTCCGCTGCGATGGCCCTCGTCACCAATGGATTCAGGTTCAGGGAGTGCTGGCGGTTGTGCATCAGCATAAGGTTCAGGTGGCGTGATCTCACCGGCGGCCAATACTTCTTCAATCAGTGGGATAAGGCGTGGTAATACTTTGTCTTTGCGGAACGCTTCGCGGCAGGCAATTCGCACTTCTCGATCGGGGGATTGTGGCCGCCGTTTGGCAATTTTAAACGCCACGGGTACAACAGTATCGAATTTAATGATGTCAGCAATATCATAAACAAAAGATAGTGGTTTTCCGGTGTGCAAAAAGCCAATGGCAGGTGCATAGCCAGCGGCCAAAACAGCGGCTTCGGTAACACCATACAGGCAGGAAGTAGCAGCGCTGATGCACTGATTGATCACATCACCCTTCGCCCAGTCTTTGGGGTCGTAGCGTCGGCCCTGCCAGCTGACCTGATACTGCTTGGCGAGCAGTTCATAAATTTTACGCACACGCGAGCCTTCAATGCCCCGTAGCTGATCAACCGAGCGCCGCTCGGGTGCTGGTTCGCCAAAGCGAAGTTCAAACATTTTGCGCACGACTTTGAGCCGCAGGTTTTCATCCAGCGCCAGCTTAGCCTGATACAGCAACTTATCGGAGCGCGCACCGCCAGGCTGCCCCGCCGAGTAAAGCCTGACGCCCGCTTCGCCCACCCAGGTAAGCAAAGTACCCGTGGTCGCTGCCAGCTTGACCGCAGCATGGCTCACCCGCGTACCCGGATCCAGCATAATACACACCACAGACCCTACCGGGATCAGCACCCGTTCGCCGTTGACTTCATCAATCACTGCAAACGCGCCGTCGCGCACATCAATACGCCCCATACCGATAAAAATCATTGAGTTGCGATCTTTGATTGGAATAGGTTTTAAAGGAAGAAATGCCATTCCCTGCACTCCTGAATTGAATAAAAATTAGTGAAGAAAGAAGGCGAGTCGCCCCGCCTTACAAATTTGGTTACAACGGTTTAATCAACATCAGCCCGCAGCCAAAAGCTTTGGAACGACCGATGCCGTTAAATAATGTCTGCTCCAGTTTTTGCAAATCGGTGATTTTTGCCACGCCAAAATAATCCAGGGTGCTGAGCTGAATTGGCCTCGCCCCGTCTTTTTTAGCCACTTTGTGCTGCTTGTAATTACTGAACTCAATACACTGAGTCAGCAACTCCAGACCACCCTTTTGTAGTTTTTTGTCAAGCCAGGCTTTTGCAGCAATATCTACAGCTTCATTTACATCGCTATTTGCTTTTTGAGCCTGTTTCTTGGCATGCATCAAAACATCGTGACGGCGAGTTTTCTCTCCTTTTGGCGTAATATCTACCGTGGGGTTAGCTCGCAAAGAGAACTGAACCAGCCCTGCTTCTTTGAGCTGTTCCGGCTGTGTTTGAGTGACTATTTTCCAGCCTTTAATCGCTTCTTTTAGCTGACGCTTTGAGCGAATAAACACTGTTGGCACTGGCAACGCCATATCCACACGAAACATAAAATCAGCCTGAGTCAGCTCACTGTCAACAAAACAACGCCACACCCACTGATGCTGCTTATAAAGATCATCGGGGTGTAAAAACCCAAGATCTTCTCCCGCCTGGTCAGGATCAAAATACAATCGGCTTTCGTACCAGAGAATGTCAGACATATAGCACTTCCTCCGTATCCACCAACCCCCAGCTACTTTTAACACTTCTGAATGTAAAAGCTCTGTGGTTAATCTCAAAGCTCAGCGGTACGTCATGCCGTTGCTCCGTGCCTTCTTGTGCCTCGCTGTCTATGATGTATTTCACCGGTGTTCCGGCTACTTTTTCATGCTCAGCTTGCATTCTTGGTGCCTGTTGCAGCGCCAGCTCTAAAGGTAATTCCAAACACGCACTGTGAGGATCAACTAACGGAATGCCCGGCAAATAGGACTTACGCCCTAAAAACTGCGGCCAGACCGGGTTTAGCAAAGCATGATGCAGTTTTTTAAGCAAAACCACGTCGCCTTCAAAGCCCACCCAAAAGGCGGCATCTGCCAGGTAAGCACGATGTGACAGCTGCGTATCCGGCTTGCCACCGTCAGCCTTTGCCACATTCAGCGCCGTTTGGTAATCAAATGCCAGATCGCCTGGTTTATCTATGCGCACGCCCATTCGCAATGCTGTAAGATCATTCAGAGGCTCATTTCGCTCACGTCCTAGCGATGCGCACAGCAAACCGATCACACCACTTTTTGTCGGATCAAGCTGAGTATTGCGCAGTTCAAAGGCACTTTTTAGCCCCCATGACTGCATTGGTCCGGCTAATCGGATCAACAAAGTGCTCATTGACACTCCAAAGCACCTTGCAGTGCATCCAGCATCTGAGCTTCCAGTTGTGCAATGGTGCCACTGTCTTTGTCCTGATACTCTTCCAGATTGTCGATGTAAGTGCTGCGGCCCTCAAACATAAAGCCAGATTCACCATACATAGCCGCCAGCTTCTTGGCGAACATTTCCAGTTTTTGTGCCGACTGGTGCTCAAGCTCCGCTTCATCAGGCTTTTCTATCATTACTGCCTGAGTAAATGCGTTGCTCAGGGACCAGGGCGCACCATCTTTGCGCACATTCACTTTGATATAGCTTGGCGGGTTCTGCGCCGCAAAACTGTTTTGTTTACCCGAAGGCACTGCCTGAACTAACGCACGGAAAAACCCTTTTACCGCGCCAGTCACCTGTTCCTTATCCTGCCCAAGATTGGCCACTAGTTTATCTATATTGATCTGGGCATAGCGGTAATAACAGGCACTGTTAAAGTAAACGCCACCCATCATGCCAGAGCCTTGCTCACCTGCCTGCAATTCGTCATCCACAGCAGTGAAAAAGTCCATGGCTGGTGTCACAATATTGGTTGAAATTGCATGGGCCACCTGGCACGCCGCATCAACATTGATATTGTTGTTGTCCGCGACCATACGGCCGAATAGTGCGATATCTGCGGCGAAAGACTTGCCCTCTCTTACAAACACATCGCCCACTGCTTTAGTGATGGCTTTGTCCAGCTTGTCTGCCTGAAACTCACTAAAGTGCGCCTCAGCAATCGCTTTCAAAGCACTCACTTCATTTAATCCAAGAAACAGCAGATATTCTGTTTTAAACGGATGCTTTTTGTCTTTGCTCAGGCTCAGCTTTACCTGTTCTAACAGCTTTTGTGCGACGGTTTCGCTTTGCTTTTCGTCATTACCATTAGCAATCAGGTGATCACGGATGTCGATGGCTAGCTTACGAGTGCGTACCGCACGATCGCCCTGATGCTCTACCACTGCATCGTTAAATGCCCCATGAGTACGGATCGCACGCTTCTGACACTGGCTTGAGATACGCGCCCGTTGTGAACCACCAAATACACAAGATTTAGGGGTGTTAGTATCGTCACGATTTAAGTTGCTGGGGGCAAAGTTCTGTAATACATGAAATTCGATAAAAGACATAAGGTAACTCCTTTTTAATTTGTCGCGTCTGCTGAGTTTGTAGACTCATCGGATTGAATTGGTTTGGCCCAGTAATCTCTGGCCCATTTAAGTTGAATGCGTTTGTCGTCGCTATCCCAGTGATAGAGATCTTCCATCAGGGTTCGGTAATCAATGGCAATGTCTTTGCTTTTTAGAATTTGTACCATCTGGCGCAGCGTTTGTTTTAACTGCTCGCCTTTGGCCTCCAGCAGACACTCAAAGCGAAAGCTCATGCCGGGGCGCTCACTGCCATCGCAGATCTGCCATGCTTTCCCAAAGCTCTGATGTTTTTCGCTAAAGTACAGCGTGTTATGACTGGCAAACAGCCCTGCAACAAATGCCTGAGTCTCAGCTCTTTTTAAATCGTCAGATAAAAGGTGAGCTAGGTAGGGCATGACAGCAAGGTGTGTGCTCTTTTGCTGGTCGAGTGACTTTTTCAGCGCAGCGAGAATTTCCCGGTTTGGATGCTCCGGATTTGCCCATTGCTCCAGCTTTGCCACTAATGTCAGTGTATCCTGACTCCAGTATTGGTTCAGCTGCCATTCACGCCCGTAAAGTGCCCGCTCCAGCTGCTGTGACGCAAGACCTAACCCTTTTTTAACTTTTGCGCCACTATAACGCCAGCTCACTGTCGCACTTTCGAACGCTTTCATTGCAGTGTCGATACAGAGTAAACGCCATTTAGCATTGGCATCATCTGTGTTAGTGCTCAGCGCCCACATAAACTGTTCAAACCCTTCGTTTAACCGTGGCCAGTAGAATCTGTCGGGGTTGATCGCAGACACCCTTGCATTCACTTCCTGCATGCGAGCACCGTCAGGTAACAAATGCCGGGCAAATACTCTAATTGCATTTTCAAGCTGATAAAACATTCCTTCAGCATTTTTCAGACCATTTACCAATAACTCGCTATGGTTGATACCCAGCGCTGCATCTTTTTGCACCAGATTTACCGGTAAGGGCAAGCGCTCATTGAACCATGAAAGCGGATTGGCCTTATTGTTATCCAACCCTATCAGCTGACAGTTCAGTGTAAGTCCACTAAGCACACGATTATCCAGAGTTGCGAGCAACTGAATGCCCGCTGGCCGCAAGTCTTTGGTTGCTATCTTGCCTTTTGTAAATTCCGCCAGTCGCAACAGATTAGCAGTCTCTCGCCAGCAACTGCGTGCAAAACTCAACCGTACAGGTAGCATTTTATCGTCTTTATTAAGGCGGTAGGCAAAGTAAGGTTCCCGTGGCATTTCTTCCGGCGTTGGCAGGCCCTGAGAAAAATGCATTTCAGATACTGAACCATCTTCTTGCGGAATAAGCCGAACGTGTCTTGAACGCCATGTAAGGTAGTCTGTTAAACCACGCATAGCCCTGGCTTTGGGTGCTTCCTGCTTACTATCTGCTTGCTCCCAGACAGGCACATCTGTGTCATCCAGTAAGGCTTTATCCTTAGGCATTTTCAGGTTCAGCATCAGGGTTTGAAATAAGTTTTCCCCTTCAACCATCACCACTGCACCGCCCACTAACGGCGCATTGGTAAAGTTGGGATGTTTCTTGAATAAGTTTGAACTGCCACTTACCCCGCCACCGAGACTAAAATACTGACATACAAGCAGCTGAACAGCCGCTTCACCTGCTGAAATTGAGAACTTCTCGTTATCAGCCAGATGGCTCCAGAGTAGCTTATTTGACCCTGTACTGTAATCAGGCACCAACTTCTTAACCGATGTCGTCACGCCTTTGTCTTTTTGAAATTCAGCGGTTTGGAAAAAAGGATATTGCGCTGAAAACAGATCGAACTTGCCCTGACAGCTGTCAGACTTTATATAGTCAAATACACACGCATCGAACTCCCCTTTTTCAAGTGCTTTGTGCCAATTCTTGCCGCTCAAATACCGGTAGCTGCGATACAATATGGCTAGCAACAGCCTTGAAATGGCGCTGACAGCCAACGGCCTGTCATGAACAATTTGGCGCAGCTGTGGGGCAGCCTTTAGCACACCAAGAATTGAGTAATGCCGGATCTCTCCCTGTAAGTCTTGCGCTGGGATCCAGCACTCCTGTTCCAAAAGATCGTAGTTCATAATCCTTTAAGTCCTCCTGTAGGTTTTTATGCCGATCACGCTACCACACAATGCCAAATCGGTACTTGCATCTGACTAGCAAGTTGCTAGGCTCTATTTCTCGTTTTTGTTGCTGTTTTTTTTGTAAAATGCCCAAATCAAAAAGAACAACAGCGCATAAGTAGGTGCATTGGCATTCTGTAGCGCGATAATTACCTCTGCCAGCCCATCGAACATAAGATATTTTCCTTGCTTAAGGTTGATTACGTTTAAACCATACAGCATAGTAATTCACCAAGCAAACTTTTAATCTGTGAATTAATCAATGAGTTCTACTCTTAAAAAAATAAAATTAGTCAGTTACTAAAACATTTCTCCACCCTGTATTCAGTGTTAAACTTCTCACGTTCTTTTCCCAAATATTGATTGGGCTGAACCGAGTAGTACTCAGGCTTTAATTGATGCTACACCTTTGTTCCCCGTACGCACGGGGCGTCTGCCGATAGCTCATGCTATCGGCTTCTTACCTCTTAGAATGGTTGTGACTACTCCTGCATTTCTCTACTTTTAATCCCAATACTGGATCTAGTTTAAGTGTGCCAATCGAGGTCACTGAGTAGGTAAAATACTGATCCAAGATAACCGGTAAACAACTGTGTAGCTGCGAAGTTCTTTGCCATACATCCTTAGCAACAAAATCAAATGGCCAGTTGCTTTCAAGCTCACGAAAATGTTCAACCCAGTCTGTATGGGTGAGCTTCACCAAAGATTGCTTCAGTTTGCCAATATCATTTTTATTAAAGCGTTTATCTGCACGCCAGTTTATCGCTTCATAGGGAGCATTTTCTCTCATGGGCGTCTGGCATTGTTGCAGGTAAGGCTGATATTCGGTAATGGGTACCAACGAGCCGTCTACATTCTGGATCAGCAGAATTATCTGCACACTGAGACTGGCAAGCCGGGTCGATAAAACCAAGTCCTCATCATCAAACTGATCATTTAGATAATCCAGCAAATCCGATACATCTTCCTGGTCTGCATCGAACATCATGTTGTTAGCAAGCCGATACACGAGCTTCTTTTCAAGCTCGAATTCAAACGCTTTTTCTTGCTCCTGCCTCAACCAGTCCACCTGCTGCTCAATATCGTTGTATACGTTATTTACCCAATCATCAATCTCTGTATCAAGATCCAACTCGAAACCGTTATTTATCCCTGAACTTGCAGCTTCCTCCCACAGTAAACGGGTCGTTACCGCGAGTATATGCGACGGGTAAATTTTAACATCAGCGTATCCAAGCCATTTAGCGTAGTCTTCAGGGATCTCATCTAACCCCGGCAAATAGACATTAAGTCTCGGGCTTTGAACAAGCTTAGACCTGAAAGGGTTATTTACCTGATGCCGCCATATCCGCCCTAGCCGTTGCATGATCAGATCAATGGGTGCGACCTGAGTAAACATCTCACAGGCGTCATAATCCAAACTCTGTTCCAAAACTTGGGACCCAATTAGAATTAAACACTGATCTTTGACGGGTCGATTTGGATTAACCGCTTTTCGATCTCCCGGATTCTTGCCTACCAGATATTCAACCATGTCTTCGATGGCTAAGCGGTTACCGATGGGGTATCTGGCATGAAACACCAGACACTGCATGTTTTGACTTTCCTTCCGATTGCAGTGCTCAAGGATAATTTCACTGAGTGCCTGCGCCGCGTTTACCGTATTCAGGATACACACAAATACACCGCATCCCGCCTCCTTTACACGTGCCAAAACATCGCTTGCCATCTGTTCAACACACTGTTGTGGCGTGGTTTTATGTAACTGAATCCCAAACCGTTTAGGTGGTGAAGCCAGCTCATCAGTATTTTCATCTTCTGCAACGTGAACAGATGTCGCCAACTGCCCTCCGCTATAAGTTGTAAGCCTCGGATAGGCAGCCTCTTTTAGCTCAATATTCTTACCGAACTCCTGGCCATAAGCCTGCACTAACTCTCGGAGCATTAGTTTAGGTAAAGTAGCAGATAATATGATTACCCTGACTTTCAGTTTTGCCATCCACCGTAACGTGTTTTTGAGCAAAGAAAGCTGGAAGTAATCCGGTGCATGTACCTCATCTAATATTACGGTTTTGTTCGCAATAGCGAATAACCGCACAAAATTATGCTTGTAACGCATAGCAGCCATAAGCAGTTGATCAATGGTGCCAACACAAGCTCCGGCCAGTAACCCTCTTTTTTTAGCTGTAAACCATAAGTTTGCCTTTACGGCATTTTGCTCATTCAGATCCTCAATACTGGACAGCAATAAGCCCTCATAAGCTGGGTTAAACTCCGCGTTACTGTGCTTTAAATGGGTTTCAATGTCCTCATATCCCAGGGACTCATGTTTCAGAAACTTCAATGTCCGTTTATAGAGTTGATTCGCCGTAGCCTGAGATGGCATAGCCACATACAGCCCAGAGTGATCCAGGTTACGAATAAAATGGTCAGCCAGTATGAGTGCTGCTTCTGTTTTTCCGCTTCCCATACCGCTTTCAATCACTGTCAGCCAGGGCAATTCTTGTGAGTTAAATAAGGCTAATATGCTTTGCTGCAATGCGTTGGGTTTAAAGCCAAAGACTTTATTGAATTCAATGATACTCTGTGCAGCTTTTACATGCTTAATGTTCAGCTTATCTGCCAGCCGATGTGCCGTCTCAACACGCAGCGCAACATTGGCAAAATACTCTTCAGAACTGATATAGGTAAAATAGTGATGATCGGAGCCAATCCAGTCAGCAACCGAGCATAGTCCGGCCATATAGACGTACCAGGTGGGTGTGAGCAGTTCATCGTCAATTTCACAAAGCAGTGAAGCGTCAACCAGAAAGTAGTCGAATAGCCATTCAATCGAAGCTAGCTGAACTTTTTCCCAGATATAACCTTTGCCCCAAACTCGACCATTTTTTGAATCGGTTACAAATTCTCCATGATGACTTGCGACAGAGGAGAACAAAGGTTTTTCGGTGTAGCAACTTAGGCCGATACTTTCTGCCCAGTTTGATAATATCTTGTAACCAGACGTACCATGTTGAGTTTCGCTTGCATTCTTAAGATCGTATCTCTGAGTATCAAACAGCCTTCTGATACGTTCAAATGGCAACTTATACTGAAAACCCGGTGTGATCTTGCCAATATCATGCACGGCAATAAGCAACACCACCATAGCAATCGCGGTATCTTCATCAACACCTTCAATAGCTAAAAACGGCTTGAGTAAAATAGCCCGCTCCTGAGCTGCCAGCTTGAGAATAATCGCCCGGGCCACAAAGGCGACATCCAGCATATGACACACTGCAGGTAACGTGTTGTGCTCGTCGGCCTTGCCCCAGAACTGAAAAATCTCGCTATTAAAATCACACACACTATTACTTCCTTGCTTTTTATACACTCAGCTTACGACGCGAATAAAATGCCGACAATCCTGCAATTGCAACCAGTAAAAAAATTACCCGGTCTGGTGCGTATGCTCAGCTGTTCCATAACAACCCCCTAGCCCTCAGCTCCCTATAGCAAGCCGGTTCCATCACGATTTGTTGGGCTTCCGGGTGCGGATGCTGAACGTCTAGCCTCAGGATGCTGATCAGATAATTGATCAGCGCAGCGTTGGTTTTGATTTGCTTTTGGTGGTTGTGCATATCAAAGTCGTGGGCGATAACTTGCTGGGCGTACTCGCTGAGTCTTGGGTCGGGGATAATGGTTAAAGTGACTTCCTGCTGCCAGGCTTCGTCGTCTTTTTTGTACTTTTGTGCTTTGCTGATAAATTCCGGGGAGGCAGAGACGATACGCGATAATGAAAAGTCTCTGAACCCTTTGGCTTTTTCACAGTAGGCTCTCAGGTGGTAACGCAGCCCGGAGTTGATCAAGGTGTGAGGGCGGATCACGCGCTCGGTTTCGCCGCCTTCTTTTATAGACTGATAGCGAATATCCAGCACGCTTTGTCGCCGACAGGCATTCAGTATGGGCCGCAAAATGGTTGGATTAAGCTTTCTGTGTGGTAATGCCAGCGCTGTGATGGTGGAGGTGCTCAGGTTATGGACGTACTGATCGCCGGTCAGACTGGCGTACTCAGCAAAATCCTGAGAAATATAATTAGGTGTAAAGGGGCTTGTCAGTACATAGGCTTTTTCTGATTCATTGTAGCTCGCTGCAATCTGGTAACGTTCGATAAAGTCGGTCACATAACGCCGTGCACTGGGCCGTGAAAGCTTGAATTTATCCTGGAAAGTACCAGTTTGAATTTCTCCTTGCCAAAACAACACCGCTTCAATATACCGAAAATATTGCTCTTCCTTAGCCTGCATAAAACACTTTGGTAAATTTATCGTGAAATAAATGTATCAACAAAAGAATTATAAGTCATTGACCTGCGACAAACTGTTGGTTCATGGTTTATCAATAGTCGGTTTTGTGCTGCAAACTGTGAATGTCTGAACTCGTTTAACAACGCTCTAAAGGAAAATGTATAGTGACAGGCTTTTTTAGTTTGTAAGACATTGCCTATAGACGAATGTTTAACAGGGTTGTAAGGTTTACATGTCAGTACGCACATCACTTACAAATAGACATTTGACATAAGGTCACGCATGCCCTTGACTATAAAGTACACATAGTTAGAATGCGCATCCGCTAATTGGATAATGGGGGGGAGTATGTCAGGCATCATTGAGTTAGTTACTAACTTTTTTGCTCCCGGGCTTGAAGAAAGTCAAAAAGCGCAAATTAAAGTTGTCGCACAGGGAGACGGAACCTTTAAAGTTCCCATGGAGTCGCTCAAAAACAGCGACGAAGTGAAAAATCAAATTGCTCATATTCGAGCAGAAAAAAAGGGAGCATGAGGCTCCCTTTTTGATTTCTTAAAAAGAAGGAATTACATGATAAAGCCCACCGTGATTTTAGTGTTGGTTTTTACTATTGTTGGCTATATTTTTTGCCAGAGGTACTACGTGACCAAACCAACATTCCAGAAAACAAGCGGTTATCATACGTTTATTTTGTCGGCATCTTGGGGGTTTGCGCTGTATATGGTCGCCACACTTGTGTTTGGTATCAGCGCATGGGTTTTCGAGTTGTCAGGCTTCCCTCAGGGTATAATCGCCCCAACTTTAAAGCACACGGTTGAGCTGCTTTTTCCGGGTTTAATTTTTCCCTCATACAGCATTCACTGTATCCTGATTTCCGGAGTTGCGCTGATACTGTCAGTATTTGGCCCAAATATGATACTAAGCATCACTGCTAAGCAGAAAAATGTTACCCCCGAAGATCTAAAAAATGCAGTGTACTTTAGCTTGTCTGGCACTGATGATACGCCCGAGTTTACAGGTATACTCCACAACAGCATGCTCAAGGGGCTGCCAATTGCTTTTACGCTTTCAAGCCGCAAGGTTTATATTGGCTATGTGATTAATCTGGGATACCACATGAACGATTTTATGGTACTTCCACTCAAGAGTGGTTACAGGTGTAAAGACGAGTTACGCCTTGAGTTGGTCACCAATTATGCCTCCGCCTGGTCAGATATTGAAACCAGCAACAAAGACAACCCAGAAGCAAACCAATCAGATGAAGAGGTATTAGACTTAGAAAAATTCCTCATCAACATCCCTGTCAGAGAGGTTGTCCACGCCAACTTACATGACTTTGAGTACAAAGAACACTTTGAAAAAAACGAAGAGCCGAGATCGACCACCAAACCATCAAAAAGTGCTGATTCAACCCAAACAGATAACTCAACCCCCTGTGATTTCGAAGTCGTACAACCCATAACCGACTCGAACCAGATTTAGCCCAGCGCCTGCGGGGAACTCCAATAAACCACAATGCAAAAAAAGCCTATGAACGGTTCAACCCCGCGTGTGCGGGGAACTCAATTACCGGCGCGACAACTGGACATAAAATCGCGGTTTAGCCCCGCGTGTACGGGGAACACGAAAAACGCGAACCATGTCATTAACCTCTACTCTGGTTTAGCCCCGCGCCTGCGGGAAACACTCCAGGTCTCTGACGTCATCGGCAAATGTCTGCGGTTTAGCCCCGCGCCTGCGGGGAACACTCAGTCGAGATCAATCCGGACACATTAATGGACGGTTCAGCCCCGCACCTGCGGGGAACACTTACTCCGCGTGCCATGATTACTCCCAAACCTCGGTTCAGCCCCGCACCTGCGGGGAACACTGGCAGCATACAGCTCATGCGGCTCAAGCATTCGGTTCAGCCCCGCGCCTGCGGGGAACACACAGAATCGTTGATTCCAAAGGATCCAGTTTACGGTTTAGCCCCGCGCCTGCGGGGAACACATTTAAATCCTACAACCAACCCTAATACTGAACGGTTTAGCCCCGCGCCTGCGGGGAACACGTAATCATGTGTTTAGGATTTTATACCATATTCGGTTTAGCCCCGCGCCTGCGGGGAACACCTCACCATCACGACCATTTGCACCACGCTCGCCGGTTTAGCCCCGCGCCTGCGGGGAACACCAAATGATATGACGGTTATTGCTGCTGTAGAGCGGTTTAGCCCCGCGCCTGCGGGGAACACAACAAGCATGTGATCAAGGCATACAACGGTACCGGTTTAGCCCCGCGCCTGCGGGGAACACGGGACCAGGGAGGAAGCTCTGATTGCAGCCTGCGGTTTAGCCCCGCGCCTGCGGGGAACACAAAAACGCCATCAGCGGCGCTGTAAAGTGGGCCGGTTTAGCCCCGCGCCTGCGGGGAAAACTCGAGGGATAGATATAATCGGTATGGGCCAGGCGGTTTAGCCCCGCGCCTGCGGGGAAAACGTTCCAAATACCTGCCCACATACACCCTCCCCCGGTTTAGCCCCGCGCCTGCGGGGAAAACTCCGTCCCACCACCACCGCCAGTTGTTGCACCCGGTTTAGCCCCGCGCCTGCGGGGAAAACGCCGACGTATGCGCCGCTGAAACAGTAACAATACGGTTTAGCCCCGCGCCTGCGGGGAAAACTCAACCTTCTTTGCAAAGTCGATGTCAACACGCGGTTTAGCCCCGCGCCTGCGGGGAAAACAACGACATTAATCTGAGACTAACGGCGAACGGCGGTTTAGCCCCGCGCCTGCGGGGAAAACTCTAAAATTATATACTTGTTTTCATTAAAGAAAAGTCGTATTGAAAAAGTTACCGAAAATATTAGGTACAAGATCAGGTCAGATCTTGCATTGATTCATTCGCTATTTAGCCATGTTTTTAAAGAGCATCTGTTTAATGTAGCAACACAGTAGACAAGAAAAAAGAGTGACAGCCAGAGCCATAAATAAATAGAACAAGATCAGGCCTAACAGTATCGCGGCTAAAAATGCCGCCAGTGGCGAGGTGAGCAGGAGCATCCATTCGGCTTCAATAACCGCAAAACATACTGTTGTAAAAAGCCAAACAGATAGAGAAAATTGCCATCAAGCCAGAATTCACCCTTGTTGTGCAAAGTTTGCAACCATATACAAACCCTGCATTCTTCCACCCTTTCTACGCCCCATTATTCCTGCTGGTGCCAAATACATATCCCAGTAGTGCGGTGAGGGTTGGGAAGAGTACGTTGAGAATAATCAGCTGGAGGGTGTCGAACCAGAAGGCGCGGAAGGTGGCGCGCTGAGTGGCGAGCAGCTCTAGTTTGGCCTGCATTTGTTCGGCGGTTAAAGTGTTGTTTGGATTGGCGGTGATGGCGTTAAAAAAGCGAATTTCTCCCCAGACAAAAATGCTGAGAATGATAAGTAAAAAACCAATTAAGACCGCGATGATCCCCCAGGTGAGGTTTACACCGGCTTTTTCTTTGCCTGTGAGTGGTTCTGGGTCGGATACCGGGGCTTCCATAGGCGATGAGTCCCGGGCTGTGCTTAAGTCCAGGTTTTGCCATGGTGTCTGAGTGTTGGTTTGGTCGCTGTCCTGTGCGTTACCCGTCATCCTGTTTACCTAATGTTGTGCGCTCGGCTTTGATTTGCTGATGTTATTGAGTTCTGGCATCACTAATCTGTGTACATCTTTGCCTTGCTTATCCGCAGATAAAATTGCTCTGTCATGGACCACCTCATCTGAGGCCCAGTCTAGTAAAGTCAGTGCAACTTTTGTCAGATCGCTGGATTTTTTTAACCCTAAACGCTGCTGTAGCTGTGCAAGATAATCTGCATCGACGGAAAAGCGTACTTCCGTTTTTTTACTGTCTGCCATAATTACTCCAAAAAATTTCCGGATTTATTCCAATATTAGTGGAATAAGTAAGGGGGTGCAATTAAAACAAGGCCAAAGCGTCTCATTGTGAGGATCAAAAAAGGCCAGTCAAATGACCGGCCGTCTGCTTAATGCTTTGATACGCGATTAGAAGCTGTATCTAAAGTTGACGTCCAGTGTGTTGTATTCGTCAACATTGCGATATTCTGCATTTAACGAGAACATCTCAGTAAAGTGATAGCCTGCACCAACAAAGAACAGTGGATTGCTATCATCACCGTCGTCACCGTCGGTTTTCTCGTAGCCAAGTCCTGCTTTTAATTCAATATCTTCCAGCACTCGTGTCTGATATTGAGCACGCAAGCGATAGATATTTTCATCGCTAGAGCCTGAAGAATTATACTGGGATACGCTTGCCAAGTATGTTTCTGTGATTTCAAACTCACCTTTCAAATCCACTCGGCCAATATGAAAACTCACATCAAACAAAGAGGTCTCATCCAATTCGTGAATGTAACCCAGGCCAAATGTAAACTGGCGAATATCTAACTCAACGTTTGAATGAACAGAGCGATATTCGCCATATTGATAACCTTCTTCAAATGAATCACTTACACTATAGTAACGTCCCTCAAAGTAGTAGTTTTCAAAGCGTTTGCTTGCTGCCAGGTTTACACCGGTAAGCGCATCATTATATCTCGAACCACTATCGTCGGCACTAAAGCGCTTATAACCCACTTCCACTTTATCAAAATTGATGCTGTGTGCCATGGCCGGAGCGCCTACTAGCGCAGAGAGCATACTTGCCAGAAAAGGTAACTGCTTCATATTTTTCCTTTTTTAATATGTACCTTAGAAATTAGTCGCACCATCATATGATCATCACAATCTATTAGTGCGCAAAAGCGGCGGCATTATAGACAGGTTATCTGGCAATGTATACAGGTTAGGGAAATTGTTGGGGGACAGTCGAAATGGGTTACTGTAAGGCCAGTCAAATGACTGGCCTTCGCTTATAATCAATACGCGATTAGAAACTGTATCTAAAGTTGACGTCCAGCGTGTCGTAGTCATCAACATTGCGATATTCTGTATGTACCGAGAACATATCGTTAAAGTGGTAGCCTGCACCAACAAAGAACAGCGGGTTACCATCGCTGCCTCCATCGTCGGCTTTTTCGTAGCCAAGCCCTGCTCTTAATTCAATATCGTCCAGCACGCGTGTCTGATACTGAGCACGCAAGCGATACATGGTGAAATCGTCAGAATTAGAGCTGTTAGACTGGAATGCCTGTGTTCTGTATGTTTCCGTGGCGTCCAACTTATTTTTCAGATCCATTCGGCCAATGTGAAAACTCACATCAAACAATGAGACCTCATCCAATTCATGAATATAACCCGCACCAAGCGTAAACTGGCTAATATCTAGCTCATAATTAGCTTTAATAAAGTGCTCTACACCAATTTGCTCATTGGTACTCTCTGAATCACTTACACTGTAATAACGTCCCTCAACATAGTAGTTATCAAAGCGCTTGCTTGCCGCCAGGTTCACACCGGTATGCGTATCGAGAAAATTAGTATCAATACTAATACGCTTGTAACCCACTTCAACTTTATCAAAGTTGATGGTATGTGCCGCTGCAGGTGCACCTGCCAGAAGTGTGACTAATCCAGCCACAAGAGATAACTGCTTCATAGTTTTCCTTATTATTCTATCTCAAAAATACTGACTATCGAGTCTGTCTTGACCCGAAGTTAGGCGCGAATTATAAATATTTGAATTAAAATGTACAGAGTAACTGCAGTATATTGATTTAAAATGGGCAGGTTGGGAATTATATAACCCAATTTAGAAGGATTCAGGGCTTACTCTCGCGTAAGCCCTAACTTATCTTACTCACACTGTGCTGCCGGGTAGGTATCTACCTCATTGGTTATATGTGAATAATAGTTATTGTTACTGATAGCCGTGGTACCGTAATGTCCGGCATCCGGGCCTATTGTGAAGCTATTTTGTGCGCCCAGTCCGGCACGAATAAAGGCTTCGGCATCGGTTTTTGCGTTTCCGTACGCACGCACTATGTTCAGGCCCTGTGATTGCAGCTGTTGGATCTGCTCTATCTTGTACTCAGCCGTTCTGAACAAACTGGTTTCATTGCTAAGAGAAGTGCGCAAGAAGCCCCGCGGCAAGCCCATCCAGTTTAACCAGTCGCGGGTGCCTTTGGCATACCAGTAAACACGCGCAGTCAGGTAAACGGGCTGATATCCCAGGTCCAGGTACCGACGCACCAGGCTGTATGCGCCCTCTTTTTGATCGGCACGATCAATGCCTGTGTAGTCGCCAATTTGCTCTGCGTCTGATTCTGTCAAGGTACCGTCAATATCAAAGAGCACAGCGGGTGTGTTAGGCTGAACCACAGTCACAAACCCTTCGGCACCGGTTCCATCCGCAGGGACCGCAGCATAGATACGATACTGGCCCGCATTCATTGCCGATAAAGTGACACTGGCTTTGCCATCACTATTGGTCACGGCATCACCCAGATAGTGCCAGTCACTGTCTTGCTGTCCGCGCAGATAAAAACGCACAGTTTCAAATTCCAGATCTTTGTGTGCAATCGCGCCGTAATCAAACTTGGCTGTCACTGTGACACTATTGCCCTCTGCTACCACCTCATCGTGGACCATATGAAAGCTTGGCAGCCAGGTAATGAACCGATTGAGACCATTGCGATACCCGGCACTGGGTACTTCAGGTTTAGCATAATTTTGCTCAATCCAGCTTGGATCTGGACATTGTGGCAGCGCCTGCGCACCAACAGACCATGCAATGGCTGCTGCTGCAACCGTTTTAGCTGTGATATGAGCCAACCTTGATAACTTCATACATACTCCCGTCGTTAAATTCGAGGCAAGAATATATACTCTAGATTGCATTTTTATTAACGCAAACTTTTCACATTAACAAACATTTTAACAATAAGATGTGATCAGGATCATAAACCAGGTGGAGCGGTTTTGGGGTTTGATGGCTTCGCAACATTATCTGCAACGCTTACTCCGGATGTGTGACTTCGAGCTGCCTGCCCTTTTACCCGAGCCGGAGTCGAGTGAATATTTCGTTTAGCTGCCACCCAGGCATACTTCTCGTACGACTCAAAAACATAGTTACCACTGGGAAGCTGGATCTGGCCATAAATCACCTCATCGGTCAGGGTCAGGTGCACCTGGTAGTGGTTGTCCGGTTGCTTACTAATCTGCCCGATCAAGCGTTTTTCTCGTTCGGTTCGTGTTATCTCGACGATTTCTGCGCACACTTTTTCCTGTGTCTGAGGGATCAGAAACTCGAAGCTATCGCCCATATCTAACTGACGAATACTTTTGACATCTAATTCAAGATAGGCTTCGTTGTGCAACTCATACGGGACCGTAGTGCCAGATTTAAAGAAGGCTCTGGCGTTTTGAGACTCCTTGTTGATGGTGTAATAGGTACTCTGTAACTCATGCTGCGGTAATCTGACAGGGCTGCTCTGTTGGTCATAAGTCATCAATTCAGGTTCATGCGTCATCGCCTGCTGCAGCTCAGATACATTAAAAGAGGCGCTCACCTGATCGCCCGACGCCTCTTGCGCATCGAAGTACGCGCTTACATTGCCATAAAACAGCAATAAAGCGAGTGACGACCACGTAAAGACGCCCATCAATATGTAAGTGAACACTTTTAACATATCAATAAATTAACAAATGAAGTACTTATGGGAACATTAATTGCTCCGCCGGTTTTTATCAAGTGAGATTAATTGCGATACTGCTTGTATGCAGGCGCTCAAGATATAAATAATCTAATATCAATATGTTAAAAGAGAAACACTATTTACCTTTGTTTACATTACCCAGAATGAAGGCAGCCTCTGTATGTTGATAAATGACTGAAATACGAACAATGTCTGCTCATCTGAGTATGACAATGCTATGCTTGAAGATTGAAGGTCTCAGGCTCGCACCTTTAATCCAAGCTTAAAGTACGGGCAATCACGGGCAATAATGTAGAAGAATAATAGGTCGGGTTAATGCAGGTTCATGATCTTACATTGATGTTGTCGCTATGGATTGCATCGCTTGCTGGTGCAACCGTGCTGTTTGTGATTTCTAAAATGACTCAGACCATATCCGGTACCCGGCTCTGGTCTCTGGCCATGTTGCTACTTTCATGCGCCTATTTATCACAGCTGAGTATGCAAAGCCTGGACGTACAATGGCGGGTTTTAACTTTCAATAGTTTCCTCATTTTAGGTCACTCTGCCTGGCTGATTGGCACCTGGCAATTTGTTCAGCGCACCCCGTCAAAACAAAAAATAGCCGCGCTTATCTTGCCCATTTTGCTTTTCTCCTGGCTGACAGCCACAGTTTACCCCGAACGAGAGCTGCGCATTACGATCATTGGAGTATGGCTGATAGCCGTGCGATGTCATTATGCCTGGGTGCTTTATAAGCATGCACGGCAAGACAGCAACGAGTTTCTGGCTGCGCAAATAACCGCAGGCGTGGTGTTGCTGGAAGTGTCATTTTCCGTGCTATATACGCTACAAGGTGCACTGGGTAATCTGCCGCAAATTGGCGAGGCCTTTAACTGGGTAGCCGGATACACTTGGGTTGCTGCGCTGTTGGGGATCCTGGCAGGCGCACCTATTTTACTGCTGCTCAGCGCCGGGCGCTTTGTTAAGCAGCTGGAGTTTGCAGCCAACCACGACCTGCTGACCGGACTGCTGAATCGGCGTGGGCTTGCCAGGCAATTAAGTGAACTGGTGCCGCTAAGTAAAAGAAAGTGCGACTCCCTCACCGTCATGATGATAGACCTGGATCACTTTAAACGCGTCAATGATCTGTATGGTCACCAAAGTGGCGACCGTGCCATTAGCTGTATTGCCGAGGTACTTAAAAAGCAGTTTCGCAGTGCCGATCTGTTAGCACGCTGGGGTGGTGAAGAGTTTTGTCTTGTGCTGTTTGATATGCAACCCGATATGGCGGTGGTGTGTGCGAACAAGCTGCAAAACGCGTTTGCACAACAAAGCCTGACACTCGGGCTGGGTGACACCCCACTGACCATCAGTGTGGGCATAGCCTGTAGCCGGGATATCAGTCAACAAGGCTTCGAAACCACGCAGAACCAGGCTGATGCTGCACTGTACGATGCCAAACATGCTGGACGAAACTGTGTAAAAGTCGCCAGCATGTCGCTCAGTTTATTGGAAGAAACTCCGTAACAGACTCATCAGGCTGTTAGCTGTTGTGCCAGGCTGTTACCCATAGGCGTGGTTGGTCGGCCAATTAATGTGCTTAATGTGCCACTTTGTTCGTTCAGCCAGCCCGCATTGGCCTGGATTTCTGCATCAGCCAGCAGTGCAGCAAATCCGGCCGGTACGCCCACCTGAGTCAGAAACTCCGCATACTGCTGTTCAGACACATAGTTGGTCATCAGGGTTTTACCACTGAGTTCTGCCACCTGCTCAGCCAGCGTCTGCAAAGAAAAGCTCTGATCGCCCGCCAGTTCATAGGTTTTACCCACATGACCCGGCTCGGTCAGTACCACAGCTGCCGCTTCTGCATAATCGGCACGGGCAGCACTGGCAATACGTCCTTCGTGCATGGCACCGGTAATGGTTCCGGCGGCAAGGCTGCCGGCAATCCCACCACTGTAGTTTTCGTTGTACCAGCCATTGCGCAACAACACATAGGGCAAGCCCGACTGGGTGATTAGCTGCTCGGTGGCTTTATGCTCTTCACTGAGCAACAAGGGCGACGTAGCGGCATGTAAAATACTGGTGTAAGCCAGCAAGGTGACACCCGTGTGTTGCGCAGCGGTGATAACGGCTGTGTGCTGTCGTACCCGCTCGCCAATCATATTACCCGATATAAGTAATAGCTTACTTACCCCTTCAAGCGCACTATTTAGGGTTTCAGGCTTGTCATAATCAGCATATCTGAGTTCAACGCCCAGCTGAGCCAGTTCGTCTGCCTGCTCTGGTGTGCGTACTAAGGCAACAATCTGTGAAGCCGCTACACGCTTTAATAATGCGTCTATTACCAGACGACCCAACTGACCATTGGCTCCTGTTACTGCAATCATATTTTATCTCCACTTAGTGTGATTACTGTCGATGGGCTTATTGTCTGGCATAATCATTGTTATCATAAGATGGTTATTTCAAAATGCAGTGTTCTATAAATGATTACAATAAATCATAACTCCCTGAAGTTGCTGGCGATCTTCGCCACAGTAATAGACAGTGGTAGTTTTGCGGCAGCCGCGAGACGTCTGCACTCCAGTCGCTCACGTATCAGTGAGCAGGTTTCTCAGTTAGAATCGCAATTAAATGTCCGCCTGCTACAACGCAGTACACGCCAGCTAAAGCTGACGCAGGAAGGAGAAAAAGTGCTGCAACATGCCCGGCAGCTCACTGGCATTTTGCAACATATTGAAGCCCAGCTGACAGATCCAGAGCCCAGTGGGCGGGTCACGCTTACCATGAATCATGACATTGCCCATAAATTCATTTTGCCCAAGCTTGATAAACTGGCACAGCGCTACCCACAAATCAGCCTGGATCTCATTGTCGATGACGACCCCCTCGATTTGATTGAACAGCAAATTGACCTGGCCATTCGAATTGGCTTTGTTCGGGACGAGTCTCTGGTTGCCCGCCTTTTACATCAGGAGCGTTTTGTCTTGTTCGCAAGCCCAACGCTATTAGCACAGCACGGCATACCCAACACTCTGAGCGAATTGGAGGCTATGCCCTGGCTGGAACTAAAGCAAACGGCAGAGCAAGGCACGCAACTACTGTATCGCAATGATGAACCTGTGATTATCCACCCGCAGCGGTATCACAGCTGTAACTCTCCCTATTTGTTACAGCAAATGGTCGCCAGCGGGCTTGGCGTGGCCACTTTGCTGCCGTCAACCGTGCAACAGGAAGTCGAGCAGGGCACACTGATACGTATTTTTGAACAACTGCAAAGTGAGCCGCTGGTTTTCTCTTTGGTTTACCCCTCCAGAAGACAGGTACCTCAGCGCACCCGCGCCGTGATTGACTTTTTACTCTCGGAATCTTTGTTTACGAGTTAAGTTCTTTTTTACAGAACGAATAGTGCGATTTTAAGAAATTTTAAAATATAAAAACGAATTTATACTGTTTCATATCGGCTGAGGGGAAAACAACTAAGGGCGTTTCCCGCAAGCCCTGGCTTTGATATTACAAACTTGAGGAAACGGTAATGACTAAACTAATTGAACTATTCGACCAAAACACATCTTTGTCTCATCTTGCGGCGTTGCTAGCGCGTGTTGGCCTGTCAGCCATTTTTATACTGGCTGCAATGAACAAAATTCAGTACTTTGAGGGCAATGCCCAATATATGGCATCAAGTGGGTTGCCAGGTGAGTTACTCCCTCTGGTCATTGCATTTGAACTCATTGGTGGTCTGATGATCCTCGGTGGCCTGCTGACTCGCCTGACGGCCATTGCTTTTGCAGGGTTTAGCCTGGTAAGCGCGCTGCTGTTCCACTTCGACCTGGCAGATCAGATGCAATTTATTATGTTCTTCAAAAACGTAGCTATGGCGGGTGGTTTCCTGGCGCTGGCAGCGCACGGTGCGGGAAAATTCAGTATCGACCATAAAGTACTGGCGTCTCAGCCGCTGGTAAAAGGTAAACTGGCTTAAGTCGCCAATTTACCATTATTAAACACGCGCAGTGGCTTTGGTCACTGCGCGTTTTCGGTATTATTCTGTCGCCATAACCCGTTTACCGTTGGCATCCACGACCAGCAAATAAGACTTGCCAAAGTCGCCATTGCACAGGTCTATCGCATTACCAGCAACCTGCAGGCCATCTGCGCAGCTGCTGACGGCGTAGTAGTCAGTTACCTTGCCTTTCTCGGTTGTTGTCACTTTGCTGCCATCGACCATGACGTCATAGCTACCGTTGGCAAACAAACGTACGTTAAAGACGTCCGCTTTATTGTCTGGCTTTTTACCTACCACAGACAAAGCTCTTTCTCCGTTTGCTTCCCAGGCAATCACCCACAGGTTGGCGCCGTCTTTTAGGGTGGTGTTCATGCGGTCCTGTTTCTCACCGCTGTTGCTGTCCTTGACACCCAGGTTGATCATATTGTTGATGGCTTTGTAACTATAGCTGTATGTCTGGCCAACTTCTTTAGCAGGGACATCTGCCGACACCACACTACTGCTATCAAACAGGCCACTGTATCCAGAGCTGATAGAACGCCTTTTAGCATGAAAATCCGCCATGTAGTCGAGTGAGTTAACAAAAGACATTTTCGCATCATGGCTCAATTGCTCTTTAAGCTCTTCACTACCCTCGCCACATCCTGTCAGGGCCACTGATAAACCCAGCACTAACGCAAACCCTAATCCTTTGTTGTCATTGTTCATATTCATCTCCATAAATCCATATAATAAAAAGTCATTCTGCCAGGCTTCACTGGGCCTGAAACAAATCATAAGTGTCATCCGGTACTCACCCAGAGCGGTACCCGACGGTGTCATCTATCTGTATCTAACCATGCAGTTCACGCGCAAATATTAACATATCCATTACCTTCTCCAAGGTTGACAAGTGTGCACAATTGTTTAATTTTGTAAGCTAAATGACAGCACTGTCACATACTTCAACCGACTTATGGAAAAACCACAAAAACCACATTTTAATCAGCAACTAAAAGCCAATCGAAAGATAAATTTAAAATATGACAAAGGCGTGACACAGGCATATTCTATACGCCTGGATCAGGATAGGGCTGGCAAGTTAACCGCAGCTTAAAACATAAAAAATTCACAATAATGTAAAAAATAAAAGCAACCCGAAAATGTGTTATCGAGTTGCTTTTATGGGCTCAGATCTCAAGGACTTCTTCGTCTTCATCAATGTCGCTGTCATCAAAGGCCGATAGTAAGGCAACTTCACTATGAATCAGCTCCGCCACCTGACCCAGGTACTGACATTCGAAGACATCCCCTACGCTCAACTCAATCTGCCAGTGTGTGTTTACCTCACTCAACAGGCGCATCATCAATAGGGAGTGTCCCCCAAGGTCAAAGAAGTTGGCTGACATACTGATATCACCCGCATCCACGCCCAACAAACGCGCCACAATCCCGACCAGCTGTTGCTCCAGTTCGTTTTGCGGTGCAACGTACTCAGCGGTCAGAGCTGTCAGCTCGACTTCAGGTAATGCCTTTTTGTCAATTTTGCCGTTCGCGGTAAGTGGCCAGGTGTCTACCAGCTGCCAGGCTGAGGGCACCATATAGGGGGGCAGACTTGCTGATATACGTGCTATTAATTGCGCGGTTAACGTGTCTCGATGCGCCTCAGAAACGGGCTCAACATAGGCCACAATTACGCCTTTTTCTTTGTTAACCGTCACCAGAGATTGCGCGACCCGCTCATCTGCATTCAGGGCGTTTTCGATCTCGCCCAGTTCCACCCGAAAGCCACGGATCTTGATTTGATCATCAACCCGTCCGACATACTCAATCAGCCCCTCAGCGTTAAAGCGCACCAAATCGCCAGTCAGATATAAGTGCGCAGGCTGGCCCGGCTCGGCCGCATACGGGTTATCGATAAACCGTGCTTTACTCAGCTCAGGCTGGTTGAGGTAGCCAAGCGCCAGGCCATCTCCGCCCACACATAACTCACCAACCACCGAATTAGACACTTTGCGTCCCTGCGGACTCAGGATCAAAATTTGATCGCCCTGAACGCCTCGCCCGATGGGCACACCGGCACTGATATCACGCTCTGTCGGTACCGGATAGCAGCAGGTAAAGGTGGTGTTTTCGGTCGGGCCGTAGCCGTTAATCACTGTCACATTCGGTAGTGCTGCCTGCACAGCCTTCACCGCCTGCGGGTTGAGCACATCTCCGCCAGCCAGCACATACTGTAGCGCCAGTGGCCCGGTACTGAGTTCAGCACAAGCCTTGCTCCATTCGGTGAACAACCCGGAGGTTAACCACATGGCGGTAATTCCCCGAGTTGCCAACACTTTGTTGATCCCAGCCAGTGAGAGGTAGGCTTCAGGGTAGAGCACGCAGCGCCCACCGTTGAGCAATGGCCCCCAAATTTCCAGAGTTGCCGCATCAAAAGCAATATTGGCGCTTTGTAAAAAGGCCGTCTCTGAATTGAGCGTCATAAAGTTAGGGTCACACACCAGGCGATTGACTGCCCGGTGCGGGGTCATAACCCCTTTGGGCGTACCGGTGGAGCCCGACGTATAAATAACATAGGCCAGTGACTGCGCCGTTAAACCTTCAGGATAATCCAGGTTTTCGGTACTCTGATCAGCCCAGAGTGCGTTATTCTCATCCAGTGTAACCTTAGCAGCCGGGCTAAACGCCAGCACATCGTGCTCTGCTTTGCCAGTCAACACAACTGACAGTTGGGTATCTTCAAGCATATACGCCAGACGTGATTCAGGATAACTCGGGTCCAGCGGTACGTACGCCCCACCCGCTTTTAAAATAGCCAGGGTTGCCACCAGTAAATCAAGGGAGCGACCCAGACACAGTCCAACTAAGGACCCTGCGCCTATCTGGTATTCGTCACGCAGATACCTGGCCAGCTGGTTGGCTTGCGCATTTAACTCACCATAGCTGAGGACCTGTTCATTGAACTGCACGGCAACTTGCTGTGGATTTGCCGCAGCTTGTTGCTCAAATAACGTATGAATACACGCAGTTCGCGGATAGTTTGCCGCGCTACTTTGCCATGCACTTTGCTGCGCTTGCTCGGATGCCGGTAACACGGCCAGCGTGGCAACAGGCTGTGTACTGTTGCTTTCTAAAGCCTCGACCAGTGCTTTCAGCGCGGTATCCATTGACGCTGCAATCCGGGTTGCCTCAATACTTTGATCAATCTGGAAATCCAGCGTAAAACTGGCCTGCTCGCCCAGATCATTGACAGACAAATCAAACGGATAGTTGGTTCTCTCTCGGGTACTCAATAGAGTGGCGCTTCCCTCAGGGGTCGGCTGGGACGGCTCGGTGTGGCGATAATTGAGAATGGCACTGAATAAAGGTGTGTTACCACTGATGGCGCTGTGACTTTGCGCTTCGGCCAGCGAGACTTGTTCATAAGGCAGTAACGACTGGAGCGCCTCGTTGACTTCATGGAGCGCCGTCTGTACCGATTGCTGACCCAGCTTAACTTTTAGCGGTAAGGTATTGATCAGCATTCCCATCATACGCTCAATGCCTGGCATAGCGTTCATCCGCCCCGACATCACAGTACCAAATACCACCTCATCGCGGCCCGTACTGGCGCTCAACACCTGTGCCCAGGCCAGGTGAAACAGCGCTGCCGGACTGCATTGCAGACGTCTGGACAAAGCGCGGATCTGTTGTGATAACGCCGGGCTTAGTTCAGTACTGCACTCCACCACCGCGTTTCCATTTCCGGTCACCTGAGCCAAATCAAATGGCAGAGTTGGTGTATCGATACCACCAAGCTGCGCAGAGAAAAACTCAGCGGTATTCAGCTTAGCGCTTTGTGCCATGGAGCGGGCAATAAACTCACGATAAGGCAAAGGAGCGGGCAAATCAGCCTTGTTCTGGGCACTGAGTTCTGCCAGCAGTATTTCCAGTGATACATGGTCAGTGATCAGGTGGTGAAACTTCAGTAGTGCGTAGACTTTACCCTGTTGATCCTGCGGCGAAACCATTAACTGGATCAGCGGCGCAGATTCAAGGTCAAAGCCATGAGGTGCATTTGCCACATACTCTTCAAATTGTGCTTTCACCTTTCCCGGCTCAAGTGACAGCAAAGTCACGGGCAGCTCGGCTTCACGCAATACCACCTGCACAGCCTGCTCGCGGCCGCGCCAGAAGATGGCGGTACGCAGCACATCATGACGCTGAATCACAAAGTTCAGCTCATCGATGAGCTGAGCCAGCGGTTGTTCGCCATCGAGCTCAAACGCCATAGTACTGACATACGGGTCGTGCTGCTGATTCATGGTGTGGACAAACAGCACCCCTTCTTGCAACGGCGCCAGCGGGTACATATCCTGCACATTCGCTGCACCACCAGGCACTTGGGTAATGATGGCATCAATACTGTTCTGTGTTAGCTCAATCAGGGGCAACATCTCAGGTGAGATGGCGTCTGCTCTTGCCGGAATACGGTTTTGCGGCACATTAAATTCAAACTCAACCTGTGGCTGTACGTCGAGATGCGCGGCCATCGCACTCAGACTGCTGGCCTTAAACAGGGCCTGTGCCTGGCATTGATAGCCTAGCTGTTTCACCCGGGTCAGCAGCTGCATCACCAACAAAGAATGGCCACCCAGTGCGAAGAAATTCGCATCACGACTGATTTGCTCAACGGGCAGGTTAAGGACATCAGCCCAGATTGCCGCAAGCGTGCACTCAGTGTCGCTCTGTGGCGGCACATAGTCGCCGTTTAAATCAGCCTGCTCCGGTGTAGGCAATGCCTTGCGGTCAATTTTGCCATTTGGTGTTTGTGGCCAATCATCAATCAGCACAAAACTGTTTGGTACCATGTACTCGGCCAGTGACTGACTCAGCTCGGTGACAATCGATTCAATCAATGCCTGCTTTGCCGTATCCGGTTGCTCGGTACACGGTTTAACGTAAGCCACCAGACGCTGGTTGCCCTGCGGATCTGACAAGGCCATTACCAGTGCCGAATCTATTTCACTGTGCTCACCAATGTGATATTCAATCTCACCCAGCTCAATGCGCAGGCCGCGAATTTTCACCTGATGGTCCATCCGACCCATATATTCTATGCTGCCGTCATCTCGAAAACGTACCAAGTCGCCGGTTTTATAAAGTCGTCCGCTTGGTAACTCATCTTTAAACGGGTTATCAATAAAGCGTTCCGCCGTCAGCTCAGGACGGTTATGATAACCTCGCGCCAGGCCTTCGCCGCCAATATGCAACTCACCGCAGGCTCCTTGTGGCAGCAAGTTGAGGGCTTCATCCAGGATCACCAGCTGAATGTTCTGAATGGGTTTACCAATCGGCACGCTGCTGCCGTGTGGCTGACTGCAATCCCAGTAGCTGACATCGATAGCCGCTTCCGTCGGACCATACAGATTATGCAGTTGTGCTTTTGGCAAACAGGCTCTGAATTGTTCAACATGACTTATTTGCAGCGCTTCACCACTACAGAACACCTGATTAATGGACGTACAACGAGCCAGGTCGCCATGCTCCAGCATCACCCCCAGCATAGAGGGGACAAAGTGTAATTTGGTGATCCCGGTCGCGACTATCAGCTCACTGAGGTATTCCGGCTCTTTATGACCACCCGGTTTTGCAATCACCAGCTCTGCGCCTTTGAGCATAGGCCAGACGAATTCCCACACGGAGACATCAAAACTGTAAGGGGTCTTCTGCAGAATTCGGTCGTCCGGCCCGCAGCCGTATTCGTTGTCCATCCAGTCGATGCGGTTATGCAGCGCCTGATGCTCGACCAGTACGCCTTTAGGTAGCCCGGTGGAGCCCGAAGTGTAAATGGTATAGGCCAGGTTGTGCGCACCCAGATCTATGTCGCTCACCGCAATATTAGTATCCGGATATGCGTTATAATCGAACTCATCCAGTCGGGTAATACTGGCTTCGCCAAGACTGACTCGCCCCGCAATCTCAGTGATGCTCAGCACTACCGTGGCATTAGCATCCTCCACCAGATAGCTCAGACGCGCTGGTGGCAGCTCGGGGTCCAGCGGCACATAAGCCCCGCCGGCTTTGAGAATACCCCAAATGCCGATGACCATTTCCAGCGAGCGCTCAACACATAAACCCACTAACGAGTCCGGTCCGACGTTGTGCTCTGCACGCAGATAATGGGCCAGCTGGTTGGCTCTGGCATTGAGTTCACCATAACTCAGAGTCTGCTCACCAAAGCGCAGGGCAACCTGCTCCGGCGTGGCCGCTGCCTGCTGCTCAAACAGCTCGTGGATACACAGCTCGCGGGGATAATTCAGCGCCGTGTCATTCCAGCTGTGCAGCTGCTGCTGACGCTCGGCTTCGTCCAACACACACAGACTCTGCACAACTGTGCTGCTCTGGCTGTCCAGTAAATCCAGCACCTGGGTCAGGGTCACTTGCAGGTACTCGGCTATGCGCGCCGCCGGGGCACGTTTATCGACCTGAAGCTCAAAGCCAAAGCCATCGCCGAAGTCATCCACTGAGAGGTTAAACGGATAGTTGGTGCGCTCTTCACTGGCAATCACTTTAAACCCGGCATCTTGTTCCAGCTGTGACTCCTCTGTTGCCGAGTGGCGATAGTTCAGCATCGCGCTGAACAGGGGCAGCTGACCACTCACGCCACTACAGCGCTGCGCCTCGGCCAGTGACACCTGCTCGTACGGCATCAGTGCACGCAGGTCGTCATTAATTTGTGCCAGCAGGCTCATCGCATCTTGTTCGCTCAGAGACACCCGCAGCGGCAGGGTGTTGATCATCATGCCCATCAGCTGACTGCTCAGGCCATCGTCGCTCATACGACCCGATAACACGGTGCCGAACACCACCTCAGACTGACCGCTGCACACGCCCAGCACTTTGGCCCACACCAGATGAAACAGCGCCGCCGGACTACTGTGATACTGGCGGGTCAGACGGCGAATACGCTGCGCCTGCGCGTCATCCAGGGTGACATGTACGGTCTCAATGCCCGAGCCGTCATTCAGTACATCGGTCAGGCCATAAGGCAGAGTGGGTTCGCTGACATCACCCAGCATCTGGGTAAAGAAGGCTTCGGTACCCAGACTCGCGGTGCGCGCCAGAGTGCGGCCAACAAATTCCCGATAGGGCACCGGCTCTGCCAGGCTCGCTTCATTGCCATTCAGCAGCGCCGTTAATTCATGGACCAGAATTTCCAGCGACACGTGATCTGAGATCAGGTGATGCTCACACAACAGCGCATAATACTTGCCCTGCGCGGCGTCTTCGCACACGCTCAGTTGTAAAAGCGGCGCGTTTTCCAGCTCAATCCACAGCGGCTGCTCAGCCACATGCGCACTGAACGCGGCCCAAACATCGTTTGCCTCGCTGAAGCCCAGCTCAGTCACTGGCAGCGCTACCTCACGCTGTACCACCTGAAGTGCGGTGGTGCGGTTGCGCCACAGGATGGCGGTGCGCAGTACATCGTGGCGGGCAATGAGGGTAGTCAGCGCCCATTTAAAGCGCTCGAGCGACTCGCGGCTGTCGAACTCAAAGGTGGTGCTGGTAACATACGGGTCCTGCCCTTCACTCATGGTGTGTACAAACAGCACGCCTTCTTGCAGCGGTGCCAGCGGGTAGATGTCCTGAATATTGGTCATGCCACCAGGAATGGTTGCCGCAATATCGTCGAGTTGCTGCGCATCCAGCTCAGCGAGCGTCACCATCTCCGGGGTGATGTGAGCACAGTCCGCCGGAATTAAATTGGCGGGCACACCACTTAGTTCCTCATTCCCAAGTGCCCGAACCTGGCGTGCCATGTCCTGTAGCGTGTGTGCCCTGAACAGGGCCTGCACGTCCGCCTGATACTGACGTGCGCGCAGCTGACTGACCAGCTGCATAATCAGTAAGGAGTGGCCCCCCAGCGCGAAGAAATTAGCATGGACACCCACCTTATCGACGTCCAGCGACAACAGCGACGCGACGATGTCGACCACCATTTTTTCGGCATTGGTGTGCGGTGCCTGATAAGGCTGCTCCACCGTTTTAGTCGGCAGGGCCAGCAACGCTCGCTTGTCCAGCTTGCCGTTGGCGGTCAGCGGCCACTGGTCCACAAAACTGTAGGCCGAGGGCACCATGTAATCCGGCAGGTTGCCGCTCAGGTGCTGTTGCAGTGCGTCAATTAAGTCGTTGTCCTGCTCACTCTGTGCCTTCACAAAAGCGCGCAGCATCTTGCCGCCTCTGTTCGTACCATCAAGAGCGCCTGATTCGGCCAGTACCACCGCCGACTCGACCTGCTCTTGGCTCATCAGCTGGGTTTCTATCTCACCCAGTTCGACCCGGAAACCACGGATCTTGACCTGATCGTCGCTGCGCCCGACAAACTCAATTTCGCCGTCTGCGCCCATGCGCACCAGGTCGCCGGTTTTGTATAAACGGGCGCTGAGTGCAGGATTAGCCGGGTCACAATACGGGTTATCAATGAAGCGCTCGGCGGTCAGTGCCGGTTGATGCAGATAGCCGCTGGCCAGACACTGACCACTGACATACAGCTCACCCACTACGCCCGGCGGGCATAAGGTCAGCTGCTCACTGAGCACCAAAGTCGCAGTATTGACGTTGGCGCGGCCGATGGGCACCGCGCGGGGCTCATCGTAGCCACCGCTGATGGCATAGCCCGATGCGGTGACCGTGGTCTCCGTCGGACCATAGGTATTAAGCAGCACAAAGCCTGGTTTAAGCGCGGCCACCGATTGTTTATCCAGCGCTTCACCGCCGACAATCACCAGTCGCAATGCCAGAGACTCAAGCTCTGCTTCGCTCAGCGCCAGCATATGCCAGAACGCCGTGGGTAAGCTGGCCACGCTGATGGCATGGCTGTCGCAGAAGGCGATAAAGGCCTCGCGGCTCAGCGACACATCCTCGTCGCGCAGCACCAAAGTGGCACCCTGAGTCAAAGTCGCCAGCCACTCTTCGACAAAAATATCGAAGTTCATAGTAGAGAATTGCAACACGTTGTCCGCTTCGGTGATTTCATAGCGCTGCTCGCAGTTAGCGGCAAAGTTGATGAGATTGTGATGACTTATCATCACGCCCTTGGGATTACCTGTTGAGCCCGAGGTGTACATCACATAGGCCAGATTATCTGGGGTCAGGGCCACATCTGGGTTGCTGATTGGGTAGCCTGCGAACTGGCTGGCATCATCCAGCAGCACTGGTGTGACGTTAAAATCGCTCAGCATGGCAGCCACTTTTTGCTGGGTCAGCACCACAGACAGGCCGGTGTCTTCAACCATATACGCCAGACGCTCCTGCGGGTAATCCGGGTCCAGCGGCACATAGGCTCCACCTGCTTTTAAGATAGCCAGCACGGCCACCATCATCTCCAGCGAGCGGCCGATACACAGGCCAACCAGGGTATCCGGGCCGACCTGATGCTCGGCGCGTAAATAATGGGCCAGCTGGTTGGCGCGTTCGTTCAATTGCTGATAATTCAGTGTGCCCTCATGGCTTTTGACGGCAATACGCGCGTTGCTTTGTGCGGCGCGTGTTTCTATCAGCTGATGTACCGGAGTAGACGGCAGGGGCACGCCCGGCCCACACAGTTGTGCAAGATGTGCCTGTTGCTCCTGCTTATCCATCAGGGTCAACTGAGCAAGTGCAGTGCTGGCAGCTCGGTCGCTGAACAGTTGCAGTGCGCGGATAAGGTGACGATTCAGGGTTTCAATATAATGGTCTTCAAACAGTGCCAGATCATAGGTCCAGCGCAGTGTGTAGCCTTCATCCTGTGGCGTAATATCGATATCTATGTCGTACTTCAGCGACACTATCTCGCGCTCATATTGCGCAAAGCGCAGTCCGTCCAGTCCAGCATCGGCCTGAGCGCTGACACCAAACTCGCTGTCCATGGACAACATGATCTGAAACAGCGGATCGTACGACAGGCTGCGCTCTACATTTAAGCGCTCTACCAGTTGCTCAAACGGTACATCCTGATTGGCCTGCGCATTGCGATGCACATCGCGTACATGGGCGAAATAGTCTCCCAGTGTGGCATGCCTGGTCTGAGTTCTGAGCACCAGGTTATTGACGAAAAAACCGATCAGCGGCTCCAGCTCACTTTGCATTCGGTTGGCAACCGGCGTACCAATCAGGATATCCTGCTGATTGCTGTGCTGCGCCAGCACCCAACTCAACGCACTGTGCACCAGCATAAAGGGCGACATTTGGTGGCGCTGCGCAACAGCACTCAGCTGCTGACTAAGTGTGCTGTCCAGACTGAAGCTCTGACACCCCGCAGCACTTTGCTTTTCTTCCGGACGAGGCTGTTTTAGGGGCAGACTGTGTACAGACGGGGCACCGGCCAGGGTTTCATGCCAGTATGCCAGCTGAGTTTCCAGTACATTTTCCTGTAACCAGGTTTGCTGCCACAGCGCATAGTCTGCGTACTGGATAGTCAGCTCAGGTAATGGATTGGCTGCATTCTGGGCAAAGGCGCGATATAAAGTCAGAAACTCCTGGCTGAGTAGTTCAATCGACCAGCCATCGGAGGCTATATGATGCATATTGAACAGCAACACCCCTTCTTGCTGAGCAGTATCGGGATGAGCCAGCAAAATATAACGGGCCCGCATCATCACATCCTGAGTCAAATCAAACGGGGTATTCAGTTCCTCATCAATCAGGGTGTCAAGCTGCGTCGAACGGGCACTTGCTTCCAATGTGGTCAAATCGCTGTGGGCGATAGCAAACGTCACCTCGTCACGAATATGCTGCCGGGCGCCGTTTTCACCATCAACCACCACTGTGCGCAGTATTTCATGACGGCGGATAATGGCCTGACAGGCACGCTCGGCCACCGCCAGATCCAGCTCTCCGGTAACCGTCATCAGGGCTGGCATATTATATTGTGCCGAGCCCTGTTGCAGCTGGTCGATAAACCATAAGCGGCGCTGTGAAAACGACAACGGTGCTAAGGTCTGATATTGTTCAGTACGCGGCGTAACGGCCTGGCGCTTAGGTTGTGCTTCGCTGTCACTCAAATAAGCCAGCAATTGTGTTTTATTCTCTCTGATCAGCTGCGCTATCTCTGCGGTGACTGCGCCCTTTTCAGCTTCGACTACGAGCGACCCGTCAGAGACACTCACCAAAATCAACTTGTCCTGAAGCAGACTAACTAACTGTTGCGGTTTCATTAAAACACAATCCTTTCTACATTATCTGATTGTTCTAACTTAGCTTTTAATGCTTTAGCGGCCAGCAGTTCGTCAATCTGCCCGGCTTGCTCAGCCACCGAGGTGTACTTAAATAACTGTTTGATGGTCAGCGCGCAGTCAAACTTGGCCTCTATCTCTTTCATCAGTTTGACGACCAGCAGAGACTGACCACCCAGTGAGAAGAAACTCGCCTGCGTGCTGATGTGCGCTTCATCCAAGCCAAGTACCTGCGACCAGATAGTCACCAGGGTCCGCTCGGTGTCGCTGTCAGGCGCAACGTATTCACCACCGAGCCCGGCGTGCTCCGGAGCTGGCAAGGCTTTACGATCAATTTTGCCGTTGGGCGTTTGTGGCCATTCTTCCAGCAGCACAAAGCTGGCCGGGATCATATACTCAGCAAGAGACTCACTCAGTTTTGCTTTGACAGAGTCAATAAGTGCTTGCTGTGTATCGTCTGTACCCAGCGAGTGCGGTTTAACATAGGCGACCAGGTGCTGATTACCCTGTTGGTCATCCAAAGCCATCACCAGAGCAGAGTCCACTTCGCAGTGCTCGCCGATGTGATACTCAATCTCACCAAGCTCAATGCGCAACCCGCGGATCTTCACCTGATGGTCAATACGCCCCATGTATTCAATGATGCCATCAGCACGGTAACGAACCAGATCGCCGGTTTTATACAGGCGCTGACTGCTGCCTGCCTGGCTGTCATCGTAAAACGGGTTGGCGATAAAGCGTTCTTCAGTCAGATCAGCGCGATTGTGATACCCGCGTGCCAGACCATCACCGCCTATGTGTAACTCGCCGCAGGCGCCTTGTGGCAACAGGTTCAACGCCTCATCAAGGATGTATAGCTGGATATTCTGGATTGGCTGACCAATGGGTACACTACTGCCATGTGGTTGTGCGCAATCCCAATAGCTGACGTCAATGGCCGCTTCAGTTGGACCATAGAGGTTATGAAGCTGCGCCGCTGGCAGCACGCTTTGGAACTGCTCAACATGGCTGATCTGCAAGGCTTCACCACTACAGAAGACCTGCTGGATTGACGTACAGCGGCCCAGGTCACCATGCTCCAGCATGACGCCCAGCATAGACGGCACAAAGTGCAATTTGGTGATGCCCGTCTCTACAATCAGGTCGCTCAGGTAGCCCGGGTCTTTGTGGCCGCCCGGCTTGGCAATCACCAGCTCAGCACCTTTGAGCATCGGCCAGACAAACTCCCATACCGACACATCAAAGCTGTACGGCGTTTTCTGCAATATTTTGTCGTCAGGTCCGCAGCCGTATTCCTTATCCATCCAGTCGATGCGGTTATGCAGCGCCTGATGCTCAAGCAGCACACCTTTTGGCATACCCGTAGAGCCTGAGGTGTAAATGGTATAGGCCAGATTTCGGGCGCTCAGACCAATGTCATTCGATGCAATATTGGCATCGCTGTAGGCGTGATAATTAAAGCCATCAAGCTCAATAACGCAGGCCTCGCCCAGCATGACACGTGCGGCGACCTCTTGCGTACTGAGCACTACACGGGCATTGGCATCGGCAACCAGGTAGTTCAGCCTGGCGCTGGGTAACTCTGGATCCAGCGGCACATAAGCTCCGCCGGCTTTCAAAATGCCCCAGATCCCAATGACCATTTCAAATGAGCGTTCAACACACAGCCCCACCAGAGTGTCTGGTCCAACGCCGTGTTCACAGCGCAGATAATCTGCAAGCTGGTTCGCTCTGGTATTGAGTTCACGATAACTCATGGACTGAGCGCCAAAACGCAGGGCTGTCTGATTGGGCAACCTTGCAACCTGTTGTTCAAACAATTCGTGGACACACAGCGTGTGATCATATTCCCGCGCCGTATCATTCCATTGCTGAAGCTGCTCATAACGTTCCTGCTCAGATAGCAGCGGGAGCGTATCCAGCGGATTGGCTAGCTGTGCCTGAGTAAGCCGCGCCAGATATCTGAGCACACCTTGCAGATGTTTATCCAGCGCTGCTATGTGTTGCTCTGTGAACAGAGCACAATCATACAACCAGTTGACGGTCAGTCCTGCCTCATCCAGATCGATATTAATTTCAATATCAAACTTGGTCGAACAGGCCTGTGGCAGCCTTGGGGTAAACGTCAGACCTGCCAGTCCCTGCCCTGGTTGTTCTGCCAGGGCAAATTCAGAGTTGGTTGTCAGCATAACCTGGAACACCGGACTGTAAGCCGTTGAACGCGGGATCTGTAAGGCATCAACCAGCTGCTCAAACGGCACATCCTGATGCGATTGCGCACCGATATGGGCGTCTTTCACATGAGCAAGATAGTCACCCAGGCTAGAATGCTGGGTGTTCACACGCAGTACCAGGGTATTGGCAAAGTATCCGATAAGACCGGCCACTTCTGGCTGGGCACGATTCGCCACCGGCGTGCCAATCACAATATCCTGCTGATTACTGTGCCGCGACAACACATAGGCCAGTGCACTATGTACCAGCATAAATGGTGTGATCCGGGCTGCTTCTGCAAACACTTTGAGGCCCTGACTCAACGAGCCTGGCAATAAACTGGTGAAGCCATTGGCATTGAATGCTTTTTCTTCCGGCCGTGCTTTATCCAGTTGCAGACCATGCACCGCCGGCGCATCGGCCAGTGTCTCACGCCAGTAATTGAGTTGTGTTTCCAGCGCTTTTGCTCCCCCTTGTGCCTGACTCAGCCAGTCGCGTTGCCACAAGGCATAATCGGCATACTGGATAGCTAAAGGCGATAAGGCAGCCACAGTGC
Source organism: Pseudoalteromonas rubra (assembly GCF_005887095.1). Taxonomy (GTDB): domain Bacteria; phylum Pseudomonadota; class Gammaproteobacteria; order Enterobacterales; family Alteromonadaceae; genus Pseudoalteromonas; species Pseudoalteromonas rubra_E. The sequence continues at coordinate 67,929 of NZ_PNCI01000010.1, read as the reverse complement.
CCTGAGTGGCTGCTTCGTACAGCGCCATAAACTCGTTCGACATCAGCTCAACTGACCAACCATCCGAGGCAATATGGTGCATATTAAACGCCAGCACACCACGCTGCGCCTCGCCCTGATCGGCATAGTTCAGCAGAATATACTGAGCACGCAGCATCAGGTCACTGTTCAGCTTAAATGGTGTTAACGCATCCTCTTTGAGCAACTGACTGAGGCGGTCTGCTTTGGTGTGCTCATTCAGGTCGCTTAAGTCATGCAGGGTCAGCGTCAACTGCGCCTCACTGCGGATCAGCTGGACAGGCTCGGCATCCTGCTCCAGATACACGGTACGTAACGCTTCATGTCGGGCAATCAGGCGATTTAACGCGGCTTCTGCCGCATCCAGGTCTAATACGCCATCAACATCAAACGCCACCGGCATATTGTACTCGGCGCTACTGCCATTGAGTTTATCGATAAACCACAGACGCTGCTGAGCAAACGATAACGGCAGGTGGGCATTTGCCTCACGAGGTTGCGCAACAATGGCAGGCAACACCTCAGTATCAGCCTGCTGCGCGACCCGCAGCGCTTGCTGCGCAATGGTGGTGGCAGCAAAGATATCCTTCACGCTCAGCTCGCAGTTGAGCTGCTCGCGGATCCCCGCAAGCAACTTCATCAGCAGTAAGGAATGTCCACCCAGTTCAAAGAAATTCGCCTCGACGCTAACCTGACCGTGCTCAAGCTTGAGCAACTCGGCCCAGATCCCAACCAGGGTGTACTCGGCATCATTACGCGGAGCAACATACGCTTGCCGAGCCAGTCCACTATCTGGCGGAGGCAAGGCACGCCTGTCGACCTTGCCATTGGCGGTCAGCGGCCACTGCTGCACAGTGACGATAGCGCCCGGTAGCATGTATGCCGGTAACTGCTCGCCAAGCGCCTCTTTTAAATTGCTCAGCCAGTGCTCATCAGCACTGTCCTGCGCCCTTTTGACATAGGCAACCAGTTGTAGCGTGCCATCCATAGCGGGCAAAGCCAGCACCAGAGCTGAGTCAACCAAAGCCAGCCCGGCGATACGGTTTTCAACTTCGCCCAGTTCAATACGGTGACCGCGAATTTTAACCTGGTCATCCTGACGACCCAGATAATGTAACTCGCCATTTTCGTCATAACGGGCCAGGTCGCCAGCACGATACAAACGCTCCCCAAGCCAGGGATAGCGCTCCCTGTCGAATGGGTTGTCAATAAAACGTTCTGCACTGAGTGCTTCGCGGTTCAGGTAGCCCAGTGCCAGGCCAGCCCCGCCGACATAAATTTCGCCCGCACAGCCTTTAGGTACCAGCTTTAACGCGTCGTCCAGCAATACAATATGCTGATCGCGCAGCGGTCTGCCGATATTGATTTGCGCACCTGGCTCAATGCGTTTATAGGTCACATGTACTGTGGTTTCTGTGATCCCATACATGTTAATCAGCTCAGTTGGCTGCTGTGCAAAATGCATCCACCACTGGGTAACGTGACTTGGCGTAAGCCCTTCCCCACCAAATACGATGCTACGCAATGAGGGCAGCGCCTGCCGGGCCGTAACCAGATATTCGGTGAGTTGTTTAAAGGCACTCGGTGTCTGGTTAAGAATAGTCAGAGCGTTGCGCTGACACAGTTCAACGAACAACTGACTGTCTTTGACTTCATCCAGGCTCGGCATCAGCAGTTTGCCGCCAAACAACAAGGCGCCCCAGATCTCCCAGACACTGAAATCGAAGGCAAAAGAGTGGAACACACACCAGCAATCGTCTTCACTGAAGTTAAAATCGGGCTGAGTCACATCAAACAGGCGGCTCACATTACGGTGGGTTTGCAACACCCCTTTTGGTTTGCCCGTGGAGCCTGAGGTGTAAATGACATAGGCCAGATTGTCTGATGTATGCGCTGTCAGCTGCACATTGTCGGTGCTGTAACCGCTTAGTGTCAGCTGATTAAGGTCGACAACAGGCGTGTTTTGTATCGCTAACCCATCAGCCACCTGATCTTCACTCAGTACCAGTGCCACGCTCGCATCCTGGCAGATAAAATCGAGACGCTCCTGCGGATAATTTGGGTCAAGCGGCACATACGCGCCACCGGCTTTAAGTATCGCCAGTATGCCCACAATCATGTTAACGCCGCGACCCACACACAAGCCTACCAGGGTATCCGGGCAGATGTCGTGTGCATCAATCAGATAGTGTGCCAGTGCATTGGCTCGTGCATTCAATTCGCGATAAGTCAGCGACTCTTGCTGATATACCAGTGCGGTGCGCTCGCCAACTCTGGCCACCTGGCGCTCAAACCGAGCCTGAATGCTGCTTACACTATCTATACTTACCACTTCGCCGACATTCGCCTGCATCAGGGCATCTTGTTGCGCCTGGTTCAGAACACTGAGCTTTGCCACCGGAGTGTCAGACTCGTCATGCAATGCACGCAGCAACTGATCGATGGCACACATCACATACTCACCTACTGCGTTTATATCGACAGAGCGCTCAACCTGCAGGTTAAAAGAAAAACCCTCACCCCAGTCATCAACACATAAGTTAAATGGATAGTTAGTGCGCTCTCTGGCGGCTGTGGCCTGCGCGCCGCCTTGCGCTGACGCTTCAGCCAGACGGGAGTGACGATAATTGAAAATGGCGCTGAATAACGGTGTTTGTGTGCTGACACCGCTGCATGCCTGCGCTTCAGTCAGCGATGCCTGCTCGTAAGGCATTAACCCGAGCAGAGACTTATCGACCTGCTGTAACAGCGCTGCTGCCGGTTTGTCTGCCAGATTAACACGCAGAGGCAGGGTATTGATCATCATGCCCATCATCTGTTCTATGCCCTGCTGAGCGCTCATGCGGCCTGATAATACTGTACCAAATACCACATCCCGGCTCTGACTACAGGCCGATACCACCATGGCCCAGGCCAGATGGAAAAATGCCGCCGGGCTCATACCGCGCTGTTGCATCTGGGTGCGGATCTGTTGAGATTGTTGCTGACTCAGTTCACGGTGTAATTCATTGCAGTGCAAATCATCAGCACGGGTACTGTCCAGTCCAAACGGATGGCATGGCGTCTCAATATCACCCAGCTGATCGGTAAAGTATTTGCGACTATCCAGTTGCTCGGCATTGTGTAGCGTCTGGGCGATAAACTGTCGATAAGGCAAGGCATCAGGCAGCTGTGCAAAAGCTTGCTCATCCATTGCCAGCTCAGTCATGATCATTTCAACTGAGATATGGTCGAGCAAAATGTGGTGCTCTTTGAGCACGCCACAGTATTTATCTGTGACGGGGTCGTGGGCCAGCTCCAGTTGCACCAAAGGCGCCAGCTCCAGATCCATTCGGTGTGTGCCCTGTGCAACGTAAGCATCGAGTTTTTGTCGGGCATCTTGTTGACCAGAGAACGACAACCAGGTTGGCAGCAATTCACAATGGCGTAATACCAGCTGTAAAGGGGCTTGACGCTCGCGCCACGCAACCAGTGTACGCAGCACATCATAGCGTGCAATGATCTGATTGAAGCGTGTGACAAACTGGTCAATTTCATCCTTGCAGCCAAACTCCAGCGTGATGGTGGTCACATAAGGGTCGGTTTTTTCCGTCGCACTATGAACCAGGAAAATACTCTCCTGCAAAGGAGCCAGCGGATAGATATCCGCGATGTTAGCTGCCCCGCCGGGAACGCGCTGTGACAGCGAATCCAACTCGCTCTGTGTCACCGAGGCCAGCGTTATCATGTCTGGGGTGATCCGCGCGCATTGCGCCGGGATACCATTTTTTGGCAGTTCAGGATTGCTATGCTGTGAGCCATCCGTGATGGTTTTGGCCATTTCGCCCAACACCCTGGCATTAAACAGCGCCTGTACCGAGGTAATCCAGCCTTGCTTTTTCAACCGGCTGACCAGCTCCATCACCATCAGTGAATGCCCGCCTAACTCAAAGAAGTTAGCGGCCATGCTGACTTCGGCAAGCTCAAGGGATAACAGCTCAGCACATAACTCGGCCAACACCTTTTCCTGCTCAGTGACTGGGGCCACATATGCCACTTCATACCCGAGACTTTGCGGCACCGGCAGCGCTTTACGATCAATTTTACCGTTGGGCGTTTGTGGCCACTCGTTTAACAATACGAAATTTGCCGGGATCATATAATCGGCCAGCGACTCACCCAGCTGTTCCTGTACAGAGGCAATCAGCGCCTGCTGTGTGCCTTCCATTAATTCATTGGACGGCTTAACGTAGGCAACCAGTCTCTGATTACCTTTATCATCATTCATTGCCAGGACCAGGGCTGAATCGACCTGTGCGTGCTCACCAATGTGGTATTCGATTTCACCCAACTCGATGCGCTGCCCCCGGATCTTGACCTGATGATCCAGCCGCCCCATATATTCAATGTTGCCGTCGTCACGAAAACGCACCAGGTCGCCGGTTTTATACAGGCGTTTGCTGGCGCTTTGTGGATAAAACGGATTGGCGATAAAGCGCTCTTCGGTCAGCTCAGGGCGGTTATGATAGCCCCTTGCTAAACCCTCACCGCCAATGTGTAATTCACCGCAGGCGCCTTGTGGCAACAAATTAAGCGCGTCATCAAGTATATATAGCTGAATATTCTGGATGGGCTTACCGATAGGAATGCTGCTGCCATGGGGCAAAGTACAATCCCAGTAGCTGACATCGATGGCCGCTTCCGTCGGACCATAGAGGTTATGCAACTGCGCCTCGGGCAGTCGTGATTTAAACTGCTCTACATGGCTTACCTGCAGGGCCTCACCACTACAGAACACCTGCTTGATAGTGCCGCACCTGGCCAAGTCGCCATGCTCCAGCATCACACCCAGCATCGAGGGCACAAAGTGCAGTTTAGTTACACCCGTTTTCTCAATCAGCTCGCTCAGATAAGCGGGGTCTTTGTGACCGCCGGGTTTGGCAATCACCAGCTCGGCCCCTTTGAGCATAGGCCAGACAAACTCCCATACCGAGACATCAAAACTGTAAGGCGTTTTTTGTAAGATTTTATCCTGCGGCTCACACCCGTATTCGTTGTCCATCCAGTCGATGCGGTTATGCAGCGCCTGATGTTCCAGCAACACGCCCTTGGGTTTACCCGTCGAACCCGAAGTATAAATGGCATAAGCAAGATGATTGGCTGTCAGGCCGACGTCTCCAACCGGGATATTGCCGCTCGCAAAAGCATCGAAATCGAAACTATCCAGTGAGATCACTGCTGCATCGCCCAGTGACACCTGTTCAATCACCCTTTGTGTACTCAACACCACATTGGCGCAGGCATCTTCAATTAAATAATTCAGCCGACCTGATGGCAATTCAGGATCCAACGGCACATAAGCCCCACCGGCCTTCAATATTCCCCAGATGCCAATCACCATCTCAAATGAGCGCTCGGTGCACAAGCCAACCAACGCGTCCGGGCCAATCGCATGCTCAGTGCGCAGATAATGCGCCAGCTGATTTGCTTTGGTATTGAGCGTGTCATAACTCATGGTGCGCCCGTCAAAGCGCAGGGCAATAGCATCCGGTGTAGCTTTGGCTTGCTGTTCAAACAGTTCGTGCACACAGCGCTCGCGTGAGTAATCCAGCGCCGTATTGTTCCAGTCAACCAGTTGCTGCTGACACTCAGTGTCGGACAGTAGTTTCAACGTATTAGGCTTGGCTAATAACTCAGCTGGGGTCAATGCTGCCAGTTGCGCAAGTACGGTGTTTAAGTGGTTAGCAATAGCGCTGACACGTTGTGCACGATACAAGGCGGTATCATAGGTGATTTCTATCGCCACGCCCTGCTCGTTTAGTGCAACTTCGATTTCCAAATCAAACTTAGTCGTCACACTGCTGGCAGGGCGTTGTGAGATGTGCAAACCATCCAGTGCCAGTTGCTGATCTCTGACGCCATAATCAGAATTGGTGGTCAGCATGATCTGAAACAGCGGCGCATGGGCGCCGCTGCGGGGAAGGTTGAGCTTTTCGACCAGCTGCTCAAAGGGCACATCCTGATTGGCCTGAGCGCCCAGGTGTACGGATTTTACATGGGAAAAATAGTCGGTAATGCTGGGCTGCTCGGTATTGACTCGCAACACTAGTGTGTTGGCGAAATAGCCAATCAGGCCTTCTAACTCTGCGTGACCGCGGTTGGCGATGGGTGTACCAATTACAATGTCATGGCTGTTGCTATGACGTGACAGCACATAAGCCAGCGCGCTGTGGATCAGCATAAAGGGCGTTAGCTGATGCTGGCGGGCCAGGTTTTGCAGCGCTTGTGCATCAGCGGCTCCCAGTTCACTGCGTATCAGTGCGCCATGCAGCTGCTTAGTGGCTGGCCGTTCAAAATCTGGCATGATCCCGTGTACCGCAGGTGCATCGGCTAAACTTTGCTGCCAGTATGACAGCTGCTCAGCGAGCGCTTCTTTAGTCAGGTGCTCACGCTGCCAGTGCGCATAATCGTTATATTGCAATGGCAATGGTGCCAGGTTCGCAACCTGCCCGGTGACTCTTGCCTGATAGGCCTGAACAAACTCACTGGTCAGTATTTCCATAGACCAGCCATCTGACACTATGTGATGCATATTAAGCAGTAACACGCCCTGTTGTGTGTCATCACTGTGTTTATGCGTACACAAATAGGTCACTCTGAACAACACATCAGCCGTCAAATCAAATGGTGTCAGGGTATCGCGCTCAATGTGTGCAGCCACGTCTGCCGCCAGATCGTCACTGTCACACAGGTCGATACAGCGAATATTAAGCGCCACATCATCACGGATAGTCTGCCCAGGTCCATCCTCAGAGTCATAGTAACCGGAGCGCAAAATACTATGGCGCGCCATTATGTCGTTGAATGCATCTTCTACGGCCGCTAAATCCACACAACCCTGCACATCCAGTGCAAGGGGAATATTGTACTCGGCCGATGGCCCTCGCAGTTGCTCTAAAAACCATAAGCGCTGCTGTGAGAAAGACAACACGCTTTGCGTTAATCCCAGAGCGGGGATCGCGCCTTCGGACTGGGTTAACGCATTTGCTTTTACTGCTTGCTGACTCAACAGCTCAATAAGCTGAGTTTTGTTTTCCTTGAGTGCGCTTCTCAGCTCATCAGTCATACTGCCTTTTGCTGCTTTAAACTTGAGTTTGCCCTGCTCGACATACAGATGAACGCCCTGTGATATCGCTAACTCGAAAGCCTGATGTACATTCATTAAATCTCACCATCCTCAACTAAATCCTGATCGCAGATACTGTCTGCCGCCTGTGCATTGAGCTGTTGCATTCGCAGCAGGTCGATGTGCTGGGCCAGCTGGGCCAGCGACTGCGCCGTAAAAATGTCCTGCATGTCTATCTGTTGTAGCTGTAATTCCGGGTCCGAGGTGATAGCTCTGACCAGCTTACTAACCAGCAGGGAGTGACCACCCAGCGCAAAAAAGTTGGCCGAGGTGCTTATTTCACTTTCCTGCAAATGCAGTAATTGCGCCCAGATGGCAACCAGGCGTTGTTCGCTGTGTGTTTCAGGCGCAATATATTCACCTTCAACGGCGGCCAGGTCCGGCTCTGGCAGCGCCCGTTTATCAATCTTGCCATTACTGGTCAAAGGCCACTGCGATACTGGCACAAACATCCCGGGTACCATGTAATCAGGGAGCCTGTCTGCCAGTTCTGTTTTGATCCGCTGGATCGCAGCCTGACTGTCATTAATATTTTCATGGCCAGAGGCAGTCTTAACAGCGGTTTGGTTATTAAGCTGCACATACGCCACTAAGTGTTTGGCACCCGTTGCACTGCTCGCAACAGTCACCACGGCCGCATCGACATCAGGGCACTCGCTCAGCAAGCCTTCAATTTCACTAACTTCGATTCTGAAGCCGCGGATCTTCACCTGCTGGTCGATACGACCCAGATATTCCAGCTCGCCATCGGGTAAATAACGAACCAGGTCCCCTGTTTTATACAAGGTTTCGGTTACACATTTATTGTGGCCATCGAAATAAGGATTCGGGATAAATCGCTCTGCGGTTTGCTCAGGTAGCTGGTGATAGCCGCGCGCCAGACCAACACCACTGATGTACAGCTCACCGACTACCCCCGGCGATAGCAAGGCCTGATTACTGTCCAGCACAAAGGCACTGGTATTTTTCAGCGGCTTACCTATAGTGACTTTCTGCCCGGGACGCAATTCAGCCCAGGTTGCACAGATAGAGATCTCAGTCGGGCCATAGGCATTGACCATCCGGTAGGTGCCCCCCCACTGCTCAACCACTTCCTGATCGCAGGCCTCACCACCGACGGCCAGCGCTTTAAGCGCCAAATCGTCACGAAACTCCATCATGGCCAGGAAAGCAGGTGGTAATAGCACATGGGTAATGGCTTCGCTGTGCAGCAGCTGACTTATGCTCTCCGGAGATAAACGCTGAACACTGTCGGCAATCACCAACGTAGCACCACTGAGCAATGCCATCACGTACTCCCAGGTACCGGCATCAAAGCTCATTGAAGCAAAGTGCAGTACTTTGCTTTGTTCGTCTACTTTCAGGTAATGACGGTGGTTGAATGCAACATTGACTATCCCTTTGTGCTCAAGCAGCACACCCTTAGGCTTACCAGTCGAACCCGAGGTGTAGATAGCATAGGCCAGGTTTGAAGAAGTCAGGCCCGCAACCAACTCACTTGGGTTGTGGGTAGCATAATCGACAAAGGTCTGTACCACTTGCTCATTACCCAGACCATCAATGCAGATACTGTGATAATCGGTTAAGTCCAGCTGCTCAATAATAAAATGTGTAGAGAGAATAATTTTAACGCCGGAGTTTTCCATCATGTAGGTCACACGCTGGCGCGGATAGGCCGGGTCTAACGGCACATAGGCTGCACCGGCTTTGAGGATGGCCAGAGTACCAATGATCATTTCCAGCGAGCGCTCAACACATAAGCCGATAAAGGTATCCGGGGTGACCTGATATTCCCGGATCAGGAAATGCGCCAACTGGTTGGCACGCTCATTGAGCTCGCCATAGGTCAGCTGCTTGTTGCCAAACTTAACGGCGATCTGCTCAGGCGTTTGCATCGCCTGCTGCTCGAACACCTGATGAATACACTGATCGAGAGGGTAATCAGCAGCATTGTTATTCAGACCATCGATCAGATAGGATTCGAGCTTGTCACCCAAAATAGACAGACGATTCAAGGGTAAGGTGCGACGAGTCTGAGCGCTCATATCCGCCAATGCGATCAGGGCATTGCTAAAGTGTTCACTAAGCTGCTCAACAAACTCAGCGTCGAACAATGCCACATCATAGTTCCAGGTGGTCTCGATTTGCTTATCGCTGATATTCAGCGCAATTTCCATATCGAATTTGATGGCCGGATGACTGCCCTGAAGCGGAGACAGGCTCACGTCTGGCAGCGCCATCAGGGCCGACTCATCGTTGCCGTCAGTAAACTTATCATTGGTGGTCAGCATGATCTGCACCAAAGGAGTATAAGATGAAGTGCGTGGTAGATTCAGGGCATCAATGAGCTGCTCGAACGGCACATCCTGATTAACCTGGGCGTTCATATGCACCTGACGAACATGAGCAAAGTATTCAGCCAAAGTGCTGTGACAGGTATTCAGGCGCAATGCCAGGGTATTGACGAAACAGCCAATGAGCGGGCTCAGGGCCTCATCGACGCGGTTTGCCACCGGCGTGCCAATGACAATATCTGACTGGTTGCTATGACGGCTAAGTACCACACCCAGCACGGCATGCATAAGCATAAACGGGCTCAGTTGAGCCTGTCTGGCCATCTCGCCCAGCTGCTGTGCTACATACGCAGGCAACGTGGCCGTGACGTGTGCCCCCTGTGTCTGCTTTACTTCCGGGCGATGATGCTGGGTAGGCAAATTGTGTGTCAGCGGCGCATCTTCCAGTGCCTGCTGCCAGAATGTCAGCTGTTTCTCAAACTCGCCGCCCTGCATTTTATCTCTTTGCCAGACGGCAAAGTCGGCGTATTGCAGTGCCAGCTCAGGTAACGGGTTAGCCTGTTCAGCTGAATAGGCCCGATATAAGGTCACAAACTCATTGATCAATACATCCATAGACCAGCCGTCAGAAGCAATATGGTGCAGTGTCAGCAACAACACGCCTTGCTGAGAGTGACCAGTTCCCTGAAGCTTGAGGTACTGACCGCGGATTGAAAGCTGCTGGGTCAGATCAAATGGGCGTTGTGCTTCTTCAAGCAGGCACTGAGACAACTGCGCCTGCTGCTGCACACCTTCACAGTCACTGAGATCGACAAAGCTCAGAGTAACGTCACTGTTTTGCAACACATGCTGACGCACTTCATTATCCTGCTCACGATAAACGGTGCGCAGGATCTGATGACGTGCCACGATAGTGCTGAGCACCTTTTCAACCAAAGTCAGTTCCAGTGCGCCTTCAACATTCAGCGCAACAGGCATATTGTATTGACTTTGACCTGATTGCATTTGCTCCAGCAGCCAGAAGCGCTGCTGAGTATAAGAGAGCACGCAGCCATCCGGATAGTGCCCGGGTTGCGGCCCTTGCGACTCGCTGTCTGCGCTTTGTGCATAAGACAGAAACGCGATGATTTCTGCCTTATTTGCTATGATGTCCTGCTTGAGTGCGGCCGGAAACTCGGCCACCGTCAGGTCAAAATGTAACGCGCCCTCTTTGACATACAGATAAACGCCTTGGTCTGCTGCCGATTTAACTAATTGTGCAATCATTATAGTGTTCCACTCATCATTACCGATTCATTGGCTTTTTTGTCTTCGAGATATTTTTGGGCCTGCTTGCTCTCAATTACCTGTGAAAGGACCGCTAATTCTGCAGCGTCGTAAATTTCCCGTAATGTCAGCTCGATTTCGAACTGGGTTTTGATCGCACCAGCCAGCTTGATTAGATACAGAGAATGGCCGCCTAACTCGAAGAAGTTAGCGCTGGTACTTATCTGCTCTCGGTCCAGACCAAGCAACTCAGCCCAGATTGCCACCAGAGCATGCTCTGTGTCGCTTTGTGGTGCAATGTACTCTTGTCCTGCCAGCATACCGTGCGGCACTGGCAGGGCTTTTTTGTCTATTTTTCCGTTTGGTGTCAGCGGCCATTCGTTTATCAGCACAAACTGGCCCGGGATCATATGTGCCGGTAACTCACCTTCCAGCGTACTCTTAACATCACTCAACCAGGCTTGCTGCTGTGTTTCCTCTTTTGTATCACGCGTGATACAAGGTTGCAGATACGCGACCAAATATTGTCCGCCACCGGTGTGCTCCTGGGCCATCACTAAAGACGTCACCACTTCAGGATGGTTATTGAGCCGGTGTTCAATTTCACCCAACTCTATCCTGAAGCCCCGGATCTTGACCTGATCATCTATCCGGCCAATAAATTCTATACGACCATCTTCGCGATAACGGACCAAATCGCCGGTGCGATATAAGCGCTTGCTGTTGTTAACTCCCGCCGCTTCATAGTAAGGGTTGTCGATAAAGCGCTCGGCCGTCAGCTCAGGACGGTTCAAATACCCTCGTGCAACACCGGCACCACCCAGATAAAGCTCACCGACACTGCCAGTCGGTAACAATTCTTGTGCGCTGCCAAGTACATACGCCTGACTGTTTGCAATCACCCGACCAATATCCGGCACCTGACTCAAGGCAGACGTAAAGCGCGCTGCCGTCGAATAAGTGGTGTCTTCCGACGGACCATAAAGGTTACATACCACCACACCCGGGCACGCTTCTAAAATCTGATTCACCTGCTGCGCGGTCAGTGGCTCACCCGCCAGGTTAATCACTTTAACCCCTTGCGGCACCGCCCCCACTTCCAGCAAGGCTTTCATTGCCGACGGTACGGTGTTGATCATGCTGATATCAAGCTGCTGCTCGGCCAGTGCCATGGCATTGTTCACAATCACACTTTGATAACCAAAGCACAACGGTAGGAACAACTCATAAATCGACAAGTCAAAGTTCAGTGACGTCGATGCCAGCACTTTATCCAGCTCTGCATCACTGTATGCCTGTTTCGCCCACTGCAACATTGCCACGGTATTGCCATGTTCAATCATCACGCCTTTTGGTTTACCCGTCGACCCTGAGGTATAGATCAGGTAAGCCAGGCTCTGGGCACACACACCCGTCTCTGCTCGGGTTAAATCGTATGCAGGATAAACCGAAAATATGTCGTGATTATGAGACTCTGGTGCGTCCAGTAAAACGACGTTAGCATATCCCAGCGACACCTTTTCTGCAACATTCTGTTGACTTAATACAACATTTAGACTGGCGTCTTCAATCAGATAGGCCAGGCGTGATTGCGGGTAGTTAGGGTCCAGCGGCACATAAGCCCCACCGGCTTTGAGAATACCCCAAATGCCTATCACCATGTCCAGCGAGCGCTCAACACATAAACCCACTAACGAATCCGGCCCAATATTGTGCTCTGCACGCAGATAATGGGCCAACTGGTTAGCTCTGCTATTGAGCTCGCCATAACTCAGGGTCTGCTCACCAAAGCGCAGTGCAATCTGCTCCGGCGTGGCCGCTGCCTGCTGTTCAAACAGCTCGTGGATACACAGCTCACGCGGGTAATCCAGCGCCGTGTCATTCCAGCTGTGCAGTTGCTGCTGACGCTCTGCTTCATCCAACACACACAGGCTCTGCACCGCTGTATGGCTCTGGCTGTCCAGTAAATCCAGCACCTGGGTCAGGGTCACTTGCAGATACTCGGCTATGCGCGCCGCCGGGGCACGTTTATCGACCTGAAGCTCAAAGCCAAAGCCATCGCCGAAGTCATCCACTGAGAGGTTAAACGGATAGTTGGTGCGCTCTTCACTGGCAATCACCTTGAATCCGACCTCCTGCTCCAGCTGCGACTCTTCCACCGCCGAGTGGCGATAGTTCAGCATCGCGCTGAACAGGGGCAGCTGACCACTTACGCCGCTACAGCGCTGTGCCTCGGCCAGTGACACCTGTTCGTACGGCATCAGTGCACGCAGGTCGTCATTGATTTGTGCCAGCAGGCTCATTGCATCCTGCCCGCTCAGTGACACCCGCAGCGGCAGCGTATTGATCATCATGCCCATCAGCTGGCTGCTCAGGCCATCATCGCTCATACGACCCGATAGCACGGTGCCGAACACCACCTCGGACTGACCGCTGCACACGCCCAATACTTTGGCCCACACCAGATGGAACAACGCTGCCGGGCTGCTGTGATACTGGCGGGTCAGACGGCGAATACGCTGCGCCTGTGCCTCATCCAGGGTGACATGTACCGTTTCAATGCCCGAGCCGTCATTCAGGACGTCTGTCAGACCATAAGGCAAGGTGGGTTCGCTGACACCCCCCAGCATCTGGGTGAAAAAGGCTTCGGTGTCCAGACTCGCGGTGCGTGCCAGGGTGCGACCGACAAACTCCCGGTACGGCACTGGCTCAGCCAGACTGGCTTCATTGCCATTCAGCAGCGCCGTTAATTCATGGACCAGAATTTCCAGTGACACGTGATCTGAGATCAGGTGATGCTCGCACAGCAGCGCATAATACTTGCCCTGCGCGGCGTCTTCGCACACGCTCAGTTGTAAAAGCGGCGCGCTTTCCAGCTCAATCCACAGCGGCTGCTCAACCACATGCGCACTGAACGCGGCCCAAACATCGTTTGCCTCGCTGAAGTCCAGCTCAGTCACTGGCAGCGTTACCTCGCGCTGCACCACCTGAAGTGCAGTAGTGAGGTTGCGCCATAATATGGCGGTGCGCAGTACATCGTGACGGGCTATCAGCGTATTCAATGCCCATTTAAAGCGCTCAAGAGACTCGCGGCTGTCGAACTCAAAGGTGGTGCTGGTGACATACGGGTCCTGCCCTTCACTCATGGTGTGTACAAACAGCACGCCTTCTTGCAACGGTGCCAGCGGGTAGATGTCCTGAATATTGGCCATGCCACCAGGAATGGTTGCCGCAATGTCTTCGAGTTGCTGCGCATCCAGCTCGGCCAGTGTGATCATCTCCGGGGTAATTTGAGTACAGTCCGCCGGAATTAAATTGGCGGGCACACGACTTAGTTCCTCACTCCCAAGTGCCCGAACCTGGCGTGCCATGTCCTGTAGCGTGTGTGCCCTGAACAGGGCCTGCACGTCCGCCTGATACTGACGTGCGCGCAGCTGACTGACCAGCTGCATAATCAGTAACGAGTGGCCCCCCAGCGCGAAGAAATTAGCGTGGACACCCACCTTATCGACGTCGAGCGACAACAGCGACGCGACAATCTCAACCACCATTTTTTCGGCATTGGTGTGCGGTGCCTGATAAGGCTGCTCCACCGTTTTAGTCGGCAGGGCCAGCAACGCTCGCTTGTCCAGCTTGCCATTGGCGGTCAGCGGCCACTGGTCCACAAAACTGTAGGCCGACGGCACCATGTAATCAGGCAGGTTGCCGCTCAGGTGCTGTTGCAGTGCGTCAATTAAGCTGCTGTCTTGCTCGCTCTTCGCCTTCACAAAAGCCCGCAGTACCTTGCCGCCCCTGTTCATACCATCAAGAGCGCCAGCCTGGGCCAGTACCACCGCTGACTCTACCTGCTCATGGCTCATCAACTGAGTTTCAATCTCACCCAATTCGACGCGGAAACCACGGATCTTGACCTGATCGTCGCTGCGCCCGACAAACTCAATTTCGCCGTCTGCGCCCATACGCACTAAGTCGCCGGTTTTGTATAAACGGGCGCTCAGCGCGGGATTAGCCGGGTCAAAATAGGGGCTATCAATAAAGCGCTCGGCAGTGAGTCCCGGTTGATGCAGATAGCCACTGGCCAGACACTGACCACTGATGTACAGCTCACCGACCACACCCGGCGGGCATAAGGTCAGCTGCTCGCTGAGTACCAGAGTCGCAGTATTGACGTTGGCGCGGCCGATGGGCACCGCGCGGGGCGCATCGTAACCACCACTGATGGCGTAGCCGGATGCGGTGACTGTGGTCTCCGTCGGACCATAAGTATTGAGCAACACAAAGCCAGGTTTAAGCGCGGCCACCGATTGTTTATCCAGCGCTTCACCGCCGACAATCACCAGGCGCAGCGCCAGAGACTCAAGCTCTGCTTCGCTCAGCGCCAGCATATGCCAGAACGCCGTTGGCAGGCTGGCCACGCTGATGGCATGGCTGTCGCAAAAAGCGATAAAGGCCTCGCGGCTCAGCGACACATCGTCGTCGCGCAGCACCAAAGTAGCACCCTGAGTCAGCGTCGCCAGCCATTCTTCGACGAAAATATCGAAGTTCATGGTAGAGAACTGCAACACGTTGTCGGCTTCGGTGATTTCGTAGCGCTGCTCACAGTTGGCGGCAAAGTTGATCAGGTTATGATGACTTATCATCACGCCCTTGGGATTACCGGTCGAGCCCGAGGTGTACATCACATAAGCCAGATTATCTGGGGTCAGGGCCACATCTGGGTTGCTGATTGGGTAGCCTGCGAACTGGCTGGCATCATCCAGCAGCACAGCCTTGACGTTAAAATCACTCAGGATCCCGGCGACTTTTTGCTGGGTCAGCACTACAGACAGGCCGGTGTCCTCGACCATATAGGCCAGACGCTCCTGCGGATAATCCGGGTCCAGCGGCACATAGGCCCCGCCTGCTTTGAGGGTAGCCAGCACCGCCACCATCATCTCCAGCGAGCGACCGACACACAGGCCGACCAGGGTATCCGGGCCCACCTGATGCTCGGCGCGTAAATAATGGGCCAGCTGGTTGGCGCGCTCGTTGAGCAAGTGGTAAGTCAGAAAGTCATCGTCATAGCTGACAGCAACGCGGCCCATGGTTTTTAAGGCCTGCTGCTCAAACAGCTGATGCACTGAAGCTTGTGGTAAGGTCACAATCGGCCCTTGCTGTGCATTCAGTAATGCCTGGCGCTGCTCGGCAGAATAGGCTGTCCACTGAGCCGGTGACTCCTCGGAGTCGCGCATGGCATGGTGTAATAAGTTATCGATGGCAGTATTCATCAAGTCTGCCACCAGCGCCAGCGGTACACGCGCATCCGCCTGGAAGTCGAGGGTGAAGGCATCACCAAAGTCATTCACCGACAGATCCAGCGGATAGTTACTGCGCTCACGCACTGCGGCAATGTCGTACAGACTGCTTTGCTGCTCATCAAGGTTTTCAGAATGGCGGAAATTCAGCGTGGTGCTGAACAGCGGCGAACTGGCATCCACCTGAGAGTGACGCTGCGCCTCGGCAAGTGCCACCTGCTCATAGGGGATCAATCCCTGCAGCTGCTCGTGCACCTGAGTCAGCAAAGTTCTGGCATCCACATCCGCAAGCGTTACACGCACCGGCAAGGTATTGATCAGCATGCCCAGCATACGCTCCACGCCCGCCTCTCCACTCATGCGTCCGGAGAGGACAGTACCAAACACCACATCCTGCATATTACAGCAGTGGCTCAGCACCTGTGCCCAGGCGGCATGGAATAACACCGCCGGGCCCATTTGTAATTGGCGCGACAACTGACGAATACGTTCACCCAGCTCAGGTGCCAGCGCATAGCTAAGTTCCTGCGAATTCGACCCGTCGCCCAGCGTGTCTGCCAGGCCAAAAGGTAAGGTTGGCGTATCAACTTCCCCCAGACGCGCCGAGAAAAAGGCCGCGCTGTCGAGGGTTTTAGCAATGTGCTGTGATTTGGCAACAAACTCGCGATAAGGCACTTGTGGTGGCAAGCTGGCCTGCTCACCCGCCACACACATGGCGAGTTCTTCCAGGATCAATTCAACCGACACATGGTCGGTGATCAGGTGATGATGCTTAAACAAAGCATGCACCTTGCCACTGGCTTCATCCCGAACAACCTGCATGCGTACCAGCGGGGCTTGCTCGACATCAATTTTATGATTGCCGTGTTCAACAAAGTCATTAAATGCGGCCAGTACATCTTGCTCAGCACCAAATTCCAGCCACTCAACCAGACTGCCTATCTCGCGCTGTACCACCTGAACCGCTTTGTCGCGACCGCGCCAGAGGATTACACTGCGCAAGATATCATGGCGGGCAACCACCTGCTCCAGCGCCGTAACGAAGCGCTCAAACTTGGTGTCATCCGCAAAGGTCAGTGCCGCAGAAATCACATAAGGGTCAAACTCTTGCTGCAAAGAATGCGCAAACAAAATGCCTTCCTGCAGTGGTGCCAGCGGATAAATATCCTGAATGTTCTGTACATCGCCGGGGATCTGCGCACAGACTGAATCGATTTCACGTTGGGTCAGCGCAATCAAAGGCAGCATTTGTGGCGTGATAACCGTGGTATCAGCCGTTATCCCATTCGCGGGCACTTGCCAGCTACTTTCTTCTTCCAGCTTACTCACTGTGCTGGCCATTTCAGCCAGTGTCTGGGCCTTAAAGATAGCTGCGGCTTCTGCCGTAAACCCAGCTTGCTTAAGCCGCGCATGGATCTTCATCACCAGCAGTGAGTGTCCGCCCAGTTCAAAGAAGTTTGCGGTGCGGCTGATGTTGCTCGCTTCAATACCAAGCAGCTGCGACCAGATGTCGCTGAGCAGAATTTCCGTGTCTGTTTCAGGCGCTTCGTACTGGCCCTGCTCTGCGGCCATATCTGGTTCTGGCAGCGCGCGTTTATCAATTTTGCCATTGGCATTGAGTGGCCATTGCGTCATTACTACAAACGCACCGGGGACCATGTAGGCCGGTAAACTATCGCCCAGCGCCTCGCTTAACCAGTGACCCAGTGTCTGGCCCTCAGGCACCTGAGTTGCAGGCTCCACATAGGCCACTATCATGGCATTATTGCTGAGGTCTTTACGAGCAATCACTAAGGCCTGCTCAACCTGATCCAATGCATTGAGTGTGTGTTCGATTTCGCCTAACTCGACGCGAAAGCCGCGGATCTTAATCTGGTCGTCTACCCGGCCAACGTACACAATCTGGCCCTGTTCGTTGTAGCGTACCAGGTCGCCGGAGCGGTATAAGCGCTGCGGCTGTCCTTCACTTCCGGCAAAGGGGTTATCAATAAAACGCTCAGCACTGAGCTCAGTCAGGTTGAGATATCCCAGCGCCAGCCCGTCACCACCAAGGTAAAGCTCGCCCACGGCGCCCACCGGCAGCAGTTGCTGCTGTGCAGACAGAATATAGCAACGATCACCGCAAATCCCGCGACCAATAGGCAGCACGCCACGGGCAACATCGTCGGCATTGACCACATACCAGGTGGAGAAAGTGGTGTTTTCTGTGGGTCCATACACATGAATAAACTGACAATTCGGGTTACTGGCCAGGGCTTTTTCCCAGCTGTTCAAACGCGCGGCTTCACCACCGGACAAGACACAACGTAATGAAGTCTGTGTGACGCCAGTGCGACTCCACTCATCAAAGAGGCCGGTGGTCAGGAACATATCGGTGATCTGTTGCTCACCAATCACCTCATCCAGACGAGACACAGTTAAAAACTCCTCCGGGAACAGCACACAACGACCACCATTGAGTAAGGGTCCCCAAATCTCTATAGTTGCTGCATCAAAGGCGATATTAGCACATTGCAAAAACGCCGTGTCAGTCCCCAACTCAATAAAGTCCGGATTATCTACCAGACGTACCACCGCACGGTGTGGCGTCATAACGCCCTTGGGGTTGCCTGTTGAGCCCGAAGTATAAATCACATAGGCCAGAGACTCGGGCGATTGGGTCGTCGCATACAGCGGATTGTCCGTACCATACTGCGCAAAGCGTGCGCTGTGGGTATCCACGGCCACTAATTCGGCATCGCTAAATGCCAGTCGCTCGCTAAGCGCCTGCTCCGTCAATATCACCTGCGCACCGCTGTCAGCCAGCATATACTCCAGGCGGGACTGCGGATAATTGGGCTCTAATGGCAAGTAGGCACCGCCGGCTTTCACAATCGCTAATGTGGCTACCACCATCTGAATGGAGCGGCCAATGCACAAACCCACCAAAGTACCATCAGTCACACTATGTTGCTCACGTAAGTAATGCGCCAGCTGGTTAGCCTGAGCGTTGAGCTCGCCATAACAGAGTGTCTGCTCATTGAGTTGCAGTGCAATGGCGTCTGGCGTCTTTGCGGCTTGTGCTTCAAACACCTGTTGGATCTGCATATCACTGCGATACCAGGGCACATCCGCCTGCCACTGCACCAGCTGATGCTGCTGTGCCTGCTCGGGCAGTACGCTGTAAGCAACGGGTTGCTCCGGTGCCTCTGCTAATGCTGTCACCAGGTTTGTCAGCGCATTCGTCAGATAAGCCGCTATCTGCTTAGCATCAACCTGTTGGTCAATCTGATACTCCAGCGAGAAGCCTTGCCCTAAATCATTTACCGACACACCAAACGGATAATTGGTGCGCTCTTTGGCGCTCAGTAAAGTCCAGGCAGCATTGCTGTCGTGCAGCGCAGTTATATCGTCCTGCGCAGCAGAATGTCGGTAGTTCAGCATGGCACTGAACAGGGTTGCGCCGCTGGCAAGGCCGCTGTACTTTTGCGCTTCGGCCAGCGATACCTGTTCGTAAGGCAACAGCGCTTTAAGACTCTGATCGACCCGCTTAAGCTGAGTCAGCACAGGAGCCTCATCCAGTGAAACACGCAATGGCAGGGTGTTGATCATCATTCCCATCATGGTCTCAATGCCCGCCATGCCATTCATCCGGCCAGACATCACACTGCCAAATACCACCTCCTGCGACCCACAACAGGCGGCTATCACCTGCGCCCAGGCGAGGTGAAACACAGCCGCAGGACTCAGTCTTTCACGCCGGGCCAGGGTGCGGATTGCGTCACTCAGCTCAATCGGTAATGTGTCATGGTGATCAACGATAGTCTCACCACTGCCTGTCACCTCACTCAGACCAAAAGGCAGTGTGGGGGTTGCTATATCGCCCAATTGCGCCGAGAAGAATCCGGCTAGGTCAAGCCCTCGATTGTGTTCAAGCGTATGCGCGATAAAGGCGCGATAAGGCAAGGGCGTGGGCAATGCCGAATCGGGATCATCACATAGCTGTTGTAACTGGGATACCAGGATATCCAGTGAAACGTGATCCGTTGTGAGGTGATGGAAAGTCAATAATGCGTAGCACTTGCCCTCGTCACAGGCTTCTGCAACAGCCAACTTGATAAGTGGTGCCAGTTCAAGGTCCAGAGTGTGCTGATGCTCAGCCACATAGGCTTCAAATGCGGCTTTGATCGGTTGCTCAGTATCAAATACCAGATGCGACACGCTCAGCTTTGCATCACGCATCACCACCTGCACAGCTGTTTCGCGCTCGCGCCACATCACCGCTGTGCGCAGCACATCGTGGGTTGTCAGCATACGTTGCAGCGCCTGCTGGAAGTTCGCCAGCTGTTCAGTTCCGGTAAACTCAAACGCCGCCGTGGTGACATACGGGTCAGCCTGGGTGTTTAAGGTATGCACGAATAACACGCCTTCCTGAAGGGGTGCCAGCGGATATATGTCGGCAATATTGCGGTGTGCACCGGGTATTTTTGCGGCAATCTCATCGATTTCATGCTGGCTTAATTCAACCAGATCCAGCATCTCGGGCGTCACATAGCCACAATCAGCCGGGATGCCATTTTCCGGCACTTCAAACGTGCTGCCACCTTTACCCTGCCTGTCCAGCAGTTCTGCCATTTCCCGTAACGACGCGGTGGCAAACAGATCGTGAACCCGCGCTTGCCAGCCCAGGCTTTGCAGCTGACTGGCCAGTTGCATCAGCAACAGGGAATGGCCGCCCAGCTGGAAAAAGTTGGCGGTCGCGCTTACATCATCGACTTTGAGTAACTCAGACCATAAGGCCGCCAACGTAATTTCGGTATTCGTTTGTGGTGCAAGGTATTCCCCCTGCAACGCAATGGTTGTACACGCCAACAGAGCTTTCTTATCAATTTTACCGTTCGGGGTCAGTGGCCACTGAGTCAGCAAAGCAAAATGCCCCGGCACCATGTGTGCTGGCAGCCCCTGCTCTAGCTCTCGTTGCAGAGCAAAGACAAACTCAGCCTGCTCCGACTCTGCCACCGGTTGCTCCGGGATCACACAGGCCAGTAACTGATTGGTGCCACCCTGGCGCTTTGCCAGCACCACACATGAGTGCACGGCCGAGAGTTTATTCAGGCCGTGCTCAATTTCTCCCAGCTCGACGCGGAACCCGCTCACTTTAACCTGATCGTCAGCACGCCCGACGAACTCCAGCTCACCATCCGGCAAATAACGAACCAGATCGCCACTGCGATACAGACGCGCTCCGGTCTGCGGGTTTTGCTGATAAAAGGGATTAGCAACAAACTTCTCTTCGCTTAACTCAGGGCGATTCAGATAGCCTTGCGCCAATCCGGCACCACCGATATACAACTCACCAATTGAGCCAACCGGCAGCATTTTTTGATACTCGTCCAGGACAAACAAAGACACATTATCGAGCGCCTTACCGATGCGAACCGCATTACCCGGCATCAATTGACACACAGTGGCACACACCGATGCCTCAGACGGACCGTAGGCATTATAAAACCCATAACGTGCGGACCATAAGTCCATCAGCTCTTGCTCGCAGGCCTCACCCGCCACAATCAGGCATTGCAGGGCATAGTCTTCCCGATATTCCATGGTCGCCAAAAACGCCGGTGGCAAGGTCACATGGGTGATCTGCTGCTGGACAAATAAATCGGCCACTTTGGCTGGTTCAAGACGTGCCTCATCACTGCTGATCACTAGAGTTGCGCCGTTGAGCAGCGCCATCACCCAGTCCCAGGTGCCCGCATCAAAGCTGATTGACGCGTAATGTAATACCCGGCTTTGTGGCGTGATGGCAAAACGGGCTCGCTGATTCTGCGCCAGATTGACAATACCACGGTGGGTACACATCACCCCTTTGGGTTTGCCCGTCGACCCCGACGTATAAATCAGGTATGCCAGCTCATCGCTGTGCTGCTGTATCTCTGTGCTGAGGTTGTCCAGGCCACACTGAGCCCATTGTCCAGTCTGGGTGTCCAGCGAAATCACTTTGTCAGCGGCAAATGCCAGCGACTCACGACACCGCTCATTGGTCAGGATCACACTAACTGCGGAGTCTTCCATCATGTAGGCCAGGCGCTCCGCCGGGTAATTGGGATCCAGGGGCACGTAAACCCCCCCCGCTTTGAGAGTCGCCAAAATGGCGATCATCATTTCGATGGAGCGGTTGATACACACACCCACATAGCTGCCCGGCATAACCCCTTGTTGCGCTAGATAGTGAGCCAGCTGATTGGCCCGTTCATTCAGTGCCTGGTAGCTCAGGGACATCTCACCAAACACCAGGGCGCAGTGCTTAGGCGTGGCAGCAACTTGCTGCTCAAACACTTGCTGTATCGTTAACTGAGACGCATAGTCAACCTGGTTGCCATTCCAGTCGAACAGCTGCTGTTCAACTTCCTGCTCAGTGGCTAACGTGTAATCGCCAATCAGCATGGTTGGGTTGGTTACCACATCAGCAATCATGGTCGTCAGACGACTGACATGGCCATCAATCTCATCCTCGTTGAAGAAGTTTCGGTCAAAGTTAAACTCAACATGGACGTTATTAATATTATCATGGCTGCGCACATAAATAGACAAAGGGTATGAGCTAAAGCCACTGTTCAGTACCGCCTTGTAACTGGACACTTCGCCAAACTGGGTATCGGAAGGGTGATCTTCCACTGACAGCTGAATATCGAACAACTGGCCCTCACCCTCATTCATCGGCCTGAGGTCGCGGATCATTTCATGCAGTGGGTACTTTTGATATTTGTAGCTGCGTTTGAGCTCGGCGGCCACGGCTTTGAAGGTGTCAGCAAAGCTATCGGTACGCGAAAAGGCCACGCCAACGGGGATCACCGACGCCATCATACCTATCGTCTGGCGTAATTTAGCCGAGCTGCGGTTGTGGACGGGCATCCCGATGTGGACCAGATCACGCTTATCATTCATCTGCGAAAAATACACCGCGACCAGGGTGGTGAAAAAGTGTGTTGCCGAGCAGCCATAGCGCGCGGCAACCGCGCCGATTTGATTGTACTGCTGCTGGGTAAATTCATACTCGCGGCGAGCAAATGGCTGGTCATCAAACTGATTGGTTTTCTTCAGTAGCAGCGGATCGGGTAAGGCCTTGAACTTTTCCTGCCAGAAAGCCCGGTCTTTTTCGAACCGACTGCTCTGCCGATAGGCCAGGTCTTTTTCAATAAACTCGCTGTATGACGGGCGTTCAGGCACTTCTTTAATGAAACGCCCCTGTGCATCCATCGCCAAATACGTTTCACTGAGGTATTCAAGGAACAGGCTGCCCGCTATGCCATCCACTATCAGGTGGTGGAACACCATACACATGGCACTCTCCTGCTCGGAGATTTTTAACCAGTGAATACGCCATAAACAAGGGCCATAAATATCAAAGGGGGTAGACATCTGAGTCTGGCAATAGTCTGCGGCACGCTGATGCGCATCCGCATAGCCACTGAGGTCAATACACTTCCAGTCCAGTTCCAGATCATCATTGATGATTTGCCAGGGCTGGGTGTCTTCCAGTACCAGATTGATACGATACGCGTCGGTGTGCGCCACGACGTGATCCAGTGCATGTTTAAAGCGGTTCGGGTCCAGTGCCCCTGTTAAAACAAACCGACCCCCAACGTTGTACAGTGGGGATTCACTCTTGAATACTTGCTCCATCCAGACTGGTTGCTGAGATGATGTCAGGGGGTAACGTCTATTATTCATTCTTGGTCTATCCATACTCACTGGCCCCGATGCGCGGAGACCTTGATAATACTCTGGCCTTAAGGCATCACCGTAAGGCACAAAACGTGGCGAGCCAAAAGCCCGCTATCTGGCTTTCAGGCCAGCGCTACAGGCTGTTCAGCAACAGGTTCTGCAGATGAAAATGACGTGGTTACGTCTTCCATCTGACCGGCTTCAAATTTGAGGATGCGGTCAGACAGTGAGAAGTAATGTTCGTCGTGGCTGATCACGAATATGGTCTTACCCAAAGACTTAAGCTCAGGTAAGAGTTCGCGATAAAAGAAGTTTCTGAAATACGGGTCCTGATCGGCTGCCCATTCGTCAAAGATATAAAGCGGTGTGTCTTCCATGTATGACAACAACAGTCCCAGACGTTTTTTCTGACCCTGAGAAAGCTCAGTGGTCGATAAAATGCCCTTTTCTACCGTGACTTTCTGATCCAGTTTCAGCTTGCTCAGATACTGGCGAATTTTATGGTCATCGGCCAGCATGCCGTTGGCATCGATCACTTGCTCAAACAGGTAGAAGTCAGAAAAGATGGTGCTAAAGTGGCAACGGTACCAATCCATTGCATGGGCGGCATCCCGACCATCAAGACGGATACTGCCGCGCGTTGGGGTATACAAACCACATAACACTTTGGCGAAGGTGGATTTACCACAGCCATTGCCACCAATCAGGAAAACAATTTCACCGCGCTGGATCTGCGTGCTGATGGGCCCGATAGAGAAGTGGTAGTCGTCGCTGTCATCGCGACGGTATTCATACTCAATGGCCTCAATGTCCAGGGTGTGCCAGTTGTGCTCAGGATGCAGTGTGTTGTCCAGCTGGTCAGTCAAAATCTCTTCTGATAGTTGCAGTTTTTCTATTTTCTGACTCGACACTATGCCCTCTGCAACCACAGAGTAGGTGTTGATCAACACCGTCAGTGGACCTATCACATAGACCAGCGTCAGCACAAAGCTCACCACCACCTCAGTGGCTATGCCACTCAAAAACAGTTGTGACATAAAAACCACAGACCCCAGCGCCAGGAACAAGATCAGATTGGTCCAGTTGCTCAGAATGATAAATATAATGTGCGCTGAAATTGTCGACTGTTTAATTTCCTGAATATTTGGCGTCACCACCTCTTTGTAAAAGAAGCGCTTACGGTTGAAGTTAATATTCAGTTCTTTACCACCGTCGATTAAGGCACGAAAGTTCTTAAACAGGCTGTCATCCAGTTCCCGCACAGCCTGAAAGCGCTGAATGCCCAGGCTCATAAGCAGCTGGGCGACCAGCATAGCTAACAACAGCACACCACCGACAAACAAAAACAGCTGCCAGGACTGATAGCTCATATAAGCAAAACACAGCAATACCGTGGCCAGGTTATAGGCCACATGCGGTACGGCACTCAGGGTTGCGGTGAGTGATTCAATGTCTTTGGTCAAAGTTGCAAAAATACGATGCCCACCCACGCGCTCAATCTGCTCATAACTGGTCGACAGAACACGCTGAACCAGATTCTCGCGAATACTCACCATGATCTGAACGGATAACTTAGTCAGTATGTACTGAGAAATCACACTAAAGGTAAGAAACCCTGCCAGTGCGGCGAAAAAAATGCCCAATGCTTTGAGTACGTCAGAGTCCGGATTAGACACATTTTCTATCTCAGCATTGACCAGTGAGATGATGCCGATGCCGGATAGCGCACTAACAACACTCAAAAGCGTGGCAAGTATGAGTAGTTTCTTATGAGATAAAACTAGCCGATATAACATAAAACAGCCTTGTAATGGTTACTAATTCTAAAATAGGTATTACGCAGGCTGAAACCACTTTGCCCCGGCCTGCATGCTTGGGTCAGATAACCCGTTTTACTCTTTGTTTACTCAGGCCAGTAGCGCCATGAGTTTGTCTGCCAGGCCACTGACATAAGGACTTTTCACCATAGTGACATGCTTGCCTTCTGTGTGGATGGTCTCTACCTGTGTGCTGACATATGCCTGCAACTGGGTCTGTTTTTGCTGCCAGTAAGTTGCTCCCAGCTCAGGAGTCACTATCATGCTTACGGCACCATTCAGGCTGGCTTCGGGCTGATAGCGTCTTGACCAGTCCACCTGCTGAAAATACACAGTGAACAGGCGCTGAGTCATACCCAGGCTGAGCCAGGACAACAACTGCTCTTCGCTGTCTTCAGGTTTAAGCGCTTTGGCATAGGACAGCATTAACTCCTGCTTTTCAGCCTCGCTGATCTCGAACTGGGCTTCATCATCGGTTGCCACTAAACACTCGCACAGTAGCAGTTGTGTTTTACATCCTAATGACTCCAGTTTCAGTGCGGTTGCAAATGCCACGGCTCCCCCGGAACTATGGCCCATCAGCACGGCAGGTTCTGCCTCTGCGCCACGCGCATTGCGCTCACTGATAATGGCATCTGCATAGCAATTGATAAGTTCATCCCAGCTGTCGATAACCGGGTCCTGCTCGCTCATGCCCACAGGCTCCAGGCTCATGATCTGCACCTGAGGTAACGCCCGTGCCAGGTCCATGTAGCCGCCGCTGGTCATGCCTGCTCCGGGCGCCAGATAAATCGTTACTGTCGGGTCAAAATCCAGTGATAACACAGGGCGAATGGCCTGCCATTCATGGTCGTTGTGATCTGTGATCAGCTGCGCCATGGCGCTGAGTGTGGGTCGCTCAACCACTTTGTTGATAGCAATCCCGTGGGTTTTGAAAACCTGATCGATATTCTGCACCAGCTTCATTACCAACAACGAGTGGCCACCCAGTGCAAAGAAGTTGGCATCACGGCTGATCTGTTCGGCGGGCAGTTTAAGCACATCGGCCCACACCTGCGCCAGCATCACTTCGCTATCCCCTTTCGGTGCCTCGTAACCGCCTGCCAGCGCGGACAACTCCGGTGCAGGCAGTGCCTTGCGGTCAATTTTACCGTTAGGCGTCTGTGGCCACTGACTGACATAGATAAAACTATCCGGCACCATGTATTCGGCCAGTGCCTCGCTAAGCTGTGCTCTGATTGCGGTCGTCAGTGCCTGCTCATCGTATTCACCCAGCGGCTTCACATAAGCCACCAGACGCTGACTACCATGCTCATCGGTTAAGGCCATCACCAGCGCCGAATCTACATCGCTGTGCTCACCGATAGAAAACTCAATTTCACCCAGCTCGATGCGCAAACCGCGGATCTTCACCTGATGATCCAGCCGGCCCATATATTCAATGTTGCCGTCCTCGCGATAGCGCACCAGGTCGCCTGTTTTGTACAACCGCTGGCTGCTGTTTGCTGCACTGGCATCGAAAAATGGGTTGGCGATAAAGCGCTCGTCAGTCAGCTCCGGGCGATTCAGATAGCCGCGGGCCAGGCCTTCACCGCCAATGTGTAACTCACCGCACGCCCCTTGCGGTAGCAGGTTCAGTGCTTCATCGAGGATCAGGAGCTGAATATTCTGAATGGGCTTGCCTATCGGCACACTGCTGCCATAGGGTTGTGCACAGTCCCAGTAACTCACGTCGATAGCGGCTTCCGTCGGACCATACAAATTATGTAACCGCGCAGTTGGTAAGCTGGCCTTAAACTGTTCGACATGACTTATCTGTAATGCCTCACCACTACAGAACACCTGTTTTATTGAGGTGCAGCGGCCCAGGTCGCTCTGTTCCAGCATCACACCCAGCATCGAGGGCACAAAGTGCAGCTTAGTGACACCGGTTGCCACAACTAACTCGCTCAGGTAGGCCGGGTCTTTGTGTCCACCGGGTTTGGCAATCACCAGCTCGGCGCCTTTAAGCATAGGCCAGACGAACTCCCACACCGATACATCAAAGCTGTAAGGGGTTTTTTGCAGAATTTTATCTGAAATATCACAGCCATATTCTTTGTCCATCCAGTCGATGCGGTTATGCAACGCCTGATGCTCAAGCAGTACACCTTTGGGTTTGCCCGTTGAGCCTGAGGTATAAATCATATAAGCCAGATGCTGTGACGTCAGGCCGATTTCGTCGACGGCAATATTTCGCTCGTCATGGGCGTCATAATCAAACTCATCCAGCACCACTACCTTTGCTTCGCCCAGTTCAACGCGATTGGCCACAGAGCGGGTGCTGAGCACCACATCGGCACTGGCATTCTCAACCAGATAATTAAGTCGCGCAGCGGGTAATTCAGGGTCCAGCGGCACATAAGCACCACCGGCTTTGAGAATGCCCCAGATGCCAATCACCATTTCGACAGAGCGTTCAACACACAGTCCAACCAGTGAATCCGGGCCAATGTTATGAGTGTTGCGTAAATAGTGTGCCAGCTGATTGGCCTTACTGTTCAGCGCGGTATAAGTGAGGGTCTGCGCCTCGAAGCGTAGTGCAATATTCCCGGGGGTCGCTGCAACCTGTTGTTCAAACAGCTGATGCACACAGGCCTCACGCGCATAACTTTGCTCAGTATCATTCCATTGCTCCAGATAACGATGTTGCTCGTCATCCGGCAACACTGGCAGCGCAGCAACCGGCTGGAGTGAATCGCTTTGCAGCGCATCCAGTAACTGAGTCAGCGCGGTAACCAGATACGCATTGATACGCTGGCCATTCACCTTGTTGTCGATTTGCAGCGTTAGTGAAAAATCGCTGCCCAGATCGTCAACCGACATCACGCACGGGTAGTTAGTACGCTCTTTGACGCCCAATAGTTTCAGATCAGCCGCTTCATCGGGCGCGCCCACATCGTGAGAATGACGATAATTAAGTACCGCACTGAACAATGGCATATTGCCCTCAACGCCCGAAGCCAGCATGGCCTCAGAAAGCGGCGCCTGCTCATGAGGGAGCAGCGACTGCAAGGCCGCATGCACATCGTGCAAAGCCTCCTGTGCACTGCGCAGGTCCAGTGTGACACGCACAGGCAAGGTATTAATCATCATGCCCAGCATGTTTGCCATTTCAGGGCCACCCTGCATTCGCCCCGATAACACAGTGCCAAACACCACATCCTGCTGACCCGAACAGGCGGCCACTACCCGCCCCCAGGCCAGATGAAATAACGCAGCCGGGCTCATTGCCTGGCTTTTAGCATAGTCTCTCACTTTACTGGCAAGCTCAGCCGGAATGCGCTGTTTAAACTCATCAATTTGACCACCATCGCCGTTTACTTCACTCAGCCCAAACGGGTAGGCTGGCTGGTCAAAGTCTCCGAGTTGCGCTTTAAAGTATTGCTGAGCGTCGTGATGCTGCTGGTCGTGTAGTACACGAGCGATAAAATGACGATACGGTGTCACAGCAGGTAAACTGGCTGCGCCTTCGCTTTCTATCCGGGCCAGCTCTGCCATCAGAATATCCAGCGAGACATGGTCAATCAGCAGGTGGTGCACTTTGAGCACAACATAGATTTGCCGGGATTGTTTATCCTCCATCGCCTGTAACTGCATCATAGGTGCCGATTCCAGCTCAAGGCGGTGTGCACCGTGTGCGACATAGTTTTCGAACACCGCTTGCACCTCCTGCCCGGCGTTCACCGGCAGCCATTGCGCCGCTATCTGCGCCTCACGCTGCACCACCTGGACGGGCTCTGTCCGGCCACGCCACAAAATCGCGGTGCGCAATACATCATGACGAGCGATCAGCGCATTGAGCTGCGTCTCCAACAGCTGTAATAACGCTCGCTGAGAGAATGAAAACGCCATGGTTGTAACATAGGGGTCGCGGCCATCACTGAGTGTATGCATAGCCAGGATCCCCTGCTGCAACGGCGCCAGAGGGTAGATATCCTGAATGTTTTTAGCTCCACCCGGAATCTGCGCCGTTATCTCATTGATCTCGTCCTGCGTAAGACTAACCAGATCCAGCAGTTCAGGCGTAATTTCAGTACACTCAGGAGGGATCCGGTTTTGCGGCACCACAAAGCCCTGTTCTGCATCCTCACTCAATTGAGTCGCCATCTGCGCCAGTGTACTGCTGGTAAACAGGGCCTGACTATCAACCTGATATCCCCGCTCTTTGAGCGCAGCAATAAGCTGTATCATCAGCAACGAGTGACCACCCAGCGCAAAGAAATTAGCCGTTGTGCTAAGCTCTGCCGGATCGCGTTCAAGCAATTCACCACACACGTCAACCACTACCTGTTCCGCCTCAGAGACGGGGGCCGTGTGTGCTGCATCCACCTCTGTCAGTGCCGGTTCCGGTAGTGCACGGCGGTCGATTTTTCCGTTGCTGGTTAACGGCCAGTGCTCAATCAGGACCAGCGCATTCGGGACCATATAGCCAGGTAACCGCTGTGCCAGTTTCTGGCTCAGTTGAGTGCTATCCAAGGCTCCAAGCTCCCGGGCTGCTCTGGTTAGCTCAATGTAAGCGACCAGACGTTTATTTGCTTCGCCGTTTACCACCACCAGCGCACTGGCCACGCTCTCCAGCTGCGTGATTTGTTGCTCGATTTCGCCCAGCTCAACCCGGAAACCGCGGATCTTGATCTGGTTGTCGGTACGACCCACATAGTCAATGACGCCATCAGCCTGAACACGCACCAGGTCACCGGTACGATAAAGACGTCGATAGACATCACTTTGAGCGTCGTCATAGAAAGGGTTCGCGGTGAATTTTTCTGCGCTCAGTGCTGCCAGGTTTAAATAGCCCAGCGCCAGTCCGGGTCCGCTGACACACAGCTCGCCCACACTCCCCAGCGGTACCAGTTCATTGCCGCTGAGCACCATCACACTGTCGCCCTGCAGTGCACGACCAATCGGCACCGCGTTTGCGGGATCAAAATGCGCAGGAACCGGATAACAACAAGTAAAGGTGGTGTTTTCGGTCGGACCGTAACCGTTGACCACTTGCACAGCTGGCAAAGCACGCTGCACCCGAGCCACAGCCTGCGGGTCTAATACATCACCACCGGCCAGCACAGTGCGCAGCGAGCTCAACTGTGTCTGTGCCTGCGTGCTCATCTTACTCCACTCACTAAACAGTCCGGCAGTTAACCACATCGCATTAACCCGGTGCGCCTCAATCACCTGGTTCAGTGTCTCCAGCGTGAGATGAGCTTGCGGATAGATCACGCAGCAACCACCATTAAGCAGCGGCCCCCAAATTTCCAGCGTTGCCGCATCAAACGCCACATTCGCAGCCTGCAAAAACACCGTATCCCGGTCCAAACTCATAAAGTTGGGCGACATCACCAGTCGGCTGATGGCCCGGTGTGGCACCGCAACCCCTTTGGGTAATCCGGTCGAGCCCGATGTATAGATCACATAAGCTGGGTTTTCTGGCTCAGGCAAGTGCTCAGTAAGCTGTGCAGAGCCAAAACGCATAAACGCATCACATCCCTCAATTGTGAGTGCAGGGGTTAGCTCCAGCGCCTGTATATTGCTGTTTTGCAGTATCGGGCGATGTTCAGCACAGGTGATCACCAGGTTAAGATCAGCGTCTGCCACAATATGGTCGATGCGGGACTGCGGATAGTCGGGATTCAGCGGTACATAGGTCGCGCCACTTTTGAGCACAGCCAGCATGGCGACTATCATCTCGATACCGCGCGGCAGCAACAAGCCGATATACGCCTGGCGACCTTGTGCTATCAGATAACGGGCAAGTCGACTGGACGCACTGTCGAGTTCACCATAGCTAAGCTGACGCTGACCACACTCCAGTGCGATATGCTGCGGTGCAAGTGCGACGCTGCGGCTGAACAACTCTGTCACCGACTGATGAGCCGCCTCTGTCAGCTCACTGGGGGTCATCAGCGCCGCCAGCTGCGCCTGCTCTGTTACATTAAGCGCCGAAATTTCACTCAACATTGGCTGACTGGCACTCACCGTGGCGCCTGCCAGTCTTTCGATAACTGCCATCAACTGGGCGTTGAAACGTGCAATGAGCGCCGGGCTGAATAAGGCTTTGTCATATAACCAGCTAATATGAACACCTTGCTCATCCAGACTCAGGTTAATCTCCAGATCAAATTTACAGATAGACTCATCACCACTCAGCGGTGTCATGCTCAGCTCGGGCAGTGCCACACTGTGCGCCTGTTCACTGGCCACCCCATAATCAGAGTTAGTGGTCAAAACTATCTGAAATAAAGGCGTATGAGCACTATCACGCTCTATATTCAGTGCCTCGACAATCTGCTCGAACGGCACATCCTGATGGGATTGAGCCTGCTGGTTGACGTGGCGAATATGGGCTAAAAAGTCTGCCAGCGAGTCATGCTCTGTGCTTGCTCTGAGCACCAGAGAATTGACAAAAAAGCCTATCAGGTCTTTAAGCTGGGCATCGCTGCGATTTGCAACTGGGGTGCCAATCACTACATCTGAATTGCCGCTAAAACGCGACAAAGTCAGTGCCAGCGCACCATGCATGAGCATAAACGGGCTGAGCTGATGCTGCTCACACAACTGAGTAAGCGCTTTGGCAACAGGCGCCCCCAGCGAGGCGTCATGCCTGGCGCCCAGATACCCTTTTTGTGCGGGTCTTGGATAGCTCAGCGGCAGGCTATGTAATGCGGGTAAGTCGGTCAGTGTCTGCTGCCAGAATTTCAGCCCGGATGCGAGCACCTCTTCGCTCAGCCACTCACGCTGCCAGTGCGCATAATCTTTGTATTGCAAAGCAAGCGCAGGCAGAGGACACGCATTGCCCTGCACCAGGCTGGCATAAATCGCAAAGAATTCCTGGCTCAGGATCGCCATCGACCAGCCATCAGAAGCAATATGGTGCATGTTTAATAGCAAGTACCCCACCTGGCCCGGAGCCGTGTGACTCATGCTCACCCAGGTTGCACGGATCATCAGATCCTGGCTCAGGTCAAAGGGTGTCTGAGCATCTTCTTGCAGTAAGGCATCCAAAGCCTGTTGTGCTGCATCAGGTGCCTGCGCACTCAGATCCACACAGGTTAATGAGAAAACCACATCATCGCGCACAACCTGCACCGCTTTGCCCTGTTGAGACTGGTACACAGTGCGCAACACCTGATGACGCTGCACAATTTGCGCGAGCGCCTGTTCCACCAGTGCTGGCTCCAGCTGACCTTCGACACGATAGATCTGCGGCATATTATAGTGCGCACTGCCGCCATGTAGCTCATTGAGCATCCACAGCCGTTGCTGTGCAAAAGAGAGAGGCGCACTGCAAACCGGCATCTTTTTCAGCGTCGGGCGCTTGTGACTGCGAGCATAAAGCTGGTGTAAAAATGCCTTGAGCGCGTCTTTGTTTTCGGCCAGCTGACGTTTCAGCTGACTGTCCATTTCTTTGGGTAGCTTGAGGGTGATTTTTTCATCCTGAGACTGAAAAATAACACCCGCCTGTTGTAGTTGTTGAAAGAGCAACTCAACACTCATAGCTCAAAATCCTCAAATTCATTGTTGTCTTGCTGCGCTGGCAGCGTCTGGTCATGAATGGCCTGAACCGACTCAATAAACCCGGCAATCTGCTGAATATTTTCGCAGCGATACAGGTCGGCGATTTGCAGTTCAATTTCAAGGTGCTGGTTAAGTGCCTGCAATAACTTCATGACCAACAGTGAATGGCCTCCCAGCTCAAAAAAGTTGGCCTGTGTACTGATCTGCTCAACTGGCAGGTCCAGTAGCTCCGACCACAGTGCAACCAGCTGCGTTTCCAGCTCGCTGACCGGTGCTACATACTCGGCCTGCATCAAACTGAAATCCGCCTCAGGCAAAGCGTTTCGGTCGATTTTTCCATTCGGTGTTAACGGCCAGTCTTGCACCAGTACAAAGGCCGCAGGGATCATATAGGCAGGCAGCTGAGCGGCCAGTGCCTGTACCAGCCCCTGAATATGTGCACCTTGTTCCTCCTGCTTGCCATCGCAGTTTAATTCCACATAGGCAACCAGCTGTTTATCTCCGCCGGTACGCGTTTTAATGGTGACCAGTGCCGCAGCGACATCGTCCAGCGCGTCCAGCTGGCGCTCAATTTCACCCAGCTCAACCCGGAAACCACGAATTTTAATTTGATCATCCACCCGGCCGGCATATTCAATCAATCCGTCAGTATTGCAGCGCACCAGATCGCCGGTGCGATACAAGATTTCGGGCTGGTTGCCCTGAGTCTGATACGGATTGCGAATAAAGCGCTCTTTGCTCAGGGCTGGCTGGTTAAGGTAACCCAGTGCCAGACCATCGCCGCCAACGCACAGCTCGCCAACCACCCCTTGTGGTACCCGACGACCATGCGGCGTTAAGATCAGCAGCTGATCGCCCTGCACAGCACTGCCAATAGGCACGCCTGCGCGTATATCACTGTGTTGAGGCACCGGGTAACAACAAGTAAAAGTGGTGTTTTCCGTTGGTCCATAACCGTTGATCACTGTGACCTCAGGCAGTGCCCGTTGCACGGTGGCAACCGCCTGCGGATTGAGCACATCCCCACCGGCCAGCACGTTTTGCAGCGCCAGGGTGTCAGCTGCCAGTTCATTACACACTTTGCTCCACTCGGTAAACAGCCCCGAGGTCAGCCACAGCGCCGTGATCTCCTGAGTACGCAATACCCGATTCAGCCCATCCAGTGTGATCAGGCTGTCCGGATATAACACACAGCGCCCGCCATTCAGTAAGGGTCCCCAGATCTCGAGCGTCGCGGCATCGAAGGCAATGTTGGCACTTTGCAGAAATACCGTCTGGCTATCCAGAGTCATAAAGTTAGGCGCATGTACCAGGCGATTGACGGCACGGTGTGGGGTCATTACGCCTTTAGGTGTGCCCGTGGAGCCAGAGGTATAAATCACATAGGCCAGCGATTGCGGTGTCAGCGCATCTGCCCGGGTCAGATTGTCTTTACTCAGGGCTGACCAGGGCGTGTCTGCGTCATCCAGTATCAGTTTTGTCACCTGACTGAAGGCCAGAGTCTCTTGTTGCGCTCGCTCGGTCAGGATCACGCTCAGCTGAGTATCTTCCAACATATAGGCCAATCGTGATTGCGGATAGTTAGGGTCCAGCGGTACGTACGCACCACCGGCTTTCAGAATCGCCAAACTGGCCACTATCATCTCTACAGAGCGACCTATACACAGACCCACTAAAGTTCCGGAGCCAACCTGGTGCACCTCGCGCAAATAACGCGCCAGCTGATTGGCTTTGGCATTCAGCTCATCATAACTGAGGGTCTGCTTATTCAGCTGTAAGGCTATACTGTCCGGTGTAGCGCTGGCATGCAGTTCAAACACTTCATGAATACAGGCATTGCGAGGATAACTGGCTTCATCACTTTGCCCCTGACTGAGTTGTGTCAGCTCAGGCTCACTCAGTACTGCCAGTGTCGCAACCGGCTGCTCACTGTGTTCATTCAGTGCCTCCACCAGTGCGTCTAACGCGGTGTGCATTAGCTCAGCGATCCGTGCTGCACTGACGCTTTGTTCAATCTGATAGTCCAGGCTAAAACTATCGCCCTCTCCCAGATCATTCACCGATAAATCGAACGGATAATTGGTGCGCTCACGCGTGCTCAGCAGCGCTACGCCGGGCGACGTATCCTGTTCACCCGCAGGTTCCGACTGTGTCGCCGAGTGGCGATAATTCACGATGGCACTGAACAGCGGCGTATTGCCGTCTATCCCGCTGTAACTTTGCGCTTCGGCCAGGGATACCTGTTCATAGGGTAACAGCGCCTGCAAGGCATCATTCACTTCTTTAAGTGCAACATGGGCTGCCTGATGCCCTAATGACAGGCGCAGTGGCAAGGTATTGATCAGCATACCCATCATACGCTCAATGCCCGCCATACCATTCATCCGGCCAGACATCACAGTACCAAACACCACTTCATCACGGCCACAACAGGCACTGAGTACTTGCGCCCAGGCAAGGTGAAACAAAGCCGCCGGGCTGCACTGATGGCGTTTACATAAAGTGCGGATCAGCTGAGACTGAGTGTCGCTGAGCGTCGAGTGATATTCAACTACCGAATTACCATCTCCAGTGACCTGAGCCAAATCAAACGGCAAGGTGGGTGTATCTATGTCGCCCAGTTGTTCAGTGAAGAAGGCTTCAGTGTCCAGCTCAGCGCTTTGCGCCATTGAACGAGCGATAAATTCCCGGTAAGGCAGAGGCGCTGGCAGTGCCAACACATTGTCGGCTTCGAGTTCACTCATCAGGATCTCTAATGACACATGATCGGTAATGAGATGATGGAATTTGAGCATGGCGAATACCCGCCCCAGTTCATCCTCTGGCGTGACCACCAGCTGGATCAGCGGTGCAGACTCCAGATCAAACCCATGTGGTCCGCTTGCCACATACTCAGTAAACTGCGCCTCAATGTTGCCCTCACGAAGCGTCAGTTCAGTGACCGGCAGTCTGGCTTCACGCATGACTACCTGCATCGCCTGCTGACGACCACGCCAGAAAATCGCGGTGCGCAGCACATCATGGCGCTGGATCAGCCAGTTCAGCTGAGTCACAAATCCGGACAATTTACCTGCGGATGTGAACTCAAAACTGGCAGTAGTGACGTAGGGGTCATGTTCTGGATTCAGCGTATGAACAAAGAGTACCCCCTCTTGCAGAGGCGCCAGTGGGTAAATGTCCTGAATATTGCGCATCCCGCCGGATGTCGCTGCGGCGATGGCATCAATCTCAGACTGTTCAAGCGTCGCCAGCGTCAGCATGTCGGGCGTAATGGCATCACACTGAGGCGGTATTTTATTCTCAGGGATGGCAAAAGCATCATCGGCCTCGCTGATAACCTCCGCCATAGCCGCCAGATCAACGGCCTGGAACAGCTGCTGGGCGCTGCAACTCAGATTATGCTGCTGTAGTTTGGCCAGTAACTGCATAATCAGCAACGAGTGGCCGCCCAGCTCAAAGAAGTTAGCGGTGGCACTGATTTTATCCTGCTCCAGCCCCAGCAGATCGGCCCACAGGCTTGCCAGCAATTGAGCAAGCTCAGTCTCAGGCGCCACATATTGTGCACTACTTTGTTGTAACGCATCCGGCGCTGGCAGGGCTTTTTTGTCAATTTTGCCGTTTGGTGTCAACGGCCACTGTGGCATGACCACAAACAGACCGGGTACCATATGGGCCGGTAATTGTTGCCCCAGACGTAATTTGATATCGCTGATCCAGGCTGCCTGCTGCGTCTCATCCTGGGTTGTCTCACACGTGATACAAGGCTGGACATAAGCCACCAATTGCTGCTGACCATCCGCCAGTGTGCGCGCCAGTACCTGCGACAATGCAACATCTTCGAGTTGGTTCAGGCGGTGTTCAATCTCACCCAACTCGATACGAAAACCACGGATTTTCACCTGATCATCGCTGCGACCAATAAATTCCAGTCGTCCGTCCTGCCGGTAACGCACTAAGTCGCCAGTGCGATAGAGGCGAGGGCTGCAATCCGTGCTGTATGCCTCGTAATAGGGATTGGCAATAAAACGTTCTTCGGTCAGTTCAGGCCGGTTTAGGTAACCACAGGCAACACCGGCACCGCCAAGATAAAGCTCACCAACACAGCCAATCGGCAAGCGCTCCATCGCGTCACCCAGCACATAGGCCTGACTGTTGGCGATGACATAACCTATATCCGGCACCGACTCTAGCAGTGTGGAAAAGCGCGCACAGGTTGAGTAAGTGGTATCTTCCGACGGCCCATACAGATTACACACCTCAGCCTCGGGCAGGGCAGCAAAGATCTGGTTTACCTGTTGCGCTGTCAGTGGTTCACCGGCCAGATTAACTGTGGTCAGGCTTGCGGGCAATGCGCCCACATCCAGCAGCGCTTTCATTGCTGAAGGCACGGTATTGATCAGGCTGATATCCAGCGGCTGATCCGCCAATGCCAGGGCATTTTTAACCACCACCACTTCGAACCCAAAGCTCAAAGGTAAGAAGATTTCATACACCGACAAGTCAAAGTTCAGTGACGTTGAGGCCAGTACCCGGCGCAGCGCCTGATCGTTAAAAGCAGCCCTTGCCCAGTAAAGCATTGCGACTGTGTTGCGGTGTTCGATCATCACGCCTTTTGGTTTACCCGTCGACCCCGAGGTATAGATCAGATAGGCCAGATGCTGTTCAGTCACGCCACTTTCACAGCGCCCGATATTTGCTGTGGAATAATGCGAGAACGCACAGCCGGGCTGCGCAATCAGGTCATCCAGCATTACCCTCTGTGTGCCGGGCAACGACACTGTGCCGGTGAGTGTTTGCTGGGTCAGGACCACTTTCAGACTGGCGTCTTCAATCAAATAAGCCAGACGCTCCTCTGGATAAGCCGGGTCGAGCGGAACATAAGCGCCGCCCGCCTTGAGGATAGCCAGCATAGCAATGATCATTTCCACGCCACGCTCCAGACATATTCCGACCGGACAATCCGGAGCAATGTGATGCTCAAACCGCAAATAGTGAGCCAGCTGGTTGGCTCTGGCATTCAGTTCACCATAACTCACAGCAACATCGCCACACTGCACAGCAATGCGTTCAGGTGTTTGCTCTGCCTGTGCTTCAAACAGCTCGTGTATACAGCGCTGTTGTGGATACTCGATGGCGTTGTCGTTAAACGCGCTGAGCTGTGCAATCTCGGCATCAGTCAGCATAGGGATAGCAGCGGTGCTCAGCGTACTGTCGGCATTGAGCTGTGCCAGAAAAGCCAGTGTGTTGTTGAGGTGCTGCGCCAGGATTTCGATGCGCTCGCGCGTGAACAGTGCCACATCATAGGTCCATTCAATTGCGCCGCCGTCATCACTTACCGAGGCATTGATGTCCAGATCAAACTTAGTCGTTGCGCCATTGCCCTGCAACGGGCTGATGGACAAACCTGCCAGCTCAGTGGTATCAGCATGCGTATCGCGCACACCGTATTCGGAGTTCGTGGTCAGCATGATCTGAAACAGCGGACTATGGGCTGTGCTGCGCGGTACTTTCAGCACTTCAACGAGTTTTTCAAACGGCAGATCCTGATGAGACTGAGCATCCAGGTGTACCTGCCTGAGCTGAGCAAGATAGTCACCAAGTGGTTGCGCCTGAGTATTCACTCTCAGGATTAATGTATTAACGAAAAAGCCGATCAGCGATTCGAGTTCTACCTGACGGCGGTTGGCTACGGGCGTGCCTATAACAATATCATGGTGATTACTGTTGCGAGACAGTACCAGCGCCAGCGCCCCATGGATCAGCATAAACGGGGTTAACCCATAGCGACGGGCAACGGCTGCCAGCTGCTGACATAACTGTGCACTCAAAGTCTGTGATACCACTTCGCCCTGATATGTTTTCACCTCAGGTCTGGGGTAATCGAGCCCCAGAGCATGAACTCGGGGCAGTTCGGCCAGTTGCTGCTGCCAGTAACTGAGCTGGGTATCCAGCACCTCACCTTGCAGCCAGTCACGTTGCCATTGTGCATAATCGGCATACTGAATGGAAAGCTCCGGCAATGGATTTGGCTGACCATAACCAAAGGCATGGAACAGGGCAAAGAATTCCCGGAGCAGGATATCCATAGACCAGCCGTCGGTGGCGATATGGTGCATATTGATAAACAACACACCTGCATCACCCGCTGGCAGAGTCGCAAAGCGCACCCGCAGCATAAAGTCTTCAGCCAGATTGAAAGGCTGCTCAGCGGACTCACGAACAAAGCGCTCAATACCACTTGCTTCGTCCTGACTTGTCAGGTGTGACCGCTCAACGGTAAAGTCTTGCGGGTCAAGCAGGGACTGCTGCACACCTTGCGTGGATTGCCGGAAAACAGCTCTGAGCACCTCATGACGGGAAACAATTTCGCGAAACACCCGCTCTATCAGTGCCACATCTAGTTGTCCACTGAGCCTGAACACCATCGGCATATGATACTCGGCGGAGCCCCCCTGAATTTGGTCCAGCGTATACAGGCGTTGCTGTGCAAATGATACTGGATAATGGCTGAGGTCTTCACGACGGGTCACCGGGTTTACCTGCGGGGCATCGCTGTAGTGTGTCAGCGCCTCAATAATCGCACTTTTATGTTGTTTGATCTGCTTAGCAATCTCGGGCGTTATGGCCCCTTTTTTGGCTTTAGACTTTAATGCCCCGTCCTGCAGAAATAGCCGGATCCCCGCCAGCTCAAGCTGCACGAGTAGC
This sequence comes from Pseudoalteromonas rubra, assembly GCF_005887095.1. Taxonomy (GTDB): domain Bacteria; phylum Pseudomonadota; class Gammaproteobacteria; order Enterobacterales; family Alteromonadaceae; genus Pseudoalteromonas; species Pseudoalteromonas rubra_E. The sequence goes on along the minus strand of NZ_PNCI01000010.1, from coordinate 28,103 downwards.
TGTTTGATATTTTCCATAATGACTGACTAACTCATATCTGTGTTAACTGCAAAAGCGCTGCGCCCGCAACAGGTGTGCTGTTCGTCTATCCGAACAAAACCCCGACACCGGCTTAGCCTCTACGACTTAAAGCCAGCCAGAATGAATACTCAGGCTGGCAGGTTTATACGTGCTTTTTGGTACCTGTGCTCATGTTGAACGGGCGAATTAAGTAGCCCGCCCCCTTACCAGTCCATTTCCTCCAGCTCATTATCATCGTGCGCCTGCAGGTCGCTCTGGCGGCTGAGCAGATAATCAATATGTAAAGCCTGCTCTTTGAGCTGAGGTTGAGCAAACAGCTCTTTGATAGAGAACTCCACCGTAAAACGATGTCGGATCTGAGTCTCCAGCCGGGTTACCAAAATGGAGTTGCCCCCTTGTTCAAAAAAACGTGCATGGCTGCTGATCATTGCGGGATCTATACCCAGTAATTCGGACCAGATCTGGGCCAACGCCAGCTCAGTTTCAGTCTGTGGCGCCACATAGGGCTGCTCAGAGTCTTCTGCAGATATATCCGGCAGGGCTTTTTTATCAATCTTACCGTTCGGAGTCAGTGGCCATTGCATAACCACCACAAAGCGGCTCGGCACCATATATTCCGGTAATTGCTCATACATATCTTGCTCAACGCTTTGTATAAGTTCTGTGGTGTTTTCAGCCTCAGTATGTGGCTGAATGTATGCGACCAGCATATCCGCCCCGTTACTGGCTTGTTTCACTAGCACCACGGCCGAATCCAGTTGTGGACAGCGGTTTAATTGCGCTTCAATTTCGCTCAGCTCAATCCGAAAGCCCCTGATTTTAACCTGAGCATCCAGACGACCGACAAAGTCGATACTGCCATCGGGCAGAACCCGGGCCAGATCTCCGGTCTTATACAAGCGTGTGCTGTCACGATGAGCCGGGCAATAATAGAAGGGGTTGTCGACGAACTTCTCAGCGCTCAGCTGGGGACGTTGATGATAGCCACGAGCCAGACCATCACCGCCAATATGCAACTCCCCGATCACACCCGGTGGCACCAGATTCATGTGCTTATCCAGAACATACAGGCTGACATTGTTCAGTGGTTTACCTATGGTGATTGGCGCGCCCGGATAGAGCCGCTGATAGGAAGCACATACGGAGGCTTCCGTCGGGCCATAGGCATTAAAGAAGGGATAATGTGCCGACCACTGATTGACCAGCTCAGCTTCACACGCTTCACCGGCGACAATCAACGCCTGTAAGGCCAAAGACGTATCGAGCGGCATCAAAGCCAGGAATGCCGGAGGCAAAGTGACATGGCTGATCTGATGCTCTGCCAGCAGCGCCGTAATGGCTTCGGGCGAGCGTCTTTGTTCGCTCTGTGCAATCACCAGGGTCGCGCCATTTAGCAGCGCCATGGCGTATTCCCAGGTACCGGCATCAAAACTCATGGAGGCAAAATGCAGGATCTTGCTGCGCGGGGTGATGGCAAATGCCCGGCGCTGATTATCCGCCAGGTTCACGATCCCCTGATGCTCAAGCAACACGCCTTTTGGCTGGCCTGTTGACCCTGAGGTATAGATTTCATACGCCAAACTGGTAGGCAATAGCCTGAGCGCTCTGCTGTCCAGGTTTTCATCACTGCAATGACTGAAAGGCCCCAGCGCAGCATCACTCAGCAAACCGTCTACAGTAATAAGGTCATAATCCGAGAGGCGCACGGCTTCGCTGATGGTCTCGCTGCTGATAATGGTTTTGATCCCAGCATCTTCGAGCATATAGCTCAGTCGTGCGGGTGGATAAGCCGGGTCAAGCGGTACGTAAGCGCCACCCGCTTTGAGCACCGCGAGTGTGGCGACGATCATTTCCAGCGAACGCTCCAGTGCCACCCCTATCAATGTATCTGACTGTATGGCGCCGCGTTCACGCAGAAAGTGTGCAAGCTGGTTGGCTCTGCCATTGAGCTGAGCATAACTCAGTTGTTGATCGGCAAAGATCAGCGCAATATGCTCAGGATTACGCGCTACCTGCTGTTCAAATGCCTGATGGATACATAGCGACCGATCATAGTCATGGTAATTGTCGTTGAGGGCATTAACCAGATACTGGCTTTGTTCGTTCGCCAGCACACTCAACTGTCCGGGTGAGTTGTTCAGACTTTGTGTCATCTCAGTTTGCACCAGGCGCTCTAGCAGCAACATCAGGTGCTCGCTCAATTGGGTGATATGTGACTCAGTGAACAGCGAAGTATCGTAAATCCAGTTAGCCAGCAGCCCGGACTCACTCATGGAAAACTCTACTTCGAGATCGAATTTTGCCACACAACCGGCCTGCATAACGGGTGTGATCACCAGGCCGTCTGGTGCGCTCTGCGTTGAGCCTGACTGTGTCTGGGCGTTGTTGAATGAGGTCATGATCTGACAAAGCGGCGCATGGGCATCACCCCGGGGGATCTGCAATGCATCAACCAGCTGCTCAAACGGCAGGTCCTGATGACTTTGTGCATCCAGATGAACGGCTCTGACGTGTTGCAGATAGCTCTCCAAAGAAGGCTGCTCTGTGTTGACCCGCAGCGCAAGAATATTGACAAAAAAGCCTATCAGCGGCTCAACTTCCGCCTGCATCCGATTCGCAACCGGCGTGCCAATCACCACATCAAGGCTGTTGCTGTAACGGCTGATGGTCAGCGCTAGTACCGCATGCAGCAGCATAAATGGTGTCATCTGATAGTGCGCAGCCATATCACATAACTGTGTGGCCAGTTGTGCAGATGCTTTGCCCGATACCATAGCGCCGTCATATTGTTTGTCGGCAGGTCTTGGACTATCCAGTGGAATACTGTGTACACCCGGGGTTTCACTCAACTGCGCCTGCCAGTATTCGAGCTGCTGTTGCAGCACCTCACCTTGCAGCCAGTTACGTTGCCACTGGGCAAAATCGGCATACTGAATTTTCAGTGCAGGCAATGGGTTGTCCTGACCTGCACTGAATGCGCGATAAAGCGTGAAGAATTCTTCTCTGAACAGATTTAATGACCAGCCATCTGAGGCAATATGATGCATATTGAGAAGTAGCACACCTCGCTGCGAACCCAGGCTAATATAGCTGGCACGTAGCATCAGGTCGGCGGCTAAATCAAAGGCCGCATGCGCATCTTCAGCCAGTAGTTGGTCAAGTTGTTGTGTGTGTGCACCGTCCAGGTGACTGAGCTCCAGATGTCGTATCACCACAGGTTGTACCGCCATGATCACTTGCTCAGGCCCGTGTTGCCCTTCCTGATAAACAGTCCGCAATACCTCATGACGCGCCACTATCGCCGTCAGTGCCTGCTGGGCCAGAGCCAGGTCAAATGGACCTTCTATTTCAAAAGCCATGGGCATATTGTACTGAGCAGAGCTGCCCTGAAACTGGTCGATAAACCACAGACGCTGCTGAGCATAAGATAACGCAAAGCGGTTTGTATTTCTCTCCTGTGGCTCAATGGGTGGCCGAGTGGCTTGTGTGCCTGACTCAATCAAGGCCGCCATTGTCATTAACGTGCTCGCAGAGAACACCTGTTTAACTGCGATTTCAACCTCAAACTCACTACGGATCAAAGAAACTAACCTGACTGACAGCAAAGAGTGGCCACCCAGCGCGAAGAAATCAGCATCGCGAGTCAGCTTATCAAGGTCACACCCTAACAGGGTTGACCAGAGCTGAGCCAGTGCCTGTTCAGTGGCTGTTTGCGGCGCCTCTCCCTGATACTGCGTTTTAGTTAAGTCGATGACAGGCAGTGCACGTCGGTCAATTTTGCCGTTACGGGTCAGCGGCCACTGCTCCACCACCACAATGGCGGCAGGCAACATATATGCGGGTAACAAATCTTTTAGCTGAGTCTGTAAAGCGGTGATCAGGTGCTGCTGTGTCTCATTTGTCTCATTTGTCTCACACGTGATACAAGGGCGCACATATGCAATCAGGTGTTTGTTGTCCACCTCGCCGGTGGCAAGCACCAGCGCTGATTCCACCTCTGGGCAGGACTCAAGCACCGCACTTATCTCACCCGGCTCAATGCGGAAACCTCGAATTTTTATTTGTTCATCACTGCGGCCCAGATACTGCAAGTTGCCCTGTGACGTCATGCGCACCAAGTCGCCCGTTTTGTAGACGCACGTGACATCCGTCTGTGGCACCTGCAACTGCGATCTATCAAGAAAACGCGCTTCAGTCAGGCTTGGGTTGTTATAATAACCCAAGGCCACACCCGGTCCGGCAACAAAGAGCTCACCCACACAGCCCACAGGCACGGGCGCTAAATCGGCGTCCAGGATCAGACAAGTCGTGTTGGCAATTGCCTGGCCTATACTGACTTCTTCTTCGTTTGAGTTTTGTAGAAGATAGGTGGTGGCGACATGCGTCTCTGTCGGCCCGTAATGATTATATAAATCACACAGCGGATGCTGCGCCATAAATGCGCGAATGCTGGGGGTGATCTTCAGCACATCTCCGGCAACACACACTTGCTTAAGTGCAGCCATAGGAATACCCGGATGTTGAGTAGCCTGCTCGGCCAGCAGGTCAAACACAGCTGGTGGCACGAATAAGCGCTCAATATTCTGCTTTGCAACCAGAGTGCCCAGATCCTGTAACTGGTCTTTTTGCTGCTGAGACATGAGCACCAACGGAGATCCGGTATACCAGCTTGTTGCCAGCTCCTGAGCTGATACATCAAATGTCAGTGGCGTAAATTGCAATGTCCGGTAGGGCTGTGTAATGCCGTCAACATACGCCTGATGCATACACAGATTAACCAACGTGCTGTGGCGCTGGCTGACACCTTTTGGTCTGCCTGTTGAGCCTGAGGTATACAGGATATAAGCCGGGTTGTCGGCCGCCACCTCTGGGAGCTGGGCAGACAGTTCAGAAGGTTGCCACAGCGCGGGGTCGTCCAGCCTCACGCACGGCATTCCGGCAATAGAGTCCAGCGAGTGAGATAATACCAGCGACAGTGAGAGTTCGCCGACAATATAGTTTAGTCTGTCTGCCGGCGCCTGGGGGTCTAGTGGTACATAAGCCCCACCCGCTTTCAGTATTGCGGCAATCCCGCACAAAGTGTCAACACTGCGCTGTGCGACAATGCCCACCGGCTGGCCCATGCTCACCTGATGCTCTGTCAGCAGGCGCTTTGCCAATACATCAGCACGTGCATTTAACTGAGCAAAAGTGACCTGAGCCCCCTGTGCTTCCACTGCCACGGCATCAGGATTGACCTGGGCCTGATGTTCAAGTAATTGATGCACAGCCGAGTACTTGGGGTCAACTACGCGGCCACAGCCTAGCGCCAACGCTTGATGCTGCTCTTGCTCACTCTCCATCGGTATCGCGGCAAGCCGGGCAGACCAGTCACCCGCTTTGGCCAACTCAGCCAAAGCGCTTAGCACATTGCATAAGTGCTGACTCAACTGACTGATATGTGCTTTGCTGAACAGAGTTATATCATAAGTCCAGCCCATGGACACGCCCGCCTCGTTCATTGACATATGAATGTCCAGATCAAACTTGGTGGTCAGAGCGACTTCCTGCATGGCCTCTAAAGTGGCAGCCCCAAGCTGTATTCTCTGCGCGTCTGACGACGCTGTTCCATATTGGTTGTCTGTGGTCAGTAAGATCTGAAATAGTGGGCTGTAAGCGTTATTTCTGGGCACATTAAGCACTTCAACCAACTGCTCAAAAGGCACATCCTGATTGCTCTGTGCCCCCAGATGTACCGCTCTGACATGGCCCAGATAATCGCTCAGAGTGTCATGTGCTGTGCTGACTCTGAACACCAGGGTGTTGACAAAAAACCCGATCAAAGGTGCCAGAGCCGGATCCTGACGGTTAGCGACTGGACTGCCAATTACAATATCTTTGCTGTTACTGTGTCGGCTTAATACTAACGCCAGGGCACCATGTAACAACATAAAAGGAGTTAACTGAAAGGCTCTGGCCAGTTCCAGTAACTGAGTTGCAACAGTACCGCTTAGCTGTGCCGTAACCAGCGCTCCCTGGTATTGTTTTTCAGCGGGCCGGTTTGCATCTAATGGCAGCTGATGCAGTGCAGGCAAGTTCTCCAACTGCTGTTGCCAGTAATCCAGTTGCTTGGTTAACCCTTCCCCGGCCAAGGTTTTTTGTTGCCAGTAGGCAAAGTCACGATACTGGATAGGCAGCGGCGCCAGTCCACTTTGCATGTCCTGCTCAAGCGCCTGGTAGATGGCAAAAAACTCTTTGGTCAGCACATCCATCGACCAACCGTCTGAGGCAATATGGTGCATATTGAAACTTAAAATGGCCTGGCAGGCGGCGCTGTCATCATGTGTCAGCTGCAAATAACTGGCCCGCACCATCAGGTCCTTGCTCAAATCAAATGTTCTGGCAGCTTCACGGATAAGATAAGCGTCAGCCGCACCATGGGGGTCTGACTGCTCGCTCAGATCCTGCACTGTGATGGTTAACGACGTGTTGTCCAGCACCATCTGGCAGGGCTCACCATCGCGCTCATAAAAAACCGTTCTTAATACTTCATGGCGTTGTATTATCTCATTCAGGGCCTGCTCTACCCTGCCGATGTTCAGCTGTCCGTGCACCTCAAATGCCATAGGCATATTGTATTCACTGGAGCCACCATTGAGCTTGTCGATAAACCACAATCGACGCTGAGAAAAGGACAATACAGTATCAGTATGCAACTCAGGTTTTGTGGCAACAATGGGAGACGAAGCCGACACCTTTTGGTGTGTCAGAATCGACTCAATGATCTGCGCTTTATTGTTCTTTAGAAAATCTTTTTCTTCTGTAGTCAGAGCTTTCAGCTTGCCCCTGACGAGCAACTTACCTTGTTCATCGACAGTGAGTTTGATCCCTTTTTCACTGAGCTGTAAAAAGAACTGTTTCATATTTTCGCTTTTGCAATCAAGTTGATGATAAAGAAAAACACTGGCAGACACGACATAAGTTGAGGTCGCCAGGTGCACACAAAACCAATCAGCCATAACCCTTGTACTATCAGCGAGAAAAACCCGATTTTGATTGTATTTATCCAGAACTTTCGGACAATCAAAGCGCATAGATCATGCGTCGTGCGAAAACACGATTTCTCCGCAACAAAATAGCTCACCTAATTAAGCGAATTGGGATACGAAGAGCACCATGCGAACATGGCCAGCCCCTCGATTTTTATGTTGCTATTGCACCGCCCCGACATGCCTGTATATCGGATCGCAGCGCTAAGATATGTATAAATTCATAGCCTGACTTACGCGTCAAGCTCACAACCACTTAATGAACGTAGTGAAGAAGCCGGGCACACATATACACCACTACAACCGTCTTTATAGCCAAAGTCATAGGCCAGTTTGAAGATATGATGGAGCAGCTGCACATCTACAGCGTCTGAATTCATATTGTGAATATTCAGATTGATGCCCAACTCTGTCAATGCGTCATTTTTCATCTCATCAGTCCATGTTAAAAAGTATTGCAAAGTGTTAAATGTTTTACGCAAGCGCATTATTATGTAATCTGCACTTTTTTTCTACACTTTTGTTTCTAAAATTATAAATTTCATAAAACAGAAAAATAAACCTCTCTTTTTATTGGGTTTATTTTATTTTTACCTCTGTCAACTTGATAAGGAAGTACAATTTAACGCTGAAAAACCCAACTCAAACAAATAATTAACAAAGTAAACATAGGTTAAATTTTCGTCCTCCGATAAATCGTATTCTACCGCACTGACAACTTGACGCTCCTCCGCCAGATGCTAACTACTCTAGCCTCGTCAGTGTTGTTCATTGGGGATATTTATACCCCACACATCGGGACAATAACATGACGGTTTGAGGAATTATATGTTTCAAAATGTACCGCTGAGAAGGAAATCAGCTTGTCCCAGACAACAAGGTTGCAGTGACCATGACATTTACTGATATGATTATTTTATAGATTATATTTTCATGTATCAGGTAATAAATATGACACAATTAAATGACTTTTTACTGTCATATTCTGAGAAAAACACCCTTTATTTTCAGAACTGCAAAACTGGAATGACGCTAACCTCCTGCTACCTGAGGGGCGGTTTAAAGCCAGAATATTTAAATGCTTGTCTCAATATACGCGCCAGATCACTCAGATAAAAACACTCAAAAAGTGCACATAATTAATAAGAAAATGCTTATTTATAAACAATGGTAGTGGGATAATGCTGGCGGAAAAATATCGTAAATCGCAATAATCGACCATAAAGCAATGGCCCTGAGTTGGCGAGATTATGCCGCTATGTTCACTGATACATGCGGCAAAGCACTGACATAAGCACGATTTTGCAGCTTATGACTCTTGTTCAAGGTGAGCAATAACACGCTCCAGCGCCTCTGAAACGGCTTTCTTATCTTGCCAGTCCAGTGTTGGCCAGTCGACCCCGCATGCCAGTTGCGTAACATCTTGCGTGAGTAGTCTTTGCAAAGCCGTATGAGATCCAAACGACGTGGTAATAAAGGGAGGCTTACTTTTCGCTGGCTGCTTTTTGATCCGCTGTAATTGCTGTTCAATCAGCTCTGAAACCGCACGTTTGTCCATGGCATTCAGGGTCAACTTATTGTGTGCTTCTTTATACTGGGATTCCAATGACAAAATCAGTCGCTTCATTTTTATAAAAGAGTAACTACAGCCCCTTTCATAAGCGGACATCACCACAGGGTAGCGAGATAAGACCTTGTAGTTATCGTACGCGCCCATTGAGATGCCGAGCTTAGGCACGACCTCTCGCACTGTGAGACGCGATAACCCAGATTGCAAGCGAGCTTTATTTAACTGTTCGATTTCAGTTACCGCATTTGAAAATGCCTGTAGCTTGCCATACTGAGGTAAGTCTTCACGGCTGGCATTTTCCTGAAACTGCTTCACTTTAGTAAGCAGTGGCTTGCTGTCGTAGACTTTAAACTGGGCGGCAGCGCCATACCCTTTTGCATATACTAATGCAAAAAAGCGACGGTGACCGGTCAAAATTTGAAAGCGACCGTCCTCAATAGGGTACAAAGTAGGTGCCTGGATCATCTCAGATACAGAAATGTTGTCTCCCAACTCTATGATTGAGCCTATGGTCTGAGAAGCACGTTTCCAGTCTTCTGAGCCGTGCTCCAGACAGTTAATAATGATAGATTTACCAATCAGAACATGGTTTTCGCCCTGATAAAGCTTAGTGAGTTGCGCCTTGCTTAATTTACGGGCCACAAACAGGCGCGCATCTTCATCATCAATACATATCGAAGGTAAAAAACGGCCATTGGTGGGATCCGGAACAACTGAGCTTAAAAAGATACTTTTATACTCAAACGACTCATCATCGAGTTCTGCTTTATTGTTCAGGTTGCTCAGCAGCATTTGCTCTAACATAATTATTACTCTATTGACTACCGACTCTGACAGCCAGCAAGACGCTCACTAAAAACATGGGCTTTGTCTGCCTACTTTCAGCCCGTAGTGTAACGGAAACAAACCGCTGCAACAATCCAGGCTACTCAGCCCACCGAGCCGACTAAATTAAATGCCACATTTTGGTATCGGTCAAGGCAGAGGACGATTATTTTGCCCTTTACAGGGCATCTATCAGGTTTTTAATGGCCACCTCCTGCGACACCTGGCCATCGATGTAGGGCTGTAAATACCGCGTTAGCTTAGCAAGCTCGTCCTGGCGATTTTTATATACTCCTTTCCAGGAGATATAAGGTACAAAGGCATGGCCCTGTTCGGCGAGTGATTGCCGGGTTACCTCACCAACAATATAAAACAACATGGGGTGCCACAGTGACTTAAAGGCTTCTTGTTTGCCCTGTTGTTTCGCCTGGTGTTTCAACGCCTGATATAAAGGAGAGTCGGGGAAACTGGTATGCGCCACCTCATGAAATACCATTTCGAGTGCAAACCAGTCTTTATAACCATCCTGAAATGTATTGATAAACGTAAAAAAGTTCCTGCCTGAGGTAAATGCGCCAGCATGCGTAAAAGGCCGGGCAACGGTAGAAACCTGATGTTGCTCCACTACAATCACGTCTGTCCCGAAGATATCGTTCAATCGTGAACAAACACTGTCACCATACTCATTGAGTAGTGCGATGCTGTGCTCGGTCCAGGCCTTATTCTGAGCCTGGTGTTGTGGCCATATCTCATCCCGATAGCTACTCATCACCGCAAAATAGTCACGCGTCAGGTCGTTGACTGGTAAATCAGTGATCACATTATCGGGCTCCAAAAGGTGCTGGGTCAGTTCGCTTAATTCCGAGTCACTGAACAAAGGGTGATATCTGGGTTGGCTTGTCAGTATACGGTACTGATCGATAGCGGCATGCCATTTTTGCTGATCTTGGTCATTGAGTCCGCGAGGAAACATACTGGGATTGCGCGCCAGAAAACTCAGGTAGGCATGTAAGTTGTCCTCAGCTTTATTGTTAAACACCAGTGCTCGCTCATTACAGTGCCAACTTGGTTCTAACGCCTGCGCAGATAAGGGGGTGTGTAATACAACACTCACCACAGCGGCGAGTAATCCGATTTTATTCATTGTGCTTTCCTTATGATGCCTGTCGCTGTTAGCCGCGATTAGGCGTACCTTATTATTATACGCAGCCAGTATCCAATCGGTAAACTGAGCGGCCCATGAACAATATAAATTCTATTTAATCGAACAAAACCTTCAATATTTGCAAATTTCATTCTCTCGATACCGTTGCTAAAGTGACTTCATCAGGCAAACACAGCGCATTGGACTAACTTTAACTGATGGCGCAGACAACGAGGTTTTTATGCAAATTATTCGTATCAATAAAGCGCAGGCTACGCAGGATGGTGCAGGCGTAAACATCACCCGGATCGCGGGCTTTGATGGTAAAAGTTTGGATCCCTTTTTGATGATCGATGAACTGAAATCAGACAACAGCAGTGACTATATGGCTGGCTTTCCACCACATCCACATCGCGGTATTGAAACCTTTACCTACATTCGTAAGGGCGGCTTTGAACATCAGGATCAGATGGGTAACAAAAAAGCCATTCGCGCCGGAGATGTACAATGGATGAGTACCGGACGCGGCGTGATCCATTCGGAAATGCCATTGAGCGATGCCGAGCAGGGCATGCACGGTTTTCAGATCTGGCTCAATATGCCCGCCAAAGACAAAATGCGCGCTCCCCGTTACCAGGATACGACAGAGCACAAGGCACCCGTCATAGCCACCCACTCTGGCGCTGAGCTCAAGGCACTGGCTGGAGAGTGGCAAGTTGAAGGGCAAACAGCCAGTTCACCGATAAATGACTTAGCAGGTAATGGCGCCATTGCAGATGTGGTTTTACCCCCTCAGCAACAGATCACGCTTGATATGTCGGGTTTTGGCAAAGTGCTTGTATACATACACACAGGTAGCCTGGCCGATACACGCCTGAGCGCCACCTATCAACTGGAGCTTGACCCATCTTACCCTGTAGAGCTGCGCAGTGGTGAGCAAGGAGCAGGTATGCTGGTGCTGGCAGGCCAGCCAATCGGGGAGAAAATTGCCCATATGGGGCCGTTTGTCATGAATACACAGGAAGAGCTACATCAGGCCGTGCGTGACTATCATGCCGGTAAATTCGGTAGCATTTAACGCATAGTCAGAATTAACCAAATTGAGAGGACAAGACAATGGGACGATTGATTGAAGGTAAATGGCATGATGTCTGGTACGACACTAAAAGTAACCAGGGTAAGTTTCAACGTGAAGACGCCCAGTTGCGCAATTGGGTAACCGCCGATGGGAGCGCAGGACCGAGCGGAGACAGCGGCTTCAAAGCCGAGTCTGGCCGTTATCACTTGTATGTGTCGCTGGCATGTCCCTGGGCACATCGAACCCTGATCTTTAGAAAGCTAAAGCAACTTGAAGCCCATATTGACGTCTCTGTGGTTAGCCCGGACATGCTGGAGCACGGCTGGACCTTTGACAAGGAGACGCTCAGCAGTGGTGACACGCTATTTGAGCACAGCTACATGCACCAGCTGTACACCCGCAATAAAACAGATTACTCTGGCCGTGTGACTGTGCCTGTCCTTTGGGACAAACACACCAACCGGATTGTTAGTAATGAGTCGAGCGAGATCATTCGCATGTTCAATTCGGCCTTCAATGAACTGACGGGCAACAGCGATGATTACTATCCTGAAGCGTTGCGTCAGGACATTGATGAAATCAACGAGTTTGTGTATCACAAAATCAACAACGGAGTATATAAAGCAGGGTTTGCGACAGAACAAGCAGCCTACGAAGAAGCCGTAACGGCCTTATTTGAAGCCCTAGAACAGCTGGAACAACGACTGAGCAAGCAGCGTTATCTGGTGGGCGATACACTCACCGAAGCAGACTGGCGCTTGTTTACCACACTGATCCGCTTCGACAGCGTATACCATGGCCACTTTAAATGTAACCTGAAACAAATTGAAGACTATCCGAATCTAGCAGGGTATATCCGTGAGCTATATCAGTGGTCGAACGTGGCCGAGACGGTGGATTTTTATCATATTAAGCGTCACTACTATTTCAGCCACACTATGATCAACCCAACCCAGGTTGTCCCTGTAGGCCCGAACATAGATTACACACAACCGCACAATCGCGGATAATAGCTTTCAAGCCACTGTAAACCCCATTTACAGTGGCGTTTAAATGCCACAACGACAGATCCCGCCAGGCGCATTCCGGTTCATATCTCACTCTACCTAATTTAAGGTTTGACTATGCACTTTCGATAAAATTGCTGGAACAGGAAATCAATTGGTGTAAAATTAGCCACAGTCTAACGTGAGTTTTAAGGAGCGAAATCATGAAGGCAGATAAAGAAACCCGTAAAAAAGCCGCCAGTAAAATAGGTATCAGCATGGTAACGGGCGTAGCAATCGGTACGGCCATTGGTGTTTCATCGGAAAATATTGCCAATGGTGTGGCACTGGGTATTGCAATCGGCGTGGCAGTAGGGATGCTACTGGATATCAACAGTTAGACAGCAGCGGAGTCAACTCAATCCACATGCTCAGTTATTTAAGATCAGCCGCAGTGCAGGGTTTGCATTTTTTGCTTGCGCAATATTCGTTTTCTCGTTGCTGGGCCTGTCTTGCGGTCGTGTCTGCACTGAATTACTTTAGCTACTCTGTGGAGCAATTTTTCAGCCTGGCATCGCTAAACCTGTTAGTGGGACTCACCTGCTTAATCCTGATGAATGACTATAAACTGGGTTTGCCTATGTTTGGTGGCCCGCCTCACTACAAGTATCCTGACAAGCCTGAATTCAAGCAACGACGACATACATGGTATGCCATTTCTACCTGTGTATTTTGGTGCTGTATCGGCATCCAGTCTGCGGTGCTACTGTTCCATTTTATCGCATAAGTTGTTTTGACACTCAGACTTCACAGCTCCGCAACTTTCCGCCTATAGCTCAATCACTTATCATTTCTGCGGCGATTGCAAACGCTTTTTCCAGGTTGCTGCGGCCATCTTGCCCGGACAATTTATAGTGACTGGGACTATCAATATGAAAAGTCTGGTGCTCCTCCAGCATTTTGATCCTTAACATCTCGCGCTCTTTTGCACTCAGGTGATTCTCGTGTAACTTATCCAGCTCACCAGTATCAAGCCAGATACCACCACAGCCCGGACATTCGTCAATTTCAACGACACGTAATGGACTGAAATACCGGCGCATCATTACGATATCAGGACATTTAGGACAGTTGACCCGGTTACTTTCATCAGCGAGTGGAGCTGAAAACTGGCGTAAGTGCTTAGCCAGCACCTCTGCACGCAAGTCAGCTGGATTGGTGAAATTAGCCAATACCTGGTTGTCAAAAAAGACGCCGCCACTGTGTTCAGATATAAACACCTCAATACCACCCACTTTGACCTTTTTCAGTGGGTGTAAAGTTCTGGGACACTGCATACTCAAACTCCAATCTTCTAGTAATCGCTGTACTCATTACCGAGCCACGGAGCAAAATAGTATACTTTTTGTGTTCAGATTTGCAAAATCCAAGCATTAAGTGCCGAATTCCTTTGGTTTATCAAAATAGTAGCCTTGCGCATAATCCACCCCCAGTTCACGGGCAATATCCAGTTGCTGTTGGGTTTCAATGCCTTCGGCCAGTACCTTACCACCATACAGGTGTACCGTATCAACAACCTGTTTGATCTCCTCGACAATCTCGGCCCCATAGTCGAGCCGACTAATAATGGTAATACAGAGCTTTGCAACGTCGGGCTTTACGGCATTGATCAGGGCCAGCTCGAAAAAGCCACAGCCAACATCATCTAACCAGAAGGTGTAACCCAGCTGCCGCAGTTCGGCCATTTTCTGTTTGATAGGAGCCCAGTCCTCGACGGGCAGATGTTCTGTTAATTCGATGCAGATCAGGTGAGCATATGGATAGCAACACAGCGTATCCGATACCTCTGTATCAAACAGTAATCCCGGAGATAGATTAACAGTGAGCCTGTTAGAATGACCCTCCTCGGGCGCACAATCGCAATGCTGCTGGTGCGCAGAAAAATGCGTCACAAGCGCCAGCTTTTCCATATCAAATTGCCGCCCCTGCGCCATCGCGGCACCAAATAGTTTATCCGCGCGATGTAATTGTGACTCTTTCGGGCCCCGGATCAGGGCTTCATAGCCAAATATGCCCTCGCTTTGCACTAACTGAATTGACTGCCAATACGGGAGCAGGTTTTTGTTGGCAAAAACCCTCAGCAGCGCTTCTTTGCTGTCCGGATAAAGCTCGTTTAGTGCGCAGGCTGCCTCTGCACGAATAACCTGCTCTTCCTGTGGTTGCTCCGTCACAACAGCGGAACTGACCTGGATCTCTGCCTCATGGACAAGCTGATTATCCAGTTCTTTCAATAGGTGCAGTGCAACGCACTGACTGCACGCACGCTCAGCCTGTGCCGGAGTATCAAACTGCGCGGATTCGAACCACAACTCGCCCAGCTCAAAAATATCTTGCTTCAGCCCTGTTGATTCGTTTTGCGACAGTAAAGCAACCAAAGCATGCCACACTTTCTGCGCAGTGGACTGACCGATACGGTCGATGATATCGGGCCATCCCGACAAAGAAACTAAGGTTAAAGTACGCAAGCGCCCTCCGGGTAATTGCTGCTGGTGTCCGCTTGCAGTATAGCAGGGCAAATGAAAAGCAGCCCCAGGCGCCGGGTGTTGAACGCTTTGTACACGCTTGGTTAAAGCGCATTAAAAACAGTGTTCTCAAAAACAGAATGCTTTATCCGGATCTTTGAGGCATTCATGCTAACGTTAAACTGTTACCATTTTCGGCAGTACAAAAATCACTTTGGAGTAACATTATCATGGGCATGAAAAATACCGCGCGTGACTATGGCACAATAGCCAAATGGCTGCACTGGGGCACAGCGCTGTTATTTCTGGCGGCCTATGTGAGCGTCTATTATCGTCAGTGGTTTACCGACGCCCAAACTGCACAAAACTGGACCGCACTGCAACTGCACTTGTCTTTTGGTATTTCGATAGCGGTGATCGTCACACTCAGAGTTATCTGGCGATGGTTAAATACCGCCCCCACAGCCGAGCCTGGAACCCCCATAGAGCACCTGGCAGCGCATCTTGGGCACTACGCCTTGTATGCGGTGATGATCATTGCACCACTCACGGGGTATATCGGCACTGGCGTGGACACTGAGTTTTTCTTTCTGTTCGACATTCCTAAGTTTGAAAGTACCGCGGTATTTACTGCGCTCGTCGAGCACGGCATGGGACTGTCATTTGCCGAATTTGAGCAACCCATAGATTTTATTCACAAGGAAATTCTGGGTGCCTGGTTGATTTGGATGCTGATCTTAGGCCATGCAACTGCCGCGCTTTACCACCACTTTGTGAAACGTGATCGAACTTTGCTTAAAATGACACACGGTGGCGAGCGTTAACCGCAAATTATACCCACCCGTTTTAACCCCCTTTTCTTTGCATTAAAAAAGCAGCCGAGGCTGCTTTTTCAATGCTACAGTTTAGCGCGTACAACCGCTGTCGACGCCAATTTGCTTCCAGACGCCCCAGGCACCCGACTCGCTTGGCACATCACCACGCGTCCACCAGCGTGCTTCATACTTAAAGCCCTGGTACGTCACCTGATCTGGCTTATCATACACTTTGCTTGCATCCCAGTTGCCCGGACACCCCGTGTCACCACCTGATGTAACTGTCGCAGTGGCGTTTGCGCTGTAGTTCACCTGACTTTCTTCTAGTGTGAAGTTCAGCACCACACCCGCAGTTCCGCTGCGGCTTGCACCAAATTCAACACCAACCTGACAACTTTGGTTTGCCGTCAAGGTGCTCGCGCTACACGTATTGACCGGATTAACCAGACCAGATGTCACGCCGTTGCTTGTCAGGTTGACTGACTTAAAGCTAAAAGGCGTATTGCCTGAATTGGTGATAGTGAAGGTATGCGCTTTGGTTTCGCCGACTTTAAACCCTGTCAGGGTATCGTTTGCCTTGAACGACACAGACACCGGCTCAGCACCGCCTTTCACACTGTCGATCCAGCTACGCAGTGCCGCAACATCTGAGTACACGCCATATTTTGCAGGTCGGGCGCAGCCGACACCCCAGCTGACGATACCCAGCTGTACGATTTGACCACCCGAGTTCGCAACGATCGGGCCACCACTGTCGCCGCTACAGGAGTCTTTCTGACCCTCAGGGTAGCCTGCGCAGAACGCCACACTACCCACATTTTGATAGGCACCACCTGACTGACGACAGACCTGATCAGAAACAAGCGGCACGTCTACCTCATAAAGATTGGTCGGACGGCTGCCACCTTCGCTGAGACGGCCAAGACCCGCCACAGTGATTAGATCGCCAACGCGAGCATATTGCTCAACACTGCCCTGTGCCAGCGTAACACTTGCGCCCAGTGTAGGGGTGCGCACCAGCTTAAGCAGTGCAACATCATGATTTAACGTGCTGCTGCTATATTGTGGATGGACGTATTTCTCAGCCACAGCGATACGGTCGCCATCACTGCCGCCGAGCCTAAAGCCTGCCACTTTCACATTCAGCCCGCTTGCAGAACTGCCACTCACACAGTGGGCCGCAGTCAGCACGTAACCGTCACCCACATAGCTGCCACCACAAAATGCCGTGGTGCCATTGGCGCTTAAAATTTGCGTATAAAACGGCCAGTCGGCCGTATTTGCCGGGTTACCACCGACAATTTCAGGCTCATAGTATTCAGGGCTGATGCTATCAAGTGAGTGCTCACCGACACTGGCCGGTTGAGCAATAGCTGCGGCACTCAGGCCCAGCCCCAGCGAAACAGACAGCGCTGTCATTGAGAGTGTATTTTTAACCTTTAACATGTGTATACCTTATATTTTCCTTTATTGGGAACCGAAAAATATAAACACAAAATTTACACTTGTAAATATAAAAAGACTATTAACAGCTCAATTTTTTTTTCACTCAATGCCTGAAGCGCAAGCTGAGCGAGACAAAAGCGACGATTAATTATCGTCGCAGCTTGCTGAGGTGAGGTCACGGACGACCGATGGGCGCAGCTACACGGATGTATTCCAGCTCGGCGCTTATTGTTACCTCGTTCAATCCCCTCTCACGCGAGGAGCACAGCATGGATGTTTAAAAAGACCGTTTTTGCAAAAAGTGTCTCAATCCCCTCTCGTGCGGGGCGAAGCAAGACCGACGATTAATTATCGTCGCAGCTTGCTGAGGTGAGGTCACGGACGACCGATGGGCGCAGCTACACGGATGTATTCCAGCTCGGTGCTTATTGTTACCTCGTTCAATCCCCTCTCACGCGAGGAGCACAGCATGGATGTTTAAAAAGACCGTTTTTGCAAAAAGTGTCTCAATCCCCTCTCACGCGGGGAGCACAGCAAATATTCAACTATCGCAGACATACACGGGACTAGTCTCAATCCCCTCTCGTACAGGAAGCACAGCGACTTATTTCAACAATGTGCTTTGGATTCATCCATGAAGCGCTAAGTAGCGCGTTCGCCAGAATCGGCATCCATTGCCTGTTTTACTGATTTGCTATCCATGCAAATCACCAAAACCGGCTTTCGGCTTCCTGCCTACAGTGTTCTAAGTCATTTAAGCGTTGCTTAAACAGCATGACTTTTCACCATTCACGCCTGAAAAAGCGGTGATTTTTCCGAGCGGCGTTCACACTCTCACGCGGGGAGCGCAGCAAATTATTTCAACAATGTGCTTTGGATTCATCCATGAAGCGCTAAGTAGCGCGTTCGCCAGAATCGGCATCCATTGCCTGTTTTACTGATTTGCTGTCCATGCAAATCACCAAAACCGGCTTTCGGCTTCCTGCCTACAGTGTTCAAAGTCATTTAAGCGTTGCTTAAACAGCATGACTTTTCACCGTTCACGCCTGAAAAAGCAGTGCTTTTTCCGAGCGGCGTTCACCCTCTCACGCGGGGAACGCAGCTAAAACCATTGGAGTAAGAACTATGAGGCAAGATGTCTCAATCCCCTCTCACGCGGGGAGCGCAGCTCCTGGATTATTTTTGATACCATTTATACTCCAGGTCTCAATCCCCTCTCGCGCGGGGAGCACAGCATTCCATTACCGTCTCTCTTTCGCCGCCTGGCAATGTCTCAATCCCCTCTCGCGCGGGGAGCACAGCAACCGTCAGCCAGCAGCTCAAAACCACCCGCGCAGTCTCAATCCCCTCTCGCGCGGGGAGCACAGCGGCCTGCTTTAAGGCCCACATTATACAAGGCCAAAATCGGCTTTTTGCGCTAACCTGGGTCAAAATTGCCCAACGCAACTGAATTTTGTGCAACAAGATTACACAATACCATAATAAACATCAACATACAGAAGCGCTAACCTCCCGGGGTTTTATGAGAACCAGGGGTTAGCGCAAATAAAATGATTGACTGGGAAAGTTGGCCCCAAGCATACAATGACAAAACACAATACGGCAGATTCAAATCTCTAAAGTTAAACGCCCGCTCCGCCGTCATACCGGCCTTGAGCCGGTATCTTTCTTACAGACCAAAAGGTGTTTAACTAAACCTGCTTGCATAGCTTTCCATATCAAGTGTACAAGGGCGATACTTTAGTCACCACTTTTAGCCAAAACCGTAAACTTAACTTGAGACTTCTCGCTGATACCGTTCAAAGCGTTTTCAGACTCACCATCGTAACAACGCATATCGCAGCCATCGCGATTCTCAATGATCAGATTGTGCACCACCACACCAGACTTCTAACCTGCTTCAATGTTCATAATACGGAAAAAACAGCCTGACCCGGGCGCCTGGGCCATCCGGGTTATTATCCAGTTTAATACTGCCTCCGTGAGAAAACATGATCTGCCGGCACAGGGCCAGGCCGATGCCGCTGCCCTGTGCTTTGGTGGTGTAAAAGGGCACAAATACATTGTCGGGGTTTGCTATCCCGGTGCCGTTATCCGCCATGGTCAGCACCAGTTGACCGAGCGAAGTTGCAGAAGATAGAGTGATTTCAACGCGCTGGCCGCTCGGTACAGCCTCCTGCGCATTCTTGGTGAGGTTCAGCAATACTTGCTCCAGCTGCTGTTGATCAACCAATACGGCAACAGACTCGTCCAGCGCAAACTGCCAGTGTATCTCGGGATAAAGCGTTTTCAGTGTACGACTAACAAATCCCAGTTTGAGCGGGGTTTTGTTGGGCTGAGGTAAGTGAGTGAGGCGAGTATAGCCTTCTAAAAAGCGGCTCAGCGACCCGGCGCGTTCACTGATAATGCCTACGCCCTGGCGCAGGCTGTCGGTTGAGGGCAGGTTATCTGGCTGTACCAGGCGCTTGTTAAGCTGCTGCGCTATGCTACTGATGGGGGTGAGCGAATTATTCACTTCGTGACTCAATACCCGCAGCAGACCTTGCCAGGCCGTGCGTTCCTTTTCCATCAGCAAACGCTCAGCATTGCTGATAATTAAAAACTGCTGTGTTTTGCCCTCGCTGATAAAGCGCTCCCGTAATACCAGGTACTCGCCACTGATCTGGCCATCGTCCAGCGTCACTATTTTGCTGTCAGACTCAATCAGTTGCCGACCCACCTCGCAGCTTTCAAGCGCCAATGGCTGCGCTGCACTGGGCGTGCTTTTTAGCAGCACCGTTTGGGCGGGCTGATTGGCCATGATCACCCGCGCTTGTTCATCCAGCACCAGCACCATGGCGTCCATCTGGTTAATGAACTTATTGAGCATCAGGCGCGATTCCACCGCCTGAGTTTTATGGTGACTGAGACTCTCTGCCAGCAGATTAACCTGGCTGAGTAAATCAGACGTGGCCTGATCGCCACTCACCCGCCCGCGCAGCGAATAATCTCCCATTGTCATGGCTTCAATCAGATTTGTTAGAGTGCGCAGCTGATGGGCCACCAGAGTCTTACTGGCGACCACCAAACAGATCAACAGCAGGGCAAACACAGTGGCGATAAAGATCACCAGATAACCATTCCAGTTGGCCAGATACAAACCGACGACCATCAGCAGATAGCAGGGCAGGCAAATCGCTATGATCAGCTGTTGCAGTTTGGTCAGGGCAAACCCTGAACGCTTGCTCATTCGTGTTCAGCCAGACCAAATTTGGCCAGTCTGCGATAATACCCACTGCGACTGAGCCCAAGTGAGCGGGCGGTTTCGCTGGCATTGCCCTGATGATGGCGCAGTCTCTGGCGCAGCACCGCCTGCTCGATTTCATCGAGCGTCAGGTTAGGATCATCGACATTGGCTACCACCCCTTCCCTTGTTGTAATTGCCAGATCATCTGGTGTGATTTGCTCTGCACGACACACAAACAGCGCCCGCTCCAGCACATGGCGCAACTCGCGAATATTGCCTGGCCAGTCGTAATGGCGCAGCGCAACCTGAGCGGCCTCACTCAGTTGTGGCACAGGTTTGTTGTACTTTGCAGCGAACTGTGCCAAAAAGTGCTCCGTCAGCGGGGTTATGTCTTCTACTCTTTCTCTGAGTGAAGGCACTCTGAGCTCCACGGTGTTCAGCCGGTAGTACAGATCCTGGCGAAACGTTCCCGCCTGGATCTGCGCCGGTAAATCGCCATTGGTGGCCGAGATCACCCGCACATCAGCAACCTGCGACTGACTGCTGCCAACGGCTTCAAACTTACGCTCTTCCAGCACACTTAACAGCTTGGCCTGCTGTGACAGCGGAATATTGGCTATCTCATCGAGAAATAAGGTGCCATGACGGGCCATTTCAAAGCGCCCCGCCCGCGCAGCCTTAGCATCGGTGAACGCCCCTCTGACATGGCCGAACATTTCACTTTCGAACAGGTTTTCGACAATCGCGCCCATGTTGGCCGTCACAAAAGGCTGCTCAGCACGGGCCGAGCAACGGTGGACATAAGCCGCCAGCATGCTCTTACCCGTGCCATTATCGCCGGTGAGTAAAATACTCATATCACTTTGCGCCAGCTGCTCAAGCTGGATCAGCAGCTGTTGCATCGCCTGAGAGTACGCCACTATCTCATTGCGCGCTTGCGGATGAGCTGCTTGCTGCAACAACTGGTTTTGCTGTTTCAACCGCTCACTCAGCCCCTGTGATTGTGCAAGCGTGATGTGTGTCTGCAATGTGTGCAGCAAACGCTCGTTATCCCAGGGTTTTTGCACAAAATCCTGAGCACCACTGCGCATGGCATCTACCGCCAGCTCAATCGTTGCCCAGCCAGTCGTCATCACGATTGGCAAGTGGCTGTCGAGCTGCCTGAGCTCAGTGATCAGCGCAAGCCCTTCTTGCCCTGAGGTGGTATCCTTACCAAAGTTCATGTCCAGCAATGCGCAGTCAAACGACTGCACTTTGACTTTTTCCAGCGCGGCCTGAGCCGTGGTGACACAACTCACCTCATAGCCTTCGTCCTGCAACAAAAAAGATAAACCAGCAATGACGTTCATATCGTCATCGGCTATCAGAATATGTCGTTTTGTGCTCATGCCGACTTTTATATTTCCTTCATTGTTAAAGGGTTATTCATAACGCAGCGCTGCCACGGGTTCAAGTTTAATCGCCCGATTGATGGGGATATACACCGCCAGCAACACCACACCCGCGAGCGCTGCACTCACGGCAACCGCCATCACAAAATAGGCGCCGACCGGGAATAAGCCCTCGGTAAACTGCTGAAAGCCCATTGCCAGGAGGGCAAACAGGAGCAATGCCAGGCCAAGGCCAATCGCCAGTTGCAAGGCGCCCTGGCGCATAAACAACCTGACAATGGTGCTGTCTCGCGCCCCCACAGCACGGCGAATGCCAATTTCATGGGTACGTTGTGCCACGGCATTGGCCGTCAGGCCATAAATGCCAATCACCGCAAGCACCAGGGCAAAAGCGCCGGTTGCAAACGTCAAATTTGAAATAAACTTCATTGACTCACGCATTTTATCGCGGTTTTTAATGGCCGGCATAACCGTTTGTACGACCTCCAGGTTAGGCGCAATTTTGTACATCGCCTGATAGAAGATCTCATCGGCATTGCGCGTGCCGGGCAAAATGCGGTACGACAGCTTTTGCAGGGGTTGCACAAACTGACTGCCGCTGATGTAAATTTCATCGGCCGAGTCGAGCTTGCCAAACAGGGTTGTCGGGTTCATCAGGTTAGAGACTACGCCCACCACAAACACTTGCTGCTTTTTGCCCTCCAGCTCCATGGTAAAGTGTTGCTCCAGCGCCGATTGCCCCGGCCAGTAGCGCTTTGCCATAGACTCACTGATGATCACCACCTTGCGCTTATCCATGGTATCGCCTGGTTTAAACAAACGCCCCTCGAGCAATTGTACGCCGGTGGTCTGAAAATCTCCCAGCATTGAAATGGTATCTATGTCGGTGCCCTGTTGCTCGTCGCTATAAGCTTGGTCGGCAAAATAAACTGCGTGCGAGCCCAACCACTGCGCCACCGATACGTGTGTAACCGCGTTATGATTTTGCACCGCATTCATCAGCGCATAGGTCAGGTTCAGGCGCTGTTGTGCGCTGGGGTAGTCATGCTCTGGGGTACTGTAGCGGGTGCTCATCACGTTCTGATAATCATCGCCCAGGTCAAGGCTAACAAACTTATTAGCAATAAGCGCTGATATAGAGCCGATCAGCATAAGTATGGCCACTAAAAAGACCTGAGTGGTTACCAGGATGCGAGACAGACGACCAGCTTTGCGGCTTTGCGCGCCTCGGGTACCATCTCTGAGTGTGGCATTGATATCCTGACGGGTACTGCGCCAGGCAGGTAAAAAGACCGCCAGAAACACCGTGCTCAGCATATACGCCAGCGCCATCAACAGCGTTGCGCCATCCAGCCCATATTGCCACCAGAACAGTCCGGCACCAGGCAACCAGGAGCGCAGCACAACGTTAACATAATCCAGCACAGCACCGACCAGGCAGACACTCAAAAAAGTGCCCAGCAGGGTGATCAACACGCCTTCCCACATTAGCTGGCCGATAAGGCGTCGTGAGCTTGCGCCCAGCGCATTGCGGATCGCGGTTTCTTTTTGCTTTTCAAGAATTCTGGCCAGCAGCAGATTGCCCACGTTGATACAGGCCAGCAGTAGCACCACCCACGACACCGCGCTTAGAAAGAAAAACACCGTAGCGCCTTCTCCGCCGGTTTGGGCCATCTGAAAGGTAAGAATACGGGCCTGCTTTTGTACCGGCTCCATGCCATAGCGCTGCTGATTTTGCTGTTGCAAGGTGCGCAGGATTTGCGTTATCTCGCGCTCTGCGGCCGCAATCTCAACGTCTTCCTTGAGGCGAATATAGGCATCAAACTGCTCGCTCACAGGTGCCTGTGCGTCGAACACTTTGTCGGGCAGAGGCAACCAGAACCGCGCAATGTGTGGGAAACGATAGCCGCTTGGCATTATCCCAACCACCTCGGTTTGCACGCCATTAAGCTCAATGGCCTGGCCCAGCAATTGCGGATCGCGGTTAAACTCATCGTCCCAGATCTCTTCGCTCAGTACTGCCACAGCAGGTGCGCCCGGCTGGCTGTCTTGTGCATTCAGGGTTCGCCCTGCCAGCACTTTAGTGCGGCTGAATTCAAAAAATCCGCCCTGCACCGCGACGCCAGAAAAGTTGCGGCCCGCATCACCTTTGCTCAAACGCACGTCCTGATCGCGAAAAATACCTATCTCTGCGAAGCTGTTGGCACTTTGCATTATGGCCTGAAACTCCCTGGCCGTGGGCATATCAAATTCGCCGTCGTTATACACCACCAGGCGCTTTGCTGTTGCGCCATCCTGTAAAGGCAGCGGCTTGTAGATAGTGGTATACAAAAATGAAAACGTGAAAAGGGCAATCGACAAGCCACCTAACAGCACGCCCAGCGTCATCGCGCTAAAGCGGGGCGACTGATAGAGCTGTCGCAGTGCGTATTTAAGATCCAGCAACATGGCCATCATAGTGCCTCCAGATCCAGCGCGCTATTTGCCACCAGCTGTGGCGTTTGTGAATTGCGGGTATCGCCCACCAGGCGACCGTCAAACATTTCCAGGCTGCGCTGTGCCCGCTGCGCCGATGCCGGGTCGTGAGTGACCATACAAATGGTGGCACCTTCTTGATGCAGCTTGTCGAACAATTCCAGTACCGTTGCGGCGTTCCTGGAGTCCAGGTTACCCGTGGGCTCATCGGCCAGGATAATGGCAGGGTCGTTCACCAGCGCTCTGGCAACCGCAACACGCTGCTGCTGACCACCGGACAACTGGGATGGAAAATGCGCGGTGCGATGGCTCATTTCTACTTTTTCGAGCACTTCCTGCGCCTTGGCCAGCATGGTTTTGCGATTCACACCGCTCTGGTAGCTCAAAGGCAGCATGACGTTTTCTGCCACGGTGAGGTCAGAAATGAGATTAAACGACTGAAACACAAAGCCAATTTGCTTACTGCGAATGACAGCACGCTCATCACGCGACAGTCTGGATACATCCTGGTTGCTCAATATATAGTGCCCCTGTGTGGGTGAATCCAGCAATCCCAGCAAAGACAACAAGGTTGACTTACCGCACCCGGATTGCCCGGTCAGGGACACATATTCCCCCTCTGTGATGCTCAGGTTAATCCCGTGCAACGCCTGGGTTTCTATTTCATCGGTATAAAAACTTTTACTGATATTTTCTAATCTTATGAGTGCGCTCATGCATGACTCCATTTCAGAGCCAACAGGGTGCAGCAAACCACCTCTGTTGGCAAGGTTAAGGCGTTACGGCCTGCTTGTTTCTTTACTAGAAACGCATTAATTCAGTTTGATTTCGGCATGATCCTGCCAGTCGCTGCTGTCGGATATGATCACTTCATCTCCAACGCTCAGTCCCGAGACTATCTGCACCCGGTTAACAGACACCTGACCCAGCGCCACCGCCGTTTTATGGGCGAAACGCCCGGCTTCATCGAGCTTATAGAGCTGGATCTGACTGGATTTGGGGGCGTAGGTTGGACGCCGGACATACAAAGTGTTGCTCAGATGACTAATCTGAATCTGAGCATCTACGGTCAACTCAGGACGGGCGTCTGCCGGCAGGCTTGCGGGTAACGCAACATCAACCAGCACCATGCCGTTTTCTACCGCCGGATCAATGCGCGCAACCGTGCCGGTTATCTCGTTGTTGCGGGTATCCAGCGTCACGCTCTGGCCAACCTGAATATCCTGAACTCTGACTTCCGGCACTTGCAGCTCGGCATACAAGTTTTGCTGGGATGCCAGCAGCGCAATGCTGCCTCCCAGGCTAACCTGCTCACCCAGCTCCAGCGAAATCTGCTGTACGACACCGGCTTTGTCGGCGCGTACCTGCAAAGCATCAACCTGCTCCTGCATCCGCCTGAGGTTATTCTCTAAAAGACCAGAGCGGGCAGTTTGTGCCGCTTTGGTTGCCGCGATCTCGGCGCGCATCTTGATTGCCTTTTGCCTGGCCGCCTGCCACCTTTGCTGCTCACGCTTTACCGCCAGCTGACTCTTTTGGTAATCAAGCTGCGATACCGTGGCATTGCCCTGCTCTATTAACAGGGTTTCGGCATCGAGCTTTAGTTTTTCTGCCTGATGGCCCAGCTCCGCCGAGACCACCTGGTTGTCGAGTTCGACCTGTTGAGATTCCAGTGCAACAATGGTGGCATTATTCTCGGCCTTGGCCGCTTCCAGCTCCCAGTGCGCCTGCTCAAGCTCCCGTTGCAACTGCGGGTTTGATAACTTGAGTAGCAACTGCCCCACCTCAACCTCGGCGCCCGGTTTAACCAGCACCTGCTCGACCCGGCCCGACACCTGTGCCGCCACCCAGCGGATCTCAGCGGGCTTTAGCACCCCGGTGGCCCGAACATTCACCTGAAAATCGCCCAGCTCCACTTTGGCCGTGACGACCGTTTCCCTGTCCACAAAGTAAGACGCATCACCGGTAAAGCGCTGCACGGCGTAATAGCCCAATGCCAGCATCACAACCGGCAGCAAGAACAAGTAACTCAGTTTTTTCCAGCGTGCAGGCTGTTTAAGCTCTCTTTGTATGTCCATTTTTCCTCTGTGCTTCGAAATATGTTTGCTACAGAGATTACAAGCTACGTGCCAGAATAAGACATCATTTAATACATTGTTTTATAATAACTTTTAATTTTCACTGCTCAGAATCAACAAAGGGGTGTGTCGATTTTGAGACAGGTGAAACTATGAGGTGTGCCACAAGTGAGACAGGTGTTAAATTGAAAGGGGTAAGAAGGCGAAACGAAGTAGGCCTTCGTTTCTATTGTGCTGATACAAACATAACTAGTTATATAAACTTGCAAACCTGCAGCTTTTGCCTTCACACACCTCTTTCATTGCTTTTTTGCAGTGGGGTGCTACGTCTTTGGGATAGTCAATTTCCGCATTTTTCATCGCGAGCACACTAAGCACCCCTACTTGGCTATCATAAGTGGCAGGCAAGTCCACACCGATCTGGCTACCCCCCAAATGTTTGTGCGCCCAGTCGGGCACCCCTATAATCATGTCCCCTGTAAATTCAAGGTCCTGCTCTAAAAAATCACGATTGTTTGGAATTAATGAAGGTCTGCTATTTACCGTGTAGTCCACGGAAATCCGAAATGCATAACCTGCATCTGCGAGGTAAGTGTCTGATGCGTCAAAAGAATGCTTATATAAATTCAAGGTCGATTGATGTTGCGAAACGGAATAGGGAGTAAAACAATTTTCCAGCTTAATATTCTCACCGAAAAAGTAGCTGCATCCGCTTAATAATGACGCAGCCACACACAAAATGGTCACTTTATTTTTTATTATCATAGGATTACCTCGTTTACCAAATCCATTTTAAACCACCAAGAAGTGGCTCTCTGAAAACCGGTTGGACACTCACAATGCACCTGACTCAACCAGGTGAAGGATATATTCTTCTTTCACCCAAAACACAGAGTTGAATGTTCAGGGAACATAAAAGCCTGCCTCACAATTGGCGACCGTAAGTATAAGACACAGAAAACTAGCATCTAAGCATATTATTTTCAATGAGTTACACATTTAAAGATGACAGATAGTACTGGTTAATCGGAATGGAGTAGAGAGCCTGATGAGTAATGCCTATAGTCTGCCTGGACATTACAATTGTGGTTATTACCACCCACATCTACTTCGAATCTTGATTAGCAACGGGTGCACTTTCGCTCGGATAAAGTCCCCCAGTTCTAGGTGGCTGCTTCGGTAAACTTGAAAGGCAACTTGAAACGACACATATAAAAACGACACAGACACCCAAAAACGACACAGACACCCATTCAAAAACTTGTCTGCCATACCTCCGTCATCTATGCTTTTAACCTGCTCCAAGGATAAGGACGAAACAAATGCCAATGGCACGGAAAAGCCAGATCAGTTTAGTTGACACAAAGTATTACCATTGCGTCTCTCGCTGCGTACGACGTGCCTTTCTATGTGGTGAGGACCCATTAACAGGCCAATCTTATGAACATCGTCGTGAATGGGTTGAAGAAAAGCTTCTCCAGCTGGCCACCATTTTCTGTAT
>NZ_PNCI01000001.1 GCF_005887095.1 Pseudoalteromonas rubra | reverse complement strand
CGGATCTATTAAACCACTACACAGGTTTACCTTTGCCAGCTTTTTAGTTGATAACTCGTCAATTAAACAACGTT
This sequence comes from Pseudoalteromonas rubra, assembly GCF_005887095.1. Taxonomy (GTDB): domain Bacteria; phylum Pseudomonadota; class Gammaproteobacteria; order Enterobacterales; family Alteromonadaceae; genus Pseudoalteromonas; species Pseudoalteromonas rubra_E. The sequence continues at coordinate 255,535 of NZ_PNCI01000001.1, read as the reverse complement.
TGGACCAGTTGGTTATCCCAGTCGTTGAGGACCAGTCGAAATCCTTGGAACATCTAAAAATTCTTTTCGGCTGCATAGGAACTGTCTATCAACTTTCTCTTAGAAGGTTAGAACAGCTATTTTCCAAGTTTGAGTCTATCGTAACATATGTAGATAAAGGTACTTACTTTGACTGTTACTTGATGGTCCAATTAATGTGTGAGTATGACCAACCAGCTTATAACTATTCATACGATCTGAAAAAGAAAGGCAGCGACAGAGTAAGTAAGGAACTAAAAGAAAAATTCAATAGAAATCCCTCATGTGATAAAGACGGGTCTGCCGAATTTGCTTCACTTGTCTACGGAAAAAACGACAACCGCTTAGGCTGGGTCAAGTGCTTTAAACATATTCAGAACCTTCTCTCAAGCACGAAAGGCCAAATTGCTGTTAAAGTTGAAAATCGACGGAGATATCTGTTTGACAATTTTTCTGTAGAAAATGACACTGAAAATTTCGTGATAAATGCTTATACAATTGCTTACAAGAGTCGCCTAATCACTGATAAAACTCTCCCATATGATGATTATTTCAAGTATGTTGAGTTGGCAGCGCAGTTTGAGTAGCTAGCGTTAATTGCCGAGCAGGTTGCTCGGCTTTCCATCAATGTAACTTTTACCAGGCAAAGTTACACCGTATGAAGTATCTCATTGTGAGGGCGTGCGCGTAATGTTAAAGTTTCTGCTTTAAATTGCATTGTCATTAACAAGGAGTAGACATGCTTTCAATACCAGATTCATAGAACCCGATCTGGAAGAAATGCAGGCGGCGTTCGAAAAACTCACACCAGAAGAACAAGCCAAGTATCTGGCAGACAGAGAAATGAAGCTGAACATCAGAAGGTGATTCTAAAATTTTTGGCCTTCGTTATCTGCGCTTTAAAGACCGATACTGGTTAGTATCGGTCATAACTTATGGCCAGCAAGTCTTAATACCTTATCTCATTGCTTATATGTCATACCAAAAAGGCCCAAAACACTTAACTCGATCTCCTTGAACGGAAAGCATAGACATACTGTGTCATAAAAGTTGCGCCTTACAGGCTCAGTGACAATGGGTTATAAACTTTTGTTGCCTGGCGTATACATCTTAATAAGCCAGCCAAAAAACTGTTGCAGTTTAAGGTGATGTGCCAGGTTTGTTAGAAAGATAGGGTGCCTCATAGTCGTGATTAAGAAAATGACACTATTTAACATAACGTAATTTATAGGATATCAAATGTCAGAATTAATATCTGACTTAATGCAATATCATATGGCCGTCTGCTTGGCGTTTCATACACTAAGTCGCCATATGAGCAGTTTCTCTTTGTCTGAGGTAAATCAGATAAAAGCATCTAGCAAGGCTTAGCGCTTTTATCTGTCAGTTTTGATACTTGGGCTTTATTGCTCAACAATAATTCTAAGCATACGACGTAAAGGCTCGGCGGCGCCCCATAGCAATTGATCGCCTACAGTGAATGCGCTGATATATTCTGGCCCCATCGTCAATTTACGTATTCTTCCTACCGGGATATTCAGCGTACCAGTCACTTTAACAGGTGTCAGTTCTTGCTCGGTTGCCTTTCTGTCATTAGGAATGACAGTAACCCATTCATTGTGTGCCGCTAATATTTCTTCTATTTTCTCAACCGAAATGTCTTCTCTAAGCTTGATAGTCAGTGCCTGAGCATGACAACGCATCGCGCCAATTCGTACACAGATCCCATCAACCGGGATTGGCTGCTTACTCGAGCCTAGGATTTTATTGGCTTCTACTTGTGCCTTCCATTCTTCCTTGCTCTGGCCACTTTCCATAGGTACATCAATCCAGGGGATCAAGCTACCTGCCAGTGGCACGCCAAACTGATCGGTAGGCAAACTTTGTGACTTAAGCTTTTCGGCAACCAGTTTGTCAATTTCGAGTATTGCTGCACTCGGATCGTTCAGTTGCGTTTTGACTGAGTCATGTATTTCGCCCATCTGCGCGATTAGCTCTTTCATATTACGGGCGCCAGCTCCGGACGCTGCCTGATATGTCATAGGGCTTACCCATTCGATCAGGTCTTGTTCAAACAACCCGCCCAATGCCAGTAGCATAAGAGATACCGTGCAGTTGCCACCAACAAAGGTCTTAACACCCTGCTCAAGGCCCTGCTCTATCACATCTCTGTTCACCGGATCTAACACAATAATGCTGTCAGAAGACATTCTCAAAGCTGAAGCGGCATCTATCCAGTAACCGTTCCAGCCAGTATCCTTCAGCTTGTCATACACTGCTTTAGTATAATCACCACCCTGACAAGACAAAATGATGTCCATCTCTGAGAGACTATCGACGTCATATGCATCTAACAATATTGTGGACTGAGATTTTACTTCTGGCCCCGGTTGACCGGCTTGGGATGTCGTAAAGAAATAAGGTTCAATATCAGAAAAGTCATTTTCTTCGTGCATACGTTGCATCAACACAGAGCCGACCATTCCACGCCAACCAATTAGTCCTACTTTTTTCATGGTATTACCTTTTTTTGAATCATTGAGTATTTTGCGTGAGAGGCATGTCTAGACGTCTAAAAATAGCAAACATTATCTTAAGAAACTATACTTTTAGCGTCAAAATTGAACATTAATCATAAAAAACCCCGCGAAAGCGGGGTTTGGATACAACATGTAAAGGTTGTGTCCCATACTGCCACCTAAGCAGCAGTTTAGAACCGGGTTGTTGGCAACCAGAAACTCATTCTAATGGCCAAAATTCTGATTTTGTATGTGAGAACAAAGTATGGCGTAATTCTAACAAGTGTTCAAGAAATTTTGATTACAACAATCTGAAAATTAAGAAAATATTTTCCCACTTTAGAAAAACAAAGATTGTCACATAAGTTTAACGTTATCACCACCTTAAGCCACCCAATTTGACTTAGAGCAAACTTTAAGAGCACTGATGGAACATTGAGCAGATAGGACCTTCATTTATGTCCAACTTGCAGAATGACTGGTGTCATGTAGTTGAATTTTGTGTAAGAGTTTTAGCGACCAATCAATCTAGCAGGTAGAACAAAAAAAGCCTTCGGAACTCAACAGTCCGAAGGCCTATGGAATTCTAAATAACTAATTTAGAATTCGTACTTATAGCTCAGGCTGACACTGGTGCCCACCTCTTTTTGGCGCACTATGTAATCAGACTGAGTCACCTCTTGTTCTTCATCAAGTAAGTTCTGAACCTTAAACTTAACCTGTGAGTTAAAGTCAGGATACCAGGTATAAACAAGATCCAACGAGTGGAAAGGCTGCTCAAATGCGTCTTCGCGACCACCGATACCCGATGCCAGGATACGCTCACCAAACACATTATATACAAGTGAACTACTGTGCTGACCATCTGCAGAATCGTAGTTAAGCTGTAAGTTAACTACATACTTAGAATGACCTGTCATTCGCTTGGTTGGGTTAGTCAGGTTACCTGCTCGTGAAGGGTCGATTTCCACTTCTGAGTCACTTAGGGTGATATTACCAGACGTGAATAAGCCGCTTGTAACGCCAGACAAATCATATAGCCATTCAGCTTCTACGCCATATACTTCACCAGTTTCACCGTTAACGAAAGTTGCTGTGTAATCTTCATCGCCAACTTGCAATACAGTTTCAATCGGTGCTGTGATGTCTTTATAGAAAGCACCCACAGAGAAGTTGTCGCCGTTATCCATGTAGTACTCGAAACGGGCGTCATAGTTTGCCAGTTCACTACTTTTCAGACCTGAAACACCGAACGTGCGAATGTCAGTAAGCGGGTCGAAATAAGAAACCGGTACCAGTTCACGCAAGTCAGGACGAACAACTGTTTCACCATAACCAAATCGGATTTGATACTTCTCACCACCCAGATAGGTCATCGACAGCGCGTTAAAGAAGTCGTCTTCATTAACTGTACCGGCAAGGATCCGCTCTTCCGAATAGATAGTACTGTGCGTAATACGATCGAAAATCAAGCTTGAGGTACCAATCGAAACCTGCTTGAAGTCTTCGTAGCGAATACCACCACTTAAACGCCAAGTGTTATTGAAAATAGCATCAAACTCGAAGTAACCAGAGTCAATTTTCTGAGCTGCAATGTAGTCATCGGCGCTAGGCGCAGTTGGCTCATTGAACGCAACCAGGAAATCGTTATTAGAAACAAAATCATCGCTCAGGTAAGCGGTAATGTCATTAATGCCTTCTGAACCCGTATTAACTGGGATCGAGATATTTGTTTCATTGTGAATAGCGAAGCTGGAGGTCGAATACACACGTGCACGGTCAACAAAGTCGTAACCAGCTTTAAATGTGAGTTCAACGTTTTCCAGATACAAAGGCAATGTCAGGTTGCCGCTATAAGACTTAACATTGTCTTCCATATCTGTGTAGGAATACAGAATTCGGTTATCATCACCGGTTACTATCGAGTCCTGATATGTCTGGCCTTCGTTGTAGTTATCGATGAAATCATAATCAATGTTAGTCGGGATCTTAGTCTCAGCTTTAGACTCAGTGTACTGCCAGTCAACACCTATTCCCATATATTCCATAAAGGTATGCTGACCAACAACCTGATCGATGTCCAAAATACGCTCTTCGTAGTTGAAGTCGTATGTGCGATAAGCCTGGTTTGTAGCAGCAATCGTTCTTACTGTACTGCCATTAGGGCTCTGTGCCAGGGACAATTCAGATTCATCTTCCGTGTCTTCCAGGTAAATTTTTGAGTAAGAAACGTTATGTTGTTCGTACTTATAACCTAAGTTGAACACGCCACTCATACGCTCTGTCTGAGATGTTACTTTAGAGTCTTTAACCGTCACGTAGCAGGAATTAGTCGCGTCCTCAGCCGTTTCCAGCTTAGTTGTACAAGACTCATCGAATGACTGATCCAGCACCGCCGTCATACGCTCTGAATATTTCCAGTCATTATCGTAAGATACTGCTGCCAACACGCCAATGGTGCCACCCAGCCAATCTTCATCAAAACTGTTACCAATACTGGCTTTGATATCGTAATTAGGATCGAGTGACTCTTCTTTTACGCGAATATCACGAGGTAATTCCAGTACCAGAGCCTTGTTCAGTGCAGTCGCCTGATCGGCCGCGGATTGGGTCTCAGTGCCTTTGATCCCCTCACGCTCTACAATACCACGCAACGACAGGTCACCACGATAGCGCACTACCGCTGTTTGCAAAGCAACTGGGATCCCTTCTTCATTTCGGTTGTAGGTATATCCGTCTCTGGAATTTAGATTCTGGCCAACACCGACTTCGATATTCGCGACAAATTCGCTGGGTACAGATTTAGTACGAATGTCGATGTTACCACCACCAAATGCTGCCGGCATAGAAGGCGAGTAAGCTTTTTGTACAGCCAGGCTTTCGATGATACTAGAGGGGAATATGTCTAAAGGTACAACATTTCGGGTTAGGTCCGGGCTCGGAACTGCCGCGCCATTTAAACGTGCACTTGAGTAACGCTCACCTAAACCACGTACATAGATAAACTTACCATCTACCAGCGTCAGGCCCGTTACCCGGCGAAGTGCAGATGCAACATCGCTGTCGCCTGTTCGCGATAATTGCTCTGCGCCAAGAATGTCTGCAACAAAGGCTTGGTTTTTGCGTTCTTCAATCACGGCCGCAGCACTGCCTTGCAAGCGTGAACCGACAGCTACAACTTCTTCGATTTCCTGCGCTTCTTCAGCAAACACCGGCGCAGTCATACCAACTGACAAAGAAGCACCTACTGCCAAAGCGACTTTTCTTAATTTTATCTGCGTATTCATTTGCAATCCTGATAAAACTCGTAAAAAAGGCGCAATCAATGCGCCTACTTCGAAATACTTATTGAGTTAAAACAAAGTAATCGCAGGGATTAATCTTTGTCAGCAACTTCTAGTGCTGCTTTAACCCACTTGTACCAATCGCTTGTAGTATCTGTGCTTGAAACAGCACCTACAAAGTCGACTTCTTCGAAGAAATCGTCATTCAGAGATTTCAGGTCGTTTGCTGCTACTGTGATGTCTGCAGAATCTTTGTTGGTTGAGAAACCATCATCCGCCAGTACGTCACCTGCTTTGTCAAGGATTGCGCTAGAACCTGCGTTATCCCACCATGCGGTATAAGATTCATTGCCAGGTAATGCTTTACTTCCATCAGTTACGTTTTTCACACAAGCCAGTACAGAGCTGTGGAAGTTCAGAGCATCGTCAGTCGCGTTTTGTGCAGCATCGTCATCTTTAAAGTGAAGACAAGCGGTACCGTTTTCTGCGTTGTCAGCTTTAACGAACAATGTGTTGTAGTATTGACCACGGATTGCATCGTCAAATGTTGCAGCCTGAGATGGGTCATTGTCACGAATTGACTTACCATCTGTTGTGATTACAGTAACGTTAGCAATCGTTGGGTTAGAAGGCTGAACATCGTCGTACTCTGCACCTTTGTTCTTTTCGCCGTCTGTCTCAAAACCGTTGTTACCCATGAAGCCGTCTGTGCCCGCGTCGATGATCTTGGTCACTTTGTTACCATCATCATCTTCGCCGGTATAAGTTACCGGCTTCTTAGTTTTGATTGTACCGTGTTTGATGAAGATGAACTGAGCCTTGCCCTGCCAGCCAGCGTCGATATCGATTGAATCATCCTGTGTATCTGTAACTACGATGTTTTTCAGGTTAGCTGCACCACCGAAGAACTCGATACCATCATCAAAACCCTGGTGAATGTGAAGGAATTCAAAGCTAGAGCCCGAACCTACACCGTTCAGAGTCAGTGAGTTAAGGTCATCACCTACACCACCTTCACGAGGACCAGAACCTGCGTACCAGATTTGTGCGTATTTGATGTTACCACTGTTGTCAGCATTGTTAGTTCCGCCGAAGTGGCTGGTAATACCTTCAGTTTTAGCATTACACAAGTTTGCTGCACGTTCTTCGTTGGTACATTGGTTGGTCAGACCTTTACCATTGATCATGATACCACCCCAGTCAGCGAACTGAGGACCAGTTTCTGTCAGGTCGAATTCTGGAATAGCATTTGCTGAGGTAAAGGCAATTGGCGCTTCAGCCGTACCTTCAGCCATAATTTTAGCACCACGTGCGATGCGCACAATCGCTTCACCTGAAGCGAAAGCCATAGTTGTACCAGGCTTTACGGTTAGAGTTGGGCCGGTTTCTGGTACAGCACAACCTGTGTTTGAGCTAGTGTCACAGTTTTCACCAATCAATAGTGCACCGGCAAAAACATGCGCTCCACCATTTGGTAATGCATCAAAAGTGATGTCTTCTTTGATTTCTAGCGCTTTGCTTGCAAATGAAGAATCGTAGTAACAGTGTTTGCTTTCACGGTATTCACCCTGAACTTCTACGCCTGCAACGGTACGGCTTACACAAGGGTTAGTTACGACTGGATCTTTGTCGTCAACAACTTTATCGGGATCTGGGTTGGTTGTATTATTTGTTGTTGTATTATTTGAATCAGTAACGCTTGTATCATTTACAGTTGGTGTTACTTCGATGTCACCGCCACAACCAGCTAGTACAAGTGCAGATGTAACAAGGCTTACTTTGAATAACCCAGTAAGTTTCATTTTATTCTCCGTTGAGTGTTTATTTGAGCTGGCATTATCATATAAAGCATATATTTCATTTGTGTGTCTGTTTATTTTCAAAAAAATGAAAGTATTCAATTTAGGTAATGATTTTTATTTTTCAGGCATAAAAAAACCGCCCTAAGGCGGCTTTGGTGTTGCGATTATAAAATCATAATAAAGCTTGTTTTAGTGTTTCAGCATGAATTTTTTCACGTTTAACGTACTTTATCCATTGCTTGGCAAGATTAGCCGACTTTTTATGCTTTTCTGCTTGTTCAAACGCAAGTATAGAAGCATCAAAATTTTTCAGATTATACTGTGCCATCCCCAATGCAACATAAGCATTCGATTCAAAGGTAAGGTCCCCTTTGTCCAGAGCACTGCGCGCTGCATCAGCGGCTTCATCAAACTTTTCCAGATTGATATACACTTCGGCTATGCGCTGAAGATAGTTACCATGACTCACGTCTTTGTCTGCTTTGGCGAAGTAGTCGATAGATTTACTCTCGTCTTTTGACTGTACATAGGCCTCAGCGATAAAAGCATAATTTTTGGCATTGCCTTCAACTACGCCTTTTTTAATACCTTCGTCCAATGCAACAGCAGCTTTGTACGGTAAACCGTTAAACAAGTAAACCTGAGCAAGCTGAATAATATCGCTACGTTTTTGAAGAAAACCTCGCTGCTTAGCCGTTTCAAGCAGAGCCAATTGCTTCTTCTCTGCACCCAGCTCACCAAACATACCAGCTAACTGAACCCAGTACTCTGGCTTATCAAACAGTTTGACCATTTTTTCTAAAACATCAGCCACCTTTTTCGGCTGATTTAAAGAGTAATATAATGCCCTTTGTAAAACTAACCAGTTTTCCTTGGGTACATTCCCCTCACTCTCTGTTAACGATATTGCTACATTAATATTTTCAACCGCTGACTGATAATTTTTATCCTGGTATAAAGCCTGCGCTTTTAATACGTAGTAATTACTTTTAATCGGTTGAGTATTTATTTTCTTCCATCTGTCGAGATAATCAACTGTTGCTTTATAATCACCGTTTGCCATCGCCAGCTGCGCCAGGCTGAAGGTTGTCGATAATCTCAAAGATTCAGGGATCGCTTCTTCGGCTACTACCTGTTCAAAAGACGCAATAGCTTTATCAAGCTGATTTTCATTGTAATAGATGAACCCATAAAAATTGTGCATCATGGCAATTTCATAGGAATTCATGCTACCAGAGCGCTCCTTAATTGAGTCGAGCACCTCAAGGCCGGCCTTGACGTCACCGTCATCAGCGAGTTTTTGAGCACGAGCAAGCTGGCTGTATACTTTCTCGCGCAGGGCCGGAACACGCTTGGTTTTGGTTTCTGCATGAGCAACAGCAAGGTCAACGCCAGGCAACACCGAAATTAAGCTTGGCGCTACCAGGGCGGTACAACTCAGTGCACTCACTAACAAGGCTTTTTTAAATAATTTCATAATCGCACCTTTGTCTGTTAGCCATTTATCTGGAATGAGATCTTGTTCTGAACTCCGGCCACTTCTACCGCTTCACCGTTCACAACACGAGGCTTATACTTAAATTTCAACGCTGCATCCATTGCCGCGCGTTCAAAAATATTCTCGGGTTCAGCTTTGACGACAACAGGATCTCTCACCGTGCCTTGTTTAGTTACCACAAACTCAACTATGACGTAGCCTTCAATACCCCGAGAAAGCGCGCGTCTTGGATAGACAGGTGCCACTTTAACAATTGGCAGATATTCACCATCGCTGGATTCCAATGCCAGGCCACCAGCAAGGTCGACGTCAGCAGCGACATCTGCGCTGAAGTTAAAGTCGGCTCCAGCGGCATCCAGGTTGTTGCTTTGCATCTGAGGAGCATCCATTGGCGGAGGCGGCTCTTTGGGTGTTGGTGGTTTTTGTGGCTTACGTTCTTTTTTCTCAACAGTTTCTTCTTTTTTCAGGCGGACAAAATCAAGCACGTTGCCCTTAACAGGCTCGTCCATCTTGCCTTCTCCGCCTGTGATCAGTGCCTGCATACCAAGAAACAAGAAAAAAGTCACAATACCTGCAATAACGAGTGCTAGTAAGTAACGCATCTTTTCTATTCCTATGATTCCTGGGCTGCAATTGATACATCGAATGCGCCTGCAGCACGAGATGCATCCATTACCTTGATTAAGGTATCGGTTGTTGCCTTCTTATCGGCTTGAATGACCACGCTACCCTGCGGGTTTTCTGCTTTCAGACGCTCAATGTTTGCCTGCACGGCACGGATATCAACCTGGCGTTTGTTAATCCAAATTTCGCCTTTGTCTGAAATGGCAACAAGTATATTTGCACGCTGCTTTTTAACTGCAGTCGCCGCTTCTGGACGGTTTACATCGATGCCTGCTTCTTTAACAAACGATGCAGTTACGATGAAGAAGATAAGCATGATGAATACAACGTCCAGCATGGGTGTCATGTTAATTTCTTCGGCTTCTTCTTCCTGAAAAACCTTTGCTAATGGAGCTCTCATTACGTTTCCTCAATTCTTTTCTAGTGATCAAGCAACAGCTTGTCTTCTAACAGTTCTACTTCGCGCTTTGCCTTGCGTTGCAAGAAAGTAGAGGCAAAAACCCCTGACAGCGCGCCAACCATACCAGCCATGGTTGGGATCGTTGCTTTAGAAACACCGGCAGCCATAGACCGGGCACTTCCCGACCCTGTGATTGCCATCACGTTAAATACTTCAATCATGCCAGTTACCGTACCTAGCAGCCCAAGTAGCGGACACAGGGCAACCATGACATTGATATAAGGCAGGTTAGAGTTAAGCTGAATTCCTGCTCGTGAGATCATGGCCAGACGGATCTGCTCTGCGTTCCAGCTGTTTCTTTCCTCTCGACTTGTCCAGCTGTTCAGCAGATCTTTGCGATAGGCTCTGAACTTGCCGAACACAAACATAAAGCGTTCGAGGATCAACAGCCACATCACAAATGTGACCATTCCGATGACCAGGAGAACCTGGCCACCTGTGTCTAGGAACTCACGTAGCGCATTGATTGCATCTACTAAAAGAACCACAATTACGCTCCTTTCTCGCTGCGCTCAGCAATGATGCCTGCACTTTGCTCCTGAAGGATAAGCAGCAAATTACGAGAACGCGTGTTAAGCAGGGTGTAAAGGAATACGGTAGGAATCGCGACCACCAGACCCAGTACGGTTGTAACAAGTGCTGTTGAAATACCACCGGCCATCAGTTTCGGGTCACCTGTACCAAACAGGGTAATCGCCTGGAAGGTATTAATCATACCGGTTACAGTACCGAGCAGACCCAATAGGGGCGCTACCACTGAGATAATCTTAATCAGAGTCAGGTTACGTGTAATTTTCGGCATTTCACGCAGGATGGCTTCACTTAACTTAAGCTCTAATGTGTCATAGGCAACATCCGGATATTGCTCTTTGACTTTCATTACGCGGCCAAGCGGGTTGTCTTCGCGTGCAACAGAATCTTTCAGCTGACGGTTGATTTTCGCACCCATAATCATCAGAGAAATAAAGCGCTCCAGGGCAATTAACAATGCAATCAGACCAACACCAAGAATAACGTAACCAACGGCTCCGCCCTGCTCCACTTGCTCTTTAGTATTTGGCGCCTGAACCAACAGACCCAGGATTGAGCCGCCTGTCGGGTCTAGTGCAAAGTCAACGGCACCAGATTGCGCAGATTGAAGCTCAGCTGCACTTTCCATAAAACGTGCTGTAGGCTGACGGGTCAGCTCAGACAGTGTATTGGTTTCCGGGTTGTAAGACAGGTATTTACCATCAGCAATCAGGTTAAACGCACCCACACGCAAAACTTCTTTTTGCTCTTTGGCACCGCCCGCTACAATCACATCCGTAGTATAGCGAGATACTTTCCCCTGCTCTGTCATTTCACGTTGCAGCTCAACCCAAACTTTTTCGATGTCTTCGATAGACGCCAGTTTAGTGCTTGAGCCCATGCGCTTGGCCATGTCATCCATAAATGCACTACGGTTCGGAATTTCTGCAGAAACAACTGAGGTACGGAATTTGTTGCTTGAATCGCCGGCTACTTGCTGAAGTACACCGAACAGTTCCTTCAATGACCCCATGCGCTTTGAAAGCGTGTCGCCCAAATTACCCAGCTTAATTTCGTTTTCTTCGAACTGAGTTTCCAGGCGCTCTGAGCGATTGAGTTCGCCATCACGGTTAGCGGTCAATTCGCGCAACATTCTTACCTGCTCGCTCTGTTGCGCTTTAAACTGGGCTTCACGCTGTGCATTTTGTGCATTTTGTGCACTCTGACCCTGTTCAAGTTGCTTTAACAGTGTATCCAGGTCCATTGCTTGTTCTGCTGCAAACGCTGAGCTAGATAATGCAAGCGTTGCTGCCATTACGGTTTTTAGGCTGAAAGATTTAAAAAAGTTCATCATATACCTCTTATTCTGCAGCCTGAATTGGCAGAGTTAACATATCCGGTGCCAGTTGCTTACGCGCGATGCGGATACCCTTGTTGATTTGACTGATGTTGGTGTCTGGCAGTGCAGTAAATGACTTGCTGTCTTTGTTCCAGCTGCCCGCTTTGCTGCCATCTTTGGTCACGTAAAGCAGTTCAAGGCGACCTATGCGTAGCATATCAACTTCTCGTTCCTGACCGTCTACCGTCAGCAAAGTAGAGTAAGCTTCGATGGTGCGTCCGTACTCAACTTCTACCTGATAGGCTTCGAGTACACGACGGAACTTTTCACTTGAAGAAACATCCGCGCGGTCCATCATTGCTTGTAGCTTAGCAATACGCTCTGCTCGCTCTTCTTTTAGGAAAGGAACATCCAGTGCAACGAATTGCTCAAGACCTGTGATCATACGCATCATCAGCGGCGTGATCTGACGTTCAATCACAGACACCTGATCCATAGACTCGTTAATCGCAGCCATTTCTTCTAGTTGATTTTTGATCTGCTTGTCTAACTGGCTGTTGTAAACAACCAGGCCATCAATTTCTTTATTCAGTGTTCTGAACTTTTGCAGTCTTGATTGCATGTCATCTGCAATAGAATTGATTTTATTCTGTGATTGGAGGGCTGACTGGTTAATAGCCGAACTTGAATCAATGACCTTATCCAGATCATTTGCCTGAGCATTAGCCGCAACGGCGACCATACCTGCTAATAGCAAGTGGTTAACGCACTTCATCGCATACACCTTTTAATATTTGCTTGTTGCTATATTGGAATTGCGTGCAGTCTAATGTGCCTAAATGACATCCATGTTGCGCTAAAAATACATTTAGGTTACAGCTGTCATATATCGGTCATGGAGGGGTTTATTTATACTTATGCAATAAATTAAAAAAGGCTGCGTATTCGCAGCCTTCGGAAAGATTACACTTTAAATTTGGCGAGCATGTTTTCGAGTTCATCAAATTGCAATTTTAATGTCTGACATTCCCGGAGCGTCTTGTTCAGACTGTCACTGCCTTCAACACACAGATCACTGATGCCATGAATATCGCTATCGAGTGACTGGATCACTGCATTTTGCTCTTGCGTTGCACTGGCAACGGCATGGTTTACACCGTCGATAGAGTCTATGGCATGAGTAACTTCCTGCATCTTAGTCCCGGCGGATTGCGCTTGCTGTGCGCTATTGCTGGAGTCATCGATACTTGACTTCATGACCGCAACGGCTGATGCCGAACCTTGCTGCAATTCACCTATCGTATTTTCAATTTCCTGAGTCGACTCCTGGGTACGCTGGGCTAGCTGTCTTACTTCATCGGCCACAACTGCGAACCCTCGTCCGGCTTCGCCGGCACGTGCAGCTTCGATTGCGGCATTTAGCGCCAACAAGTTGGTTTGTTCACTGACGCCTTTAATAACTTCTAGCACCTGACCTATACTTGCGGTGAGTTTATCCAGGCCATCAATTGTCGATTGCGCTTTTTGCATTTTGGCGCTCAACGAGCCAATCTCTTCAATGTTGGCATTCAGTGCCATCTGGCCCTGACTGGACAAACTATTTGCCTCAGTCGCCAGCTCTGAGGCGTGTTTGGCATTATTTGAAATCTCTACAGCACTGGATGATAATTCATTGATCGCCGTCGCGACACTGTCGGTACGCTTGGTTTGCTCTGTGTAGATATCGAGTGCGCCCTGTGTTTGCGATTGCAGCCCCGCCATAACCTGCTCAAGTGCCAGCGTGGTCTCTTTTACTTTAGAAATACTCTCATGGATTTTGTCTACAAACAGGTTGAAGTAATTGGACAGCTCACCAAACTCATCGTTGTTTTCAACCTCCAGTCTGCGGGTCAAATCACCTTCTCCCTGGGCTATGTCTTTAATCGCTTCGTTTAAGTGAACCATTGGCCGCATCAGATATTTAAGCAGCAGCTGTAGCATAACAACTATGACCAAAACGCCCACCAGCATATAGATCAGGGCCATATTTCTAAAAGACGCCACAGAGCTGTAGGCTATCTCTTTGTCTATCACTACGCCCAGGTACCAGTCAACATTTTTAATACCGCGCATTTTAATAAATGACACCAGCTTTTCTTTTCCATCAATGGTCAGATCGGCAAACGTCTCTGATAGTGGAAGCTTAGTGCCGAACAGATCTGTCATTGGTTTATCGTTGAGTTGGGTATCCGGGTGGCTTAGGATCCGACCTTCCGCATCTAACAGGAAACCATACCCATAGCCGAGAAAGTCAATTTCATTCACTATGTCTGTAATAGTTGCCATGTCGATGTCTCCGCCGGCGACACCAGAGAAACGCCCATTGTTCATAATGGGCACAACGGCTGTGATGGTGAGCTCGTTGCTCGTCACATCGATATAAGGCGTGGTAAATGCAGTGTCTTGCTTTCGTTCCGCCAATTTGTACCAAGGCCTTTGCGTGGCATCAAAGTCACTAGGCAACACCACTGTTGTGTCATTTAGTACAAACTGACCATCAGGCGTACCGATAAAAGTATTCTTGAAGTGACCAGCCTCATGTGCTGTCTGAACCCGCCTTAGTATGTCTGAGTAAGCGTCATTGCTGCGGTGTCCACCGGCGACAGCGCTAACTATATCCAACCGGTCGTTTAACCAGTTAGCAATATTTTGCGAAACCGACTCAGAGATCTCCTGTAACACCAGGGTTAACTGGGCCTGCGTTTGTGAGCGCATCAGGATAAAGTTGTTCACGGTAAAGAGGGAAAGTACGATCACCAGCACCAATGAAGCGGCCAGTGTTATTTTAGTTGTAAATTTGAGCGCACTGAACATGGGAAGCCCTGTCTTAATTCTACTAATACAAATTTGTTTTACCAAATCTTAACGAGTTTGTCTTACCTTATCGGCGAAACTTTTGTTGCCTAAAGTTAATTATACACTTGTTTTCACGATTTATTTTTCAACTGATTAGTTATTGTTCAGGTTTCACAACTCAAAATGAAAAAAGGCGGGACAAATCCCACCTTTTTTATTACTTACAATGATCATCACAAACTTGTCTTTATTTCGTCCGGTACAGTTTTTACCTGCATCCTGGTTCAACTCATTCAGGCTTACTATGTGATCATCTGGTCGACATGCGAGTTTACTTATATTCAGATAAAGCAGGCGGTCTTGCCGTCAGGCCTTTACCCCAATTTTTATTGGGTTTATCGCTCATCACATATTTAAGCTCACCACCAGCCATGATGTCATCGTGTGTCAGGTAACTGCGCTTTAGTGCTTTTCCGTTTAAGGTAACCGACTGAATATATTTATGTGTTTTGCTCAACCCCACGGCTGTTGTCGTAAACTGCTTGCCGTTTGCGAGCTTAAGCGTGACCTTTGGCGTTTGAGGTGCACCAATTGCATAAGCCAGGTCGCCAGGCGCTACTGGATAAAAGCCCATTGCAGAGAAAATATACCAGGCAGACATCTGACCTACGTCATCATTACCGGCAAGACCATCAGGCTTATCCGAGCTCAGCGTATCCATGATTTGGCGGATTCGCTCCTGGGTTTTCCAGGGTTTACCTGCATAGTTATACAAATAGGCAATATGATGACTTGGTTCATTGCCGTGAGCATAGTTACCAATCAGGCCTGCAATATCTTCATGCTCCTTAATCATTTCTTGAGACAAAGGCGTATCAAACAAATCATCGAGGCGCTGAGTAAAGGCGTCATCTCCGCCCATCAAATCGATCAACCCGGCTACATCCTGAGGTACATAAAAGCTGTACTGCATGGCGTTTCCTTCTGTGAAAGGCCCCATGTACTTTGCTTTAAAAGGGTTAAACTCTGGATCCCATCGACCCTGGCTGTCACGACCACGCATAAAACCACTTTGTGGATCGAACACATTTTTGTAGCTCATAGCGCGTGCATAATATTGCTTCGCCTGTTCGCTTTTACCCATCGCCTCAAACATTCTGGCAATTGCAAAATCGTCATAGGCATATTCCAGTGTAATAGAGACAGATTCAGGCAATACATCCATTGGTACGTAACCAAACTTTTTGTACTCAGGGATGGCATCATAAACCGGGTTATTGGCTGTATTAATGATGGCTTCAACGGCCAGATCTACATCATAATCCCGGATCCCCTTAAGGTAGGCATCGGCGATAACTGATACCGCATGATAGCCAATCATGGTCCAGGTCTCATGTGCATGGAATGACCAGATGGGTAGCATCTTTTCATAGCTTTGCTGATAGTGAACCAGCATAGACTGTATCATGCCAGACACTCTGTCCGGGTCGATATAGGTCAACAGCGGGTGTAACGCTCGGTAGGTATCCCAAAGCGAGTACAAAGTATAATGCTCAAAGCCTTTACCATCATGAATTTCGCCGTCTACGCCGCGATATTGTCCATTGACGTCCTGATATATGCTTGGCGCCTGTAACGCATGGTAGAGCGCGGTATAAAATTGACGCTTTTCGGAACGGGTGCCCTCAACATCAACCTTGTCCAGATAGCTGGCCCACTGAGCATTTGCATCTGCGCGCACCTTATCGAAATCCCAGTGAGGGATCTCAGCTTTGAGGTTTTCGAGCGCATTACTGCGGCTAACCGCAGAAAGTGCCACTTTAATCTTCAATGGTTTGTTTTCGACGTCGTCGAAACTGGCAACGAATTTAACGGCTTTACCCGCGGTCATTTTGACCGCTTTATTTTCAATCGTAGAGTGCTTTTCTTTTCCCAGGCATCCCATACAACGATAACGCATGTTGTCTTCATTGATAAAACGGTAATTGTCTATCGGTTGAGAGAACTCTATCGCAAAGTACATTTGACGGTTGCGCGCCCAACCATTGGTGGCTCGATAAGCAACCAATGTAGTATCATTGATTTTACGAATATCGCTCCAGATAACCTTGTTCTCGAAGTTGTATATAGCGCTGGTCAGATCAAACAAAACATGGCCCTGCCCGCCGTTTTTGAAGGTATACTGATGCATACCGACTCTGGGGCTCGCGGTGAGCTCAGCCTTTATATTGTAATCTTGTAACTCTACCCCATAGTAACCCGCTTCTGCCCATTCCTGCTGATGAGAAAAACGTGAACGATACCCTGAATCTGGATCTTCCGCCGTTCCGGGATTGGTTTTTACCTCACCGCTGATTGGCATAACCAGCAGATCCCCAAGGTCTGAATGACCTGTGCCTGAAAAGTGCGTATGGGAGAAACCGACTATCGTGGTGTCGTCGTAATGATATCCGGCGCAGCGCTTGTATATCTCGGGCTGCGGTGAGACGCCGCGCATTGGATTGTCGGTATCCGGGCTAAGTTGTACCATGCCAAAAGGCACAACCGCACCGGGAAACGTGTGACCGTCCCCGCCAGTACCTATAAATGGATCTACCCACTGCGTATTAGACTCCTGCGCCACCCCTAACGATGAGACAGATATCAAAGCAGCCGTGGTGGCTGCTGATATGATGCGAAACATGCACCTCTCCTATCTTTAATTTGTTATTATTTGGACCGTTCCAACTCACGTTATCTTACACTGCAAATGAATACGTATTCAATAGAAACAGGATAAGAAAAGAATGCAGATAAATGTAGGTATAGCAGGAGGAAAAAGACAATGGCTAACGATAGAATAACAAAAGCCGGCTATCGAGCCGGCTTGACGCGATAAATTTTAACTTTCGACCTTTTGCTGCCACTGCTTGTAAAGTGACACAACATTCAGGCCATACCAGGCGATAAACACGTAACACACCATAGGTACTATAAAGCTGATCTGGATCCCGGCGTTATCAGCCACAAGGCCTTGCACCAGCGGGATCAATGCGCCACCAACAATTGCCAGACACAGCCAGCCTGACCCCTTACTGGTCAAAGAGCCCAGGCCTTCGATGGCGATGGAGAAGATAGTCGGGAACATAATAGAGTTAAACAGACCGACGGCCAGCACCGCAAACATAGCCAGCTTGCCATCGGTAGACATAGTTAGCAGTAACAATGCAATAATTGCAATTGCATTAAACATCAGGGCTTTCGAAGGTGCTATCTTCTGAAGTGCGGCCGAACCAATGAATCTGCCCACCATAGCACCACCCCAGTAGTAAGAGATGTATTTCGCTGCGGTATGCTCTTCCATCCCTGCAATTGAAGGCTCTGCAAAGTAGTTTACCAAAAAGCTGCCAATTGCCACTTCAGCGCCGACATAGCAAAAAATGGCAGCCACCCCCATCACCAAGTGTGGCGCTTCTGTCAACTTGTGGCCGCGAGCCTTACAGTCACCCTCTTCTGTATGTGCTTCAATGGTCGGTAGTTTTAGGAATGCAAACACTGCCGCAATAAGTAACAACGCACCAGCCAGTATCAGATAAGGCACTTTGACCGAGTCGGCACTGGCCGCATCGGTTGCTACGCTGGCCCCAGCACCAAACAGCAACATACCACCAACTGCCGGGCCTACTGTAGTCCCCAGTGAATTAAGGGCTTGTGCGAGGTTTAACCGGCTGGATGCCGTTTTTTCTGGCCCCAGGGCTGCTACGTATGGGTTTGCAGAGACTTGCAATACGGTAATACCCGACGCCAGCACAAACAAAGCCGTTAAGAAAAGCCAGTATTCATGAACCACTACAGCAGGATAAAACAACAAACATCCGCCAGCCGCTATTACAAGGCCGGTCAGTACACCATTTTTATAACCAAAACGCTTCAAAAACGCGCCGGCAGGTAAAGAAACGATAAAATAAGCGCTGAAGAAACAAAACTGTACCAGCATTGCTTCGGTATAGCTCAGGTCAAACACCGCTTTAAGACGCGGGATAAGTACGTCGTTTAATACAGTAATAAATCCCCACAAGAAAAACAGGGTCGTCATTGCTGTCAATGGCAACAAATAGTTGTTGTTTTTTGCATCTCCACTGGCAACATAACTTTGATTAGTGTTGATTTCACTCACTTGGAATACTCCGTGTTAAAGGATTTAGAGATTCTACACACTGTTACAGAAAAATCACAAATGTTTTATTGGACCGTTCCAATTTATTTTTGATAATGCTAAAGTGAGTTCAAAAATAAGCATTGCCGGGTCAATTTACTCTGGCGGAATAACCACTGACTGGAAAGGTTATGTCAATAAACTTCAGAAACGATCACTTTTTACTTAAACATATTGAACGAACAATGGCGTTCTACCACCCCAGATGTATCGACCCTCAGGGCGGGTTTTTTCACCACTTTCTCGATGACGGCACGGTTTACAATGCACATGTACGTCACTTAGTTTCAAGTACACGTTTTGTTTTTAACTATGCCATGGCTTATTTACAAACACTCGATCCTGACTATTTGGCACAAGTAAAACACGGTCTGGACTTTCTGGAACAATCACACAAGCAACCTAACGGTGGATACGCTTGGGTGCTGAATAACAACCAGGTCGAAGACGATACGAACCACTGCTATGGACTCGCTTTTGTCTTACTGGCCAATGCCGTGGCGCTCAAGGCTGGCATAACATCAGCTGCAACAACCATAGAGTCCGTCTGGACTTTGCTGGAAGCAAAATACTATCAGCCTGAATTTCAGCTTTATTTAGATGAATACAACGGCGATTTTAGCAGCGCAGACCCTTATCGTGGCCAAAATGCCAATATGCATATGTGTGAAGCATTACTAATGTGCTTTGAAGCAACATCAGAAAACAAGTTTCTGGAGCGTGCCCAGTCACTTGCACTTACGATGACAGTGCAGCAGGCTGAACTGGCCGATGGGTTGATCTGGGAGCACTATACACCCGACTGGCAAATTGATTGGCAGTATAACCTGGATAACCCAAAACACCTTTTCCGTCCCTGGGGTTTTCAGCCAGGGCATCAAACAGAATGGACCAAACTACTTCTGATCTTGTATCGCCATAGCCCACAAGACTGGATGCTGGAGCGTGCAAGAGCGTTATTCGACAAGGCTTTGGACATCGCCTGGGATGCAGAGAACGGCGGGATATTTTATGGTTTTGCGCCTGATGGCAGCATTTGTGATTCTGATAAGTATTTCTGGGTACAGGCCGAAAGCTTCGCAGCTGCGGCCCTACTTGCCGATGCAACAGGCGACCCTCTCTACTGGCAGTGGTATGACAAAATATGGCAGTATTGCTGGGAGCACATGATTGATCATGAACACGGCGCCTGGTATCGGATCCTGGATCGTAAAAACCAAGCCTACAGCAATGAAAAAAGTCCGGCCGGAAAAACCGACTACCATACCATGGGCGCTTGCTACGAGGTACTCAGAGCCCAACAACTTAAGCGGGAGGCACAATGAGCCTGGTATGTTTTGGCGAAGCCCTGATAGATTTTCTTTCAGACGGCAAAGAGCCTGAATCTTTTACAAAATATGCTGGTGGTGCGCCTGCGAATGTCGCAGTCGCAGCAGCGCGTCAGGGCGTAGATGCAAGCTTTTGTGGCATGGTAGGTGACGACATGTTTGGTCACTTTATCAAGCGCGCTTTGGCGCAGTATGAGGTTAACTGTGACTATGTGAAAGTGACAGACCAAGCAAAAACCGCATTGGCATTTGTTTCACTGGACGACACGGGAGAACGGAGTTTTAGTTTCTACCGCCCACCCGCGGCGGATCTGTTATTTCGGGCAGACGATTTTGTCGAAACAATGTTTGACACCCATTCACTGATACATGTCTGCAGTAACAGCCTGACCGAAAACAGCATCTATAAAACGACAATTTATGCGCTAACTCAGGCTCGAGAGCACGGCATGCACACAAGTTTCGATATGAATCTGAGAGAAAACCTGTGGACATCTCTGACCCACTGTACCAAACGCATCTGGCATGTAATTTCGCTTTCAGATATCGTTAAACTCTCCCATGAAGAGCTGGTATTTCTGAACGCACAAAGCCACCCAGAACAACCACTGTCACATACTATTGAAGCCATCACGGCGGCCAATGTGCAGTTACTGGTCGTCACCGACGGCAAAAACCCCATTCACTTTTATGGGCAGTCTTATCAAAGCACAGTGAATGTCCCGAACGTAAATGCTGTTGACACCACCGCCGCGGGAGACGCATTCGTTGGCGGATTATTGGCAGCAATTATTCGTGCTCAGAATGAGCAAAGTATTGATGCGTTTTTGGCAAACCAATCAGCGGTGAACAGTGCCATTGCTTATGCCAGCCGCTGTGGTGCATTTGCTGTAACACGCTATGGCGCGTTTGATTCATTACCCAGCTTCGAAGATGTTGAATAAAACTTTGTGAGAGAAGGTACAAGGATGTCCCTTTATACCAAATTGCTTAATTAAGCCTGAGGGTTAAATGTGCACCAGAAAACGCATATAGATGTAGTAAAACCCGGGTGAACACACCGCCAGACCAAGCAGATACATCTTAAAAAAACCATCACGCTGAGCACTTATCTGGGATACCACCGACACTGAGTTCTCATCAGACTCTGGCACATCCTTGGGACGATAAAACCGATAAAGTTTCATCAAACACAGGCCAATAAAAAATGGCCCTAAAATAAGAGAGAAAAAAAAGCCCACTGCGTACCAAGTTTCAGGCGCTACTCTATCCATTATATACCTCTGACAACAACACCCAGCCAAATACATACCTGTTTACATCTGAATGTTTGATATTATGTCTGTCACTTGTACTATGCAACCAAAGCCTAACACATTAGAAGAACTAAAAAAGACCCATTATATGAGCAAAGCCCACTTCCTCTTTCCTTTTACTCTTTTTCTTGGTGCATGTACTGCCAATCAAGTTGCAGTTGAACAGTCAGATCAGACTGTTGTTAAATATAAGACTTCCGAGGGGTATACTGACCGATTTGCTAACCTCTACAAGCAACCTGAAACATACCCCTATACCTGTGAAGAAGCGTGTTATCCGGATACGCCACTTATTCAATGCCAGGGCGACATGGAGCAATGTCAGTACATAGGCGACCGCCCCGACATAGTCCCTGAACTCGGTTTTTACGTGAAATGGCTGGGTCATGCGAGCTTTTTACTGACTATGCCCGATGGCCAGCAGGTACTTGTGGATCCGGTAAGCGAACAATTCGACTGGCCGATAGATGTAGGATTCAAGCTGACTGGCGGTTTTTATCGAACTGAACCAGACTGGCCTTCTGAACCTGAGCTGGACCAGCTAAGCGCCGTTGTTTATTCCCACATACATTATGATCACTTCAATAAATCGGACATCGACACTTTGGGGACCGGACCAACTTATTATACACCGCTGGGATTTGCAGACTATTTTTCGGATGGCGGTTACAAAATTCAGGAAATGGCCTGGTATGCGAGTGCACAAAACCAGGGTCTTACTGTGCATTTCGTGCCGGCACACCACTTTAGTAGCAGGATCATTGTGCCTTATATCACAGAAGACAACGACGCCACACTTTGGGGAGGCTGGCTCTTTGAATTTGAGGGAAAAACGTTGTTTTACGCAGGTGATACCGGTTACTCACAACACTTCCGTGACATACAGCAACGTTACGGCAACATTGATGTTTGTCTGTTACCAATCGCCTCTTATCACCATGACGAATATGCTAAGTGGTATCGAAATGTACATTTAACGCCCGAAGATATGCTTGCAGCAGCGAACGACCTTAACTGCAAGCAGGTGGTACCTTGGGGGTACGGTAACATGAGCTGGAAGATGGGTGATCTGACATCACACTCAGCTTTGTTCAGGCTGTTGCACGTAAAGCAAGCAATTGCACCGCAACAACCACTCTATATTCTCAACGAAGGAGAAAGTGTTCACTTTTAATGAGACGTTGCCTAGTCGGCATCCAGCTCAGGCCAAGTAACAATGTGGTCCTCGAAATCATGTTCCAGGTCCACGTCGTTTTCACTAATAGCTTTGCCCAAAATACTGATCCCTGCATCATGCATGGCCTGTTTCGAGCCGTTATGATACAGCGGGTGCCAACTGGCAAGACCACGACCTTCATGAAGCCTGCGATAACTACATGACTGAGGCATAAAGAAAATATCTTTGAGGTTGTCCTTGGTTAATTGGACACATGAGGGAACTAATGTTTGTCTTTCTGTGTAACGAGTACATGCGCAAGTCTGCTCATCGCTGTACTGACACACAACATCGGTATAGAGCAGTTCTTCCCCTTCACGAAGTACATCTGTGCTACTAAATTGTTCTTCCTCTTCTTCGTCAGAGTCTATAAAAGAATGCAAACAGCACTTTGCGCAGCCATCACAAATGGCTTCCCACTCCTGCTGGTTCATTTCTTCCAACGATTTTTCTATCCAAAAAGGAGTTGTACTCATAACTTCGCACTTGCCACAAACTAAAGGGTCGCAGATTGTACTAAAAGAACAAGACCAGCGCAAAGCTGGCCTTAAACACTATGGTGCTAGAGCTGAGAGTTAACCCAGCGCTCGATTTTATCCTGTAACACAGGCATGGGGACAGCGCCGTCAATTAACACCTGATTGTGGAAGGCGCGAATATCAAACCGCTCACCCAAAGCCTGCTCAGCGTATTCGCGCAGCTGGCGAATTTTAAACTGACCAACTTTGTAGGATACCGCCTGACCAGGCCATGCGATATAACGCTCAACTTCCGCTTCTACATCACTTTTCGCCATCGATGAGTTCTTCAACATAAACTCTATGGCCTGCTCACGACTCCAGCCTTTGGCATGTAGCCCGGTATCAACAACCAGACGCATCGCTCTTAATTGTTCATCCGCCAGACGCCCATACCATTGATAAGGATCGGTGAACAAACCCAGTTCTTTGCCCAAACTCTCAGCATATAGCGCCCAGCCTTCGACAAATACCGTTGAACCACCAAACTTTCTGAATTTTGGCAGATCTTCTATTTCCTGTTGCAACGCCAGCTGAAAATGGTGACCGGGCGCTGCTTCATGTATCGACAAGGTTTCGACAATAAATTTGGGTTGTGCTTTGAGGTTATGACTGTTGATATAGAATACACCCGGGCGCGATCCGTCCGGCGCGGGGCTTTCGTATGATGCGCCGGCTGCCGATGCAGCTCGGAATGCTTCAACCGGCTTTACAACGTAATCCGCCTTTGGCTGAATATCAAATAACAGGGGTACGCGCGCATCAATTTTCTTTTTCACCTCTTCATACGCTTTTATCAGTTCAACTTCTGACGAAAAATAAAATTCGTCACTGTCACGCAAGTGTTGAAAAAACTCCTGCAGATCACCCGCAAACCCGACTGTCTCTTTGACCCTTCCCATCTCATCGCGGATACGTTTTACTTCGCTCAGGCCAAGTGCATGGATCTCTTCTGCGCTCATATCCAGCGTGGTGTTTTCTTTTATGTAGTATTGGTACCAGGCTTGTCCATTTGGCAACGCACTGTAACCAACGGTCTCTCTGGATGCAGGTAGATATTTAGTTTCAAGGAAACGAACCATGTCGCGATAAGCCGGGATCAGGGTGCGCTCAATGTAATTTTTGTAGGACTGAGCTATCTGGTGTTTTTCTTGCGCAGAAAATGATTCCGGTAAATTCTCTATAGGTCCCCAGAAAATGGAGTCCTCTGCCTGGTCAACCACATGTGCTTTAAACTGGGGGATAACTTTAACCGTGATGGCCTTTGGCAACACCACCTGATGTTCGATGCCTTGAGACATCATCTCCTGAGCTGAGCTTAACCAAGCCACAAAGCCGTCGGCACGTTTAAGAAAGTTTCCGTAGTCTGCTACTGTTTCAAAAGGCTGAGCACTTTCTCCTGAGCCAAGTGAGGCAAATACGTGATGTGCTCCATACATTTGATCGATTGGCAGAAAATGGCCATCAAATTGTTCAGCCGCTTGCTGCTGTGTTAATTCGTAATGGAGTATGTCGAAAGACAATTTGGCCTGCCCAAAAAGCCCTTCCCTGTCTATCTTATCAAGCAGGCCAAGGTATTTAGCGGTAAATGCTTGCTGTTTTTTCAGAGTTTCAGGCCCAAGTGTCGATTCAAATTTGTCATTGTACTCAGACATGCCAAAGAAGGTGGCTGACAGTGGGCTCAATGTAACGCTCTCATTGAAGTATGCCTCTGCAAGCTCCATCATCTGTGCGTTTGCATCCACCTTTTCAGCGCTGACCTGATGGGAATGGGCATGTTGGGAAGTCACTTCACATCCGCTCAATGTTAAACCGACTACGAGCGCGACCAGTGTTTTTCTTATCATGTCTGTAACCTTACTCTTTAATAATTCGCGCGCAGTCTGACAGACATCATACAGATTACAACTGTTTTCTATGCCAATGCCAGATCGACTTCAGCTGTAGGCAGGATAATTTCGATGCACAGGCCGCCAAGCAGGCTATTATGTGAATCAATTTTTCCACCATGGCATTCTATTATTTTTTTGCACACGGCCAGTCCCATTCCTTTGCCACCACTAAGAGAACTGCGCGATGCTTCCTCTCTGAACAAAGGTTGGAACAGTTGTCGATGGGCATCATATGACAGCGGCATGCCCGAATCTTCAATACGCAAAACCAGGTTTCGCTCATTAACCAGTGCACTCATTTTGATATCTACGCCGTCGCCGCCATATTTGAGCGCATTTTTAACCACTTCTAAGATCGCGTTGCCAATAGAGCGTCTGTCAAACTGCATCGTAAAATGAGGGTCCAGTCGATTGATGATTTCGAGTCTGGCCTTCTTTGGATCGACATAGGTCATGCACGTCTGAAATGTTTCATTCATAAAATGTGCAACTTTAACCTCTTCTTTTTTCAAAATATTGGCAACCTCTTTATCGCCGGTTACCAACATTAGCTGGTCAATGAATTTGTGTAACTCATCAATCTTGGCCATCAGTTTGGCGTAAGAATCTTCTACGTTTTCAACAATGTTATACTGCAATGATTCAACCTGAATCTTCATCACGGTAAGTGGTGTACGTAATTCGTGCGACAGGTCAGTAAATAGCTGCTCTTCTTTTGCTTTAAGCTGATTAACCTGCTCGTTTACCACCTGACGTTCGCTGTCCACGGTGCGATTGAGTGCATTCACCTGCTGCTCGAGATGTCTAACCAGCTGGCCCTGAAGTGACTTATGTTGCAATGCCAGTGCAACAGTAAACAGCAACACTTCAATAAGATAACCCACCTTGATAAACGAAGTGATGTCAAAAACATCAATAAGATTACCATAGCTGGCACCCACTATGGTTAACAGGTTTAGAAACACCAGGTGGTTAATCAGACTGTAAGTAAACGTTCTCATGCCCGGCCCCCTTTGCCTGAAACTCCAAATACAGGTATAGACGAACAGCGGGATAACGAACGTACTGGCCAGTAAGTTGTAATAAACGCTTTCCAGATACAATGCGGTAGGGACCAGACCGATGTAAAGCCAGGTTGCTGCTATATAGACAGAGTTCAGTGTAGGGTGATAGTGCTTAAGTTGTAAAAAGCCACGAACGAATAACAAATGAAATATCGGCACTGTCGCCATCAGAGCGATTGAGAACTGACCGCTGAAGAAACCATGATTAGGCCAGAAATACTGAAAAGAAAAACCGGCCATATCGATTACGATAAGTAAGAAGAGTAAGGTCCATAACGCGTAAAAGACATTGGTTGTGTTGCGGTTAAAAGCCAGGTTCACGATGACAATGAGCAAAATGGCTGCAACCACTCCAGCCAGGCTGGCGTTAGTTAAAATGCTAAGTTGCGAAGTCGACAAGTAATGTGCGTGGGAATGCAGACGTAAGTTGGCTGGCGCATTTGCAAAAGTCTGGTACTCAATCAGGAATTCACTTTTGCCAGATTTAATGTCAAGGGGCAGGTACATTTGCGGGTCCTGAATAGGACGCTGGTTAAAGCTCGCATGCGCATCCTGCCAGTGCACCTGTCGAAGAATACCTTCGTCAAGCTGATAGACTGCGAGTTTAGGTAGTCTTGCAAAGCCAAATGACAGCACCCAGTCAGTGTTGCGACTTCTGTTATCGAACGTCAATCTTACCCATTTTGAATAAAGTGCATGCTGTGGTCGCTTCTCTATCCTGTCTAAAGGTACAAACTGCTCTGAATATCTGTATACATCTTCAGCTGTGTTAATTTGGTTATCATAGTCAAAGAAAAAAACGGCATCGTTCAGCGATCGCTGCGTTGTGCTGTCTCCCAACAGAATACTTTGCTGTTGATTTGCGCTGACAACTTTACCAGCGAACAAAAAATACCCCATTAAAAGCAATAAGATAAAACGCATGAACAAGACTCGGTAACCATTTGTAACTATCATAGGTCTAAATCGTGTAGGAAATGTGGATTCCGGACGAAATAACTTTCTCGCTCCTCATGAATGTAAACCAATGTAACACTGTTGCGAATTTCAAAATAGCACCATTTATTAGAAACTTAAAAAAACTTCCACAATTCCTTCATAGCCAAAATGCCAAACTTGCCCCTTAAACTTTGAGTACCTGGTTAAATGACAATCGCATTGAAATATTTCTGTCATATAACTTTGTTTTAATCCGCCCTGAAATAAAAACGTCATTAAAATGCCACATAACATGGCAAGACATAACTGAGTAAAATCATGAGTGAACAAAATCAAACCTCTCTTTTTGCAAAGATCTTAAACTGGACCGCGATTGCTTTACTGGTCTACCTCGTATTAGTTGCTGTTGGTACAGTCAGCGGTGGATTTAAGCTGGCTTCAGGCGGCACGGAAGGCGCAAAAGAAATTTTCGCATTTGCAACTAACCCGTTCGTCGCATTAATGCTGGGTGCATTTGCAACCGCTCTCGTTCAATCTTCATCTACAGTTACATCAGTTATTGTCGGCCTAGTGGCTGGTGGTCTGCCGCTGGGTATTGCTATTCCGATGATTATGGGCGCAAACATTGGTACTACCATTACCAATACCTTGGTATCGATTGGTCACATCCGTGATAAAGAAGAATTCCAGCGCGCTTTTGCCGCGTCAACGGTTCATGACTTCTTTAACCTGTTTGCAGTGGCTATTTTCCTGCCACTAGAGATTATGTTTGGCTTGCTGGAAAAATTCTCGGCGGCACTGTCTCACCTGTTCGTAGGCGATGCAGACTTGTCTCTTAAGAGCTACAACTTCATCAAACCGCTTGTCAAGCCAGCTGTCGGGGTAGTAAAAGATGCTGTCAGCTTCCTGGATGGTAAAGCCGTTGGTGTTGCTATGGTTGTCGTTGGTATAGCCATGATCCTGTTCGCGGTTACAACCCTTGGTAAACTACTTAAGAAAGCGCTGGTTGGACGCGCGAAAGAACTACTACATAGCGCAATTGGTCGTGGCCCTGTTGCTGGTATCAGTTCAGGTGCTGTAGTGACTGTCATGGTTCAATCTTCTTCTACCACGACCAGTTTGATGATCCCACTTGCAGGTAGCGGTGTGTTTAACACTCGTCAGATTTATCCTTTCACACTGGGCGCTAACATTGGTACTACTATCACAGCGCTACTGGCAGCGACCTCAATTACAGGTCCTAACGCTGAAGTTGCCCTGACGATTGCACTGGTACACGTTATGTTTAACGTATTTGCAGTTGGTCTGATATACGGTCTGCCATTACTGCGCGAAATCCCTCTGCAACTTGCTGAAAAGCTGGCTCAAATTGGTACGCGTAATAAATCAGCAGCATTTGGTTACGTGCTGGGCTCCTTCTTCGTCCTGCCAGGACTGTTGATGCTAGCCATCAAATAATGAGATTAATCTGACGTAATAACTCGTCAGAGTGTCATAAAAAGGGCTCAACTAAGAGCCCTTTTTAATAATTTTGACATATTGAACCTGCATAATTCGCCTAGTTTAATTTTTCGGCAAAATCATGAATACACGTAAACGGTCTTTGACTTTTGATATAAAGGACCAGGCACAGCAGTTGTTTTTTCTTGAGCATGGCTCACCGTTTGACCAGCTTGAGTTTTACATTGAGCAAGACGAACTGATTGTCTCTTGTCAGCTTCCAAAAGACGCTATAGCTGGGAATCAAATTAGGGCAGCAGCTAACCATCAGGACAACCGTAGCGTCGACTTTATCGGCCAAAGGCAATTGCAAGAGCAAGACATAATCAAAGGGACAATAGAGTTACGCCTTAGCGGTACAGGTAAATGCGGCCCATACAATTTACAATTAAGTTTACTGGGTCACAAAGAGCGCATTAAAAACAGTATGGACTATATGGCTTATTTGCCTCGTGAGATTCGCAGTTCCGATATAGACTGTAAATCGCACGCAGCGCCATCAGGTTCGACATCAGGTGTGTTATACATGGTTGCGAAATACATTCGCAACGAATTCAGCACCCTGTTTGGCTCATCCCGGCAGGCTTATCTTACCGAAAGAAAATAGTCCATCCCCAGCTACGCATTCATTTGCCAGGACCGCAAATAGTGCCGCTTCTTTGGAGTCTGCCTCTACCCCATCACTTGACAGTTTGGATACGTCAAACTCCTCGCAAAGCCGTGACTTTAACTTAGTTATCAGCAGCGTGTTATGGGCCCCCCCGCCACTTAACAATAACTCTGTGGGACCACGTAACCCCAAACGATTGATCTGTTCGATAACACACCAGGCCGTTAACTCATTCAGCGTTGCCAATACATCGTAATGAGACAAAGCTGAACCAAGACTCGTTATCTTGTCTTCCAGCATCGCTAAGCTGAACACTTCTGGCCCGGTTGTTTTGGGTGTAGCATAGTGAAAAAATGGAACAGACTTAAGTAACTCTAAGAGATCGTTCGACACTCTCCCTTGTGCAGCAAGCGCCCCGGCTTCGTCATAAGGTAGATTAAAATATCGCTGGCAGTATGCATCCATCAGAGTATTTCCGGGACCTAGGTCTGTACATTGCACATCCTCTATTTTTCCGCCAGCCGGCAGTACGGTATAATTGGCTATACCGCCTAAATTAAGCAAGATCCGGTGTAAATCTGATTTTTGATACAACAAATAGTCACCATATTGTGCAAGCGGCGCCCCCTCGCCTCCCCTGGCAATGTGCTTTTGCCTGAAATCAGAGATGGTAATGATCTGGGTTTGGGTCGCGACGTGATCGCCGTCCCCAAGTTGTAATGTCCCGTTTCCAAAGTCAGTATGCGAATGCTGATGCTGCGGACAGTGGTAAACAGTCTGCCCATGGCTGGCTATCAAATCAATATCCTGCGGCTCTAGCTGCCAGTGTGCCAGCGTTCGATTAATGATTTTCGCATGAAAGGATCCTATCCATGGATTCAGTAGCGTTAAATATTCAAAGTCGACATTGTCTTGAGCAAAGACCTTACGCACTTTTTCTTTGAACTCATTATCGTAAGGCACGGTTGTGAACTTGAGGAGCTTACAACGCGTCTGTGAACCTGCTCCACTCACCTGACACAAGGCCAGGTCCAGGCCGTCTAATGAGGTACCACTCATCAACCCCAAAATTATGCGAGAAGGTTTGTTTGCGATAGAACCCAGCTGATTTATTTGCTTAATGCCCATTGCCTAGTACCCGGAATTATTAGCGGCTACAACTGCCACAACAGGATAGTCATTCGCGCCGAGTTCTAGTGTGAAATTGCGCTTTTCATAGCCCTCTAACATTATCTTATGCGGTAAAGCACTGACTTGCTGTGCAGTGCCGTCGGCGTAGATGACCATAAGTTGCTCTGGCTCCAATATTCGCCGACCTGACGACAGATTTTCAAGGCTCAGAAGCACGGCCCTGTACCCATCGTCATTCGACATGGCAACACTGCGATTAATTTTAAAGTCACTTTTGGCGGGCCTTACTCTGTCGTTTCGGTCGAATAAAAATGTATCCAGCGTCATCTGCATGGTGTCAAAACGATATGGCTTTTGTTCTTTTGCTGCTGCACATGCCGAAACGACCATCAGGGTAGCTATCGCCAACCTTACTTTTCGCATTATTTGTACTCCGTAAAAAGATGTCAGGATCCAAGAAGTTAGCCTCTACCGGTTTCTAATCCATACTGCCTGACCAGCTCAGCTATCTCGTCTTGCAACGAATCTATGGCTGAGTTAATTTCTTCTATTTCTTGTTTATTAAAGGATTTACGACTTAACATAAAATGAATGGCGTTATCGTTGACAACATAGGGATGTATTTTCATCTCCCTAAACCCAAGCTTCTCTATGTAGTGATAACCGGAGAATTCATCTTCAATTAAAAAGTCGACTCGCCCGCGATTCACCAGCTGCATACGCTGACTGATACTGGGCACTTCAAGTAAGCGCTCTCTGTACCAGGCAATCTTGAGAATTTGTTCCAGCTCTCTGCCATAATAGGCACCAGGATTGGCAACAAATGTGCGCTCCGCCGCAAATAGCTCCGTCAGGCTTCTCACATCGCTTAGATCTTTACTTCTTGTAAATAAACGCATTCTTTCCCGCCGATAAGCTTGGCTAAAATAGGCCAGTTCGGCTCTTTGGGTGTTAAAACTTGCTGAAGGAAGGATATCGATAAAGCCTTTGGAAAGCTCTGTGATACCTCTGGCTGAAGAGGGCAGCTGAACAAAGTCTATACACAACTTAGCCTTACTGAACACCCTTCGGGTTATTTCAATATCCAGGCCATAGGGAACCGTCTCCCGATACATCACATAAGGGGGCCAGCTGGTGCCCACGCCAACTTTGTAGCGTGTATCACACTGGGTATTTGCAAACACCGTAGAAGGCAGAAGAAAAAACAGAAATAATAGTAAATGCACAACGTCTAGCAATCATTGATATTAGCTAGATTATGAAGTATATCGGCAAGAAAACAAAGGCGCGACAGCGCCTTTGTTCATTATTGTTGGCCAGTCCCTTGGTCAATCAGAAACAAAAACTTCCGCTTCTGATATCAAC
The DNA here is from genome assembly GCF_005887095.1 of Pseudoalteromonas rubra. Taxonomy (GTDB): domain Bacteria; phylum Pseudomonadota; class Gammaproteobacteria; order Enterobacterales; family Alteromonadaceae; genus Pseudoalteromonas; species Pseudoalteromonas rubra_E. The sequence continues at coordinate 223,572 of NZ_PNCI01000001.1, read as the reverse complement.
ATTCATTAAAGTGCCTTCCACACCATCGCTTTTCCGGGCTCTTCACCACGAGTCCACCACTTAGCTTCGTATAACTTGCCTTGATAGCTAACACGGTCGCCACCGACATACACTTTACTACGGTCCCACGGATCAGCGCCTACTGTAGAATCCGTGACATTAACATCGAACGAAACTGTCGTAGTTGCAACACCGTCTGACACGGCAACAGTCACCTGGTAAGTCGTATCCTGAGTAACTTCTGGCGCAGTAATCGTCGCGCTGGCACCCTGGCCATTTACGCTCAAACCGTTGCTCGCCGTCCAGCTGTAAGTTAATGCATCGCCGTTAGGGTCTGTGGCATTAACCTGCACCGTTGTGCTGGTATTCTCGGCAAGTGTAACTGCAGAGACAGGTGTAACTACTGGAGCATCGTTACCAGTCGATGGGGCTTTAACCAGTACCTTTACATTGCGCGTTGTCGTCGCTTCTCCATCTGACACGGCAATAGTCAATGTATACTCAGTGTCTTGTGTTACAACTGGCGCGGCTACCGCCACAGTTGCACTGGTAGTATTCGTCAGGGTCAGTGCACTTGGCGCACTCCAGGCAAACGTCAATGGTTGGTTGTCGGGGTCAGACGCCGTTGCAGTCACGTTTACTGAACCGCCTGACTGAACAGTAACATTGCTGTCTACAGAGACAACCGGCGGCTTGTTAACTGGTACACCACCAGTCAAACCATCATACATAGCGTTCAGAATATCGCCATTATCAGCATCGATTTCCCAGGCAAATAATCCACCCAGGTCGTACAGGTTTACATAACGTCCTTTTGCTTCAACAGAGCGTGCACTATCGAAAGTCAGTAATTTTCCGTTGCTGCGGTTCCAGACATAAGCAGCTTCTGCCTGCTCGTCGTAACCAACCTCAAACCCGTTCAGACCTGTGCCATTCGGCCCAACCAAATTAGCAGCAATGGCTTTGTAATCCATGATACCCGGCTCCCATACCCCTTCTGAGGTAGAGCCTGAGTATTTACCATTACCTGGCGCTGTCATTGGATTGCCCGGGATAGTGGTATTCTGGTCCATCACACCTTCCCAGCCACGGCCATACATAGCTGCACCCATGACGATTTTCTTCGAGTTTACACCCTGTTGTAATAACAATTGTACTGCGTTATGTGCCGTGTAAGCTGGGCCTTTACGCGGTTCACCGTTGTCATCGACACCGGTACCATTACATTCGTCCTGACTTAGGTGAGAACCACAATACAAACCTGCCTGGTGGCCTGTTACATTGTTCCAGCCGCCATAAAAGTCATAGGTCATCGCGAAGATGTAGTCCATATATTGCTGTGCAGCCTGATAATCTACGTCTTCAATTTTATCGTAGCCAGAACCAATGGCTGACGTCAGCTCGTACGTACGACCCGTTTCGGCTTCAAGTTCATCTAGCATAGCTCTTAGCTCGGCCATGAGTGCAATATAAGCCGGACCATCATTGACTGGGTCGCCCAACCCCGGGTTTGGACCATCACCACCTGGGAATTCCCAGTCGATGTCTACCCCGTCATAGAACTTCCACGTTTTTAGGAACTTTTTCATCGAGGCGACAAACACATCACGATTTGCTTTGTTAGTGAACCCATGGAATGGGTCCGAGAGCGTCCAACCACCAACTGATGGTAAGATTTTCAGGTCCGGGTAGCGCTGCTTGAGTGCCATTAGCTGGGCATAAGTACCACGAATTGGGTCATTCTGACTTACACCTGGCAGTGTCTTCTGAATTGCAGCCCATGGATCGTGGATCACCACTTCATAATCAGGTGTTCCTGCACACGCTTTTTGCAATGCACGCCAGCTATTGCCATTTTCAATTTCTTTCAGTGATTCATTGGCTCCACAAATTGGAATGAAACCATATAACAGGTGGCTAAGGTTCTGTGCTGGGATGTTAGTCACGTCAAAGTCGCGACCATAAATGCCCCATTCTACAAAATAAGCACCCGTTACTTTGCCTGGGATAGTGCCGTTATTGCGGTTGTTAGGGTTAACATCCATAGGCAAAGGTTCTAAGTGACCACCATCTGTGTCTGCTATAACGATCTCTTTGCCTGCACTTCTCGCACAGCCGGTACTATCGCACAGTTCAACATACAAAGTATGGCGACCAGACTGAGTGTAAGGGAAAGTGATTGTGCCGCTTTTAGTTCCTGCTTCCAATACACCCTCATTAATCAGCTGATTATCGAAATACACTTTGTAGCTGTCACCACCGGTACCACTCCAGGCATTCCATTTTATCTGTATGTCTACCTTGTCTTTAGCAGTTACCAGGTCTTTGTATGATCCATTGCCATCAAGTAAAACATCTACAAAAGAATAGACCTGAGGTTCCCAGCTCAAGCTAGGTGTTGAAGGCGCAGCTAGAACTGAGCCACTCATTAGTGCAAGGCCTATTGCCGTACTGATCTGTTTAATCTTCATTACTTTCTCAACCTTATTTACATGTTATATCCAAACCCCAGAGGGTGATTTATTGTTACTGCTTAAAACTGACTGGCCTGGCTAAAGTGCTTTCCAGACCTGGGCTTTGCCGGGCTCTTCACCACGGGTCCACCACTTGGCTTCATAATTTTTGCCCTTGTGCGAGACTTTATCCCCACCTACATAGGTGTCAGAGGCTTGCCACTTTGGATACGTAGACACAGGAATATCTTTAACCGTTACGCTTAGATCTCTGGATGTGGTTAGCTCGCCATCAGATACTGCAATTGAAACCGTGTACTGAGTGTCTGCCGACACCTCACCACTTTGCAAAGTGACGGTTGCACCACTGCCTGTCATCGTAAGTCCGGATGGCAGTGACCAGTTGTAGGTCAGCTCAGTTTGCTCATCATCAAAGGCATGCACATGAACCTGAACTTGGCTATTTTCATCCAACACAATCGGATCTGGCTGATGAACCGTCGGCGGTGTATTCGGTGCTTTGGGCACGATTGTTAGGTTATAGGTAAAGGCAGCATCTGTTACGAATACTTCGTTACCCAGCAAATTAGCTTCATCAAATACCACATCACCGTTTGTTTGTTTCACTCCAACCTGAACATCACTGGCATACGTGGTATTAAGCTGACCTGCCAAAACGCTCGCCCAAGTTGCCTGGTTTTGCGCTGTCACAGCCAAAGAATGTTTTACTAACTCCTGGCCATTTTGGTCGAACACCCTTGCCCAGATCAGGTCGCCAACATTGGCTGACTGACCTCTGGTAACAAAGTAGCCAGCTGAAAACCAGTCGTTCGGTTGTGTATCAGTGACGATATTAATGTCGCTACAGTTATAGAATCCCTCGCCAACCACATCATTTCTCTGCCAGCGAGTATACAAAATCGCATTTCCACTTCGGCCCTGCGGGATCTGAATGGTCATCTCATATATGCGCTTTCCGTCTGGGTCTTTAACAAAATCGACGTTACCGACTTCAGTGATCAGATCCAGACTGCCCCAGGTCATCACGTCTGTCGCAGGATTAAATCCCGGCTTGGTCAGATAAAATTTCCAGAAGCTAGGGTTGTGAGGGGTAGTGGCATGGAATCGTATGGCCAGCTCCCCTGCTGCGTTTGGTCTGACTTGAGTCGTCTGCCAATCCGCAGACGGCAAGTTCATGCCCCGTTTTTCGTGCGAACCTGCTGCGCATAAGGTGCCATCAGGAATGTTTTTTTCGACCGCTTGTTGGTTGTTATAATCGGGTGTATTAACCGCGAATTCATGCTCCTGAATAAACTGGACATAACCAGACTCCAGGTAAGCTGCGCGACAAGCCGCATTGGGAATATTGGAACCATCTTCTGGCCACCAATAACCACCCTGGTCTTCACAGATAGCTTGTCTAGCCATAGGAAAATCCATATAGCCATGACTGGCAGCCAGTGCGCTGTAACCCAAAGCAGCCAACGCTAGAGCACCGATAGCGGTCTGTTTTGAAAAAGATGTACACGTCTTCATAGTTTGCCTCTTTCATAGGGGCCGAAGCCCCTTATCCTTGTTAGTTAGTCGGTTACAAACTACAAACCTTGGTGTAATCAGAGCTGGCTGATGGTTGCTTATTGCTCCACCACTTCGCTTTGTATACACCGTTACCATCGATGATGAGGTCTCCCTGAGCTGCGTGACTTCCCTTTGGAAACTCGGGGTAAACACTGATCTGTGAGATAGGCACGCCTTCACAGCTTGTGATTGGTCCACCGTTGCCGTCACCCGGTTTTGCATCCGGCAGTTTCGGATACTCAAACTTAAACGCGTAACGCTTACCATCTTTTTCCGCAACGAAGTTAACCGGACCTGTGATTGGCATGTAGTACATCACTTGTGCATTTACGGTTTCACCTGGTGCAAAAGACTTAGGAATATTCCCCCACTCATCTACCAGAGTGATTGAAAAGCGATGGAACTCGTTTTCAAATCCGCCGATGTTGTTACCAGCAGCGTTGGAGCGATTCACTTCAACTGCCATACCAAGTTTTTCCTGTGCATTCCAGTTAGACTTGAAGATTGCAGAAGTAGCAACTGGTACATCAAAGGTGATCTTAGCCCCTGACAGATCAATGGCCGAGTTATTGGTGAATGAGAACGTTGGCGCGATTGGATAGTTGTCATCGCCCAGCGGGAAGTCTTTTGCTGTAAAGCTAACGTCGACTGATTCCGCTGGCACCTGGAAGCTCACATCACCTGGGTGGATATCGTATGGCGCGCCAGATTGGTTAAACTTGTTATAGGCTAACGTGGTCAGGCTTGAACCCATAAAGTACTCACCCTTTGCCGCGTCGTAATCGAAATCCCCGGCCAGCTCCCAGAACATGATGCCGCCAAGTCCATTGTTGATGACATAATCAACCTTGGTACCCATAGACTCTTCATCTTCAATCGACAAAAATACTTTCTTCTCGGCATTCCACAACCAGGGGGCAACAGCTACAGAGTCATAATGACGGGCATAGGTACCAGTCAAGCGGTCTGCAGGATCGGTGTCTGGTGTCAGGCCGTAATCAGCCAGGTAGCTCGCAACAATACCTGATTGCAGGTTCTTAACATGCCACAACGGGTTAGAGCCAGCCGGCACTTCAAGGCCTACGTCATTTTTGTCATGCCAAAGATTGTCGATGCCGACAGCGCCGTTACCACATTTATTCTTTTCACCTTTTCCGGTGCCTGGTGGACAGTTCGCCTGGTCCGGGAATGCCGCCTGACCCCAAAGCCCGTTTGTACCGCCTTGTACATTTTGGAAACCACGGGTGTAGTAAGGAATACCGATATTGATACGACCACCAGACAAAGCACCACGGAAGTATTTTACTGCCCAGTCTGTGTTCAGATACCCAATACCTTCGAATTGCGCTGTGCCATAGACATTCCATGCTTTGAGCTCAGAGTCTTCCCCAGTGTCAAACAAAGAAGCATTGTGGCCTACATGCTGGTTCCATGCTCCATGTAAGTCGTAAGACATGATATTGACGTAATCCAGATATTTAGTGACCTGGAATGTCTCCATACCACGTAGTAAGTAGCCTGAAGAAGGTGACGCAATAGTTAACATGTAGTGCTTACCATCTTGTTGGCCTGCTTTATCAAGCTCTTCACGCAATCGCTTCATCAGCACCTGATATGAGGCATTCAATCCTGCGCGTAATGCGTTAGAGATTGGGAAGTCATCCGGATGGCCTGCATCGTTCATTGAAGTTGGGTATTCATAATCGATATCGACACCGTCAAAACCGTAAGTACGGATAAACTCCACAGCACTTGCCGCAAATGCGTCAATACCAGCCTGATTCACACTGCCATCGGCATTGGTCGTCATGGTGTAAAAACCACCACTGTTGACACGCTTACCATCGCTGCCGAAGTAGCCACCAGTTTCAGCCCAGCCGCCAACAGAGATCAGTGTTTTTACGTCAGGATATTGCTTTTTGTATTTGTTCAGCAGGTTAAAGTGACCTTTGTATGGCAGTGCAGGATCCATTTCTGCGCCAGCCTCTCCAGGCCATTCCATATTCGTTGCCGGATTACCAGCAGCCGTTGGGTCGCCAATGGATACCTTGTTGTTTGCATCAACGTGCGCAAAGGCGTAGTTAATATGCGTTATCTTGTCCCAAGGAATGTCATTAACCAGGTATGACGGTTGGCCATTTGCGCCATTTCTCCAACTGGTAAAGTAGCCGATCACGCGACGAGGATGGTCATTGCCCATCTTTTCTCGTCCGTTTACGTCGTAAATAGTACAGTAAGGCGTATTCACGCCCGGAGTCTGGAACAAGCCTTCTGGTTTACAGTCATCACGACCACCCTGCCCCTGCTCAACAACTGTCAGTGTCTGAGACACACTTGAAGTTGCCCCTTTGTCATCTGTCACAGTTAGTGTAAAGCTCACCGGACCAAGTTGTTGTGCGGTCCAGGTGTGATCGGTTGCGGTGCCATTTGTAGTAACAACGTCCACACCATCTACCGTAAACGTCAACTTAGTCACCTGACCGTCTACATCGCTTCCGGATAGACCAAAAACAACCTGTGAACCGACAACCAGTTCTGCTGGCTGGCTCTTTATTACTAACTGAGCTTCTGGAGCCTTGTTACCTGTATCAACCGGTTTAACAAGGATTTGGCTAGTCAATACATTAGAAGCAGCACCTTTGTCATCATATGCCGTTGCACTAATGTCGTGAGTACCGACACTGGCGCTCCACTGTGCGTCAAACATATCTGCGGTTCCGCTTACGTCAGTGGCAACCAAAGCACCATCGACAAAGAACTCAACTTTGCTCACAGTGCCATCAGGATCGACCGCTTTCACACTGATGGCAACGCTGTCATTTACGGCAAATTCAGAACCAGAAACCGGCTGTAAGTTACTGGCGACAGGTGGCTTATTTTCGACAACGCTGTCACACTGGCCCAACCAAGTCCATTCTTGCCAGTCACCTGAATTAGCTGCTGGCTCCGAGCGTGTCCACCAGTTTGCCTCATAAGCATTATTGTTCTGCTCAACTTGCTGACCGCCTGTGTATGCTTTGCCTGATTCCCATGGGTTAAGCCCGGTACAATCGTATGCGTTAGCCTGTGTTGAGCCGATCGCAATGGCGATTGCACTGAGCTGCATTGCCATCTTGAATTTGTTTCTCGTTTTCATACTTTCTTCAACCTTTACCGTTTTAGTGATTAACATTTTTAAAGTAAAGCTAACATAGAATTTGAGTACGTCAACGTAAGCATGACTACTTTTTAATCTGCCAAACGGTTGACCCCATCCTTTTTCACTAGCAATTATTCAAATGAATGGACTTTTTCTCAAGCAAACCCAAACTCAATTAAGTGAGTTAAATTCATATATGACAGTTCATATATTCACTACTATTGTTATAAGAACAACCAGTTAGATGCATAACAGAAACAAGCAAAAGATTTTCTTATGCATTCGGATAAGTTTTTTTAATTCGAAATGCATATTTCATAAATTTCAATTGGGGAATAACTTATACGTAATAGTTATATGAGAATCATCCGAGATCAGTATGTATATATCTAGTTAACGTAAAGGTTAACGATTGAAGGTATCACATAAATATACTTCTTTTAGGGACAAACTAACGCTAGAGCAAGGTCGCCGTACAGGTTGCGGGAACAAGGGGCTTTTTATTTGACGTGGTTTACAGGGATAGTAACGGTCACAGTGGTACCTTCACCCTCTGTGCTTGCAACATTGATCGTCCCACTGTGTTCAGAAACGATGCCATACGCAACAGCCAATCCCATGCCCGTTCCCTGACCCACAGGTTTGGTCGTAAAGAATGGTTCGAATATATGCGGTATCGTGTCTTGAGCTATACCGGTACCATTGTCCGTCACTTCTATAATAATGTGGGTACTAACCTTTTTGATATGAAGCTCAATCTCTGAGGAAGCATGCATGCCTTCGGACTTAGCCTGCTCACAAGCATATTTGGCATTCATTAACAGATTAATGACGACCTGATTAAGCGCAGCCAAATTGCAGTGGCTCATCGGAATGTCGGATTTCTTAACGCTTAACTCTATATGCTTGAGCTGATTTGCAAGCAAACCCAGAGCACTATCAATGGCCTCCGTCATATCAGCCATAACAAATTCGTTGTTCTTAGGTCTGGCAAAATCAAGCAAACTGGCAACTATAGTTGCTATACGCTGGCAACCATCCTGACAATCATCGATCAGATCCTGTGCATCTTCGGCAAAAAAACACAGCTGGTACTGAGATTCTAATTGCGCAAATGCTTCTTTAAAGTCGTCTTGATCTATAGCATCCTTTGAAAAAGACTGACTGGTCTTAATTAAATCAGAAACGCCTTTTGCAACTTGTCCAAGAGTACCTATATTACCGTTTATGTAAGCAAGCGGGTTATTAATTTCATGTGCGACGCCGGCAGACATCACACCCAGAGTGGCCATTTTCTCACTTTGTAAAATTGCAGCGTGTTGGCGCTTTAGCTGCGCCAGGTTTGCTTCCAGTTCTTGATTCGCGAGATACAGAGATCGAGTTTTGTCTTCGAGCAGGGTTTCCAGTTCGTCGCGGGCCTGCTTCTCTCTGAGATATGCTTTGTAGTACTCGTTGCTTTCGTTCGACATACCAAACCCTCCGACTCACTTATAGACCCATATACACATATTTAACTGATATTCCGTCTCTTCTATTTAATCTCTTACCCTGAGCGTTCCTATTGTTCACGGGTTAGGACAATATACTGACTACAAAACGACAGTGTTCATCCCCTTCGTGCATGCAATTGGAGTGAGATATTTCAATTTGCTTGTTGTAGTGATCCGCAGCTCCATAAATGAGCCCTTCGGCACAAAAGCATAGTTTTCGCGGTGATCGATAATCAACGAGAATTTTACCTTCGTCGATGACCTTTGCATCTATTTTGGGTAGGTTAGGTTCATCGTAGAGCTTTGCAACTTCAACGTGAATAACGCTGTCTATGGCAAGAATTAACTTCTCAAATGTATTCAATGGTTCAAGCACGGCATGGTGCTTGGCAGCTAACGAGCCAAACAAAAACCGACCAAATACGCCGAGCACATCCGGTAAAGGCAAAGCCATTTTCTCTGCAACACCATTTGCCAACGCAAAAAGCTCTTCATCTGGATAGGATACAGCTGAAACATAGCTGCGGTGCGCCGGGCTATGTTTATCCAATAAGGCATTCCATTCACTCATACCCAGATTTTCGACCACCAACTCCTCTAAACTACGAAATATTATGCCTTTCATTGTTTGCTCCTTAGCTGACGTAATTTAACAGCAAACTCGCTGCAGCAATTGTTATAAAACAAAGTTTAGACTAGTTTTTATATTATCTATTGCTTTAGCTTATTGATTTATGGTTGAACACGATCCCGAGCAAGTAACGATTATCCCACCCGCAGGTCCTATTCGGGTATTATGCCTGGATGATGAGCCTAGCGTTTTAAAAGTACTCAGAAGAACACTGGGATTTGCTGGCATGGAGGTTTCTTTGTTTGACTGTGGCGAACAAGCGTTACAGACGCTTGCTCAGCAGGACTATGAAGTCATTATTTCGGACATGCGTATGCCAGAAATGGATGGCGTGGAGTTTCTCACAAAAGCAAGACAAATTGCTCCGCAATCACAGCGCATATTATTGTCCGGCTATGCGGATATGGATTCTACTATCGCAGCCATCAATGAAGGTGGAATACACAACTTTCTGCAGAAACCCTGGCAAAATGAGGCGCTCATTCATGTTATCAAAGACGCAGCTGAAAAGTATCGCCTTAAACAATACAACTCCGAGCTTCAGACAGCGATAAGCAGCCAGAATGAACAGTTAAAAGTTTTAAACGGAAACCTGGAAGAATTAGTCGAAAAGCGAACCGCTCAGATCCGCACCGTACTTCGCCAATTAGAAACAGCCAACAAACGCGAGCAGGATGAGCACAAGGCAACCGTAGAACTACTGTACAACTTCATTAATGCAAACCCTTACATTGATGCGGATATGGCTAAGCAGATTGCTAATCTAAGTGGCTTAATCGCACAAAAGCTGGGTCTGGGCGATAAAGTGGTGCAACTGACCAAAATGGCTGGTTACCTTGCCCAGGTCGGATTGCTTGCAATGGATCCGGTACTGTACGATAAGCCGCTTGAACAACTCAGTTCTGAACAACGAAAGCTGTTCTTTACACATCCTGCCACCGCCCAGCTAATGCTGATGCCAGCTCAGCATCTGAGCGATGTCGGCGAAGCGATATATCACCAGTTTGAAAAGTATAATGGTCAGGGGATCCCGAAAGGGCTTAAGGGCAAACAAATTCCAATTGGCGCACAAATCCTCGCTGCGGCAAGAGATTATGTTGAAAACCTTTTAAAAAACCAGGGAGACAAAGAGACCAGGCGTGGGCATGCACTTGAAATTATCAAAATGTATAGCGGGTCGTTTTACCATCCAAAAGTGGTCTTAGCGCTGGAACAAGCGATACACGCGGATATGTCAACAACAAACCAAGTTGGCTCTATGAACATCATCAATGCTCAAGCACTCAAATCGGGTATGGAACTTGGACTGGCTATTCATAGCCACAAAGGGATCATGCTGTTACCTAAGGGGCACATTTTCACTGACGCAACAGTTGCCAAATTACAACAGTTGGAAATGCAAAAACCTACCCCTTTTAGGATCCTGATTAAAACCTAACGCTTAAAACGCACCACCAGCTCATACATATCATTCGCCACTGTGGTTAGCTCCTCGCTGATCACATGCATTTCATTGGAGCTGCTGACACTGGTATTCGCCAGCGTTGCGATATTAACGACTTGCTGATTAATATCTTCAGAAACAGCAGCCTGCTCTTCTACTGAAGTGGCAATTTGCATGCTACTGGCACTGATTTTTTCTATCAATTGGTAAATGCCTTCCAGTTTCATGGAAGACTGAGAAAGCTGCTCTATCCCCTGACGAGATTCGTCTTCGCCGCGTTGCGCTATAAACTCGGCGTTTTGCGTACTTTGCGTCAATTGTTCAATTATTGCATGGATCTCTTTCGTGGATTCTTGTGTCCTTTGCGCCAGGTGACGTACTTCATCAGCAACAACGGCAAAGCCCCGCCCCTGCTCCCCGGCCCTGGCAGCTTCTATTGCCGCATTCAGCGCAAGTAGATTAGTTTGCTCGGCGATTTGTTCAATTATCTGCGCGGCTTCAGCTATTTTGGAGGTCTGTTTGGCAACGCCTAGCACCGAGTCTTTAATATCAACGACTGTTGCACCAAGGTTCTCGATTGAAGCTCGAGTTTCTTCAGAGCTTCGTGCACTTTCCTGCGCGAGAATAAGTACCCCTTTAGCATCTTCCGAACTAGCCTGAACGCTATGTGACACTTCATTGATTGTGGTGGCCATTTCATTCATGGCTGTGGCTACTTGCTCGGTTTCAAGCTGCTGCTTGGTCAGACATTCCGTAGTTTCAATACTCTTTGAGTTGCTAATTGTTGCACCACTGGCAACCCCTTTTGCAGCAAACTCGATACGTGTAATAATGGTATCCAGGTGGGCCCGCTCGCTCAGTAACTTGACGTGCAATTGAGCCATTTTGCCCGTCCAGGGTGAATAAACCTGAGTGGCTATGTCGTCACAAAAACTATGAGACATCACCTTATCAATTCGACTCAGCTGCTCGTTATCTCGATACGTGTTGTACGCAAATAATGCGAGTGTATTGACAACCAACCAGGCAAACCCGATTGCTTCCCCTGCAAATAGATAGAGAAAAATCGCAATAACCACAGCTAACGAGGACCAAATAGAACGCAGCTTAGGCAACTTAAAGCCATCACGCTGTCCCGATTTAACCCGTTTGTATAACGCTTCTGCTCGCTCAACAGATGCACGATCCGGACAGCTACGAACGGATTCGTAACCAACAATCTTACCACCCTCCGTCATCGGCGTGACATACGCATTTACCCAATAATGGTCACCGTTTTTGCAGCGGTTCTTTACTAAGCCCATCCAGGGCTTTCCAGCCTTGAGTTGATCCCACATGGTCTTAAATGCAAGTTCTGGCATATCTGGGTGACGAACGAGATTGTGAGGTTGTCCTATCAGTTCTTCTTTAGCGTAGCCACTGACTGAAACAAAATGTTCGTTACAATCGAGTATGGTCCCTTTCAGATCTGTCACTGAAATAAGTCGGGTGTCTGCGGAAAAGCGCTTTTCCTGATTCGTGACGGGGTGGTTTATTCGCATTTTTAACTCGAATTCGATGCTGTAAATTACTGGTGCGGAGCGAGAAAATACGACTAATGCGCTGTTTTTGCAACAACAAATCTATATTTCGCCGGTTTTTTAAGACAGAATACCTAGATCTAATGCAATGCCAAGCACGTATAAACGAAAATCGTTTTTTCACTCTAGCCTTTTATGTAAAATAGTGAGGCTAAAAGAACACACCAAAGGAGCCGTGAGTGCCAAAGCTTTCTGCAATAACTGATAATCCACACGAGAACAGATTTAATAAAAAAATCGGTGTTCTGGTAACCAACCTGGGTAGCCCTGACGCGCCGACTGCCCCTGCATTAAGAAATTACTTAAGAGAGTTTTTGTCAGATCCACGTATCGTCGAACTTCCCAGAGCACTTTGGTGGTTGATACTACACGGCGTGATCCTGAGGATCAGGCCAAGTCGTTCAGCAAAAGCCTACTCCAGTATCTGGACAGAAGATGGCTCACCACTTGTGCAGATCACTCAAGACCAGTGTAATAAGCTTAGCGCACTATTGAAAGAACAAAACTATGAGCATGTCGAAGTTGTGATGGCAATGCGCTATGGTAACCCATCTATAAAAAGTGGTCTCGAAGCACTCCGCGAGAAAGGGATCACTAATATCGTTGTCTTTCCCCTCTACCCTCAATATTCAAGTGCAACGACAGGCTCAACATTTGATGCAATCGCTAATGTCCTCAAAACATGGCGCTGGGTGCCAGGCCTGAGTTTTATAAACGGCTATCACAAACAGCCAAGTTATATCACTGCTTTAGCAAATTCAGTACAGGAACATATTGATAAGCATGGTTTACCTGAGAAGCTGCTTTTTTCTTATCATGGCACACCGAAACGCTTTTTAGATAGTGGTGACCCGTATCATTGCTTTTGCCACCAGACCACGCGCCTGGTTTGCGAACAGCTTAAGCTAGATAAAGACAGAATCATGACGACTTTTCAAAGCCGATTCGGACGTGAGGAGTGGCTTCAGCCCTATACCGACGTCACACTTAAAGAACTTGCAACTCAGGGCGTTAAAGAAGTCGCTATTCTGAGTCCTGCTTTTAGCGCAGACTGTCTTGAGACACTCGAAGAGCTGGAAGAGGAAAACCGCGAGTACTTCCTGGAAGCAGGTGGTGAAACCTACCATTATATCCCGGCACTCAACGACAGGGATGATCATCTCAACGCATTGTTGGATGTTCTAAAACCGTATTTAAGGTAAAAAAAGGGGCCGTTTTAGGCCCCTTGTTCATTAATGTTGCTGCGACGATTTACTGATATACATGAGTTCATCGTTAAACACCTGACCGGAGTTAAACTCTTGTAACAACCTCAGGCAAGCAGACAGTGGCTGAGCCGGGCTGTAGTAAAATCCCTGTATATGATGACAACCCAGTTGTTCAAGCATAGTCAGCTGACTCTGAGACTCCACCCCTTCTGCGATGACTTTAATACCCAACTCTTCAGCCAGGTTAAGCAAGCAGCTGATCATCACCTTTTTATTTCTGTCTGCCATCAGGCTGTCCACAAACGACTTATCTATTTTTAAGTAGTCAACCTGATTTTCAATCAGGTGGCTGAGAGAGGAATAACCCGTACAGAAATCATCGAGCGCGATTTTCACGCCCTGCTCTCTTAATTTAGAAAGGAGCTCCCAGGTGTAGCGGTTTGTTGCCATAGATTCAGTCACTTCAAGTGTCACTTTTTCAAAAGGAACCTCTGCCTTGGATATGGCTTCGGTAACTAACTTGAACTGATCATTACTCGTCTTAAACTCATTGACTGAACGGTTAATAGAAATACTCACATCGTCATAACCATGCAAATGTAACGCTTTAAGGTCCTGACAGGCTTTTTCCAGCACGAACTGGCCTATCATATGGATTAAGCCAAACTCCTCCGCAATGGGAATGAAGGTACCGGGCGACACCATACCTTGTTCGTCATCGAACCACCTCACCAGCGCTTCAAATTTGACGATTTTTCTGCGTTGCACATCGACTATAGGCTGATAGTAAACGGTCAGTAAGTTTGCTTTCAATGCCGCTTTAAGCTTGTCCTTGAGCTTGACCTTATTCAGATAAGCATTTTGGATAGCAGCATTATGCAAAGCAACATGTCCTCGATGGGTCTTCTTCGCACTCTCCAGTGCATGCGCAGCATTACGTATAAATTTTGCTGCGGTGATCCTGCCCCTATTTTCCAGTTGCGCGATCCCTGTGCTCGCACTGAGTTCAACCGTTAAATCATTAAAAACGTATGGTTGTTTAATCTTATCACTGAGCTTTTTGGCGACCTGCAGGGCACTTTTTACGTCTGTGTTATCAAGCAAGATAGCAAACTCATCGCCGCCATAACGGGATATAGTATCATTCTCTCTGACACCGTTTCTAAGCCTTTTCGCCACCGACACCAGAACTTTATCCCCTATTTCCGGGCCGTAAATATCATTCACTTCCTTAAAGTGATCAAGGCCTATAAATAACAATGAGCAAGGTGTATGCAGACTGCGACTGGCAGATATCTTTTCTTCAACTATATCGATGAAGCAGCGCCGATTCAGTAACGCGGTAAGAGGCTCATGGTTTGCGTAGAAGGTCAACTGTGCTTCATTACGCTTCCACTCGGTAATATCTCGAAAAATGGCAACATAATTCAGTATTTCGCCTTGTTCATCCTTTACCAGGCTTAGCGTTAACTCCTCCGGGAAAATCTGACCATTTTTACGACGGTTAAATATTTCACCTTTCCAGCAGCCAGCACTCATCAAGCTGTTCCACATTTGGTGATAAAAATCGTTGCTATGTTGACCTGAAGACAAAACTGAGGGGTCACGTCCCATCAACTCATGACCGGTATAACCTGTCAGACGCTCAAATGCCCTGTTCACCATGATAATTTTGTTATCACCATCAGTGATCATAATTGCTTCTGTGGCGTGCTCAAACACGACATTGGTCAGTTCCAGTTGTTTGTTTAAGGAGTAGATATAAGTAACGTCTTGTACCGTGGCACTGAATACACGTTCGTCGCGTTGTTCTTCGCATTGTTCTACACGACCAATGATTCTGTATAAGCCTCGCAAGTTAGTACGTTTCTTATGAGTGACATTAACATCAATATAATCTAAATGACCGGTCCTGAGCTTTTGGATAATGACTCTGAGCCGTTTTTGATCCGCCTCGGTTAAACACTCAGTAAAGTCGTTTAACGTCAGGGTTTCTTCTCTGTGTTGCAACAAGCGACGCATTTCGTGACTAAACACATGCTTGTCCCGGCTGATATTCCAGGTCCAGGAACTCAGCTTTGCAATACGCTCGCCTTTAGCTAATTGCTTAACCAGGATCTGCTGTGCTGCAATTTCTAAATTATGATTGAGCTCTGCGCCCACAAGTAAGCTCAATTCTCTGAACCAATGGCGGTCCTCGTCACTGACCTCTACTTTTTCATCAAATAGACAGACCATAATACCGATCGGTTTGTGGTCGAGTGCACGTAATGTAACACCCAGATAGCCATCTATATCAAATATTTTTAGGATTTCATCTTCCGCGTACATCTGCTGAAGGTTACAGCTAATCGCACACACGCCTTGGCTGGTTTTAGCATCGTTGCAAGGCGTTCCCTCTAGATCATAGATGATATCGTTCGACCTTTTCCCGTCTACAGAATAAGCAACCGTTTTAACACGCGTGTCGGCATCGATAAATTTGCCAATCAAGCAATGCGCCGGTTTGAATTTCTCATAGATCAAATCGAGCGCCAGTTCGTAGCGCGCCTCGCTGCTGCACAAATTGTAAAAAGTACTGAATGAAAAAGTCATTTTTCGGCTAAGTTCTTATATTTTATTGTTTTCAATATCAACAGGTATTTCAATAAATTGCAATGATAGAATTAAAAGCAAGTCTTATTCTCGATACAGATCAATAAATCGAACTTTTTTCTGAGCATCGTCAATCCCTGTGCTTATCCTGGACAGATTAAAGTAACAACGATAACATCTGACCAGCAATATGATATTATTCATATCACAACATAGTAGCTGGTTCAAACACTCCTTTATAAAACAGTACAATGTTTTTCACATACGCACTTTAAACGGCATGTTGTGCAACGTCATTGTTCGCAGCATCACAGTGGGCTTGTGCCTGGCAAGTTCTGTTGCGGCCGTTGCGCTTGGCCTGATAAAGTGCTCTGTCTGCCATCTCAAGCGTTTCCTTAATGCTTTTGCGATTCAGCGGCCAACTGGCAATGCCAATTGACACAGTTACCTGCCTCGGGATCGACATTGGGTGCTCACTGATTGCAACGCGCAAACGCTCAGCAATACTATAAGCCCGTTTTTCATCAACAAATGGCATAAAAATCAGAAACTCTTCTCCCCCGCTGCGACAGACAAAATCATGACACCTGGCATTTTTCTTCATAACACCTGCAAGTGCACATAACACGTCGTCGCCGACAGCATGACCAAACTCGTCATTGATTGACTTAAAGTGATCCACGTCTAAAGCAAGCACAGAAAACTGATATTGCATTGTTTTCACATTATCCAGCCACAGCTGCATAGCGAAACGGTTGTTAAGCTTGGTCAGCGGGTCCATTTTTCTGTCTTGTTCTAGTTCCTTTATCTCCTGACCCAGCAGCTCAGAGCTGTTGAGTATCGCCGATTTTAAGTTTTCAGCCTCAAAGTACCAGGCAGGCGTCTGATCAATACAACGTAAGTTGCGCGGGCTCAAAGAGCTAACGTTTTGCGCCAGCTGCGCAAGAGGCCTGGCAATAACAAACCCGGCCATTAATGTGACGCATAAGATCGCCAGTGCGAACGGCAACGTAGAATAAAGCACATCTTTATGCGTCATATCCAGTTCAGCGACTATACTGGTCAATGCACGTTGACTCACAATCCCCCAGCCTGTGCTTGATATTGGAGCAAAACCAGCCAGCATATTTTCGTCCTGACTGTTTAACGTTTCTGTCGCGCCTGACTCCCCTTTAAGCACCTTGTTCACCGCAAGATTACCGACAATTCGTTCGCCTACTCGGTTATTGTCTCTGTGGTAGATTAGCCGTTTATCTTTGTCTATTACATATACATATGAATGCTCAGATACGTGATGCGTACCCAAAAGCTGGTTTAAGATGGTATCACCCTGTAGGTAAATTCCGCCTGCAATAAAGCCAAGGTAAGTGCCATCAGTTGCAAAAATCGGAAAGGTCGGACTTACCATAAGGTTACCCGCCGGCGACACAAATGGATCGAGAATATAGGGTGTCTGTAGCTCAATAGGCAAAGCTAACGACGAGTCCAGGGTATGCCCTGTTAGCTCGAGGCTGGAAGGCTGGGCTGAGATCACTTTGCGCTGTGCATCTATGACAACCAAAGAGTCAAAGCTATTGGTTTGAGCCAGTAAACGTGCTAATTCTGCATCTATCGCATTACGATCTTCAAAATGAGTTGCAATATGGCCAGCACTTACCCTTAATTGACTATTTAAGGACTGCAAAAACAACTCGGTAACTTCCGCAAGCTTCTCAGCATAAGCCTGATTTGAAGCCAAAGTGTCTTTAATAAAAGCACGCTCATGTACACGATAGCTAGCCATGAGTGCACTAAAAACGGACAAAACAATCCCAGCACTGACCAGCAATAAGATAAGCTGTTTAAGATCCAGCTTTCTACGTTCGGTTACCTTCACTACATCCTCCCTATTTAAGCACAGTCGTTGCGACCTGTATCATTGTAAAATATTGCAGGATAAAGAACTTATTCTGGGTCAAACTCTCTGTGCCTAATTCTTTTCCAATTACAAGTATGAAATCTAAGTGTTCATATACAACCGAAGCTAATGAGGAAAAGGATGAGAAACGAGCCAAAAGGCAGCACTTTATGACCAAGTCAAATAATAAAAAACGGAAATTACTATCACATCTGAATAATGTGCTTTATAATATGTTCGATATTTAGCCAAACCAGTTTTACCGAAATGAAAAAGAAAGCCAGAATGAACCCACTCGTTACACACTTTACTTTTGCGAGTATCGCGTTAGCAATGTTATGGATGTTCGTTCAGGATAAAGAGACCTTACTCGCAGGTAGTGCACTCGTGCTTGTATACATTGCCTGCGCACTAGGATACCGCATGATTGCTGCTCGCGAAGCTTTTAGAAACGCGAGTAAACAAGCGCACAAAAAGCACTGAGGCAACTCACAATCCCACCTTGGCCCCTGATTAATTTTGTGTAATCATCCACATACACTTAATTAACAGAGGCCATACACATGTATCGTCTACTCCTGCCACTGCTATTTATTAGCGGTTGTGCGTCCTTCGACCGCCCAGCCGAAGAAAGCACGTGCAAAGCACTTGTCTATGCGTACCCGCAAATACGCGACACTGGCACATCCGCACAATATGCTAACCTGTTCACTGACGACGCCCGTTTTACAGTTGAGAAACTCAATATCGAACTGAATGGACAAACGCAAATAGTTGAGCGTTATGATAAAGCGCGTAACACCACGAACACCGTACATATGATGACATCATCCAGATTCTATCGTAGCAATGACCAACTTAAGGCAGAATCACATTTCATCCTGCTACTAAAGGACAAAGCTCAGCCGGCCACGACAAAAATCATCAACGGCCGATACCTAGACACCTTCAGTTATGACTCCGATCGTTGTTTATTTAGCCTTCGAGACGTCGTCATTGATCGTATGGATATACTCTAACTATCCTTGTCTGCTACGTTTATGCCAACGTAGCATTTCTTTATGGTCACGGGTCACCACTTGCCCTTGTGCCTCCATCTCAGTCACTTCATGGGCCAGTATTTCTTCTGCTGTGAGTTCGAGTTTAATCAACAGAGTCTCTAGTAACGATTTCTCGTCTGCAGTCATATGCGCAGTAAGCATCTGTTCCCTTTTACGCACATGCGCTGTTACGTCATGGTAAATATTTTCCCCTTCCGTGGTTAATACAACAGGTTTACTTTTACCTGTTATCTCAGTTGACTGAACCAGCTCAAGTTTCAATAAGGCATTCACCGCCCGAGTGACTGAATAAGGGTCAAGCCGAGACTGATAGCTAATTTCTGCAGCCGTGATTGGCCCGTAAGACCCCACGTTGAGCAACACACGTAGCTCCCGGGTGTTAAGCTCAGTTAACGAACGAATTACCGGGTCACGGTCTAGCGATAAAAGGTTGCTGACCACAGCAACCTGAAAAGGCACATGAGCTGCCAAATCGAGTGCGTCTTTTTCAAGGTTTGTTACCGCCAAAGCACGTTTTCTGTTGGCAATGGCAATTTTCATTTCATTGTCACTGGACAATTTGTACCTCTACACATATAGTTGTTGCATATGCAACATATAGACATTAACAGGAAAACAGTATGCCTTTAGTTAACCCATTGTCACAAGAGCATGATCAGGAAGTCGCAGAATTAGCCAAGTTTTTCAATGAGACACTTGGCTTTTGTCCCAACAGTGTGCTGACCATGCAAATTCGACCTGCCATTGCCCGGGCTTTCATTAACCTAAACAAAGCTGTTATGGAAAACCATGGCCGAGTTACATCAGAACTAAAAAGGCTGATCGGTTATATCACCAGTGCCAACACTGGATGTCGTTACTGTGAAGCACACACCATATTAGCTGCGCAACGATACGGCGGTACTGACGAAAGATTGGATCAAATCTGGCAGTTCCGTGAAAGTCAGGTATACACAGAAGCTGAAAAAGCGGCGTTTGAATTTGCTCTCGCCGCGTCAAGTGTACCCAATGCTGTAGATGCCCATATTGAAGCCGCAATGCAGGCGCACTGGGATGATGGCGAAATTGTTGAGATCCTTGGGGTGATCGCGTTATTTGGTTACTTAAACCGCTGGAATGATTCAATGGCGACCACGTTAGAGCCAGGTGCCATTGATGCGGGCGAAACTTTGCTGAATGAACGCTGGGAAACAGGTAAACACGCTTAGTACAGGCTTAACTGTCAGATAAGAACATCCTTCAACCGATGGGAAAGTAAACATCTGTGCTTTCCCATTTTTTATCTTTTCCATCTCACTTAATTAGTTTGATATTTGGCTTGATCCAAATCAATCAGCACTATATATTAAAGTTTCAATAATTACTGAAACTTTAAAAATGCAGCTATCACCTAAAATCGAAAACTTCGTTCTCCATTGTGGAGAAATGGGAAGCCGCTGGGGCTTCAATCGCACCATTGGCCAAATGGTTGGTCTGCTGGTTATCAATGAGAAGCCCTTAACGGCCAACGAGATTGCTGAAGCACTCAAGATCTCGCGAGGTAATGTCAGCATGGGGATCAAAGAGCTGCAATCATGGCAACTGGTTAAAGTTCATCATATTCCCGGTGACAGAAAAGAGTACTATTCGCCAAACGGCAGTATCTGGGACCTGGCAAACCGCGTTTTTGAAGAACGCCGTAAACGTGAAATTGACCCGACCCTGACCCTGTTACGCGATCAGATTCTCGACAGCGCGAATTCTCCAGAAGAAAAATACGCGCAAGAGCAAATGCAATCTATCCACGACTTGCTAGAAACAGTCACCAAGTGGTCTGCTGAACTGCAACGGTTAACACCTGAACAACTGCAATCCTTGATGAAACTCGGCTCGTCGGTCAGCAAAGTGATTGATTTGAAGGACAAGTTGCTCAGAAAGTCTTAACAGAGTGGCTTTTGAAAAGGATTTTTTCATTGTGCGCGGTTCGTGCCCGCGCATTCCAGTCGTATCAGTCAAACCATTTGGCCTGCTCCAGGCCCGGCTAAACTGATATAATATGCGAGGTGCGTCATGCTTGATACCCTACTGTTGTCGCGTATTCAATTTGCGGCAAATATAAGCTTTCATATTCTTTTTCCCACCATCACCATAGCTTTGGCCTGGTTTCTGGTGTTCTTCAAGTTTCGTTACGACCGAACCGGCGAAGCGGTTTGGCTTCGGGCCTATCGATTTTGGGTGAAAATATTTGCCCTCACTTTTGCGCTCGGCGTCGTCAGTGGTATCACCATGTCTTTTCAATTCGGTACCAACTGGCCCGGATTTATGGAGCGTGTCGGCAATATAGCAGGACCCTTACTTGGCTATGAAGTGCTAACCGCCTTTTTTATGGAAGCCACCTTTTTAGGCATTATGCTGTTTGGCATGAAACGGGTCAGTCCGCGCCTGCATACCTTTGCGACACTTATAGTTGCCATAGGCACTACCCTGTCGGCTTTTTGGATCTTGTCTTTGAACAGTTGGCTGCAAACCCCGACTGGCTACACCCTGGTAGATGGCGTGTTCTATCCCGAAGACTGGTTTGAGATCATCTTCAATCCGTCATTTGGTTATCGCTTTTTCCATATGTTACTGGCAAGCGGGCTCACCGCGTCTTTTCTGGTAGCCGGGATAAGCGCGTATCGCCTGCTTAAAGAGGACCATAAGCACGCTCCTAAACTAACCTTGAAAGTATCGCTTACGGTCGCAGCCCTGCTCGCCCCGATGCAAATGTTTGTCGGCGATCTCCATGGTCTGAACACCTTCGAGCACCAGCCTCAAAAAGTGGCCGCGATGGAAGGTGTCTGGGAAACCGAACAAGGTGCGCCTATGTTGCTCTTTGCCATACCGGATGAGCAAACCAGAACCAATCACTTTGAAATCGCCATTCCTAATTTGGCTAGCCTGATCCTGACACACGATGCACAAGGCGAAATCAAGGGGCTTAATGAATTTAAAGGGGAACATCCTCCGGTTAAACCTGTGTTTTTTGGCTTTAGGATCATGGTGGGTATGGGCGTTTTAATGATACTCGTCGCCTTGGTTACTCGATATACCTTGTGGAAGCGCTCGACTCTCCCGACCTGGCAACTTAAAGCTCTAGTAGTCATGACATTTTCAGGATGGATCGCCACGCTGGCGGGCTGGTATGTCACTGAGATTGGTCGCCAGCCGTTTATGGTCAATGGTCTGGTTAAAATTGAGGAGCTGGTTACAAACGTCCCCAGCGAACATGTCTTGTTGACCCTGATTGGTTATCTTACTTTATATGCCATTTTGCTGGCAGCATACATAAAAACGCTGTTCTACACTGCGCGCAATGCCGTGCAAGTTGAAGAGTATCAAACGCCTGCGGTCCAGGGAGGTCAATATGTTTAGCACCGAATATCTTGCTTTGCTCTATAGTGCGCTGATGGCACTGGCTATTATCGTTTACGCTGTGCTGGACGGCTATGATCTGGGGGTCGGTATTTTGTTGCCAGGCAAAAATAAGCCCGCAGCGGATACTATGATAGCGTCGATTGGCCCTTTCTGGGATGCTAATGAAACCTGGCTGGTGCTGGCTGTTGGCCTTGCGTTAATCGCATTTCCTACTGCACATTCAATTATCCTGCAGGCACTCTATTTACCCATCGCCTTTATGCTGCTTGGATTAATTTTAAGAGGCGTCGCTTTTGATTTTCGCGCCAAAGCGAAAACCCGCTATCGGCAAACCTGGGATCGCTGTTTCAAGCTGGGCAGTCTTATTACCGCATTTTCGCAAGGGTATATGCTGGGCCTGTATGTGATGTCATTTGAACACAGTGTTGCGAGTCACCTGTTTGCTGCGCTCAGCGGAGTCGGCGTTATTGCTGCTTACACCTTAATAGGGGCTGGCTGGTTAATTATGAAGTGCGAAGGTGAGATTCAGCGTTCTGCCATTCGCTGGTGCCGATTGAGTAATCTCATTGCTTTGCTGGGTGTATTGGCCGTTTCCATGGTTAACCCACTAATTAACGCCTACGTTCAGACGCGTTGGTTTGGGTCCGAGATAAGTCTGCTAATGCTGCCACTGCCATTGATCTGCATGGTGCTCTTTGTCATACAAGACAGAGTGTTGGTAAAACTCAATGACAACCCCAGCCATGGTTGCTGGTTACCTTTTGCCATCACGGTAATGATATTTTTACTGTGCTTCTTTGGCCTGGTATATAGCTTCTTCCCATATGTTGTGCCAGGTACGCTCACCATATTCGAGGCCCTTGCCGATCCTTCTGCCCTCACCTTTATGCTGTACGGCGTAGTGCTGGTGGTGCCGGCTATCATTGGCTACACCTTGTTTTCTTATCGGGTTTTCTGGGGAAAAACTCAGGACCTGAGTTACTACTGATTTTCACTTGCATTAGCCCAACCAAAAAGGCAGCCCGCACGCTGCCTTTTTTATTGTTGTTTTTTTATCTGAACGACTAGATTTTCGGATAGCCTATGCGATCAGATAAATACCCTACACTGGTTGCGAAATAGTAGCTGCGGTTCCAGTTCATCAGCGCTTTGTAGTTGTTGTAGGCCAGATACATACGACCATTCATATCGTCCGGCATTACCAATGCGGCACTAATATTTACCTTAGGTAAGTCAGTACCATCTGTACGCCTGACCCCCAGGTTTTGCCACTCTTCGAGTGAGCGCTCAGAATCGCGCCAGAACTCCAGCCATTGCTTGTGGTTTTTCGAGCCGCGCTTGAGCACGTACTGACTCGGGAAATCCTCAGGCAATTTTACCTGACGACCCCAGGTCAGATTATCATTCCAGCCCACGCTTTTCAGGTAATTTGCTATCGATGCCAAAGCATCTTCTTTACTTGTCCAGATGTCCTTTTTACCGTCATTATTATAATCAACGGCATAAGAGTTAAATGAAGTTGGCATAAACTGGGACTGACCCATGGCGCCGGCCCAGGAACCCTTGAAGTTGTCGATATTGACGTGACCATCTTTCAGAATATCGAGCGCAGCCCATAACTGACGCTTATACAAAGCTTCACGACGACCATCAAATGCCAAAGTAACGAGTGAGCTGATCACAGGGTAGCCGCCCTGTACACGACCAAAACTACTTTCAAGCCCCCACAAGGCAACAATAAAGCGACCCTGAACGCCAAAGTCTTGGCTGATCTTATCCAGCAGCTCTTTGTTTTCTTTATAGAGCTTTCTTGCTCGCTGAACTTTCCAGTCTGGTACGCGTTTAGGTAAATAAGTTTCCAGCGTCTCGACTATTTCGGGCTGGTTCTTATCCTGCTTAATCACTTTCTTTTTGAATTTAACCGTGCTGAATGCCCTGTCAATCAGAGCCTGTTCATAGCCTCTTTCGCGGGCTTCAGCTTTTAGCACTTCAACGTAGCTATCGAAGCGCGCCTGGTCATCCGCTTTTACGGTTTGCGATGCCAGACATAAAGATACGAATAATGCGGATAGTGTTTTAGTCACTTTTTACTCCGTTTTGTCTTTTTAATTCGTCCAGAAGATTTTCTTGTGGAGGCGGCAGCTGCAAATAAAACCCATCGTCGATTAATTTTTGCTTAACGTTACTTAAATCAGCAACCCCGAGTTTGGTGCGTTTTGCTAAATCCACAATGATTACGAATATAGGCGTGCCAAAAGTCGCCATTAAAGGGTCAGGAACTTTGCTAAAATCGTCTCGTTTTTCAATAAAAAGATAAGTATCGGCTTTTTTACTACTTTTATATACTGCGGCTAGCATTATAACCCTATAAAATCTTGCTAATCTGAGAGTAGCACTATACCATGACCTATATAATATTTGGAAAGTTTTGCGACTCTCAAACGTACAGAGTACGGGGTCAGAACAATATTAATCAGAGTTCGCACTGGTATTGAGCGCTTATGTCTACACAGTCTTTTGAATTGAAGGGAAACCTGTTTACACTCTCAGTTTTACACCTCTTCGATGCCGACCTTGGCAATGTAAAACAACAACTGAGTGATAAAATTTCCCAGGCTCCAAAATTTTTTAAAGGGGCACCTATCGTCATCAATCTTGCCGACGTCCAGGAACAGAGTATTGTCCTTAGCGATTTAAAACGTATTCTTACAGAGCTGGCTTTAAACCCGGTTGGTATATGTAATGGTACAGAACAGCACAATGCTGAGGCAAAAGAAATAGGCCTCTCCGTACTTAACTATACTAAAGACGTTAAGCCTGTGACTCAGGAGAGTGCTGACACGCAAGTGGTGGAAAGAGAAATCTATCTCGGCGCCCAGGTTATCAACAGCACAGTTCGCTCTGGGCAACAAATTTACGCAAAGGATCGGGACCTCATTGTACTGGGGGCTGTCAGTCATGGTGCTGAGGTCATTGCCGATGGCAATATTCACATCTATGGCACGCTCAGAGGACGTGCTATCGCTGGTGCGCAAGGAAATCATGAGGCAAGTATTTACTGCCAAAAGCTTGAAGCAGAGCTTGTTTCAGTCGGCGGCAGTTATTGGATCAGTGACTCTTTACAGGGAGAGCATTGGGGCAAAGCCTGCCAGATTTCACAAAATAACGAATCATTAGAATTAACAGCATTGGTCAAAGGATAATTCAGATGGCAAAGATTATTGTCGTAACTTCAGGTAAAGGTGGTGTAGGTAAAACCACATCGAGTGCAGCGATCGGCACAGGTCTGGCACTTAAAGGATACAAAACAGCCATTATCGACTTTGATATTGGCCTGCGTAACTTAGATCTCATCATGGGCTGTGAACGTCGCGTTGTCTATGATTTTGTCAACGTCATCAATGGCGAAGCCAATCTGAATCAGGCACTGATAAAAGATAAACGAGTGGAGAAGCTTTATATATTACCGGCTTCACAAACTCGCGATAAAGATGCCCTGACTAAAGAAGGCGTTGAACGCGTATTAAAAGACATGTCGGAAGACTTTGATTTTATCATCTGCGATTCACCAGCGGGCATAGAGGCCGGTGCAATGATGGCCCTATACTTCGCTGACGAAGCGATTGTCACCACTAACCCGGAAGTGTCTTCTGTACGTGACTCAGATCGCATCTTGGGTATTTTACAAAGCAAGTCAAAGCGTGCAGAAGACGGTCTTGAACCTGTCAAAGAGCATCTATTACTTACCCGTTACAACCCTGAGCGAGTCGAAAGTGGTGACATGCTATCGGTTGAAGATGTCCAGGAAATTCTGGCCATCGATTTACTCGGCGTGATCCCTGAGTCTAAAGCGGTATTGAATGCATCTAACTCAGGACAACCCGTTATCCTGGATACAGAGTCTGACGCAGGCCAGGCATACAGCGATGCCATCAATCGTTTGTTGGGTGAAATCGTCGACTTCAGGTTTTTGAATGTTGAAAAGAAAGGACTGCTAAAGCGGATTTTTGGAGGTTAATGTGTCTTTACTTGATTATTTTCGATCCGAGAAAAAGTCCAGCGCATCGCTGGCTAAAGAGCGGCTACAAATAATCGTTGCCCATGAACGCTCCAAGCGTGGCACCCCCGATTATCTGCCTCAATTAAAGCAGGATATACTGGAAGTGATCCGTAAGTATGTCAAAGTTGACTCTGACGCAGTCAATGTGCAGTTTGAGCAAAATGAAGATGATTTAGCGGTGCTGGAGCTCAACGTGACGCTACCGGATGACGAGCAAAAATAAAGCATCTATAAAAAGCCGCACACTGTGCGGCTTTTTATATTCGAGCTTTCTTCGAGTTAGGCAATATGCCACTTTGACAGCGCGTCTTTAAGTATCTCGTGACGCCAACCCTGGAATAAATCAGGTTTCAGGAAAGTCTTTCTCTGCTGTTCATCTAGCTTCCAGTTCCAGCCAATCACCTGATTGATCTGCTTTTTCGAGGCAAACACATCCACCGGAATGTCGTGTTCCCTGGCCACTTCTGCAATTGCTTGTTTTATTTCTTTCGCAGCCCCTTTATAACCGGGGTAATCAATCAGCCGTTGCACGCGCGCAGGTAATTCTGATTCAGGTATCGCTTTACCCGCTTCAATACAGGCGAGAATTTCTTTACCTGAGCGATTCACTTCCATTGGCTCAACACCCGGCACATTTCGCAAGCTGTTTAAAGAGCCCGGTCTGCGCTTTGCTATTTCGACCATATTATGTTCTTTTAGCACAAAATTGAGGGCCAAATTCTTTTTCTCGGCCTTGTTCTGTCGCCAACTGGCCAGTGTTCTTAAGACGGCAAGATCACGCGGCTTTAGCTGCCAGACATTTTTGATACCCAGGTAAAGGTAATGATCCGGGGTTCTGAATGCCCGTTTTTGGGCAATCAGCTGCGACTCACACGTTACTATATGCGAAAGTCCCTTTTCAGCAATCTTCTTGCTGATCGTCTGGTAGCAAGGTAAAAGGTAGAATACGTCTGCTGCGGCATACTCCAGCTGACTTGCCTGCAATGGACGCTTTAGCCAATCGGTTCTGGACATGCTCTTGTCGAGTTCAATATCCAGCATGTTCTTTACCATGTTGGCAAAGCCCACACAATTACCTTCACCAAGTAACTGCAGTGCAAACTGAGTGTCGAATAAAGGTGTTGGTACAAACCCCGCATACTTTTGAAAGACTTCTATGTCTTCAGAGGGCGAATGCAGCACTTTCACAATGCTTTCATCTCGAAGTAAATGCCATAACCCTGAAAAATCAAGCTCGCTTAATGGATCAATCAGCGCCAGGTGCTCGCCATCATAGACCTGGATTAAGGCAATTTCAGGATACAAGGTTCTGCGACGCATAAACTCTGTGTCTATCGCCAGGACCTTGCTGTCTGAAATGTTTACTACAAAGGCATCGAGCTCAGCTTGTAGCTGGATAAATTGATACTGCACATTTACTCCCTATAAAAAACCGGCTTTCGCCGGTTTCTTTTTACTTTAATGCCCTACGCAATATTTTGCCGACATTGGTCTTTGGCAACTCATCTCTGAATTCGACCAATTTAGGGACTTTATAATTGGTTAGCTTATCGCGACAATGTTTTATTATATCTTTTTCTGTCAAAGATGGATCCTTTCGCACGACAAAAACTTTAACCTGCTCGCCACTGACTTCATGTGGCACGCCTACGGCGGCGACTTCCAATACGCCATCATGCATCGCGACAACTTCTTCTATTTCGTTCGGGAACACGTTAAATCCAGACACTAAGATCATGTCTTTCTTACGGTCGACAATATAGAAGAAACCTTCTTCGTCATATATGGCAATATCACCGGTTGCGAACCAGCCGTCTTTCAGACATTCAGCCGTGGCATCTGGGCGGTTATAGTACCCAACCATGACTTGCGGGCCTTTAACACATAACTCCCCAGGCTCACCTAATGGAACTTCTTCTCCACTGTCATTGATCACTTTAAGTTCAGTACTTGGTGCTGGTAAACCGATTGAACCATTATAGCCATCAAGATCCCACGGACAAATGGTAACCAGAGGTGCGCATTCTGTCAGGCCATAACCTTCCATCAGCTTACTCTTAGTCACTGTCTGCCAGCGCTCAGCAACCGGACGCTGCACCGCCATACCGCCACCTAGCGACATTTTTAAGGTAGAGAAATCAAGCTCTGAAAATCCTGGAGTGTTTAATAAACCATTAAATAAGGTGTTAACACCTGTGATGGCCGTAAATGGATACTTTGAAAGCTCTTTGACAAAACCGGGCATATCACGGGGGTTGGTGATTAGAATATTGTGGCCACCATACTTCATAAAGGTAAGGCAGTTCGCTGTTAATGCGAAAATATGATAAAGCGGCAACGCTGTGATTACCACTTCACGCCCTTTATCAAGCACTTTATCAAGGCAACCGGATACCTGCTCAAGGTTTGCAACCATGTTTCCGTGAGTCAACATTGCCCCTTTAGATACACCCGTTGTGCCACCTGTGTACTGAAGGAACGCAAGGTCATTCAGAGTGACATCAGGTACTTTATACTGACCAGGGTCAGCACTGATTGCGTGTGCAAAAGGTATAGCATTTGGCAAAGTATAGTCTGGGACCATTTTCTTTAGCTTTTTAACGACAAAGTTGACTAAATGCTTTTTGAACCCACCCAGCATGTCTCCAATTTGTGTTACGACGATGTGCTTAACACCCGTGGTAGGCAATGCCTTTTCAAGTGTATGCGCAAAGTTAGCCAATATAAATATTGCTTTCGCTTCTGAATCATTGAGTTGATGTTCAAGCTCGCGCACAGTATACAACGGGTTTACGTTCACCACGGTACAACCGGCTCGTAGCACGCCCAAAATTGTTACAGGTGTTTGTAACAGATTTGGCATCATAACCGCTACTTTATCCCCTTTGCCTAGTTTAAGGGTATTTTGAATATAACTGGCTACGGCCTTAGTCGCTTCATCAACTTGTTGGTAAGTCATTGTTTTGCCCATGTTACTATAGGCTGGTAACTGGCCAAACTCTTTAAAACTGTTGTCGAATAATTCTAGCAGCGAGTTGTAGTGTTCTGGGTCGATTGTTTCCGGCATCCCTTCGGGGTAGCGCTTTAACCAGATTTTTTCCACTCTTAGCTCCTGTGTTCTCGTTATTTTTTATATTGAACCTACCTTAATATAATTAAGGTACATAAACAATTGAGTAAATACTCTAAAGCTGGGATAGTCCCACATTTGACATAAATATACAATCAAGAAAGGTTCGGATGTTTAATATGCGTTAAGATCTCTCCTAACACTTGCTCCGGGCTTTCCATATGACAATGATGCCCACCACTGACTTCAATACATCTAAACCTTTTAAAACAATCAGAAAATTGTGTCAAACTATGCTTCATCTGTGCAAAACCAGATGTCCCCATTATAGCTAAAGTGGATGTTTCTATGTCTTGCAGTAAACTCAGCGCCTGAGCACGCGAAAAACGCGTTGTCGAGGGAAGTTTCAGCTTCGGGTCCGTTGTTAACCAAGCCCCCTCTTCACTCTGTGCGATATTTCGCTCCATTAATATAGCAGCAATTTCTTCGCTGAAATCGCTAACTTTAAGTCTTGCCTTAACTATGGCTTGCTTATCTGCAAACAGTCGCCTCGTGGAATTAATGTTCTCATCGAATGCTTCGCGTGCCGTAAAAGCCTGCAACAACTGTTCTCTGGCGTTTTTGTCACTTTGGTACAAAAGCCCTATTCCGTCTATCAAGGTCAGAGACTCAACTTTGTCTTGGTATAAACTGGTAAACAACCCGCCAACCAAGGCACCCATTGAATGACCGACGATATCACAACGCTCAATATCCATATAACGAAAAAAACTCAAGATATCATAAACATACTCAACAAAGTAATAATGAGCATCTGAGCTTCGCCAGTTTGATTGACCATGTCCTGGAAAATCTAAGGCGATAAACCTGAATTGTTCAAGCTGTTCACCTGACACCTTAGATAGCAAAGGCCAAAAACTATTACTATTATCCTGCCAGCCGTGTAGCATCAACACCGTTCGCTTCCCCTCTCCAAGCTCCTGGTATGCGTACCCGGCAACTTTTCCCTGTTTTATCTTATTTTTATTAGCAATCAACATAAATTCATATTCTTATTGAACGGTATACATTAATATTCTACGCATTCTGGCTCGCGTGCAAAGCATTAATCACCCATCAGTAGTGATTGTTCCGGCACTGAGGCGAGCACACACACGGGAAATTAAGGACCACGAATGATACGAAAAATTAGCACTATTGCGTTCGCTCTGGGCTGTACCTTGTCTAACTCAGCCCTTGCAGCTCCAAAAAATGTCATTTACATGATTGGAGATGGTATGGGGCCGGCGTTTACGACTGCCTACCGTTATATGCAAGACAATAAAGCGACTAAAGTTGTTGAGCCCACCGTATTTGACTCAATCCTGGTCGGCATGGCGCACACCTATCCGGATGATGATACCGTCGTCACAGATAGTGCTGCGGGCGCGACCGCACTCAGCACAGCGTCAAAAAGTTACAATGGTGCGATCGCCGTAGACACCCACAAACATGCGCTTAAAACAATGCTCGAGATGGCAAAAGAGCGAGGAATGACGACTGCATTAGTTGCAACCTCACAGATAAACCACGCCACGCCAGCGAGTTTCGCAGCGCATAACGAGTCTCGCCGCAACTATGACGAAATCGCAGACGATTACATAGACAACAAGATTGCGGGCAAGCTCCCTGTCGATTTAATGCTCGGTGGAGGTACTAAGTACTTCATTCGTGACGACAGAAACCTGGTCAACGAGTTTAAGCAGGCAGGTTATCAATACACAGACTCATTTAACAATTTGAATTCACTCCAGCGCTTACCAGCATTGGGGTTGTTCGCAGAGGTAGCCTTTCCTCACGCCATAGATAGCGAACAGCCGAATCGCCTTACGACTATGACTGATAAAACCCTATCATTGCTGCACAAACACAATGAAGCGGGCTTTTTTGTCATGATCGAAGGCAGCCAAATTGACTGGTGCGGTCATGCCAATGACATAGCCTGTGCAATGAAAGAGATGGATGATTTCGCCGGTGCAGTGTCTCTTGCAAAAGCCTATGTAGATGCCAACCCAGACACTTTACTGGTTGTCACTGCGGACCACTCAACCGGTGGCCTGACCCTCGGAAGCAATGGCGTTTATGAATGGAAAACAGATGTTGTCGCAAAGGTTAAAGCCTCTGTTAAAGAATTGACTAATACCCTGTACGACATAAAGCCTGAACTCATGGCTAGCTCATGGAGTGAATTAACGGGCTTGCCTTTTGACAAAGAAACCAAAAAATTGCTTACACGCGCACAAAAGGAGTCAAAAGAAGCATTCTACAAGGCTGCCAATAAGCTGATCAATGATGCCAGCTATACGGGATGGACAACAAAAGGTCATACAGCCATTGATGTGCAAATCTTTGCTTACGGAGAAGGCCGCGACGCCTTTATTGGATCTTTGAACAATACCCAAATCGCAGATAAGCTCATCTCATATATTGCGAAGTAACCCGTCATTTTTATGGGCCTGGACAACAGGCCCATTGCCATCAAACCACTCGCTCTATCGTTTCCTGATTAGGCTTATACTGCGCTTTTAACAGGCTCATTGCCTCATCAATAGGCATGGCCTTGTAATACAAGAAGCCCTGTACACAGTCTACCTGTGATTGCTTCACCAGGTTCTCCTCTTCTTTGGTCTCTACACCTTCCGCCACTAAGCGAAACCCCAATTTGGCAATCATCTCTGACAGATTGGTATACAAGGACACAGACTTACTGTTATAGCTCTCAGGCAATAAGCTCCGGTCTAATTTAATGGTGTCTATGTTAAGTTTTGATAACACTGAAAGACATGAATAACCCGTACCGAAATCATCCATGGCACAGGCAATCTTATTTTCTCGAAGTAAATTAACTACATCGACAGTTCGATTAAAGTCTTCAATGTAACTCGATTCAAGCAGCTCGACTTCGACCTGCCCAGGGTAATCGGCAAACGCCTTGACGATGCGCTTATAGCCCCCGGTTAGCAAATTTTGCGGAGAGATATTAAAGCTTACTTTTGGCCTGAACCCGGCCCGCGCGAATTGCTCCAGGTCGACTTCCAGCTGGTCGATAACAAAGTTATCTATGATATGTAGCAGTGCATGATGCTCTAATGTTGCAAGGAACCAGGGACCTTGCACACGACAATCCGGGTCTTTAAGACGCAGCAAGGCTTCAAAGCCAACTACATCCTTAGTATAGGGGTTTATTTTGGGCTGATAAAACAACATCAACTCGCCTCGATTTAGCGCGTCGGTGACTTCTTTCAGGCTGTGAACATTGATCTGCTCTTCTCGTTGAGAGCGCGTATACGAACTTTCCGCTCCGGCTTCTATCAACCTTCCAGTCGTAAACCGCTTAAGCAATACATCCAACGCCTTACCAGACAAGTTATGATCGCGATTAAATTTTAAGAACGGAAAGTAAAGACATGCATTCAGCGCTATCAGCGCCACTTGCAGCGCAATGCCACTCAAACTCTGTGTCAGTAGCCAGCCACTGACAAACACAGGGGTGAACCAGGGAATATCCATTGCAGGGTTCAGGGAAATAAGCCCGGTAGAAATGCAAGTGTAAGCAATTAATGCATTGAGCAATGGGCTAAGTAAAAAAGGAATGAGCAAGTACGGATTGAACACAATTGGCAGCGCATAGAGCATCACCTCACTGATATTAAACAGAGCAAGCGGTGATGCTATCATGGCGATGCTTCGTTCATGGCGTGCATTTTTGAGTAGCAATGAGGCTATGATCAGCCCCCAAATACAGCCCGTTCCGCCAATAATCACAAAGCAGGTATAAAAGTCATAACTCGAAAGCTGAGGTAACACCAGGTAATCGGTGAGTTCACCTGAAACCAGCAAATGATAAGTGTTGTCACCATGGACTCCGATAAACCACAGTAAATGTGAAAAAATCAACTGAGCTGAAATCTTTTCGAATACATTCCAGGTGGGATTAAGCAGCTTTAAAGTATTGTGGATCTGTCCTGTAAAATGGTCAAACACAGGGAGCACCAATAGGATCAAAGCAGTGACCAGAATGTAGGGGATGATGAGATTCAGATGTTTACGTAAAAAAAGACTAATCGAGCTAATCCCTACCAACCTTAGCCAACGTACCCGCTCAATATGCGCAAGCAAATAGCAGCAAAGTACTGGCATCAGCAGCGAATACAGCATACCGTTTCTGTGCACTATCGTCAGGGTTCCCTGACTTATTTCGATGTACCCTGTTGTCGCGGTAAAACAAGCAAGCACCAACACCGGACCAGCAATAGTGTGAATTTTTAAGTTTTTTGATAGATAGTAACTAAATGATATCAGTGTCAGTAAAGGAAAGATCCCCCAAACCAAAGTATTGAAATCACCAAGTGCCTGATACTTAAGTTTACTCAGGTCATCACCAAGCCACTGATTTAAAAGAGTAATCACTGAGGCAACGATAAAAAACGGGATAAGAGCGATATAGCCTTCCCGCAGGGACAAAACAATCGTATTTGAAGAAAGCTTGAGTGCAAACTGGTTAAATCTGTTCAGCAAACTCGTAACCATAAATTGTTCTTTTCTTTTAACATTACTCCAAAAACAGATTAAAACAAATGAATTGACTAAATTTTTGCTGAAAAATATTCATGCTCAATTAACGCTGTTTGCATAGTTGAACGTGTAGTCAGTAATATTGTGAGTAACTATACCAGTCTAAAAGACAGGCCGCGTCAGGCGTATATATTCACACCGAGCAAAGACTGAACTTCACTACGTCGGTCCTGGTTTTGAATTGCACTGTAGGATTGGATTGCCACGCTGGTTTTGTAATTGGGTTGATCATAGATCACAGCGCGTTTTTCTTCATTGTACTGTTGAGCGAGTGCAACGCCAGCATCTGAAAACTTGAGCTTAGTCGTTGGTTGAACGGGTGGCTGCGTTTCGCTGGCAGTGGGTTTTGCAACCGACTGCCTTAGCTGATAAGTATCCTGATTTTGAACAAGCTGGTTGATTTTCATCAGTCTTTGTCACTCAAATACACAACGCACCAGTTTAAGATTAGCCTGTTATTCGCGCCCAGGCAACTTCTTCCAGGTCACCGTATCTCTGACATACTGAGGCTGAGCATCTGCTGCATTCACAACCTGTCCTGCTTCAAACTGTTCAGCGCCTGTGCTGAGCATGTACTTGGCATGAGGTAATGTTATCTCAGCATTCACGTCCAGTGACAGCTTCTCGGCAACGTCTGAGTATGTCTGCCAGCCGGTACCTACGGCCAATATACCTTGATAGTCACCTTCTATCAGCTCAGGCTTGATCACTGTTTCTTCTGCGAGTGCTACGGCCTGGTTATTCTCTCCTCTGGTGTAATTACACAGATAAACTTCACCCATTCGGGCATCAATTGCCACCAGTACCTGTTGAGCATTAGTCTGGGCAAATGCTTGCTGAGCCATCGCTTGCAATGTCGAGACGCCCACCAATTGCAGATTGCCCGAGTAAGCCAACCCCTGAGCGACAGCAACCCCTATACGTACCCCGGTAAAACTACCGGGTCCACGGCCAAACACAAGTCCATCCAGATCTTTTAGCTGGCAACCGGCGTCAGACAAAATCCGTTCTATCAGGGGCAGAATTTTCTGACTATGTTGCTGAGGACACTCTTCAAAATGACGATAGATCTTGTTGTTGTACGACAACGCCAGGCTCAGTGCTTCTGTTGAAGCATCCAGGGCAAGCAAATTATATTTCATGCTGGTCAATATTCTCTAAAAATGACAATGCCTTATCCAGATCACGAGTCCGTGACATGGCGGGCAAACTTTTAATAAAGGTTTCCCCGTATTTTCGCGTAACCAAGCGATTATCGCAAATAATTAGCACACCTTTGTCTTTTTTATCCCGGATCAGGCGCCCAACCCCCTGTTTTAGGGCGATTACAGCAAGAGGCAACTGAATTTCATCAAATGGTTCCTTGTCCTGCAATTGGGCATCTTTCATTCGGGCCTGTAATAACGGATCATCAGGTGAAGTAAAAGGCAGTTTATCGATCAATACGCAGCTCAATGTATCACCACGCACATCAACCCCTTCCCAAAATGAAGCCGTTCCCATGAGCACAGCGTTACCGTGGCGAACAAACTGCTCCAAAATGATGCGTTTAGAGGCTTGCCCTTGCATAAACACAGGATATTCTGTGGCTGTACTCAGTCCTTCATACACCAGATGCATGACCCGGTAACTGGTAAAGAGTAAAAACGTTCGCCCCTTGGCGGCATTGATCACTTGCTTGGCAATTTTTACCAGAGCATGGGGCATTAGTTCATCTTTGGTTTCTGGCAAATAACGAGGCAGGCAAAGCAGCGCCTGCGATTCGTAATCAAACGGACTATCGACGATGGCCTGATGATCAGGCTCCAGCCCCAGACTGGCATTAAAGTGTGCAAGACTATTGTCCACTGACAAAGTTGCTGAGGTAAATACAAAGCTGGCTTCGCTCTTGGCCATCATGTCTTTAAACCGACTGGAGACATCCAAAGGCGTGATATGAATTGTCAAAAAGCGTCGGGTCGTTTCGAACCAATAGCTAAAGCCCGACAAACTAACGTCAAAGGCTCTATCCAGTTGCCCTTTAAAAGATAAGACCCGCTCCAGGGGATGTTCAATTTTGTCTGAACGGTCGAGGCATAGCTTGAGTACTTGATACAAAAAGTCCAGATTGCTGATCACTCTGTGCAAGGCATCACAGATCGCCTTGTCCTGTAGCTTTTCTCGCCAATCTCCACGGGCTCCGTCGCTGCCAAACACCAACCGCAGATCTGCAACACTGGTCTCTAACTTGTTCAGCGTTTTGCCTAGTTGCAGCATATCGGGTATATCGCTGCGATAAATGAGTCTTAAATCATTGATCAGCGCCTGTAACTGTTTAGTGCTTATGGACTCCCCAAAGTAATCCGATGCAATTTCGCCCAGCTGGTGCGCCTCATCAAATATATAGGTATCTGCTGTTGGCATCAGCTCGGCAAAACCTGATTCTTTCACCGACATGTCGGCAAAAAACAAGTGGTGGTTGATCACCACCAGATCAGCCTCCGAGGCTTTCAACCTGGCCTTACGTATGTAACATTCTGCAAAGTCAGGACAATCCTTGCCTAAACAGTTATCTGCTGTGGAATTAACATAAGGCAGCACTTTGGCGTCTTCTTCGATACCGACACAGTCCGCAAGGTCTCCGCTTTGGGTTTCTGTGGCAAACTTTGCTACCATCGCCAGCTGGTGCATGACATCAGGGTCATCACTTGGCACATGCGCAACATGTTCATTCAGACGATAAGTACACAGATAATTCGCCCGGCCCTTGAGTAAGGCAACTTTGCGACCCTTACCAAGCGCTTTGAGTAGCTCGGGTAAATCTCTGTGGTAGAGTTGTTCCTGAAGTGCTTTAGAGCCAGTTGAAATGATGACCTTTTTATCATTCAAAAGCGCCGGAACCAGATAAGCAAATGTTTTACCTGTCCCAGTTCCCGCTTCTACCACACACTGACCGCCCTCTTTGACCACCTGATCAATGGCTTCAGCCATATCTATTTGAGGTTGTCTTGGCTGATAACCACTAAAATGGTGAGCCAGGGGACCGTTTTCTGAAAAAATCTGTGTGATAGACAAAATTAAAAGCACTGCATGATAACTGGGCGGGGCAATTTTATGGCATGTAAAGGGTAAGCGCAAATCGGTATGGCTTAGTCAAGTCAGTGTGGCTCTGCAAAGCGGTACATCAGAACCTTTTCAACATTCTTTGGTACACAGGGAGTGTTGTTGTACCACATTGCGAATACTTAAAGAAAAGAGGTGCCTGGCTTTGCCGCCCTGGCGCAGTTGGGCCCTGTCAATATAATGCGCCAATTCATTTTATAACCCAGGTGGCCTTTTGCTTGTGAGACAGCCAGCTTTACATAGGTTGGAGCAAGGCCTGATTCCTTAAAAGGAGAACTTTACCAGGCAAGCTTGATATCTCAGATTAGAAATCTAATGATTCTGGGGTAAAAAAGCCAGCTACTGCTGGCTTTAGGTAATACCTATTCCGAAATTTTAATTGGGATATAGTTCCGGATAAAAGAACAAATCAAGCGCTATAAGTTTCATTTAGAATTAGCCCAACCAATTACAACTTCTTTTAGCAAGACATTCGATTCAATAATGATAGTGTCATAACTTTTTCCTAATTCAGCGTTTTTAGGATACTTAAATGATAAATCCATTGAATTTTTACTTGTCGAATACCCCACATTCCTTAGCGTTATCTTATCTCCAGCACTACTTTCAATTAGGTGGACAACAACACTGCCTTTAGGAAACTTTTCAGACAAAATATCCAATTCTTCTACAACACCAGTTCCTAAGAATTCATCAACCATTGCTGTTACATCAATATTAATCCTCGCGTTGTAATTTAAAGCCTCAACAGACTCTGTTAACCTAAATTCATGCTGGCCATCAATAGTAATTGGCCCAGATGTTAACAACACAAACTCAGACAAGAAAAGTATCTTTAAAAACTCAATCATTGCTTGCACTCTCCTCTTTAATGCATTGTGATTCATTTAGGCAGGTCTAAAATTTAAAGCTGTTCCTACGATACTCTAGAAAGGGTTGAAAAAATTACTTTTTAACCTTAAGAATGGCTAAAGCCAAGTAAGCGAATAAATGTTTAACTCTTACTAGTGCCTACCTCGACCACACAACCCACACTTTTGGTCATCAGCTCTATTATTTGAGCTTGACATGGCTGATAATCGTTAAAGAGACCACCTAAGGGACCGTTTTCTGAAAAATACTGAGTGATGGACAAAATTAGCAGAACTAGATACCTAACTAAATCAAACCCGTGTTAATTTTTCGATGGTGGCAACTCTAACCCCTTTACAGGCAGGTTGACTCCAGTTATCGATTTCCAAATACCTTTTTATACCAGTATGACTGTTGATTGTGCTTAAACCATATTCTGTTGCTTTCACTCAGAAATGCCCTCAGCTGCTTCATATTGACCCCGTAGCGATAAAACAGGGCGATGATCTCTCTTAGTTCTTCATCATCAAGTGACTTGTCTGTATCAATGATTATCGAAAACCCTTGCCCATAGACATCATTAACGCCTGACAACGCATTTAACCGGTCAAAAAAGCTCTGCTCATCAGTCGGTGACAGAAACTTAACACTCTTTGCTTCTAACTTCATGTATTTTCTATTTTTTATGGCACATAGATATTAAAGGCCGTTTACAGTCAGCAGATAAGCTCATACACACATTAGCGCACTCTTCTCTTCTCGCAGGCTTCTAAAATAACTCTTTTTTGTTCATTGCTGGATGACTGCCAGTTCATGATTTCATTTAGCGTACGATAACAGCCAACACAGACATCGTTATCATCAAGACAACAATGGCGGATACAGGGCGATGCCACCTGTACCGCTACTTCACTCGTAGAGTCTGCTCCTTTGTTCATGTTCGTCACTTAACTCCGCAATGATTTTTACGACATTATACCCCATTAGACATAAGCTGAGATATTTTGCTTGCCAGCGGATAAAAAATGACTATGATGCGCGCAGTAAAGCAGGCAGCAAGCCATAAAGCCCAGAGCCACGAGGTTAAGACTACTTCTTCTCTTTTGCTTTAATGACACACTTTTCGATTTTGATACGACTTTTTATAGGAAATCAGGTTGGCCGCTTTAGTTCATTTTCGTGCAGCGCACGGCGATTCGCCCACAGACGAGACACTATTTTCACTCATTGCTGATGATTTACTGAGCCAGGGTTATAGCATTCGCCCTGGTGCGCTGCCTCACGATTTGGCAGACG
Organism: Pseudoalteromonas rubra; assembly: GCF_005887095.1. GTDB lineage: Bacteria > Pseudomonadota > Gammaproteobacteria > Enterobacterales > Alteromonadaceae > Pseudoalteromonas > Pseudoalteromonas rubra_E. The sequence goes on along the minus strand of NZ_PNCI01000001.1, from coordinate 184,106 downwards.
ATTTACTGGCTTATCAGCACAGTTTAAGTAACCAAAAGTATGAACATGCTGGCATTGGCCGTGGCGATGATTTCTTACATAACGGCTTTGTGCGTACAGACGAAATTTGCTGGATAAACGGCGAGTCAGAGCCCGGACAACGCTGGCTTGACTGGACCTGCCGGTTACAACAGTTTTTAAACCGTCGTCTATTCATGGGACTGTTTTCATTTGAAAGTCATTTTGCTCATTACGCCAGCGGCAGTTATTACAAACGCCATTACGACGCGTTTAGAGGTGAAACCAACCGTATCCTCTCGCTGGTTACCTATCTGAACCCTGGCTGGGGTCATAATGATGGGGGTGAAATGGTACTCTATCAGGATGACCATGACCTGGAAGGCATAAAAGTAGTCCCTTTGCATGGCACTGTTGCATTGTTTTTAAGTGAAGAGTTTCCTCATGAAGTACTTCCCGCTAAGCGGGACAGATACTCTGTTGCAGGCTGGTTCAGGGTCAACACCTCGATAGCAGGCAAAATAGACCCTCCAAGATAAAACCTGACACTAAGCCCGGACAAAATACCTTGTTCGCGGCTTAGGTGTTACTAGGCCCAAGTATCTAAGTGCTGCTCTTCGTCGTCGATCTCACAGCCATCTTCGTCTTTTTTGCGGGCATCTTCCTCTTTATGCTTTTGCTGCGCCATCTCCAGTAAGTGCTTTTTACGCTTAATCCTTTCTGTTCGATTGTCGAGCACTCCCGCAACTTTAAACGGGCCATCATGGCTCACCTGCAACCGAACTATTGGCGCCAGGAATGGCTTAAATGCATCCATAACCCACCTCATTTCGTGGTATTTCATGCCTTTATTATCGACAGTTATAATTTATTCTTTAATTTATGCAAAAAAGTACTTGCACGCAATTCCTCTCCTGTGTTTATCTATAAATACATTTTGAGCGCCTGATGCGCGTCACGTTTTAGATAAACAACAAGAGAATCTGACATGCTTATTACACTGACAGCTATCCATCATCACCATCATACACCGGGATAACCTGTCAGGTATTTCGCTGGTGGGTTATTCCTTCAAGGAACCTCCGGCGAACTAGCACTCAACATAATTTATTTTCGCCCTGAGGTTCCCTCGGGGCTTTTAGTTTTTAAACTTAGGAAATAAATTATGAACACCAACAACCGTTTACGAATTGCAATTCAAAAATCTGGCCGCCTTTCTAAGGATTGTCAGTCACTGCTCAAACAGCTTGGAATTAAATTAAATCTGCGTGAACAGCGCCTGATTGCCCACTCTACCAATATGCCAATCGATGTCCTGAGAGTCCGTGATGACGATATCCCGGGTTTGGTCATGGATGGTGTGTGCGACCTGGGCATTGTTGGTGAAAACGTGCTCGTTGAAACGCAGGCAGAACGTCAGCGTAACGGGCAACCCAGCGAAGTCAGCAAGCTCGCAAAACTTGACTTTGGTTATTGTCGTCTGGCACTGGCCTGGCCTCAGGAGCTGGGTATGCAGGACAAGAGCTGGTTCAGCGGCAAACGCATCGCCACCACATACCCAGAGATTTTAAAGCAGTACCTCGAACAAGAGCAGATTGATGCCAGTGTCGTTATGCTAACGGGCTCGGTAGAAGTAGCACCTCGTGCTGGCCTTGCCGATGCAATCTGCGATTTGGTATCAACCGGCGCAACGCTCGAAGCAAACGGCCTGATGCAGGGCGACACCATTTTGGAATCGAACGCTTGCCTTATCCAAAACGCGAACCTCAGTGACGACAATAAACTCTCGCTTATCAATAAGCTGATGCCTCGTTTGCGTGGCGTTAAACAGGCAAAAGAAAGCAAATACATTATGTTGCACGCGCCAAAAGCCAAGCTTGACGAGATCTGTGCGTTGTTGCCGGGGACAGGTCAACCAACCCTGCTTGCTCTGGCCGGAAGCGAAGAATATGTTGCTCTGCACATGGTCAGCAGCGAAACCCTGTTCTGGGAAACCATGGAAGAGCTCAAAGCGCTTGGCGCAAACTCCATTCTTGTTATGCCAATCGAAAAAATGATGGAGTAACGACGCATGTTTATCTGGAATGAGGCGAACCGGGCTCAGCAAAAGGCAGCACTTGAACGCCCGGCCGTAACTATCAGTGATGAGCTGGAAAAAGTTGTTGCAAAAATCATTGCAGAAGTCGAGCTAAACGGTGATGAAGCATTGCTGGAATATGCCCGTAAGTTCGATAAACGTACTCAGCCTCGCTTACTGGTATCCGCAGAAGAAATACAGGCCAGTGAAGGTGTCATTTCAGCGGAACTAAAACAGGCCATCGATCAGGCTTACAGTAATATTCGCGCTTTTCACGCACTACAAGTGCCTGTAGAAAAACGTCTCGAAACACAACCTGGTGTAATATGCGAGCTTAAGTATCAAGCCATTGAAGCAGTTGGTCTATATGTCCCGGGAGGCAGTGCGCCACTGCCCTCCTCTGTACTAATGCAAGGGGTCTGTGCGCAACTGGCAGGGGCACAAACAATTGTATTGTGTACCCCGGTAAACGGCGAACAAGGTATCGATCCCGCCATCTTATATGCAGCGAAAAAATGCGGCATTACCACAATTGTTGAAAGCGGTGGCGCCGGTGCAATTGCTGCGATGGCACTGGGTACCCAAAGCGTGCCTAAAGTAGACAAAGTATTTGGACCGGGAAATGCCTTTGTGACCATGGCCAAACAGCTATTATCGCAATCGCTGCCAGGATTTGCAATTGATATGCCCGCAGGACCTTCAGAAGTATTGGTCATTGCCGACGAGCGCGCTAACCCAGCCTATGTTGCTGCTGATCTGCTCTCGCAAGCCGAACACGGCCCCGACTCTCAGGTACTGCTGCTCAGCAATAACAAACGGCTCATTAAGGAGGTCCAGGGCGAGCTGGACCGTCAATTGTTGCAACTAAGCCGCGCAGATATCGCCAAACAGGCGCTTGAAAATAGCACGCTTATTCTGGTCGAAGATATTGAACAGGCGTTTGCAGTTAGCGCGGAGTACGGACCGGAGCACCTGATTTTACAGCTCGGTGAACCAGAGCCCTATCTGCCTTTAGTGAAAAATGCCGGCTCAGTATTTGTTGGTGACTACACGCCAGAATCGGCAGGTGATTACGCGTCTGGCACTAACCATGTATTGCCAACCTATGGTTACAGTCGCTGCTATTCGAGCCTCAACCTGCTCGACTTTTATCGTACCTATACGCAACAGACAATCAGTAAAGGGGGTTTACAGTTGCTAAGCAAGGCCATTTTACCCCTGGCTGAGGCAGAAGGCCTGGATGCCCATGCCAATGCTGTCAAAATAAGGCTGGAGAACAACGCATGAGTCAAATTCAATTACCTGAAAACATCGCCTCACTGAACGCTTATAGTTCAGCAAAGAGCGAAAAGCTCACCGGCACAACCTGGCTTAATGCCAACGAAAGTCCTTATTCAAAGCGTGTGAGCCTCAATTTTGAAGCACTCAACCGCTACCCGGATCCGCAACCCGAAGCGGTGATCAACGCTTACGCAAGTTATGCGGGCCTTAACCCGGAACAGGTGTTGATGACGCGTGGCGCTGATGAAGGCATCGAGCTGTTAGTACGTACTTATTGTACACCCGGACAAGACAAGATTGCTTTGTTCCTGCCCACGTATGGCATGTATAAAGTAACGGCAGATACCCACAATGTCGGGATCACAGCACTTGAGCAGAACCTGTTGCAACAAGGCAGCGCCGCAGAAATAGCTGACGCTGTTGGCAACGCCAAGCTGGTATTTATCTGTAACCCCAATAACCCGACCGGCGCAACGGTAAATACAGACAAAATTGCTGCAATTGCAGCGGCCCTCAAAGGCAAGGCACTGGTCGTTGTCGATGAAGCTTATATTGAGTTTTGTGAACAACTCACCGCAGCGAGCCTGTTATCGGATTTCGATAACCTGGTGGTGCTGCGAACCTTGTCAAAAGCATTTGCCCTGGCCGGGCTCAGAACCGGGTTTACCCTGGCTTCTCCCGACGTGCTTGCACCAATCCGCAAGGTTATCGCCCCTTATCCGGTGTCTGCTGTAGTGGCGCAAATCGCACAAGAAGCGCTGACCCCGGATGCCATTACCCAGATGCGCCGTCAGGTCAGTATTCTCAATAAAGCAAAAGAAAAGCTCACTGAGGTACTTGGAGGATCCGAAAAAATAGCCAAAGTCATGATTGGCGAAGGCAACTTTATTACAGTCCAGGTACGACAGGTAAACGATATAAAACAGGCGATGCAATCAGGTCTTATCATGCGCCCCTTTACTCTCTTCGGTGAGGATAATTGGCTACGCATTTCAATTGGTAGCGAGCAGGAACTAGAACAAGTCAGACGCTGGCTGACACAACCACAGGCAGAACAATAACAATGAGCACACCTTATTTATTCATAGACCGGGATGGCACATTAATTGAAGAACCCATTTCGGACAAACAGGTAGACAGTCTGGAAAAACTGGCCTTGCTGCCCAACGTGATACCGGCTTTACTGTCGCTACAAGCCGCCGGCTACAAGCTGGTCATGGTTTCAAATCAGGACGGACTGGGCACCGATAGCTTTCCAGAGGAAGACTTCGCCCTGCCCCACAATCAAATGATGGCAATTTTTACCAGTCAGGGGATCCGTTTTGAAGAAGTGTTGATTTGTCCGCACTTTGACGAAGACAACTGTCAGTGCCGAAAACCTAAAACGGGTTTGCTGACCAACCTGATGCGCTCGGGTAAAGTTGATCTTGCAAACTCCTATGTGATTGGTGACAGACAAACCGATGTCGAACTGGCTAACAATCTGTGTATTGAAGGTATTCTTTACGATGACAACTGGCCAGAAATTGTCACCCGCTTGACGACCCAAAACCGTCAGGCATCAGTACAACGTAATACCAAAGAAACGCAGATCAGTCTGGCACTTAACCTGGACCAAAATAGCGTCGGGTCTATCAGCACAGGCCTTGGTTTTTTTGACCACATGCTGGATCAAATTCGCACTCACGCGAACATCGGCCTGACGATAGAAGCCCGTGGCGACCTGCATATTGATGAGCACCACCTGGTAGAGGACATTGGCATTGCCCTTGGCCAGGCACTGAAACGGGCGCTCGGTACTAAATCTCAGATCGCCCGTTATGGCTTCGCGCTGCCAATGGATGAATGCAAAGCCGAGTGTCAGCTGGACTTATCTGGCCGGGCATCATTTGTGCTGAACGCCGACTTTAGTCGTGAAAAAGTGGGCGATCTGGACGTACAAATGGTTGAGCACTTCTTTAAATCGCTGGCAGATAACGCCTGTATCAGTCTGATCCTGTCAGTCAGCGAAGGCAACTGCCACCACCAGGTCGAAGGCTTGTTTAAAGTTTTTGCGCGAGCGCTGCGTATGGCCATCGCCAAAGATACCAGTCAGCAAACTGCAAGCTCTAAGGGGTGCTTATGATTGCCATCATTAATACGGGCTGTGCCAATATCAACTCGGTGCGCTTTGCCTTTGAACGTCTGGGTGTCAACCCGGAAGTGATCCGCGACCCTGCAAAGCTAAAGCAATTTGACAGAGCGGTGTTACCTGGCGTCGGACACGCCTCTGTGGCAATGAAACGCCTGCGCGACCAGGGTTGGGACACCGCCATCGCTGAGTATCAGAATCCGCTCATGGGCATTTGCCTTGGCATGCAGCTGCTGTGCGACGAAACCGAAGAAGGGAAGGTTCAATGTCTGGGCCAAATTCCCGGCAAAGTCAGCTACCTTGAAACCGGTCAGTTAACCAGTCCACACATGGGCTGGAATACCTTGTCTGTGTGCAACGCACACCCCCTGACACAAGGGCTTAACCCAGACGATCAGGTGTATTTTGTCCATAGTTTTGCCCACGCCAGCAACGCCAGCACACTGGTCGAAAGTGAATATGGCACGCGTTTCTCCGCCGTGGTTGCCAAAGACAACTATGCCGGCATGCAGTTTCACCCGGAAAAAAGCGCCAAAGTGGGTGCAACCTTACTGAATAACTTCCTGAACTGGCAATTATAAGGACAAGATAATGATCATTCCTGCATTAGATGTATTACAAAACCAGATTGTACGCCTGTATCAGGGCAAGTATGACACCGCACAGTTCTACCCTTTCGAACTGGCAAGTCGCTTAAAAGCGTATCAGGATGCGGGCGCCGCAAAATTGCACCTGGTTGACCTAGAAGGCGCGCGCGATCCACAAAAGAAGCAATGGCAACAGATCCAGCAAGCCACTGCCGAACTGACGGCCCCTTATCAGGTTGGCGGCGGGATCCGTCGTTATGAAGACGTGAAGCAATGGCTTAAAGCGGGTGCACAACAAGTGGTGATTGGCTCCATGGCCGTAGATAGCAAAGAAGAAGTCGCCGCATGGATTGAAGAGTTTGGTGCCGAGCGCTTTGTCATAGCACTTGATGTAAAACGCAGCGCTTCGGGTTGGGCAGTTGCCACCCATGGCTGGCTCGAGGAGTCTCAGTTAAGCCTGTTTGAACTCATTGATTTTTATCTGGCGCTGGGCGTGTATGATTTCTTATGTACGGACATCAGTAAGGACGGCACCATGACAGGTCCTTCTTTTGCACTCTACCAGGAAATCGTCGCGCACAATCCAGGCGTCAGGGTTCAGGCTTCGGGTGGCGTAAGCAGTTTAGATGATATTCGTCAGTTGATCGAGCAGGGCGTAAGTGGAATTATTCTGGGTAAGTCGTTACTGGATGGCGCATTTACTGTTGAGGAGGCCATCGCATGTTATCAAAGCGCATAATCCCCTGCCTCGATGTTAAAAATGGCCAAGTTGTTAAAGGCGTTAAGTTTAAGCAACACGAAATCGTTGGCGAGATCCTTGAGCTTGCCGCGCTTTACAGTCAGGCCGGGGCAGATGAACTGGTGTTTTATGAGATCAGTGCCAGCGTTGAGAAACGCTTGCTGGATGTCAACTGGGTCAGGAACATAGCCCGCCATATTGATATTCCTTTTTGCGTCGCCGGTGGCATTAAATCAGTGGCAGATGCCGCAAAAGTACTCGAGCAAGGCGCCGATAAAATCTCCATTAACAGCCCGGCTATCGCGCGGCCCGAGCTGATAAAAGAGCTGCACGATGAATTTGGCAAACAATGCGTGGTCGTTGGTATAGACAGCTTTTTTGATGCCAACACCGGCGAATATCTGGTGTATCAGCTAACCGGCGACCCTAACAGCGCCAGCCAGACACGCTATAAAACCAGTGAATGGGTACAGCGTGTTCAGGAACTCGGAGCCGGGGAAATTGTCCTCAACTGCATGAACCAGGATGGCGTACGAAAAGGCTATGACATTGAACAGCTGAGCAACATTCGCAAACAATGTGACGTACCACTGATTGCCTCTGGCGGTGCGGGTACTATGCAGGATTTTGTTGATGTTTTTCAGCAAGCCGACGTCGATGGCGCGCTGGCAGCCAGTGTCTTTCACAAACAGCTCATTGAAATTGATGCGCTTAAACAATATTTAGCGGCAAAAAAGGTGCCTTGCAGACTATGAAACTTACTCCGGAAAACCTAACCAGTTTAGACTTTAATAAAATGGCATTGATCCCAGCCATAGTTCAGGATGCCCAGAGCGGTGTTATTCTGATGCAAGGGTTTATGGATCTTGCTGCATTAAAAACGACATTTGAAAAAGGGCTAGTCACTTTTTATTCACGCTCTAAACAGCGCCTGTGGACCAAAGGTGAAGAGTCAGGAAACGTCCTGAGATTAGTCTCAGCTTATACCGATTGTGACCGCGACAGTTTGTTACTGCTAGCGGACCCAGCTGGCCCCACCTGTCACCTTGGTACACAAAGCTGTTTTGGCGACGCTCGTCCGGCCATTTCCTTTTTGTCACAGCTTGAGCAGGTGATCTGTGAGCGTAAAGACGCAGACCCTGAAAAAAGCTATACCGCCTCTTTGTTCGCGAAAGACCTTAGCCGTAGTTGTCAAAAGGTGGGAGAGGAAGGCGTAGAAGTGGCGCTCGCGGCGATGAAACAGGACCAGGACGAACTATGTAATGAGTCTGCTGACTTATTATACCACCTGATTGTACTGCTGCAGCGCAGCGGTTTATCCCTGGAGCAAGTAACGCAAACGCTTAGTCGACGTCATAAATAGGCCCCGTTGCGCATTTTTATCTATAGTTTATTAAAGCCTATGCCAGTTGAACTACCTAGCTCAACTGGCGATTACCTTAAGATAAAGGACGTGACCATGCCCTCTCGCATAATTTTTACCTCTGCAGTCTTATTGTCGTTTGCAGCATGCCAGCAACTTCCACAAGACATACAACAACGCGTTGATACAATGAGTGACTGTGACAAAGTACTTGCCCTTACACAGGGCGTGCAGGATGGTTTTGAGCAGCTAAAAGGGGCAAAAGTGAGTTCATCATTGATGAGTGCCTGGCGCCCCAAAGCACATTTGATTGAGAACAGTTGCCAAATTAATCAATATAGCAATGGCCGTATTGCGTATGAGTGCACAAAGTCTCTTAGCTCAGAAGCTAAAACCAATAAAGAGTTTCAGTCAGTAAAAAATCAGTTAAACAGGTGTCTGGGATCGTCTTGGCAAAGCAACGAAACAACCACCAACAAGATACGTTATACCAGCTTAAACTACACTGGCAGTATTAATCTCAACCAGGGTAAAGGCTTAGACCGCCAACTTCCCTGGGTTATAACTTTAGAGATAACGAAATAAAGCTGTCTAAGCGAGGTGGCTATCATCCGTCCAGATTTTGCCTAATTTGACAACAAACGCACGTCATTGATTAATAAATCTTTACTCAGCTCTTAATTATTAGTACCTAAAGTGGCATAGTGTTGTTAGTCGTTAGGGTGAGTTTGACAACCTGCTTGTAACCGCCTAACTTCAGACATCACAATAAAAAATTAAAATCCTCAGGGAGAATCCAGTGTCAATTGAAATCAACTTTGAATTATCCGATGCCGATCTGGCGCATTTTCGTAGCATGATGAATGCAACCATCGAAAAAAGCCAAGGTTTAAGCGACGAAGAGATCATCAGCAAAGCTAAAGAGCTGGTCAACAACATGGAGAAGTCTAACTTACCTGAGTTTGTGCGCACCCGCATGATGTCACTTGCTGCGCTTATCGATGCAGTGCAAGATGAAGAATGGCAAATGCCTGAAGAGGAAAAGCGCGAAATCATGTTGTCTCTGGCCTACTTCAGTGAGCCTGAAGACATTGTACCAGATAACGTTCCTGTGCTTGGTTACATTGATGATGCCATTATGATTGAGCTGGTACTGCAAGAACTGTCTCTGGATCTGAGCGCTTACCGCCAATTCTGTGGCTTCCGGGCAACTGAAGAAGCACGTCGTGGTGATGCCGCTAAAGTCGACCGTGAAAGTTGGTTAGCGGGCACACGCTCACAAATCCGCTCTTCTATGCGCCGTAACCGCACGAGTACCAAAAAATCTCGCTTCTTTTCGCGGATTATGTAACTGATACGATTTTTCGTCGAGGGAGCTTATGCTCCCTTTTTTATGCTATTAGAGTTGCGGCGCATTCGGGTGTGCCACCCCCATCCAGGCCTGATATAAACGCTGTTGTCTTTCAGTTGGGTTTGCAACTGCGCTTATCTGCTTTGGTTTAGATTGTACATCGCTCAGTGTGAGCTCAGTTGACATTAGTTTGTCACGGCGAATAAAGTCGATGGTTACCTGCTGTCCTGGCTTAAATAGCGCCAGCGTTTTATCAATAGAGTCACGAACATGGTGCCGGTTGATTGCCACCAGCTTATCGCCACTGGTTAATCCGCTCTGCCATGCGTTGCCATTACGCGCAACATGCGTGAGCTCTAAAACCTCGCCTTTTGCTGTCGCTTGTCCGTCAAAACCAGCAACAACCTTGCTACCTGATGGGTAATCATAACTCAGCCCCACTTTTTCCAGCAAGGCATCAGCGTCCAAAACAAAGGGCTTATCTATATTCTGCGCCCACCACTGGGTGTAATCTTTGCCACTGATTTCGTTGAGGATCTTTAGCACGTCTTGGCTGTTAAACGACTCTGGCAGGCTATGGCGTTGTGCCAATATGTTGTGAACATCGCGATAACTCACCTTGCCATCACTGTCATCCAGCAGCTTGATATCCAGCATCATGGAAACTAAAGCCCCCTCTGAGTAGATATTAGTACTGAAATTTTTACCGTGATCGCCGCCCTGATTAATCCATTTATCAAAGCTGGTTTGCGCAACACTTTGTATTTCTCTACCCGGTGTCTTCATATGGCGATTAAGTCGCTTAGTCAACCCTTTATAGTACTCTTCATGAGTAATGATCCCCGCACTTAGCAGCAAAAAGTCTTCGAGGTAACTGGTAGACCCCTCTGACAACCAAAGCAAGTCAGTGTAATTTGGGTTAACATAGTCATAGGGTACAAGTCCGGCTGGACGGTAATTTTTGACGTTCCAGGTATGGATGAATTCATGGGCTGCAGTTGAAATAAACCCGATGTAATCATCACGTTTGGCAAAGGCATCTCTGTGGCGTTGAATAATGGTTGAGTTCAGATGTTCCGTTGCGCCCCTGGCGCCGCTGGTCGCGTGAACCATGAAAACATAGCGCTCATAAGGATAATCCTGCCAGATAAGACTGCCCGTTTGAACGAGCTTCTTTAGGTCACTGAGCATCAGCTCAACGTCATAGTTACCTTCACCCCAGATCACCAATTCATAGTCACGGCCATCAACACGAAACGTGTGAAGTTGATTAATCCCTGACTCGATTGGAGAATCAACCAGAACATCAAAGTTAGCCGCGGAAAAACGATGTTTGTTACCAGCAAAATCCATACCTGAGACGGAACGCCACTGCTCTGGTACCTTCATTTGAACCAGAACCGGCTCGTGACGAAATGATTCGCTGAACATGAAAAAGCCTGAGGCATCAACAAAAGCATGGCTGTCATCAATATGCCTCGCTCTGAGGCCGAGTTCATTTGCGTATACCTGATAGTTCACAGTCACCTCGGTAGGGCTATCAAGATGAACACGCCAGGTGCTTTTATCTACTTTGTGCCACTCAAGTACCTGCCCATTTGCATCGGTCGCATCAAATGTGCGGATCCCGTTTGCAAGATTAAGAATTTCATAACGTCCGGTTCGCCAGTCTGCCAGTTTGATATCCATGTGGGCCTGGGCACTCTTTGGAAAAGTAATTTCAACTTCGCCAAGGTGGTGCTCTGGTTCTGTGATAGTCAGGGTATATTCAACATCTGCGAATGCAGGGAACGCGCTCAACGCAATGAGCATGGAACAGATTTTTTTCATAATGGATCGGTAAAATTGCAAATATGGGACTAAGCTAACAAAAAAGTTTGAGTTAATACCACCAAACACGACGAGTCGCCTGCCAAAATAGGTAGATCTACGACCTAAAATCTTCCACATTAATCAGTAATTTGATGTAAACTTGCTAATGAGTAGGTTAAAATAAAAATGTTAGGTTTCTGTGACTGATAATACTGCGCGATTAGAGAAAAAACTATCACAAGCAATTGAAGCAAGAAAAGCGCTGGAAGAAGCGAGAAAACAGCAGGTGGATACCCTGTCTGAATTTGCTGCAAAGCTCACCCTCGGCTGTAAAGGGCAAGATGTGTCTTTGGACAACTTGTTGGCAAAGTATCGTAGTGCACTAGCAAAGGGGATGGACTTTGATCACCTGGCCCCCTTAATCGAAAATACCAGCGTTCAATTAAAGCAGCTAGATAGCACCAATTCTGCGAATCACCGCAATCTTGTTACACATATTCAAAGTGCGGGTAAGCAGTTGCAAAAGCTGCGTGGTGTGCCAGAAGATACCCGTCGTAAGTTACGTAATTTACTCGACAATGAACTGGGTGACATAGATGCTATCCCAGAGTTTATCCCCTTGCTTGATAAACTTTTACAATTTTATATGCAGGTCTTTGATGCCAAGTACGACATTGATACCTCCACACAACAAAACAACCCAGAGTTAGCAACTGAATTACTTGGGCTGACCAACGAACTTGTTTTCGAAGATGATGTTGCGGACGAAGTAAAAGCCATCAAACACAGTATTTCGACCGATTCAAATATCGACTCCCTGCTGGAAAATGCGATCGCTGTTATTCGTATTTTTGCGAAGTCAATCGCTCGGGAAAGGCAATCTGCGCAAGGATTTTTGGTATCTTTAAATCAGACTCTGGAAGAGTTGCACAAGTCAATTATAGATACCACTAGCCACTCTAAATCCATCAACAAAGAACTCAATGCGTTAAATGAACGTATTGATTCAAAGATCAAACGGCTAACAGAAAACACACAAAAAGCCTCCTCAATTGCCGAGCTTAAGGGGCTAGTCGACGATGAGCTTGCTCAGATAAGCAAAGATTTAGTAGAGCGTGAAAACATCGAACGCCGCGATAAAGAGGCTCTACTTGAGAGCTTTGATGCTATCAATAGTCGTATTAATGTACTTGAGAACAAAGTCAATACCTATAAAAAGCGGCTTAATGAGCAGAGATTTAAGAGTCTCCTGGACGGCTTAACCAAACTACCTAACCGATCGGCCTTTGATGACAGATACAGTCAGGAATTTCATTTGTTTGAAATACAGGGCAATGACGTTACTTTGGTTGTAGTCGATGTAGATCACTTTAAATCTATCAATGATAAATATGGCCACAGCGCAGGAGACAAAACACTACAAGTGATTGCTCGTGCACTGAAAAAGTCCATCCGTAAATCTGATTTTATCGCACGATACGGCGGCGAAGAGTTTGTCATTCTGATGCCTGGTATGCCAATAGAGGCAGCCTACGCACCGCTGGAAAAAATTCGTACAACGGTTAAATCAATTCCGTTTCGCTTCAAAGACAAAGAAGTGCGGATCACTATCTCATTAGGGGCAACACAGCTCAAAGAAGGCGACTCCAAATTGACCGCCTTTGATCGTGCCGACGAAGCCCTTTATGAAGCTAAAAACAGCGGCAGAGATAAACTTTGCTTACGTGATTAACAAGGAGACTGCCTATGCATGTACAGTTGAACCCAACAGGTGTACTTAATCTACTTTCTAAACTGGAAGTCGACCTACTTCAACAGTCCTCTACGATTGAACGATACCGACTATTCAGAAACTGTGTACTAGCAGTACTTAATGTAGGCAGTCATACAGACTCTAGCTACGAGATTTACAACAAATATCAGGACTTTGATATAAAGTTGATTGCGCGCGAGCGTGGCATAAAAATAGAGCTGACAAACCCACCTGAATCCGCCTTCGTCGATGGTCAAATCATTGCCGGGATCCATGAACACATTTTTTCCGTGATCAGAGACATACTGTTCATCTGCCAACGTCACGAGGAACAGATTAAAGATCCCAGAGCCATTACACACATGGTCTTTGATATGTTACGCAATGCAGATGCGCTCGAAGTTAACACCGACCCTAATATGGTTGTCTGCTGGGGCGGCCACTCTATCAATGAAGAAGAATATAAATATACAAAAGAAGTTGGTTACCAACTTGGGCTCAGAGGCCTGAATATCTGCACCGGGTGCGGCCCGGGTGCAATGAAAGGCCCAATGAAAGGTGCGACCATTGGCCATGCCAAACAGCGGATAACAAGTAACCGCTACCTGGGATTGACTGAACCCAGCATTATTGCTGCTGAGCCGCCAAATCCGATAGTCAACGAACTCGTGATCCTGCCTGACATAGAAAAGCGCCTGGAAGCGTTTGTCAGAACTGCACACGCCATCATCATTTTTCCTGGCGGTGCAGGTACAGCTGAAGAACTGCTCTATCTGCTTGGGATCTTACTCCACCCTGATAATGCCAAGCAGCAGCTGCCTGTTATATTAACCGGCCCAAGCTCGGCAAAGGCCTACTTCGATGAACTCTGTGATTTTGTAGAGAAGACACTGGGCAAAGAAGCCCTGAGTAAATTTGAAGTACTGGTGGATCAACCAGAGCAAGTTGCACAGAGGTTACGCAGGGGGATGGAGCAGGTCAGAGAATATCGCAAAGTCCAGGGCGATGCCTATTACTTTAACTGGACACTAAAAATCGAAGATCAGTTCCAACAACCATTCGAACCGACTCACGAGAATATGGCAGGTTTGGATTTACACTTAACACAGCCTAAGCAAGATCTGGCTGCCAACCTGCGCAGAGCGTTTTCTGGTATAGTAGCAGGTAATGTAAAGGAGCAAGGTATCACTGCCATCAAACAGAAAGGGCCTTATACCCTAAGCGGTGACGCTTCTTTAATGAGCGATATGGACAAGCTGCTACACGCTTTTGTTGCACAAGGCCGAATGAAATTACCCGGCAGCACTTATGTGCCCTGCTATGAAATAAAATCATGACACCTGGGTAAGGTACTGCCTTACCCCCTATTTTTAACTGCTAAGAAATCCCCCTAATTCACACATGGCAAAACTACTTCTTATTGACGCACTTAACCTTATTCGGCGAATCTACGCAATTGATGTCGATCAACACGGGGTAAGTGAACAGCAAGTCATGCAATCATGTAAAGCTCGCGTAAGCAATGCCTGCACAAAACTGCTGCGGCGCGTTGACCCAACCCATGCGATTGCCGTTTTTGATGGTGAGCGCAGCTGGCGCTATCATTATTACGCGAATTACAAACACAGCAGAAAGCCCATGCCTGAGTCACTCAAGCAAAACCTCTCCCTGATTGCCGAAGGGTTTAAAACGTGCGGTATTACCGCCTTTTTCCCGGAGCAGGATGAAGCTGATGATGTTATTGCCACGCTGGCAAGCAAAGCAAGCCACAACCAGGTGCCCTCAGTGATCGTGTCAACAGACAAAGGGTTTTTGCCTCTGTGTTCAGACAAAGTGGCCGTTTACAACTATTTTTCCCAATCCTATCTGGGTCATCAGCAAATTTTGGACAAGTTTTCGGTGCCCTATCACGCGCTCACAGAATTATGGGCATTAATGGGTGATAAAACCAATGATATCCCAGGTGTGAAAGGTGTAGGAAAAAAAACCGCCATAGAACTGATAACAGAGTTCGGTAATGTTGAACAAGCCTTAAATGCATCAAGCCTCTCGTCGACTACTCGACGCAAGCTAGAGGATGGTCTGGATGACTTTATTTTGAGTAAAACACTCGTTTCACTACAAACTGACATCAATCTTGGCTTTAATTTAAGTCAACTCAGAGTGATTGAGCGCAAATAACTTGTTCCGGTCAAGCGCTTCCGTTACGCTAGCTTTGGGAGTTTTTGGTGTATTTCAATGATTAAAAAGGTTTTACAATACGTTTTTCTTGGTCTTGCTGTATACGGTGTCATTGTGTACCTGGTCATTAATTTCTATAAAGATGACCCTCAGGCCATGATCTGGCAAGACAGAGAAGCCTTCAATAAACGTTATATCAGCAAGCTCAAACCCGACATGGTAGTCGAACTGGATGAGGTGTTAGAAACGCTTGGCAGCCCAGACCTGACTTATGTTAAGTCTGAGGGCGATCGCGTGCTGCAGATCGTCTTTTACAGAACACAGCTGGTCAAACCGGATGGGATCACCACGCAAGATGAATGTACCGGATTACTGTTTGAAAATGGCCAGCTTACACTTTGGGGAGCTGGCGCAATTGTTGCGTATGACAAGGCTTTCTAATGACTGTCAATGAGGATATCGCAAGACAGCTGCATAAACTTCTGACTCAGTCTGAGTCCGTATTGTCCTTGTACTACGACAAGGCTAGCTGGCCTAAAATTGATGTCACGCTTGCACAGCTCGCTGAACAATACACCCGTTTGTACCGCCAAGCACCC
This sequence comes from Pseudoalteromonas rubra, assembly GCF_005887095.1. Taxonomy (GTDB): domain Bacteria; phylum Pseudomonadota; class Gammaproteobacteria; order Enterobacterales; family Alteromonadaceae; genus Pseudoalteromonas; species Pseudoalteromonas rubra_E. Next base: position 168,235 of record NZ_PNCI01000001.1, on the reverse strand, counting down.
AATGCCCTGCATGCCCATCTACACTTTGTAGCCACCCCCTACAGACATTCAACTAACGTACTGGTTAAGCAGTCGATATTGCTGTGCATGCTTGGCTATGCCCATGGTTATACAGAGCAAATGATCCATGAACTGTTGGTTGCAAGCTTTGCCAGTGTATTGTGCGCCAGTCGCGAATATGACAAAGTCGCGGCTGATAAACCCTTATCAAGTGTCGAGTCGAAAAAACTGAGACTGCGCCATCAACTGGCAGTTAAAGTACTAAGTGCCGGACAGCTACAGTCGCCTCAGGTAACCCGGATCCTAGCAAGGTTATCTGGCTATGAACTGTCTATCAGCCGCAAACGCTCCACCCCGCTATATGACAATGTGACATTATTGGTCGCGATTGCGACCCAGATATCCGTTGCATTGATGAAAAAGAGTCATCGAATTTCTCTACCCACGATTATTAAGCAACTGTATCTGAATAATACCCATACTTTTTTGCAAACCAGTTTACAACTACTGGCCAGACAACTTGATGCCTATCCAGCAGGTGCTGTGCAACGACACCCGGATCATCAGGCACTGTTACTTTGTGAAGAAGAGAATCATGCTATTCTTGCGATTATGCAATCAGGGAAGATCACTCGCCTGATCAAAACGCAAAGGCGTTACCAACAGCGCTACCAGGCATTAAAAGTGTCAGACTCGCAACTACTCTATCGAGTATGGTCACGTATCCCACCCAAGCCGTTGGCTACAGCATCTGATCAGATGACAGAAGCCTTGCATGTGGTCGAACAGCTTGGAGGCGCAAACTTTGGTAGCTTCAGAGCCATAGAAAAAACAATCGCCCCATTCCCAGAAATTGAAACAGCCTTGTCACAGGCGGCAAGACTCTACAACAGAGAAGCGCAAAAAGGGGCAAATCTGAGACATTGTCTCACTATGGTTGGCCTGGACGCAGCGGCCTTACTCTGTCAACGAGTCTTGGTGGAGCAATTAATTGTGCAACTTAAGCACCCTTTTGCCAAAGATATTTGGCATAAATATCAACTCTTTGCTCAGGTCTTGGCTGCGCTTGTACAGCAAAATTATGGCCACCACTATGAGAACATCCTTTCTCCGGTTAGTGCAGCTGTCGCATTTATGCTTAAGCGACACAGTGTAGACATAAAACGATTCCCCTTTGCGCTCGACTCAACTGACAGTATTCACCCTGTTTCTCTTGCACATTTATTTGGCTTTGCAGCGTTCAGTGAAGAGGAGTTCAAGCATTACTTTCATACCCATTTTGCCTCCAGTGAGGCCCACCGTGCGTTTGAACAGTCTGAACTATCTCGTAAATCAAAATTATCAGGCCTGGCACTGACCTTTACTGCTGTGAAGATACTAACCTTGTTGATCTGTGACTCAAATTTTGAAACCTCAGCCTGGCAGCGTCAGGTATTGGATGAACAAGCAAGGTTACATGACTGGTCCGGCATTGATGCTCTGATGGCACACCTTCAGTCTATTGGTTTATATAATTTAATTGACTGATATTTACCCGATAAATACCATGCATTTTGGGTATTCACTATATTTATGTCTTTTATTCATTCCTTACTGGAATATAAATGAATAAATTGCTATAAAACGCGCTTAAATTTTCAAGCGATCTAACATCACAGAAAAGGTCAACTACACTAGGTTAGATCTGTTCTACGATGTAAATTTACTTTTGATAAAGGAAACATAAATGGCTAAGCAAACTATCACGGTGATCCGTGGCGACGGCATCGGTCCAAGCATCATCGACTCAGCAATTGAAATTTTGAATGCAGCTGGTTGTGAATTCGATTATGAGTACGTTGACGCGGGACTGGCAGCACTGGAAAAAACCGGTGAGCTGCTGCCTCCTGAAACGTTGGAAGCCATTGAACGCAACAAAATTACTCTTAAAGGCCCACTGACGACGCCTGTTGGTGAAGGCTTTACTTCTATTAATGTGACACTGCGTAAGCACTTTGGTCTGTATGCAAACGTGCGCCCTGTTAAATCTTTTGAAGGCACTAAAGCACGCTACGACGACATTGATATCATCACAGTGCGCGAAAACACACAGGGTATGTACTCTGGCCTGGGTCAGGTAGTCTCTGAAGATGGTAGCGAAGCAGAAGCTATGTCTAAAATCACGCGTGAAGGTGCTGAGAAAATCGTTACTTTTGCATACGAGCTAGCCCAGCGTGAAGGCCGTAAAAAGGTAACCGCAGTTCATAAAGCAAACATCCTGAAGTCTACTTCTGGCTTATTCCTGAAAGTGGCACGTGAAGTTGGAGAGCGCTTCCCGGAAATCGAATCAGCGGAAATGATCGTCGATGCAACTTGTATGAAGCTGGTTATGACCCCAGAAGAGTTCGACGTTGTCGTCACAACTAACCTGTTTGGTGACATCATTTCTGACCTGTGTGCAGGTCTGGTTGGTGGGCTGGGCATGGCTCCAGGCGCAAACATCGGCGAAAATGCGGCCATTTTTGAAGCAGTACACGGTAGTGCTCCTGATATCGCAGGTAAGAACCTGGCAAACCCAACTTCTGTAATCCTGGCGTCTATTCAAATGCTTGAATACCTGGATATGGGTGAGACAGCCGACAAGATCCGCAACGCTGTTGCTGATGTGATCAAATCTGGTGACCGTACAACACGCGACCTGGGTGGCAACCACGGTACGACTGACTTTACACAAGCAGTTATCGAGCGCCTGTAAATCTTACCAACGCTCTTAGCATCCCTGCGCCCTGCTTTTATGCAGGGCGTTTTCTCATCCCTGTAATTACAAACATCAACATACTCAACGCGAATAAACCACCCGCGGATCCACCCTGCCCTTCGTCCGTCGGCTCAACAAGCACTACATCTGCTGATACAACGATTTGCTGATTGTCGCTTAGATCCGTGAGCGTTGCTGACACCTGATAGCTACCGGCACCGTCGTAACTATGACTGACTGATGCGCCACTACCTGTCTGACCATCACCAAAAGCCCAGCTAATTTCATAATTTCCTGACCCACCTTCAGTAACTAGCGTAAAGTCTGCCGCTAACCCACGCTTTACCACGTTAATCGTTCCGCTGAGTGGCACCACAATACTCTCTTCTATCGATTTGCTCACTTTGCTGCCATTGGCATCTTCCAATGTGACCACGATTAAGTACCTAGCGGACAAACGATATTGATGTTTAATATTATACCCTTCTAATACTGCACCATCCCCCAAATCCCAGCTTACAGCGACTGGGCTAGCCCCTCCATGAAACTCTACACTGGCTTCCAGGCTACCCTTATCGATAGCAACATTAGTACCGGTCAATACTAATGGTGCTGTGATCACCACTTGTTGTTCAATCGACAGCGTCTCTCCAGATTCATTAGTTCGTGTAAATGTCACCTTATAAACTCCCTGACCCTGATACTGATGTTCCGGTTCAAGTAATTCACTGTGGTTACCGTCGCCGAATTGCCATTGAAAGGTATCGGTCGTATCAAGTATCAGGCCAGAAACGGAAAAGCCCACGCTCAGGCCATTCACCTTCAGCTTAATTTTAGGCCTGGTATCTACAGATACTTGGAGCTGTGCATTGCGGTAATCTTGGCTGATTTCAAGTACTTCAATCGATAGCCCGTTTTCAGGTAACACGACCCCAGATAGCGGCTGCTGAGGGTGACTATAGTCCTGGCTATCATTAAATTCAGAAACGGGCTGCAATCGGTTATCGCCAAGGCCAGCAGGCTGATCTTGTACTCTCATTGCCGCATCCCGTAATTGGATCCGAGTTGCAGCAGGCGTCACGCCATTTGCTCCGGGTATGATAAGTTGGTCTGTATCGACCACCAGGATTTTACCTTTGCCCGGATGTAAAGACACAGAGTTATTCTCGACATTCTCATTACCGTACCAAACTAAGACACCTGGCGCATAACTGGCACCTTGTAGCCCCGCATCTATGCCCAGATGAGACCTCAGCTGTAAATAGTATGCCTGTTCAAGTCCTGCTCGGTAACTGGAAATTCGACTAAAACCTGCGAGCAAGAGCTGCTCAGGAGATTCTGCATCTGCAACAGAGATCACATTCTCTCCGGCGTAAACAGTGATATCATCCAGCAGAACCCCAAAACCATATTCAACATTATCCGTTTGGTATAATAGTTCCAAAGTGACTGTCTGGCCTGAATACTCAGTAAGCGGGTATACTAACTCGACAACCTTACTCCCGTTTGAACCACCCTCAGCCTGGCCACTGTCGCCGTCAATATAATGAGTAACAGAAGGATAGATAGGATGTTGTGCTTTCGTCAAATTGCCGGCAAGGGACTGCTCGTTGACCTTTACCTGGAAAAAGTCGTAGCCGTCCTCAATATCAAAACGAGCCTGAACTGTCAGACGAAGCTCGGCTGTATCAGGTAACGTCACAGCCATGGTAGCACGGTTGATTTTGGCATTGCCCTGACCTGAGTAATACTGATACTTACCATTGATTGGTTCGCCTATATACTCGAGACTGGCAGGTAAATTTACCTTCAGCTGATCCGTTTTCCCGGAGTACTCTCCAACATGATTCAGCTCTACCTCGCTGCCCTGAGTCAGCTGAGCAAGCTGTAACTCGCTCTGATTCACCCAGTTTCCACCTAATTTAGCTTGCAGCCTTTCCAAATTGCGAGGCGAAAAAGACACAGGTTGTGAGCCTCGCAGAGCACCCAGCCAGTTTCCGTTAGACATCACGGACCAGTTTGCAACCGGTTCACCAATAGTACCATTGCTAAGATCGTATTCGTCTATTAGACCTAACTCATGACCGAACTCATGTACCACTACACCCATGCTGGCATCAATCGGGTTAACGGTGTAATTATGGATGCGTACATCACTGTTGGAAATTGCTACGGGTGTGTAGCCATCTTCTGATACCACAAAGCGGTGTGACCAGATGGCATCTGTGCCTAAGACTCCGCCACCTGCTTCCTCACCAATGCTTGAGTGAAACAGCATAATATGATCCACAACGCCGTCGGGTTCATTTATGATGCCGTCCCCATCCAGGTCGTTTAAGTCACTAAGATCGTACTCGCTCAGATTAATGTCGTAGCGGCTAACCGCTTGCTCCACCGCCTCTTTCACTAGTGAGGCGACATTGATATCTCGGCTGACACCGACTCTTTGACCGTAGTATTGTGCATTTTGTGCTGCCGTGATCCAGCCGTAAACCTCGCCTGTAAGGCTGAAACTCCCCCCTGAGGCCAGCTGATAGTATTGATACGCACTCTTGAGTAGTTGTCCGTCAGGTGCTTTAAATCCTTGTTCCGAAAATATCAGCTGCTCGTAATGACTGACAGGATAGCTTGGATAGAACATATCAGAGTCAGATTGCACCAAACGGTTATCATCATGTGGCAAGTCAGGAAAATCGACCAGAATAGCCAGTATTTTTGCACCACTGACAGGGCTGCCTGACGCACCCTGATAGCCACGTAAATGCAAAGACTCAGCAGGCGGTTTGCCATTGAACGGCACACGCACAGTAAAGCCATCTACCTCTGACAGATAATCTGAAATTTGCTGACTGGCCTCGTAGTCAGAAAGCGTTCGGCCCGCACGCTTTTCTAGCCAGTAACGAAGCTGCTGTTGGTCTACTTGTAACGCTTGCAATGGTTGTGCAAACAACGCCAGAATAACTAAAAGGCTGAATTTCATACTAATATACCCAATACGATAGTCAAAGGGATAGTAACAGGTTGCTGAGTATAATTCTAAACGCGCCAACAGCGTGAGAAAAAGCATTATTTATCCATAAAAACATCACCAAACCGCAATGAAATACTACATTTCAATATTTAAAACACCGAAAAGGCACATTAATGCATTTTGGCCATTTTGTAACTTGACAGTTCAGATGATTACCCTTTAAATAAAGAGCATCAGATTAAACTTTTTACGCAGAAATTAACTATGCAAACTATTCTATTCACAGTTGTGGTACTCGTACTGGTCTTAGTGGTAAGTCCGGCGGGGCCGTTGTGAGCGAACGTTTGCACAGACCCCGCACTAGCGGGGTTTTTTTTTGCCTTTAATTTAAACTTTGCTGAGGAATGAGGTAATGAATGAGCAATTTAACGGCTCAGAGCTAGTTGTAAAAGCACTGGCCGAACTGGATGTGGACTATATTTTCGGGTACCCGGGTGGTTCAGTGCTGGATCTTTACGATGCGTTGTTTGCACAAGATGAGGTTGAACATATCCTGGTCAGACATGAACAGGCTGCTACACACATGGCTGATGGCTACGCCAGAAGTACAGGAAAGACCGGGGTTGTGCTCGCAACCTCTGGACCTGGCGCCACAAACTGTGTGACGGGTATTGCCACCGCTTATATGGATAGCATTCCTATGGTGGTGCTGTCAGGTCAGGTACCCTCCAATTTGATAGGTGATGACGCGTTTCAGGAAACAGACATAGTTGGCTGTTCGCGCCCCATCGTTAAACATAGCTTTAACTGTCGTGACGCTGAAATGATCCCGTCGGTGCTGGCCAAAGCATTTTATTTAGCAAATTCTGGCAGACCAGGTCCCGTGGTTGTCGAACTGCCAAAGGATATTCTCAATCCTCAACTTAAATTCGATTACAAGATGCCTGCACGCATTGAAATGCGTACTTATAACCCAAGCTCAAAGGGACATTCTCGCCAAATCAAGAAAGCGGTAGATGCAATTTTGGGTGCTAAACGTCTGGTCGTATATTCAGGTGGCGGGATTATTCTATCCAATACCTCAGAGCAGCTCACTGAGCTGGTTGAGACGCTTAATGCCCCGATCACCAACACCTTAATGGGCCTGGGCGGAATCAGCGGTACGCACCCAAATTTTGTGGGCATGCTAGGTATGCACGGCTCATTGGAAGCAAACAAAGCGATGGCCAATGCAGACGTTATTCTGGCATTGGGTGCCCGCTTTGATGATCGGGTAACAAATAATGTCAAAAAGTTCTGCCCCGATGCCACCATAGTGCACGTTGATGTAGATCCGACCTCAATTTCCAAGACAATCCAGGCACACATACCTGTTGTCGGTTGCCTGAAGACCGTACTGGAACAGCTACAAAGTGCAATTGAGAAAAGCGCATTGCGTATTGACCGCGCAGCACAAGAGTCATGGTGGCAGCAAATTACAGCTTGGCGAGAACAACGCTGTTTGTCGTACGAGGCTCAGGGGGAAAAAATCAAACCACAAACCGTAATCGAAAAGCTCTACCAAATTACCCAAGGTGACGCATATGTATGCTCGGATGTAGGCCAACATCAAATGTTTGCAGCCCAGTACTACCCCTTCAAACACCCCAGACAATGGATTAACTCCGGCGGTCTGGGAACCATGGGGTTTGGTCTGCCCGCAGCAATGGGCGTAAAAGTTGCCTACCCCAACGCGGATGTTGTGTGCGTGACCGGTGATGGGTCTATACAAATGAACATTCAGGAACTTTCCACCTGCCTTCAGTACGGACTCAATGTAAAAATTGTCTCTCTCAATAACCGCTCTTTAGGCATGGTACGCCAATGGCAGGACATGATGTATGGGGGACGTCATTCGAGCTCTTATATGGAATCCCTGCCCGATTTTGTTGCCCTTGCACAAAGCTATGGACACGTCGGGATCCGAGTCGACCACCCGGATGAACTGGACGACGCTTTGGCGCGAGCATTTGCCATCAATGACCGCCTGGTTTTTCTGGATATTTGTGTGGACGAAAATGAACACGTTTACCCCATGCAAATTAAACTGGGCGCCATTGATGATATGTGGTTGAAAAAAGGAGTGAAAGCATAATGCGTAGAATATTAGCCATTTTACTTGAAAACGAGCCGGGTGCTCTGTCGCGCATTGTGGGCCTGTTCTCTCAACGTGCATATAACATTGACAGCTTAACGGTAGGCACAACCGACGACAAAACACTTTCTCGCATTACCATAACGACACATGGAGATGACAGAGTTGTTGAGCAGATCACCAAGCAGGTAAACAAACTCGTTGACGTGCTTAAAGTCATCGACCTTACTGAAGCTGCTCATATCGAGCGCGAGCTATTGCTCGCCAAGGTATTTGCGGGTAACGAACAAACCAGAGCCTCGGTCACGCGTGTCACAGACGTCTTTGGAGGCGTCATACTGGACATGGGTAAACGCAGCTATACCGTACAACTGGCAAGCAGCAGTGACAAGATCGAGTCATTTCTGGATATGCTCAGACATGAAAGCGATATTATTGAAATCGTTCGTTCCGGAACCGTAGGAATAGGACGAGGAGATAAGGCATTAAGAGGTTAATACAAAAAGGGGCAAAAGCCCCTTTTTTAAAATATATAAAACTGTGCTAGCAGTTTATTAAGGGTTAACCTGATCTTTAAGGCCTTTACCCGCCTTGAAAGAAGGGATATTCGCCGCTGGAATTTGGATTTCAGCGCCAGTTTGAGGGTTACGACCCGTACGCGCTGAACGCTCTTTTACAGAGAAAGTGCCAAAACCAACCAGTGCCACTGAGTTACCATCTTTAAGAGACTGAGTTACAGCACCAGTGAATGCTTCCAGCGCGCGTGCCGCTGCAGCTTTTGAGATCTCAGCGTCAGCCGCCATCTTTTCAACTAGTTGAGCTTTATTCATTGTATAATTCCTATGTTTTTATAATTTGCCGAAGCGGATTCTATGTTTATCCATTTTTTTTCTTTGTGCAAGCCTAAAATCCCCTTTTAACTAAAATATTTACGCTATTTCGCCTTATCTGGCGCGGGTGTAATCATATCAGGCACAAAAAACCCCATTTTTTGATTACTTTACATCCACTGCGTCTTAGCCCCCGTCGCTATTGAGCTCACAAGAAATTGCTGTGACTGCTTAAACCTTAAACGCTGCCAGCGCTCTTTCCCGTGCCGCTTTATGTTCCACTATGGGTTCAACATAACCATCTATGGAAAATGCCTGTAAATAATCATGAGGAAAATGGATCGACTTGGCGGGTATCTCACTCAGTTCTGGCACAAACTTACGTATAAAATCCCCTTGGGGGTCAAACTTTTCACTTTGGCTGATCGGATTAAAAATCCGAAAATAAGGCTGTGCATCACACCCGGTACTGGCAGCCCACTGCCAGCCTCCGTTGTTACTCGCCAGGTCACCATCAATCAGCTTGCTCATAAAGTACTGCTCACCTTTGCGCCAGTCTATCAACAGATGTTTAGTTAAGAAGCTTGCTACTATCATGCGCAAACGGTTATGCATCCACCCGGTTTGGTTAAGCTGACGCATAGCCGCATCGACTATAGGGTAACCTGTTTTTCCTGCACACCAGGCCTGAAACTGAGCCTCATCCTGGCGCCAGCTGACCTCGTTGTACTTTTCATTAAAATTAAAGCCTTTACATAGTTTTGGATAAGCACAAATAAGGTGTCGGTAAAATTCTCGCCAGATCAACTCATTGACCCAGCTGAACGCAGGTGCACTGGTCATGTGTAACAGTTCAGGCAAATGAAGCTGGATTTCAGCCAATAATTGCTTCACCGATACTATGCCCAATGCTAGATAAGGGCTCAGTCCTGAGGTGCCTTTTACACCCGGGAAGTCCCTCTGATCCTTATAATCTGCCATTTTATCCTGAATAAACGCTTGAGCGACCTTCACCAGGGTTTCATCATCCACTGGCCACTTAGCTGAACTGCCGTCCCCCGTAAGCAGCTCAGGCGCTTCCCACTCAACGGGCGTCAGGTCTAGTTTGGGCCAGCCTGGCAAAACAAAGTGCTGTTGCTCATACTGTTTGAGCCAGGCTTTTTTAAATGGCGTAAACACTTTGTACATTTCGTTACTGGCCGTCGTAACACTCCCAGGTGGTGCTATGACATCGCCATCGAATAGGTGAAATTGTACACCGGCCTCCTGACAGGTTCTGTCTCTGGCCTGCTCATTTACTTCATACTCTCGGTTGGCGTATACCCGTTTAACCTCATGAGTCTGGCAAAACTGAGCAAGCAGTGTTGGTACCTTGGCAAAGTTACCTGCATCCAATACATGTAAGCGCACACCTAACTCGGCCAGTTTATGCCCCAACCACACCACACGTCGCTTGAGCAAATCAACCTGCACAGGTGCCGTATTGTGCTGTTGCCACTGTTGTTCACAGACAAAAAAAAGGGCATCACGGGCCCCATTTTCAACAGCCTCTATGAGCGCCTCATTACCATAAATACGCAAATCGCGACGAAACCAAAACAGTGTAGACATTAAATCGCATACCTCAATTTGAGTTCATTTGGATAAGGATGGAAATACACTTGCTGCATCAGATAATCGTTTGGATGCATTATCAGGTGGTGGCGCAATAAAGTTAACGGTACCTGCAAGGGCACCTGACCAATGCGATAATCGTCAATTGCACGGCAAAGTTCCTGTTTCTCAACCTTGCCCAATACTTTCTTAAAATAGCCCTGCAAATGCGATAATGTATTCGCCTGATCTTTACGTCTGGCCGGTCGAGACAAGGCCTCCATCAGCCCTTTAATGTAGGTCCCTCTGAGCTCATCCAGATCTGTTCCCTTACCTTCTGCCAACAGCCTGCCAAGTTCGCGATAAGCCTCGTAATTGTGGCTCATCAATAAATATTTGTGGCGTGCGTGAAAGGTCGTTAATTCATGTAATCCTGGGTTGCTGACCACCAGTTCCTGCCAACTTTTATACACATAGACACGCATCACGAAATTTTCTCTCAGGTGCATATCGTTTAGCCGGCCATTTTCCTCGCACGGCAGCAGCGGGTTACGTGCCATGATTTGTTCGGCAAAGATGCCTATACCTTCGGAAGTATTGCCCGTTTCGGCTTCATTATAGATTTTCACCCGCTCCATACCGCAACTAGGGCTTTTGGCACAAAAGATGTAGCCAGACAACTGCGCACCATGCTCATCTGATACCTTCTTTCCGTATTGTGCCAGATCTGGAGCATAATCTTCGTCGCTGTGTGCAGGACCAACCTTAATCACATCCTCTACCCTCACCTGACGAATGGTTTTTCTCGGAATGGGTAAACCGATGGCAACTTCTGGACAAAAACGGACATATTCGACGTAGTCTGCCAGTTCGTCCATACAAAAATTGCTGCGTTTATGCCCGGAATCAAAACGCACTTTATCCCCTGCCAGACACGCGCTGATCCCTATTTTAATGGGGCTGTTGAAGTTAAAAGCTTGCTCTATCATTGCTCTCTCCATAACTTAAAAATGACGGATAGATTTAGCACCACTGATACTGGCGTAAAGCAACTTTACCGCCTTGTATCTGCACTCCCTCCGAGCGCAGCAACGCACTCTGCTCGCTGAATTTGTCGCTCTCGGGTGGAAAAGAAATCTTCCCCTGACTGTTAATCACTCTGTACCAGGGCAGACTCGAACCCGCGGGCAAATGCTTCAACAAGTAACCAACCGCCCTGGCATGCTTGGGTGCCCCGGCAAGAGCGGCTATTTGCCCGTATGTTGCGACATTACCAGGTGGAATGGCGCCAATCAGGGTGAAGACTTTGGTTCTGAATTCCTCTTTAGTTTCCTCTAGCAAACTGCGCTCCTAATGCTGTGAACTGTTGCCATAAATGCCGGGCAACCGGCCCATAATGACTCTGGTGACGACGAAATGCATGTATTGCAGCAGTGAATTCATGTTGTCTGTCTATGATTTCAATGCGCTCAAGCTCGCCGCTTTCCAACTCCTGTCTACAGGTGTTGAGGCTGGTCAATGCAAACCCAACCCCCTGAGACAAGAATAGTTTGATGGTACTGACATCATCCAGTTTCATCACATGTAATCCTCTGGAATAGGCCAAACGTTCACTGTCAAAATCAAAACCGCTCTCTACCATCGCAAGACAAGGATAAAGACTCAATTGATCATAGTACATACGTTTGGGCAACAAGCCCCGTTTGGCAACCACACCTAACTTAGTTTCTCCAATTGCAATGGATTCAAGTTCTCCCGTGGCGTGAAATAAGTCAAACCAGGGGCCTATCCCTAGGTCGGCGGCGCCAGCATTCACTTGCTCAAGGGCCACAAAGCGCCGGCCGCTGGAAATCACCAGCTCTGTTGAGGGAAATTGCTTAAAAGTGCTACTAATCTGCGCGTTATACGTTTCCTGATGGCACATGGGTTCATAGCAAATACGAAATTTTGCTTCGTTGCCCTGAGAAAATTCATCCGCCAGAATTTTGAGGTGGTTGTGGTGCTCTAATAGCTTTTGGGCGTGCTGATGAAAGCGCTTGCCCTGCTCAGTCAGTCGTATCCGATAATCTTCTCTCGTCACCAACGCAAAGCCCAGCTCATCGGACAGCCTTTTTAAGGCTTGCGTTACCGCCGGTTGTGATTTATACAATCGTTTTGCCGCCTCGCTCAGGCTTTGTGCATTTGCTACGGCATCGAGTACCTGAATATCTGCCAACTTCATAAATAAAATTTATTTTATACCAAAGTTTTAATAATTTTTATTTTATGCCCAAATTCATTATCCTGCACTAAATTTTAGTCTGAGGGAGTAATATTCGTGAATAAACTCGCACTCTTTTTTCCCGCTTTGCTGTTTTTGTCTGCCTGTCAGGAAGCCACACAGCCGGCATCAACCAGTCAAGTCATTCGCCCTGTTAAACTACACACGGTGTCCGATCCACAAGCCAGTCAGTTACGGAGCTTTCCAGCTGAAGTCGTCGCCAATCAGGGGTCCTATCTTGCTTTCAGAGTCAACGGAGAGCTAATGGAGTTTCCGGTATTGGCCGGTCAGGAAGTGAAAAAAGGACAGCTTCTGGCTAAGCTCGACCCGGAAGACTTCGAGCTACAACATCAGCAACGAAAAGCACAGTTTGAACTGGCCGTTGCGCAGCTGAACCGTATTGAGTCTTTGTACAAAAAGTCAATTGCCAGTAAAGCAGAATACGATCAGGCTCTGGCAAATGAGCAAGTCGCCGAATCCGCTTTTAAAATCGCTCAGACTAACCTGGAAAACAGTGAACTCAGAGCACCATTTGACGGTACGATTGCCAAAGTATTTGTGAAAAACTTTGAGAACATTGTCGCCAAACAAAATATTTTGCGCCTTGAAACACGCGACCGTATGGATGTGGTTATTCAGGTACCCGAAAAGCTAGTTGCCCGCGTTAACAAAGACCTGGATTATCACCCGACAGTCATTTTCGACGGCTACCCGGACAAATCTTATCTGCTAAACATTAAAGAGTGGGACACGCAAGCCGATCCGGTCACCCTCACCTATAAAGTGGTGTTTTCACTGCCTATTCCGGAAGACTTTAACCTGCTTGCCGGTATGACGGGACATGTCTATGTCGACCCGAGCAAAATCACCAATCAGAGTATCTCCGCGATTATCGTGCCTAATGAAGCAGTATTTTCAGAGCAGACTCAGGCCGCTGAAGGCAACCACTACGTCTGGATCTATAACCCAGATACTCAGCTTGTTTCAAAACGCGCCGTCCAACCGGGCTTGTTCCGCCAACAAGGATTTGAGATTAAGAGTGGCCTGCAGCCGGGTGAAATCATTGTCTCTGCCGGCGTACATCACCTCAGCGACGGTCTGAAAGTCCGTCCGTGGACTAAAGAGCGAGGCCTGTAATATGAGTCTTGCCAAATGGTCTATTGAAAACAAAGTCATCAGTGCGATGTTTGCACTACTGCTGCTGTTAGCAGGGACAGTCTCGTACTTTGGCCTTGGGCAACTGGAAGACCCTGAGTTTACGCTTAAAAAGGCGATGGTCATCACCGTTTATCCGGGTGCATCCCCTCAGCAGGTTGAAGAGGAGGTCACTTACCCTATAGAGAATGCCATTCAAAGCCTGCCTTATGTTGATTATGTCACGTCTATTTCTTCGCCGGGCCAGTCTCAGATCACGGTAGAAATGAAAAGCACCTACCGCAAGGAAGATCTCAAGCAAATCTGGGATGAGTTAAGGCGTAAAATAAACGATTTAGAGCCCAATTTACCACCGGGTGTTTACCCTCCTAAGATCATGGATGATTTTGCCGATGTTTATGGCGTACTGTATGCTATAACCGGAGATGGGTACTCCTATGAAGAACTTAAGGAATACGTAGATTACCTGAAGCGAGAGCTCGTGTTGGTCGATGGCGTCAGTAAGGTCACCATTGCCGGAGAGCAACAGGCTCAGGTGACCGTTGAAATATCCAGTCAGAAGCTTTCGCAGCTCGGGATATCACATAACCGTATTTTTTCGCTACTCCAGACACAAAACAGTGTGTCAAATGCTGGTAAGATCCGCGTCGGAGACGAGTCTATCCGTATTCATCCCACAGGGGAATTTAACCAGGTTTCCGAGCTCGAAGATCTGCTGATCTCAAAGCCAGGCGCCAAAGAGTTAATCTACCTGGGTGATGTTGCAACAGTCAGACGCGAATATGCAGAAATTCCGACGCATATCACTCGCTACAATCGCGATCAGTCTTTGCTACTCGGTATCTCGTTCAGCTCGGGTGTCAATGTAGTAGAAGTAGGTAAAGCCATAGACAAGCACCTCGCTTCGCTAGAGTATCAACGCCCACATGGCATGTCTGTCCACACAGTTTACAACCAGCCTAACGAAGTAGAAAAATCCGTCGACGGATTTATCGTCAGTCTGCTTGAAGCCGTTGCCATCGTTATTGTCGTACTGTTGATCTTTATGGGAGTCAAAAGCGGTATTCTGATTGGCGGCATCCTGCTTCTCACAGTGCTCGGTACGTTCGTTTTCATGAAGATGTTTGCAATTGACTTGCAACGAATTTCACTGGGTGCTCTGATCATCGCACTCGGTATGTTGGTTGACAATGCCATCGTTGTTACTGAGGGGATCCTGATCAACCTCAAACGTGGGCAAACCAAGATTAAAGCAGCAGTCAACATTGTGGAGCAAACTAAGTGGCCATTGTTAGGTGCGACGGTGATTGGCATTACCGCCTTTGCGCCCATAGGGCTGAGCTCTGATGCCAGTGGTGAGTTTGCTGGCTCTCTGTTCTGGGTGTTACTCATTTCCTTGCTGCTTAGTTGGGTAACGGCCATCACACTTACGCCCTTTTTTGCAAACATATTATTCAAAGAAGAGATCCAACAAGGTAACAACAGCGAAGACCCTTACCAGGGCTTGATCTTCACCGCGTACAAAGCCCTGCTAAGAGCTTGCCTGCGATTCCGCTGGACAACTGTCGTTGCTATGATTGCACTACTCGGGTGTGCAATGGTTGGTTTTAAATCGGTAAAGCAGTCCTTTTTCCCAGCTTCAAACACACCTATGTTTTATGTCGACTATTGGCACTATCAGGGGGCTGATATTCGCAGTACAGCAGACAACCTTGAAAAGCTTGAACGGTTTTTGCAATCTGATGATCTGGTCAAGGAGATCACCACCACTATCGGCCAGGGTGCCCCCCGATTTATGCTCACCTACAGTCCGGAAAAGCAATACGCTTCTTATGGCCAGTTAATCATTCGAGTTACAGACAGAGACGCAGTTGCGACAATGATTGCGAAAGTGAGAGATTTTGCCGCTAACAATGAACTCGATGGCAAACTCAAAATCAAGCGCATGGAGATTGGCCCATCGACGGATGCTAAAATTGAAGCTCGCTTTTCCGGGCCAGATCCTGTGGTCCTGCGTCAGCTGGCAGATCAGGCAAAAAACAGGTTAGCCCAAGACTCAGGGGCATTTAATATCCGTGACAACTGGCGTCAGCGTTCTAAAGTGCTGGAGCCGGTGTTTAATGAGCAAAAAGCACGACGCCTGGGGATCAGTAAATCCGATCTCGATCAACTATTGCTGACCAGTGTATCGGGCAACAAAGTTGGCCTGTATCGCGATGGCACCAAAATGCTACCAATCGTCGCGCGTGCTCCTGAAATCGAAAGGCGCAATGTCGAAAACCTTGTTGACCTGCAGATATTCAGCCCGGTCCTCAATGTCTATGTGCCGTTGGGCCAGATCCTTGACGGCGTGGAAGTCGTCTGGGAAGACAGCCTGATAATGCGTCGCGACCGCAAGCGGACGATCACCGTCATGGCAGATCATGACGTCATTGGCAATGAAACACCGGCTAAGCTGTTTGCCCGGGTTCGTGCTGACATCGAAGCCATTGAACTACCACAAGGTTACGAAATGCAGTGGGGCGGTGAGTTTGAATCCTCGAGTAAGGCACAAAAGGCGATCTTTGGCTCACTTCCTCTGGGTTACTTATCCATGTTTATCATTACTGTGCTGCTGTTCAACTCAGTACGCAAACCTCTGGTGATCTGGAGCACAGTACCACTTGCCATTATAGGAGTAACAGCGGGACTGGTCATATTTCAGGCTCCCTTCAGCTTTATGGCACTACTTGGGTTACTCAGCCTGTCTGGTATGTTGATTAAAAACGGCATTGTTCTGATGGATCAAATAAATCTGGAATTAGACAGTGGTAAAGACCCCTACCAGGCGGTGTTCGATTCCGGTGTGAGCCGTGTGCGCCCCGTTTCAATGGCTGCAGTGACCACCATTTTGGGTATGATCCCTCTGTTGTTTGACGTGTTCTTTAAATCAATGGCCGTAACCATCATGTTTGGTCTGGGCTTTGCGACAGTCCTGACCTTGATAGTTTTACCCGTTATTTACTGTTTGTTCTTTAAAGTAACCGCACCGAGATAGTAAAAGGGCCGCATACTGCGGCCCTTTTACTCATTTATTTTTTCAAAGACAATGTCCCTTTAACTCGCGTGCGTGGATTAGCTCCCGTGCGGTTTTTTGGCTTTTCAGAGCGCACTGCTTTTTCGGAACGACTTCTGTCTGAGCCATGCTGTTTTTTAGCCTGACCAGCTTTACTTCTGGTGCTTTTTGGTGCCGACTCATGACGACTATGATCTGACCTGGCTGGTTGTCGTGCGACACGTTTTTGCTCATCAACGGATGCTTCTTCCGTTTTCGATGACCCTTCGATTGAGGCATTGATCTCTGCCATTTCCGATTCACTGAGGTGACGCCACTGCCCCGGGCGCAACCCATTCAGATTGACATTCATGATGCGCACACGCTTAAGCGTTTGTACTTCATAGTCAAAGTATTCGCACATGCGTCGGATCTGGCGATTCAGCCCCTGCGTTAACACGATAGTGAACTGCTTCGCTGCAGTTTTCTTAACAAAGCATTTTTTAGTGACAGTGCCAAGAATTGGCACTCCTGAGCGCATACCACGAATAAACTCCTCGGTAACGGGCTTGTCGACCGTCACCACGTATTCTTTTTCATGGTTGTTTCCAGCGCGAAGTATTTTATTGACGATGTCACCTTCATTGGTCAAAAAGATCAAGCCTTCGGATGGCCTGTCCAGTCGGCCAATAGGAAATATGCGTTCAGGGTATTGAATGGCACTAACAATATTACTTTTTATCTTGCGCTCCGTTGTGCAGGTCACACCCACGGGCTTGTTGTAAGCGATATATACCCGCTTTGGTTTAGATTTTAGCGGTTTATTGTCAATCAGTATGGTGTCTGCATCACTGACCTTAAGTCCCATTTCGGCGACCTGGCCATTGACGGATACCCGGCCGTCGCTGATCAGCGTATCCGCTTCTCTGCGGCTACAAAACCCTGTTTCACTGATGTATTTATTTAATCGCTTAAGTTCGTTCATAAAGAAGCAGTTATCTTATCTTGTACATGGAGGCAATACTCACCTTACGACCAGATGAGTTACAGGAAGCGCATGGTAACAAACTTTGCAAGCCAGTAGAAATGTTTCATTGTTATTGTGGCTCACAAGGTACTGACTCATCAACACTGCTATTCGGATATTACACCAGGTGCCGTCTCTCTGGCCAAAAACTCGGGTGACACTAGATATTGCGTCTGTTTGTTTTTTAATAAGCTGAACTTACTAAAATCAACACCTGACCAGTCTGATTTATCAGCCAGCCACAGGTAGCGATGGACATTATGTCCATTGATCACGACTAAAGGGTAAGTGATTGACTGGTGCTCTTGCCAGTATTTATGACCATGGAACCTATCGTATAAGGACAAGATGGCTAGCCCGCCCATGATAAAATGTCCGCCAACAGACGCTTGTAACTCCCCCTTTTCTATCAATCCAAGTGTATCATTGAGCCAGTCAAAGCCGCCAATTGCAACGAACCTCTCTTTATCACTACTTTGTTGCTTGACCGCACTCAGTGCGCCCATCGCCATTAAATCGGACGCACTCCAGATAATGTTCGTTTCTGGATATCGCTTAAGAAGCCGTTGTGTTTTTTCCATTGCCTGAGTCTTGGACCAACTGGCATAGATAGACTGCTGTAAGGCAACTCCCTGACTTCCAAAATACGACTGCGCTCCCTGATTGCGGGCATCTGACTCGCTGCCATAATGACCATTGATTGCTATGGCCTGAGGTTTAACCTGGCTATCTTGTTCACGCAGGGACTCTGTCAAAGCCTTAGCCAGCTCTGCCCCGGCACGAAAATTATCAAAGTAGATTTCTCCCAGCCAGTTTTTATATCTTTGGCCGGGCTTGCCTATTTCAGTCTGTTCAGGCCCGTTAATGGTTTGCTCCAGAGTCAGGTATTGGATCCCATATTTTTCTAACAGATCCAGATGTTGCTCCGCGTTACCCGGGTACAGCATCAGTACGACGAAGTCAGGTGTGGCACGATACTCCAGGTACTTTTGCAGCTCGGCGAGCTGAATATACCGGCTCCCGTCACCATATATCACGTCAAGTTTCACATTGAGCTGTTTACTTGCAGCCTGTGCAATGGATTCGACTTTTTGCCAAAATGGCTCCCCGGATACAGAGGGATTAACCAGCAAAACTGAAAAGTCCGCCTTTGCAAAACTCAAATGAGATGACAATAAAAGAAAAACCCAGAAAATACACTGCACAAACTTCACGATAAACTGCCTTTTTTTGTGTTACGCACGGCTCAGATACCCTACGCAACGCTTCAATATGTACTCAGCCGGACCCGATTTTTTGGCCCTATCAAGCAGTATAGCCAAAATCACTTGCCCCAGCGTAAGGTTCAGGAAAAACAAGAAGTAATCAACACGGGTAAATGAGAGTCGGCTGTCCGGAAAAACAAAATGAAAAAAACTTATTCCGATGACCGTTTGGGTTAAGTAAAGCGTCAAAGAATAACGTCCGACTATCGCCAGCATGCCGCTCAGGGTCGGTATGTTCCTATTTATGGCCTGGAGCAAAACTAAATAACACAGTGCCATAGGGATGGCTGCGAGCCAGTTTACTGTTTCGAGTACCTGTCCAATAACCGACTCTTTAACCAACCAAAGGAGCAACGAGATACAAATACTGGCCCACCATGCCGCCCATAGCCACTTCCGGGAAAGTAATATTTTCTGTGTAAACCACCCTCTTTCATACAGCTCCATACCCAACAACATTAATCCGAGTGTATTCCATAACGTGGCAATGGGGATGAGTAAAATCATCATAGTGAAATTGCTCATATTCTGGCTCAGTAACTCGTTGTAGGTCAGCGGCAAGGTATCCATCACAATGGCATATTCCACGCTCGTCCGATCTATAGCGGGTTCACGCACTAGATAGCTGAGCACAACCAATAAACCCACAGGCAAAACGGTCAGTAGGCCAGCTGCAAACAGTCTCTGTTTTGATTCTAACCACATCAGAGCCAGCAATCCTGACAACGCGTAGTTTAGCAAAATGTCTCCGGGCCATAGCAAGTACCCATGCAAGATACCAAACAAAGCGAGTATGCAGAGCCTGGTTTTTATAGGGAAAAGGCGGTGAGTGCTATGCTCATATCTCTTAAACTGGATCAATAAAGCGGCGCCAAACACCAGGCAAAACAAGGTTCGAAATCGCCCATCAGCCAACACAGTGGTCAGAAAAGATAACACCTGTTCAAACAGTTCTGTGTCGACAGGAGGAATATAGCCATACGAAAAATTGGCCATAAAAAACAGGTTGGTCAGGCTCAAACCAAGTAAAGCAAACCCCCTAACACTGTCAATAAATGGATTTCTCAACATTAATACACATGATCACGATACATATCAGCCCAAGTAACGGCCGACGCATGGAACTCGGGTAAGCTTTCGTCTGGCATATTGAGTAATGCACAGGCTTCTTGTAATGCCCACCAGCTGCCACTCTCATAGGCTTTCACGACATTCAAAATGTAATACAACGTGTTTGATTTACCTAACAGCGCGTCGTGAATTATTTCTGGAAATGGCAAACGTCCCACCAACAACTCCATTGGCTTATCTAAAATTGCATCAAGCAATGAAAACAGCCCCGTCAGAAAACTCATACTTGCAATACCTGGGGCGATCTGCTGGGCAATCAGCTCACAAAAGCGTGAACGAACAATACTCAGACGGGTCAGCTCGGTTGGCTTGTTCGTTGCTACATGTGCCGTCATGATAAGATTTACAAACTTGAGCACGCGCTCATTCCCCAGATAAACAAGCGCCTGTTTCAGGGATTCAATGCGGCTTTTTATCGGAAAGACACCAGAATTTATCAGACGTAGCAGCTTGTAGGCCAATGCTGTATCCTGGGCGAATAGCTCGGAGATCCGCCCCAAATTCATATGAGGTTTCAGCACTTCGGCATAAATCAACATGACTATGGCATAATTAATTTCGATGTCCTGCTGGGATATCATGGTTGGTTTTGCAAAAAAGTAACCCTGGAAAAATGTAAAGCCCATCTTTTTCGCTTGCACGAACTCTTCTTCAGTTTCTACTTTTTCGGCGAGTAACTTGAGGTTTTTGCGCTGCTTTAGTTGCTCTACCAGCGGGGCTATTTTATCCAGCGGACTTTCAACTAAATCAAACTTAATGAGTCGGACCAACTTAAGGAAAGGTTCCCAATCTTTGGAATATGTGAAGTCATCCAGCGCCAGACGATAATTATTATGAAACAGTTGTCTCACTCTTTCATAATTATCCTTCGTTGGGGGAATGGTTTCCAGTAATTCGAGGATCACATCACTGCTTGGTAGGAAATGCGCAAGCTCCTGATTCAGCGACTCTTCACCGATATTGATAAGTGCCTTCTTTCCCGACGTCAGATAGCGGGTACCCAGATTAAGTTGGTTGTCCATAATCAGCCTGGCTGTGGCGGCATCATCAGCAATGTTGGGGAAGCAATTTTGTTTACCATCACGAAACAGCAATTCATACGCAACCACCTGTTTCTTTCGATTAAAGATGGCCTGCCTTGCCACAAACACTTTCAAATCATTGCTCCCAGCTATCTACTGCTCAATTAATAGCACTTTTGTTTTATTAGCTTGTTCTATTGGGGAATATTTTAACCCCATTTCATTAGAAAAAAAATCAAACTAAAACATTAATGTATTAGAATAGTCGATAGCTGAGTGAGCAGGCAAACGCCTACTCATACAATTTCTCTATATACTGGCTTGCAATCGTACCCCAGCTGAAGCGTTGTGCCCCTGCATTTGCTTTGATCTCAAGGTATTTCTGAGGGTCATCTCTGTGTATATCAAGCGCTTGCCCTAAACATTCTAGCAACTGCTCAGCTTGCTCTGATAAGTTGTCGCCACCGAATAAAAACCCTGTTTCACCATGTGTTATGGTGTCTCTCAAACCGCCCACCTGATGTGCCAGACAGGGTTGTCCCGCTCGCATAGCCAACATTTGACTAATGCCGCATGGTTCAAATGAGCTAGGCATCAGGAATAAATCGCCAAGTGTGTAGAGGTGATCTCCCAAAGCTTGCCCATATCCTTGTAAGTAAAGCACATTCTCATTACGGGCCATCACCTGAGTAAATAGGTATTCCAGATGAGGATCACCTGATCCCAAAATAACCAGTACGCCCCCATACTCATTAATCAAAGCTGCAACATGATCAAGAATGAGCTGTCCATCTTTTGGTTGCCTGAGCAACAGAGCTTTCTGATCCGTCAGGCGCCCGACACTGGTGATGAGCGGTCTGCGAAATACTGATTGCTGACGCCACTGAATGACTCTCTGATGAGCAATATAATGGGCCGGTTTAAGCGTGCCTCCGTTTGCCATCCAGACAAACAGCGCTTGTTCCGCCAGATCACAGTATTGATGCAAAGAGATGTCAGTTGCTTCGTCTGATGATGCATCATAAGTACACCCATTCAGAATTCCCGCCAGCCTTCCAGTTCGATCCGCGGCCTGCATATCATGCTCTAGCCCTTCCCCACCAAAAAACCCCCTTTCATGATCACTACTGAGTTGCACTTCCTGACAATAAGTAGGAGAAACCAGATGAACTTTGTCTGAGAGGCTTATTGCTGCCCGCATCGGATTAAAACAGTGAGGATATACATGATCACAAATCTGGCTGCCATCATAACTTAACGTCGGGAACCAGGATTCCAGACTGGAATCATCATGCTTGAAAGGACGGATCCCCTGCAGGGCCAGGTTGTGTACTGTGTAAACCGTTTTAATCTGTTTCAGATTCACAAACCGCGGACTAAAGGTTTTTAGCACAGCAACGACCGCTGCATGCCAGTCGTGTAAATGAAGTACATCGACAGGCCCAATCATAGTATGCTCAAGCAGCTCACTTACTGCAGCGCAAAACAATGCAAACTTATTCGCATCTGTTGCAAAAGGCTGATCACCATCATTGCAATAAATTGCGCCATCATGCTGTGAGAACAAAGAGTGCGAAACCACATATTGATCTACACCGGCGTCACTGGCTACCCGCCACAAAGTGGCAGTTTCCAGATGCTGCTTGAATGGCACTGCGATGTCTGCCACAAACGTCCGGTTTAGTGCATACTGACCGTAATCAGGCACAATCACGGAACAACGCACTTGCTGTGTTGCCAGTGCATAAGGGATGTCACGGATCACATCCGCAACTCCCCCGACTTTACAATTAGGCAGACGGTCGTTCTCCGCTGCCACCATAACTACGTGCATGCTTGTCCTTTTACGCTGTTTCCTGGGTTTGCCCTGCTAACAGCCGCTGTTGCTTTTCTAATGCAGCTAGCATATCACGAGTCACCAGCACGATGCCTTTTTTAGACACTCTGAAACCGTTTCTTTCATCTTGTGCCCTGTCATAGCCAATTTCCATTCCCTCCGGGATATGACAGCTTCGATCAATAATCGCATTTTTTATGCGACAGCCACGCTCTATCACCACACCAGGTAACACAACCGCGCCTTCAATCTCACAGTATGAATGAACATGGACATTCGAAAACAACAAAGATTTACGCACTCTGGATCCTGAGATAATACAACCGCCAGATACCGTTGAATCTACTGCCATACCGCGACGCTCGTCATCATCAAAGATGAACTTCGCCGGTGGTAACTGCTCTTGGTAAGTCCAGATTGGCCAGCTCGGGTCGTACAAGTCAAGTTGAGGCTGAGGTGAAACCAACTCCATATTGGCCTCCCAGAATGAATCAATTGTCCCTACATCGCGCCAATATGGCTGTCCTGGGTGACTGGGGTCACGAAATGGAAACGCAAATACATTATGCTCTTCAATGATTGCGGGGATGATATCATGACCAAAATCACGGCCAGAGCCTTCACGCTCAGCATCTTCTTTTAGCTGTTCAAAAAGAAACTCTGTATTAAAGACATAGTTCCCCATAGACGCAAGACACAAACCGGGTTTACCCGGGATTTCACTGGGCTTAGGTGGTTTTTCATCAAAGCGCCTGACCCGCTTATTTTCATCTACCGTCATCACACCAAATGTATTTGCAGCATCCTCACAGGGCACTTCAATACAGCAAACGGTCATATCTGCCCCGGTTTCAACGTGCTTAGCAAGTAATGCACCGTAGTCCATGCGGTAAACATGGTCGCCGGACAAGATCATTACATACTTAGGCAGTTCATGACGAATGATGTCCATATTCTGGAATACGGCATCTGCGGTGCCACAGTACCACTCGTCGCCGTAACGCTGAGACGCTGGCAATATTTCTACCGACTCACCAAGCTCTTTCTTAAAATGACCCCAGGCACGATTAACATGTCTGATTAAAGAGTGAGATTTGTACTGCGTGGCTATGCCGACTCGGCGGATACCCGAGTTAATACAATTTGATAACGGAAAGTCTATTATTCTGTGTTTGCCTCCAAAATACACTGCGGGCTTAGCTCTCCAGTCGGTCAGCTCGTGCAGCCTGCTACCACGACCACCTGCCAGTATCAGTGCATACGTTTCTCTGGTCAGGTTACTAATATATCGGTTTGCATAACTGGGCATTCATAATCTCCATTAAAAGTCTATCTACGATCTACTGCATTGGGGTTAAGCGCCAAATATCGTCACAATATTGTTGAATAGTTCGATCGCTAGAAAAACTGCCACTAGCGGCCGTATTAAGTATGCTCATTCGCAGCCACTGCGACTGGTCCTGATAGGTTTCAGCGGCACGTTGCTGAGCTTCAAGATAGCTGTCAAAATCGTGCGCAACCAGCCAGGGGTCGTGGGGACTGCGAATAGAGGCAATGATGTCGTTAAAAATACCAGGCTCAAACAAGTTAAAATGACCACTTTCTAGCAAAGTCATCGTATTGCTCAAAGCCTGGCTGGATTGAATAATGGCATTGGGGTCATAATGCTGACGGACCTCGTCTGCCTGCTGAGCGGTGGCACCAAATAGAAAGAAATTATCTGCCCCAACCTGCTCTCTGATTTCGATATTTGCACCATCCAGGGTGCCTATGGTCAGCGCGCCGTTCATCATGAACTTCATATTGCCGGTTCCTGATGCTTCCTTACCAGCCGTTGATATTTGTTCTGACAGATCGGTTGCTGCGCAAATCGTCTCCATCGCTGTGACATTATAATTGGGGAAAAACGCAACTCTTAACAATGGACTAGCCTGTTCGTCTTTATTGACGACGTTAGCGACATTGTTAATGAGCTTAATCACTTGTTTGGCCATGGCGTAACCGGGCGCTGCCTTTCCGCCGAAAAGCACACACCGTGGTACCATGTTTTGTGTATCTCCGCGACGAATACGGTCGTACAGAGAAATAACGTGTAATATGTTTAATAGCTGACGCTTGTATTCGTGGATCCGTTTAACCTGAACATCGAACATCATCTTGGCATCAAACTCAACGCCACACCGCGCTTTAACAAGTTGCGCCAACTTACGCTTGTTACCTTCTTTCACGGACTGCCACTGTGCCTGAAAAGCCCTGTCATCGTAATAACGTCGCAAAGTCTTGATTTCAGCAAAATCAGCTTGCCACTGCTCACCAATTTTACTGGTAATTAATTTAGCCAGCGCCGGGTTGCAATAAGCCAACCAGCGTCTGGGTGTTACCCCATTGGTTTTGTTGTTAAATTTAGCAGGCCAAAGCTGGTAAAAGTCATGGAATAGTCCTGATTTGAGTAATTCAGTGTGCAGTGCAGCAACACCGTTTACCGAATAGCTACCCACTATCGCCAAATAAGCCATGCGGATCTGAGGGTGATCCCCTTCTTCTATCAAGGATAATGCACGCTGTTTTTCCATATCTCCCGGCCACATAAGTGCCACTTCAGATAAGAAACGCGCATTAATTTCATAAATAATCTCAAGTAACCTGGGCAACAGACGTGAAAACAAGGAAACTGACCACTTTTCGAGCGCCTCAGGCAACAATGTATGGTTAGTGTACGCCATAGTCGAGGTCGTGATCGACCAGGCAACCTCCCACTCCAGTTCATGTTCGTCGACCAGCAGACGCATCAGCTCAGCCACTGCGATACTTGGGTGTGTATCGTTAAGCTGGAACACATGCAAATCGGCAAATTCACTGAAATCATCTCCATGTTGTTCTACCCACTGATGTAGTATGTCCTGCAAACTGGCACTGGAAAGGAAGTATTGCTGCCTAAGCCTGAGTTCTTTCCCATTTTCGCTACTGTCGTTTGGATATAGCACCATAGTGATCTGCTCTGCCAAATTCTTTTTGGCAACCGCTTCAGAGTAACTTCCGGCATTGAACTCTTTT
Organism: Pseudoalteromonas rubra; assembly: GCF_005887095.1. Lineage (GTDB taxonomy): Bacteria > Pseudomonadota > Gammaproteobacteria > Enterobacterales > Alteromonadaceae > Pseudoalteromonas > Pseudoalteromonas rubra_E. The sequence continues at coordinate 142,185 of NZ_PNCI01000001.1, read as the reverse complement.
AGGTTGAACTCATCCGTAGCCTCTGATTTCCAGAGCCTCAGTGTGTTCACAACCCCATTTCGGTATCCGGGGATCGGCACATCGTAAGGCACCGCCAGTACATCCTGAGTGTTCACCCAGATACGATGAGAGCGACCTTGCTTGTCCTGATGGGCCTCAACATGGCCAAAAAACTTAATTACTCGGGATTGCTCTGGTGCTGGCATTTCCCAGGGATGCCCCTCACGTAGCCAGTTGTCCGGATGTTCAACCTGGAACCCTTGATCCAGCGACTGATTGAACATGCCATATTCGTAACGGATCCCATAACCAATCACGGGCAAAGCAAGCGTTGCACAGCTATCCAAAAAACACGCGGCCAGACGACCCAGGCCTCCGTTCCCGAGACCAGCATCATGCTCGGCCTGTTCAACGTATTCAAATTCAGTGCAGTATTCTTTGAGTGCATCACGAGTTTGCTTTTCCAGATCAAGGCTGAGTACTGCGTTACCTAATGCCCGCCCCATCAAAAACTCCAGCGACAGATAGGCTGCTCGCTTACACTTGTTGTCTGCCAGGTATTGGTTCGTCGCTCTGCACCTGGCCACCAGCCGATCTCTGACTGTCAGCGCCAGCGCCTGAAATAAGTAGTGCTTTGAATCTCCAACTTTGTCGCGCCCCAGGGTATAATAGAAGTGTCGCATCAGATCATCCGCTAGCGTACTTTCGTCCAGCTTTGGGGCTTCCTGCCAATGCTTTACAACACACACATTTGACGTTTTCTTAGTCATTCTTGAGATCCTCGTTAAGAGATTGGTATACCCAGGCACTGTGTGCACTCAGGGTTTGGGTCTGGTGGCCATTATCTCCGGTTTCAGTAGGGTGTACTGAACTCAGTAACAGCTTCCAGGTTGCGCCTGGAATCGCGGGTAGCTTAACCTCCAGATCGTCGTTTCCGGCGTGCAGTATCACTAACAAATTTTGCTTCCTAAGCGTATCTGTCAGCATATAAATGAGCGTTTTGTTGTGGCTGTCATGCCAGTCACCTTCAGTCATAGGCGTTGCATTTTTACTGAACCAGCTAATATTGAACCGCTCTTCTTTGGTATGGATATAAAATGGATGATGGAATATGGCGTAATCACACCTTAATTTCTGAAGCTGAGACATTAAATCGCACAGAACACTGGCCTCATCTTTAGCGCCCCAATCAGTCGACCTTTGGCTTAGGCCTACGCGCTCAACAATACTCCCAGGCCAGTCCAGCCAGTTAATTTCATTGTCCTGACAGTAGGCGTTGTTATTGCCCTGCTGTGAGTGGCCAATTTCAGTGCCGGCTGCCAACATAGGTACGCCTTTGGACATCATCAGTGTAATGAGCGCACTTTTCTGAATTTGAAGCCTTAAAGAGAGGATATGTTCGTGTTCTGTCTCACCTTCTACACCACAATTAAAAGAGATGTTTTCGCTGTGACCATCGCGATTATCTTCTCCATTGGCAAAATTGTGTTTTTGTTCATAGCTCACCCAGTCCGCCAGCGTAAATCCATCATGGCTGGTAAGAAAGTTCACGGAATTGAGCGGCCCACGCTGGTTGTGTTCAAACAGCTCATGTGAGCCATGCACCCGCTTAGCCAACTCTGATAAAGTCCCTGCATCGCCACGCCAAAAACGCCTTACCGTATCCCGATATTTGTCATTCCACTCGCGCCAGGGTGATGGAAAACCGCCAAGTTGATAGCCTCCTGGTCCCACATCCCAGGGTTCTGCAATCAACTTGACTTTGCTCAACACAGGGTCCTGTGCAATGACCTGTAAAAATGCATGATGCTGAGTAAAGCCATGTTCGGTCCGTGCCAAGATCGTAGCTAAGTCAAACCTAAACCCATCCACCCCCATATATTCAACCCAGTATCTTAGGCTATCTACAACCAGTTTTAGAGTATAAGAATCGTCTATATTCAGCGTGTTGCCACACCCGGTGTCATTAATATAGTTTGCCGGCTCACCCACCATACGATAGTAGCCCGTGTTATTTAATCCTTTAAGTGACAACATCGGGCCATCCATTCCCCCTTCTGCTGTGTGGTTATAAACCACGTCCAGGATCACTTCTATTCCGGCACGGTGTAACTCACGCACCATCTGCTGGAATTCTTTGATTTGTCCGTCAACCAGGTAGGCTTTATGGGGGACAAAAAAACTCAGTGAATTATAACCCCAGTAGTTTTTTAACCCTTTGGCTGTTAAGAACTGCTCTGAAATAAACGCATGACAAGGAAGTAGCTCGAGCGTTGTGACGCCCAGGTTGGCAAGGTGCGCCACAAAATTGCTATGGCTCAGCCCAAGAAACTTGCCACGCAGATGCTTAGGCACAAACTCACATTGTTGCGTGGCGCCTCGCACATGGCACTCATAAATCAGGGTTTTGGACCAGGGAATACAAGGCCTTGCCCCGTCATATCTGGGTATATCTTCAACCCTGGACTTGGGCATATCCACTGCGTTGTCGCTGGTGTTGAAGGTGCCAACTGGCAAGTGACAAAAGTGTCGCTCACTCCAGGTAAACTCGCCCTGAAAGTCTTTACAATAGGGATCTAACAGCAGCTTGTGATGATTAAATAGCTGCCCTTTGTCTGGATCATAGAGACCTTTGACCCTGAAGCCGTATAATGCACCTGCCCGTAGTGGAGAGACGAATACCGACCACAAGCCGCCCTCGTGACGATACATAGTAAGCGCGGCGATTTCGCTGTGCCCGCTTTGATCAAACAGACACAACTGCACCTCAGTCGCATCTGGGGCATATACAGCGAAGTTCACACCTTGTTCGTGCAGTGAGCTACCTAATGGAGCAGATTGGCCTCGGTGCGACGTTAACATGGTTCATCTGTACCCAGGTATTGTAAATACACTGTGCTCAATGGCGGGATCGTAATTTCTATGCTGTGCTCAAAACCGTGACACTTCATTGCTTTGCTCTGAAGCATTTGTTGTCGATGTGCAACCACTGTTATACCACTGCCATATAAATCAGTATCATCCGAGTTGAACACGACCTGATATATACCCGCCTGTGGGACACCGATCCGATAGCTGTGCAAAACCTGCGGCGTAAAATGGCTGACCACCAGCATCAGATCTGCCCGCGACTTGCCGAAACGGGCAAAGCTTAAAATCGATTGTTCACCATTGTGACAATCTATCCACTGAAATCCACACGGCGAGTTGTCAAGCTCAAACAAAGCCGGAGAGTTAGTGTAAAGGTGATTCAACGACTTAATTGTCTGATATATACCTTTGTGCGCTGGTGACTCCAGTAACGTCCAATCCAGCCCTGAGTTATGATCCCACTCCGTGCGAGGAGCCAGTTCACTGCCCATGAATAAAAGCTTCTTACCTGGGTGCGCATACATAAAAGCATAATAGGCGCGCAAATTGGCGAATTGTTGCCAGTCATCACCTGGCATTTTACTCAAAAGTGCACCTTTGCCATGTACGACTTCATCGTGACTAAGCGGTAAAATATAGTTCTCCGAGTAAGCATAGGCCATTGAAAAAGTCATTTCATGATGGTGATATTTACGATGAACTGGGTCTCGCTGCATATAGCTTAGGCTGTCATTCATCCAGCCCATATTCCACTTATAACCAAACCCCAACCCATTGTGCTCTACTGTTTGAGTCACACCTGGCCATGCTGTTGACTCCTCAGCAACCATCATAATATGTGGATGCCGGCCATATCCGCGTGTATTCACCGCTCTGATGCAGTCTATCGCCCCCAGATTTTCTCTGCCACCAAACTGGTTTGGGACCCATTCACCATCTTTACGAGAATAGTCCAGGTAAAGCATAGAGGCCACGGCATCGACTCTTAGCCCATCAAGTTTAAATACGTCCAGCCAGTAGTTTGCATTGGAAAGTAAAAAGCTCTTAACTTCTGGTCGTTCGTAGTTATAAATATAAGTATTCCAGTCTGGGTGAAAACCCTGTCGGCTGTCGGCATGTTCATAAAGGTGTGTGCCATCAAAACGATGTAATCCATGTGGATCAGAGGGAAAATGCCCTGGTACCCAATCGACCAAGATGCCCAGGTCCAGCTCAGCACACTGCTCAATGAAATAGCGGAAATCTTCAAGGCTACCAAACCGGCTGGTTGGCGCAAATAATCCCACAGGCTGATATCCCCAGGAACCATCAAACGGATACTCACTGACAGGCATAAGCTGAATGTGAGTAAACCCAAGTTCTTTCACATAAGGCAGTAAATCATCAGCCAGTTCACGATATGTCAGATAACGACCATTTTCTTGAGCTCTGCGTTTCCACGACCCTAAATGCACTTCATAAATTGTGATGGGCGCATCAACAGCGTTGCGCTTACGGCGCCGCTCCTGCTCCTGCTGGGTGAGAGGCAGATTATGCTGCTCAGGTTGAATAACACTTGCGGTACCGGGGGCTTGTTGCATTTTGATAGCGTATGGGTCGGCGCGTTCAGTGACAACGCCATCTACGCCAACAATGGAGTATTTATATCCCTGCTCGCCTGTGAGATGCGGAACAAACAGATCCCACACGCCACTGGCTGGGTGAAAGCGCATAAAATGCTGAGTGGACTGCCAATGATTAAACTCACCTATCACAGATACACTGCGTGCGTTCGGCGCCCACACACAAAATTGGGTACCTGCACATCCCTGATGTGAAATAGCGCGGGCGCCAAAATGCAAATGACCGTGCTCTAACGATCCTTCGTTAAACAGGTACATGGCAGCCTCGTCAAGCGCACTGCTAAAGTCATAAGCATCCCGGGTTGTAATCGTCGCTTCCGGGTATTCGATTCTCAGCAGGTAACCAGATGAAACTGGTTGGTCAAACTGCGTCACAAACAATGCAGAGTCGTCTATTCTGTGTAGCTCGGTCACTTGTTTGCCATGTATCACAGAGACCGACAATGCACCGGGCACATATACTCGGATAATGGAACCCTGCCCGGCACTATGTAAACCGAGAAAAGAGAAGGCATCACGAAAACACCCGGCTTTCAGTGCCGAGATTTGTGCTGCATAGTCGTAGGTAATAATGGGCGCTTTACTCGCTGAATTCATGCCTGCTCTCTGATCCTTTTAATTTCTGTCATTAGGTTGCTGTTTTGTTTAATTGTTTGATCTGCTTGTACAGCCAAACGACGGCGCCAGTTGGGATACTCCCGGTCTGTGCCTGGGATGTTGACGGGTAGTAGCTGCTGCTCAAGGTCGTCCAGCTGGATAGCCAGTAATTTGCTCGGACTCGCTGCGAGCTTTTTAAGTACCGCACAGTAAACACGCATAGCGTCGCTTTTAATCTGCTCCACTTGCTCTGCACTCAGCTCAAGCCAGGACAACAGGCGCTCTTTATCTTCATTTCTTGTCAGCGCCATCTGCGCGGCTTCTTGTTCATTACATAGTTGGTATTCTTTTCTGAGATCCACATCCATGCCATTCCACCACGCAAAAAATGGCGCAACATCATGATTGGCAACCATTAGTAATGTATCAGAGCGATACTGGTGAGTTGGCTTGAAATCACCTCTCTGATCTTTGGCAAAATACATCAAAATGTTGCCATAGAGATTTGACTCTTCCATGGCGGTTGATATCTCAGGCGGCACTATGCCCAGGTCTTCTCCTATCACCATGGTCTGATTGAGATGAGATTCAATCTTCAATATGGCCAGCAAATGTTCAAACGGATAGTAAACATAGCACCCACTTTGCTGACCGTCGGCTTCAAAACACCACCACAAACGCCGAATAGCCATAACGTGGTCAATGCGCAGTGCGCCAACGGACATCATGTTGCTCCGCACCAGTGAACGAAAATAGGCATACCTATCTTGTTTCAAGGTGACTGGATTCAGGGCTGGAAGCCCCCAGTTTTGACCTGATTCGGCCCATGGATCCGGTGGCGCGCCAACATTAGCCCCCTGTGCAAATAGCACGTCATTTTGAGCAAACTCATGCCCTTCTTTTGCACACCCCACAGCCAGGTCATTGATCAGCCCAATCACCATCCCAGATGCCTTAGCATGCAACTGACAAGCACTCAGCTGCTCATATGCGAGCCACTGAAAAAACCATTCTCGCTCGCTAAGAAAACTCAGGTCTAACGCCTGTGTTCTGCTTAGTTTAAACGCTTCTACCGCAGAGCTAACTGCTTGTACACCTTGGCATTGCTCAAACAAATGCGTTAACTGACGGTACTTCACCTCAGCTACAGCGCAATAGTCGATGTAGTCTTCATGATGGCTGCTCTGAGCAGGCTCATCACTCGTTTCAACAACCAGATGATAGTCCTTGCTTAGCAATTCAACGGACCAATCCAGTGCAATGTACAAAGGATTAATCAAACAACGGTGCGAAGGACTATATGGACTTGCCCGTTCTGGTTGCGCTTCAAATAGCAGGTGAAGTGGATTAAGCAAAATGAAGTCACACTGATTGACAGCAGCACTGCTTATCAGTTGATATAGGTCCCTAAAATCGCCTATACCTGAATTACGTGCACTGCACAAAGTGTACAGCTGAACCGACAGGCCAACTCGTTTTTCGTGGTCGTTTTCTATTGCGTAGCAATGTGGTGGCACTGACCACAGTTGCGTAGTTTTTGTCCCAAACGGCCCTTCAATTTGCATTTCAAAATAGCCAGCAGGCAGCTGGCCTAGCTCAACTTTTACCTCAAGATAGGTTTGACCTTCATATCGATAGTCACCGCACACTGGTGCTTGTGACAATCCAACAGTGACAGACAAAGACAGCTCAGGAATACGAATAACGATAGAGTCACTCAGAAATGATTCAGGTACCTTTAACGAAAACTTGCCACTGTTGGCATCAGCCAGTGTCACCTCTTCGACCACATTGAGCCAGGGCATGACATCAAGATTAAAGTTCAGCTCATCAACTTGAGCGCCATTTTCGGTGTTTACACCACAGCAGCGTAGCGCGCTGAGCCTTGTTTGGTGATCGAAATAGACATGTTCACCATTGTATTTAGTGTAGTCATAGCCTATTCCATGCAGGTAAAACAGCTGATCCAGCCCTTGCATTGTGCTTAACCCTGTTTATGTGTATCGACAATGCTGTTCTGCGTCCCAAAACCATTTGGCACATAGCCATCGGCCTGCTCGTCATTGTCCCAGTATTCACCATCAATTAAATATCTAAAATGATACTCATGCCCGGTTGGTAAACGGTGCTTAAGCTTAAATCGTTTGTCTTTTTTATGGAATTTCATCGCCAAAGGCTGCCAGTCGTTGAATTCTGCAACTAACTCAACTTTAAGAGCTTCCGGATGAGTGATTTCAAACGTGACTTCCGCTTCGCTTTTTGTTTTGAAAAAACGCTTAGTTAACATTGTGGGCTCCAAAAAACCGCTAGGTTGTTTATCCTTGCCACAGTGCCGTGCCCGTTACAGCTAGACGAACGGTTGCTGTGAAACTACAAAGCATAATTGCTCATTGTCTACATACAGTGTGTACGCTTCATTACAGTACAATGACAGTCCAGTCTTGCACAAATGTGGTGATTTTCACTTAGAAAGCTGGCACAACTGCCTGTATATTAGTATACGGGCAATAAACGCGCCAAAACTTGTTAAAAAGTTAGGTGAGAACTATTCTCGTGTAAAGTGAATTTAATTGATACTTGATCTCAAACACATCACCGCAGTATTAATAAATTAGAATACACTGAGGCACTGAGCTGCGATTAAGATCACCCTGAATTAGGTGTAAAACATGTCATACTTAGGGCTTATTTATAGTATACTTACTGCTCCTGGCAGGGACGAATTTCATTAGGTAGGTGGATACGCTCAATCATGCAAAGTGTTTTTAAAAATATAGCAACCTGTATTGTCTGTTTTGTTGTGATTGGCATCGTCATTAGCCTACTGTTTACAAAGCATGTGGTTGACGTACAAACTGGTCGCACCACTGTGACGGTGCACAAACAGCCATTAAGCGCGCAGATTGAGCGCGCGCCTTGGTATGGGTTTCTATTCCCCGATCAACGGTTTTTAGATGTAAACAACCAAACACATGTCTTGATTAAACAAGATAAAATGGGTACGGCTTCGGTGACTGTCAAGCATGTTTTAACGCGTGTGCTCTCTTCGCCCGTTTTATTGTTATTGATTATGGTGATGCTGCTACTCACTTTGACCAGATTGCGCGAATTAAGACAGCAGCACACGCGAACCAAAGCGCTATCAGATATCGACCGTGACCTGCAAGACATCATTGGTAACCTTGAGATAGATTACAAAGCCCTACCAATTGGAGGGTCAGTGGCCCAGATAAGCCATGCCGTTCATACCATAGCGAGCAATATCCAACGTATAAAAATTAAGACCGACAGCCATGTCTTCCAGGATAAACTGACCAAACTGATAGACCGCCACGCTTACATTGAGCACATCAGCAATGAGTTGGCGATGGCTGAGCAACAGCAAAGTAAGTGTGGCTTATTATTTATCGACCTGGACGGATTTAAGCAGGTGAACGATTCTTTCGGTCACAGCTTTGGTGATGAAATATTAATTCAGGTTGCCGAGCGTTTATGCCAGGTAGTACGCCAGTATCAGTTGCAGGCACTGCATGCCGTACACGGACTTGACCAAAACCTGTCGAGACTTGGCGGCGATGAGTTTTCCATATTTATACCTGACTTGAAAGATACAGGGTTTTGCACTGAAGTGGCGCAGACCATACTGGGCGAAATTGAGCGTGATTTTGTTCTGGGCAACAAACTGGTAAAAATCAGCGCAAGTATCGGTATTGCGGTGTACCCAGACAGTGCAGCGACCCCAAATGCTTTGCTGCAGATGTCTGATGTAGCTATGTATCGCGCAAAAACGGATGGCCGGGGTATCTTCCGAGTTTATTCGCCGGAAATGGGTAACAAAATCAGACGCTATCATTATTTGCTGGAAGAGTTACGACTGGCCATTGCATCACAGAACTTCCACCTGTCGTTTCAACCCATAGTCCATGTGGAAGACTGCTCAATTGATTACTTTGAAGCTTTGGCTCGTTGGCATCATCCGATTGAAGGGCTTATTCCTCCTTCTGAATTTATTCCTATTGCCGAAGAGTCGAATCTTATATTGGACCTTGGTGACTGGATTTTACTGGAATCTTGTCGCCAGATGTCAGCCTGGCACAATGCGGGAATGAAACGAGTACGTATCTCGGTCAATGTCTCTGGGATCCAGCTCAAACACCGTGCTATTTTTGATTGGGTGATGGCTGCTTTAGAAAAGACAGGCCTGCCTCCCACCTCTTTAATGCTGGAAATTACAGAGTCAACGCTTATCACCGCAAGCAATGAAATCATTGCTCAGCTGGAGCGCTGTCGTGCAGCGGGCGTGACCATTGCTATTGATGACTTCGGCACTGGGTTTAGCTCACTGAGCACTTTGGCAGACTTACCAATTGATGTGATTAAAATTGACAAGCTATTTATTTCTCAGGCCAAGGACAATCCTAAGTATTACAAGATACTCAATTCAATCAGCGAGCTTGGTGCACAGCTGGACCTTAAAATTGTTGCCGAAGGGGTCGAGCAGGTTGACCAGTTTGAACTGGTCAAACAAATGGGCATACGCTGTGTTCAGGGCTACCTGGTCTCGCGCCCCGAAACCTCGAGCCGGGTGGGTAACAAAGTGCTTAAAAGTAACATGAATCACATTGCTTCTACGGGAACCAGTGTGTGGCTGCCTGAATCCAGTTAAGCCAACACGAGCTCTCTAGCGCTTAAACTTGGTTTCCAGAATCACCGAAGAAGTCGTACGTTCAACCCCTTCCAGATTCCCTATGTCGTCGAGCAGCTGACTCAGCTGTTCAAGACTTTGTGCTTCCACCTCTGCAATCATATCGTATTCGCCGCTGATGGCGTACAAAGCCGAGATGTTATTGATCTGCTTGAGTGCATTGTTGGTTTGTGCGGTCAGTTTTTGTCTGACCTTAATAGACACATGGGCAGCAACCTGAGACGCCTGATATTGTCTGCCCAGCTCAACACTGTAGCCCTGGATCACCCCATTTTGTTCCAATTTTTGTAAACGACTTTGGACCGTTGTTCTGGACATATCAAGCGTTCTTGCCAGCTCAGAGATACTGGCACGGGCATTTTTCCTCAGTTCAGAAAGTAAACGTTCGTCTTGTGAATGGATCATTGTGAAAAATTCAATCGTCATTTTGACCGCTATTTTAATCATTTTATTTATTTTTGCACTGCAAATTGACAACACAACGCGTAATAATGACAAAAAAGCGGGGAAAGCGAATTCGTCTGTTGCAGATGAGCGCCTAATTCAGCCCTAAGAAGTAAAGATTTATTAAGAGGAAGTCATCATGCAAGTGAATCGCGAGTTGTTTAACGAAGTAATGGTACCAAACTACAATCCATCTGAAGTGATCCCAGTAAAAGGGAAAGGTTCACGTGTTTGGGATCAAAAAGGCGACGAGTATATCGACTTCGCAGGTGGTATCGCCGTAAACTGTCTTGGCCATTGTCACCCTGCTTTGGTTAACGCGCTGAAAGAACAAGGTGAGAAAATCTGGCACCTGTCTAATGTGATGACCAATGAACCAGCTCTTCGCTTGGCGAAAAAACTAACAGACGCCACTTTTGGTGAGCAAGTCTATTTTGCCAACTCAGGCGCAGAAGCCAATGAAGCAGCACTGAAACTTGCACGCCGCTGGGCAATTGATAACTATTCAGAAGAAAAAACTCAAATCATCGCATTCAACAAAGGCTTCCACGGTCGTACATTTTTCACGGTTACCGTAGGTGGTCAGGCTGCATATTCAGATGGCTTTGGACCTAAGCCACAAGATGTGACCCACGTTGATTACAATGACCTCGAGACCTTTGCCAAGCTGATCTCGGACAAAACCTGTGCAGTCATGATGGAACCACTTCAGGGTGAAGGCGGTATTATTCCACCTACCAAAGAATTCATTCAGGGCGTACGCGAATTGTGTGATAAACATAACGCATTGCTGATTTTTGACGAAGTTCAGACGGGTGTTGGTCGTACCGGTGATCTATATGCATACCAGGGTCTGAACGTAACACCTGATATCCTTACTACGGCTAAAGCACTGGGTGGTGGTTTCCCAATTGGTGCAATGCTAACAACTAAAGACATTGCTAAACACCTGAAAATCGGTACTCATGGTTCGACTTACGGTGGTAACCCACTAGCCTGTGCGGTAGCTGAAGCAGCATTCGACACTGTTAATGATGAGCAATTACTGGCAGACGTAAAACGTAAAGAGCAACTATTCCGTGACGGTCTGGCTGCAATCAACGAAAAGTACAATGTATTTAGCGAAGTACGTGGTAAAGGGCTACTGCTTGGAGCAGTTCTGAACGACAAGTTTAACGGTCGCGCCCGTGACTTCCTGGTTGCCAGCGGCAAGCATGGTTTGATGGCACTGGTAGCAGGTATGAATGTGGTTCGATTCACACCATCACTGGTTATTCCGGACGAAGATATCCAGGCTGGTCTGGCTCGCTTTGAGCTGGCAGTCGCGGATGTTGTGAACGGTTAATGGTGAGGGGCGCGAAAGCGCCCTGTTTAAACTATGCAAGTACTCAGACCAATTTCAGAAAAAGATTTTGCGGCTTTAAAAACCATCGCCATCGAGTCTGGCCACGGATTCACGTCCCTGCCTGTTGATGATGACTTACTAAGCAGTAAAATTGCGCGCTCAGAAAACAGCTTTGGAAAAACTGTCGGCTTGCGTACCGACGAAGGCTATTTGTTTGTACTGGAAGACAGCAACAGTGGTGAAATCTTAGGCACCACTGCAATTGAAGCTGCGGTTGGCATGCAAACCCCACTGTATCACTATCACCTAGGCAAAACCGTTCACCATTCGCGCACCCTGAATGTTTACAACACAGTCGATATCCTGACTATGTGTAATGACTACACGGGTGCGTCAGAGATCTGTACCCTGTTCCTGAGAGAGCCATTTCGTCAGGGTCTGGCTGGTCGGTTTTTGTCACGTACGCGCTTTAACTTTATGGCTCTGCACGCCGAACGCTTTAGCGATACCGTGATTGCCGAAATGCGCGGCGTCAGCGATGAAGACGGGCATTCACCCTTTTGGCAGTGGTTGCAGGAGCACTTTTTCAGCATTGAATTTCCTCAGGCGGACCATCTGGTTGGGCTCGGCGATAAAGTATTTATCAGCGAGCTTATGCCTAAGTACCCAATCTATGCAAACTTACTGAGCAAGAAGGCACAGGCAGTGATAGGTCAGGTGCACGAAAAAACCAAGCCAGCCCTGCGACTCCTACAAAAAGAGGGGTTCGAACACCGTGGCTATGTTGATTTATTCGATGCAGGTCCAACTGTCGAGTCCAGGCTGCACAACATTAAAACAGTGCGTGAAACTAAACGCGGTAGCGCACGCATCGTCAGCTCAGCTGAACTTAACGCAACGGGAAGCGAAACCTGGTCTGTTTCTAATTGTCGTTTAGCCGACTTTAGGGCTACTTTTGCTACTCAAGTTGGGTGGTGTGGGAACTCCAGCACGTTCAAAATAAGTGCAGACATTGCAGCAGCACTTCAAGTCTGTGAGGGCGATGAAATCAGCGGGTTTATACTCTGAAACACATTTGTACATCAGGTTATTTGACAACCCAATGCCATCGCCTGATGTAACAACCGAATTAAACGTTTGCGTCGTGCTTAGTCGTAACATTTAACGCGGCTGGGCCGCCATTTTAAGGATTGTCATTATGCACAACAATGTAGATAGCTTATTTGAAAAACTATGGAATAACTACCTAGAAGTTACTCCTTCTGCTGTTAAGGTTCACGAACTACTTGGTTCTACACAGCAAGATGACGTGATCAACGATCATATTGCACTGCGTACCTTCAACCATGAGAAAATTGGTCTGGAAAAACTGGCTGCTCATTTCAAAGCAGTAGGCTATACAGAGTGCGGTGAATACCACTTCGAAGCTAAAAAACTGTACGCTAAACATTTCGAACACAGCGACCCGACTAAACCAAAAGTATTCATCTCTGAGCTGTTGGTTGAGAAGTGCTCTGAAGCGCTTCAAGCCATTGTGAATGAGCTTGTTGAGCAAATCGATGAAAACGCCGTCACTGCAGACAACTTCCTGTACTCAGGTACCCACTGGCAGGTCAGCCATGAAACTTACAAACAACTCCTGGCCGAGTCTGAGTACGCAGCCTGGATGGCAGCCTGGGGCTACCGTGCTAACCACTTTACAGTCAGTATTAACCACCTGGGCAACTTCGAGACTATCGAGTCCGTAAACCAAGCGCTGAAAGATGCTGGATTCGAACTCAACGCATCGGGTGGTGAAATTAAGGGCTCGCCTGAGGTCTTGCTTGAGCAGTCATCGACTCTGGCAGATCACCATACCCTTGCTTTCAGCGATGGTGAATTCAGCATTCCAAGCTGTTTCTACGAGTTCGCACTGCGCTACAACAAGCCAGATGGCGAGATCTACACGGGATTTGTTGCCGCATCAGCCGACAAGATTTTCGAAAGTACTAACGCGCGTTAAGCGTATATCACAGTAACTTGTCAAAGCAGCCAATCGGCTGCTTTTTTATTGTCAGTCAAATCTAATTCCCTTGCCAGATCAATACTCCAAAGCAAAAACTATGTCAGTATGTGGCTACACACCGGTTGTTTCAGGGCAGATTACAGGTTAAGTTTTCTGTTGTCGGATAATGACCTTAACGAAACTGTCATTTATGTGGGCTAGCGTAGAAGCTGTGTAGCTGACAACGTGTCGCGGTCATGACAGTATAAACTGCCAACGAGGTGCAGCTGTGAATATTGAACCAAAGTTAAGTGTACTATTGAATCGCAAAATCACGGTTAAGGCACCGTTGGAACATCCTGCGCTGGATGACAAAAAAGCCTATCGTCAGGCACTCAAATACTGGCAGAATGAGCTGCTACATGTGCAACAAGCGTATTACCACCAGGGCCGCAGGGCGCTGATTATCTTTGAAGGATGGGATGCCGCCGGTAAAGGCGGCGCCATCCGCCGTATAACTGAACGCCTGGACCCTCGGGGTTATCAGGTTTTTCCCATCAGTGCACCAAAAGAAGAAGAGCAAGGCAGACACTATCTTTATCGTTTCTATAACAAGTTGCCCAAAGCCGGAACGCTGACTATTTTTGACCGCTCCTATTTCGGCCGAGTGCTGGTAGAACGTGTTGAAGGGTTTGCGACACAAACGCAGTGGCAGCGTGCTTACCAGGAAATCAATGAATTTGAACGCCTGCTCCATGACGACAACGTCAAAGTGGTGAAACTATTCCTACATATCAGCGCAGAAGAGCAGCTAAAACGCTTCGAAGAGCGGCTAAACAACCCCTACAAACGCTGGAAATTGACAGAAGAAGATATTCGAAACCGTAATAAACGCAAAGAGTATGAGCAAGCTATAGATGACATGTTTACTCTAACCGATACCGAACAAGCTCCCTGGCACCTGATACTGGCAGAGCACAAGTGGTACACCCGGGTAGAAGTACTAAAAACGCTGGTCAAAACGCTCAGTGAGGGTATCGATATTACACCGCCTCCGGTTGACCCAAATGTGGTTAAACTGGCAAAAGAGCACTTAGGTATCAAACATAAGAGGAAGGACTAATGGAAAGAGCAGATGTACTTGGTCAATATTTTGACCACCATGATGGTACACACCCAAGCATGACTTTGCCTAAACACAGCAAAATGGCATCGAGCGCATTTCGTTTTTTCCGTGGTAGCGCGCCTTTAATGTACAGGGACATTGCCAATGGCATCATTACATTACCACAGCCGCTGTTTGAGTTACCCCTGACTTATGTTCAGGGAGATTGCCATGCCAGTAATTTTGGCTTTTTGAGTGAGGAAGGCTCTCATGGTGAGACATTGGTTTTTTCGCCCAACGATTTTGATGATGCCTGTATTGGTCATGCAGTTTGGGATCTGCTGCGCTTTTTGGTCAGCATACCGCTTGCCCAGCAAGAGGGTGCCTTGCTTCAGAGCACCAGCGATGATTTGAAGCTTAGGCAAAAGCCGCTGGCGGACTCAACACAAGTTAATCAGGCCCAACAGACTTTCATTGACAGCTATGTGGCTACCTGCCAAGCCTCATTGCGGGGAGAAAACAATAATCAAAGTGCCCTCACCGAGTTCAGCCAGGAGCATATATTACACAAGCGTTGGCAAAAGGGGTTGCAGCGTTTGGTCGGGGGTGTGGCATTTAACCTAAAAAGTAGCCTGGCCAAAGAAGTAGACCTCAACACTACCCCTCTTAGGTTTAAGGACAATGGTGAGAAATTCTCTCGCCTTCATGAAGATCTGTACAATACCTTGGTCGAATATTTCCGCCCATATGTTGACGACGAGATAGTCGATTGCGTTGAGCGCATTGATGCTGGCACGGGGTCGAATAATCTCAAACGTTATTACTTACTGGTAGGTCCAAAATGTTGCTCTTCAGCCGAGCTATACCACATAGTCGAAGTCAAGCAGCAAAGACTCGCCGCCCCCTTACATTACAACGCCGACCTGAGCCCAACAAACCGGCTCAATCATGCTCATCTAACGGTCAATTGCCAGCGTCAGATGCAGCGCAGGCCCGATCTGGTTCTGGATGATGCGTTATGGCAAGGAGTCCATTGGCTAGTACGTTCCCGCCATCATGCCCGCGTTGGCATTGATCCGGAGCACATTGTGTTAGGCAAACGTGCCGCCGAGCGCAATGGCTTGAGTCAGTATACAGAAGCCTGTGCCACAGCCCTGGCCTATGCACATATGCGTGGCGACCGTCGCTCATTGATGTTCCAGCAAGTTGTCTGTGACATCATACCTGAGTATAAAACCGAGCTAATCGCGTCAGCAAACCAATATGCAAGTCAGGTTGAACAGGACTGGGGTCTATTCTGTTCACTCAGAAAGTAGTCTTTTAGGGATAGACACCACCAAAGAGTCGTAAGCCAGATGCAATGTACCCTGAAAATAGGCTCTGGCTTCCTGCTCAAGTGCATCCAGCATGCCTTCACCATGATATCTGACACTAAAATGAGTCAGAGTTAGTGCCCTGACGTTTTGCTGCTGTGCAAACTGCGCAACCCGTTTCGCATCGCTATGCCCTGTATGTGTGCCAACCCTCATAAGATCAGAATGGGTAAATGTTGCCTCATGAACCAGCATGTCAACATCAGCACAATAAGGAGACAGCAATGCTGGCTTTTCGTTATCGCCACAAATGATAGCCACCCGCGGCCGCCAGCTTGGAAAGGCATAAGTGTCAGCACGCAGTCGTCGCCCTGCAAAATCGACATCCAGGCCCTTTTGCAGCAAGTTGTAGTGTGGGCCGCTCTCAACACCGTCATTCGCAAGTTGGGACACTCTCAATTTACGAGGGATATCGGTTTCTGTGATTTTAAACCCGTAGCTTGGAACTCTATGTTTCAGCTTGATAATTTCAACCTTACAAAACTCAAAACACACTAACTGATCATTTTGCTCAATTGGCATCGTATACAGATTAAAAGGTAAAGCCACTTGAGTTACGGTCAGTGTTGACATAACAAACTGGATGACCGCCTGAGGGGCAATAAGATGAACGGGAGCTTGTCTGCCCGACATGGCCATAGACGCCAATAAGCCGGGCAAGCCATAACAATGATCACCATGCAAGTGGCTGATACAAATCACACTTAAGTGATAAGGGGATAAGTCGGACTTGAGAAGCTGGTGCTGAGTTGCTTCTGCGCAGTCCACCAGCAACCAGGATTTGCTTTTGTCGAAACTGACACCGGTTGCTGACATGTTTCTGCTCAGACTCGGGCTTCCTGATGAAGTCCCCAAAAAATGTAACTGCAAAACAACTCCTAAAATGCGGTCAGAGACATTGATCCTGCCACAGCTTAGGTTACAGTGGAACCAGGGCCAGTTGAATTCAGTTAGGTTGGCTGCACTGCCCTGGTCGAAGGAAGTTGCAAACCCCTTGCTATGACAGGAGTATGATATGAAAAATGAAATAGATAGTCGTCAAATACTCGCCGTATATGAATACATTCAGCAACATGGTGAAACAGACGAAAACGGTAAGCTGTTTGAAGGGATCCGTGCCTACTCAGATCCCGATGGATATACCATTTACCTTGAAGGCAGTGCTTTGTTACTCAGGTTTGGTTTTCACAATACTTATCATATGGATTACCAGCACGAAAAGAATAAAGAGGACTTCATCAATAAGCTCAACTTTATATACCAAATGGCTAACGAGGCCAAAGATTGACCTTTATTGTTAGGTACAGCTGAGTATTTTACTCATTTTGTCTCAGAATCTTTCAAAATTAACGCTTTGCTATAAACCTAGCGAGTGATTGGTGGTAGAGTAACGGCATTTTTTATAACCGAGAAATTTGCTATGTCGAATGCTGTAGAGACGTCAGCTGATCAATCCAACCAAAAGCAAGGCGGCCTGTTTAACCGCTTTTTAGCAACGGTTGAGTTTCTGGGCAATATGCTGCCCCACCCCATCACTCTGTTTGCGATGTTCTGTGTCGCCATTGTCGTTTTCAGTGGCATTGCCGACTGGATGGGCCTCAGTGCCATAGATCCTCGCCCAGAAGGAGCAAAAGGTCGCGCACCAGACGGTGTGATTGAGGTAGTAAGCCTGATGAGCGCAGAAGGTCTGCAGCGTATTGTCACCGGACTCGTTACTAACTTTACCGGCTTTGCGCCGCTTGGAACCGTTCTGGTCGCACTTCTGGGTGTAAGTGTTGCAGAACACTCAGGTATGCTCTCTGCAGCAATGCGAGGCATGGTAATGGGCGCATCGAAACGCCTTGTTACCTTTATGGTTGTGTTTGCTGCGATTCTTTCGAATACCGCTTCAGAACTCGGTTATGTTGTTTTAATTCCATTGGCAGCGATGATATTCCATAGCCTGGGACGCCATCCATTGGCAGGCCTGGCTGCTGCATTTGCAGGTGTTTCGGGTGGTTACAGTGCAAACTTATTGCTGGGCACCATAGATCCTCTGCTTGCCGGTATTACCACCCCTGCAGCTCAGATGATCGACCCTAGCTATCAGGTTGGGCCAGAAGCAAACTGGTATTTCATGATGATTTCTGTATTCCTGATTGCCATCGTCGGTACCTGGGTAACAGAGGCTATTGTTGAACCTCGACTGGGTAAATATAACCCGGATGAAGCCAGTATCGATCTCTCAAGCAACAATATTGAACACCTCACTGACAAAGAAAAGTCTGGTCTAAAGTGGGCCGGTGTTGCCTTACTGGTTGTTTCTGCTCTGCTAGCATTAACCATAGTCCCGGAAAATGGCATTCTGCGTCACCCGGAAACAGGCGCGGTCGCAGGCTCTCCTTTCCTTAAGGGTATAGTTGTATTTATCTTTGTGACATTCGCTATTCCGGGATTTGTCTATGGACGCGTTGTTGGCACCATGCGCAACGATCGTGACGTCATTGATGCCATGAGTAAGAGCATGAGTTCGATGGGCATGTATATCGTGCTGGTATTCTTTGCCGCTCAGTTTGTTGCCTTCTTTAAATGGACAAACTTGGGCACTATTCTGGCTATCAACGGCGCCGCTATGCTGCAGGCACTGAACCTGACAGGACCAGAAGTCTTTGTATTGTTTATCTTAATGTGTGCGGTTGTTAACCTAAGTCTTGGCTCTTCATCGGCTCAGTGGGCAGTTACGGCGCCAATTTTTGTGCCTATGCTAATGCTGGTTGGCTACGCCCCTGAAACGATTCAGGCCGCTTACCGTATTGGTGACTCAGTAACTAACCTGATCACACCTATGATGAGTTATTTTGGCCTGATCCTGGCCGTTGCTACCAAATATAAAAAGGATATGGGAATTGGTACTCTGGTCGCAACCATGCTGCCTTACAGTATGTGTTTCTTTATCGGCTGGGTAGCACTTTTCTATATCTGGGTGTTTGGGTTTGGCTTACCTGTCGGGCCTAATTCACCGATTTATTATCAACCCTAACTAAATGATGCCAGCGCTTGCTGGCATTTTTTTTGGCGAATATGCAAGGTTCTATTTGTTTAATAGTCGATGCTGTCCTACAGTCCTATAGGAATCGCCGAAAAGGAGTTTACACCTACGACATAAACTATTTAAGGCTAACCATGTATACACTGTTTTACTATCCACGCAATGCGAGTTTAGCACCCCACTTTGTTCTAGAAGCCCTCCAGGTCCCTTATCAGCTTGAACTTGTCGACAGAAAAAAAAATGTTCAAAGATCGGCACAGTATTTACGGCTCAACCCTACAGGAAGGATCCCTACTCTGGTAGACGACGAGTTTGTTCTGTTTGAGAGTGCTGCAATATGCCTCTATTTATGTGAAAAACACCCCGAAGGGAACCTAATACCTTCTGAGTCACAGCACAGAGCTGAGTTTTATCAATGGCTGATGTATCTCACAACAACAGTACAAGCAGAGTTGATGATTTATTTTTATCCGGAGCGACATACACAAAGTGCACTGATGTATGATGATATTATTCGGACTCAGCAATCGCGGGTTCAGGACATGCTCACTATACTGGACAGGCACCTTGCAGATAAGACCTATATGGTCGGTGAGCAATTCACAGTCTGTGACTGCTATTTATTTATGCTGTGCATTTGGGCTGACGAGCTTGCAAAACCTCCCCTACAGTTCGAGCATCTGGGGCGTTACTTAGCAGGTATATCAAGACACCCAGCTATTGAAGCGGTATGTAAGAAAGAAGGGACAGAATTAGGCATGTATCGCTGAACGCTGAGATCTGGTCCATATGGCCAGATCTCAAACACTGAATTACTTTTGTAATTTTAGCTGAGCGCCTTTTAATCTCTGACGTACATTACTAATTTTAGAACGGTTTTTAGCACGAGCTTCGCCACTGGCCTGGTTGCTCGGACGGTTGGTACGTGCTTTTCGACGCTGATGAGACGGCTTCTTGGCCAAATTCTCAATCAGGTTTTCTCGGTTGGCAACCTCATATCCTGGTAAATAGTAGCGTTTAATCTTTTGCTCAATCAAGGTTTCAATGTGGATAAGAGTTTGCTCTTCCTCTCGCGCCACAAAAGAAATTGCCTGACCCGAATTGCCGGCACGACCAGTACGGCCTATACGGTGTACATAGTCTTCTGCCAGATACGGTAGGTCATAGTTAATGACGCGTGGCAAGCCATCAATGTCGATACCACGAGCCGCTACCTCAGTTGCCACTAATACCCTGACTTTACCTTCTTTAAATTCGCGCAATGCACGACGACGAGCCCCCTGACTCTTGTCACCGTGACATACAGTAGCACTGATACCATCCAATTCGAGCTCTTTGACCAGTTGATCCGCATCGTCTTTCATATTGACGAAAACCAGTACTTGCAACCAGTTTTTCTTGCCGATTAATTCTGAAAGTAACTCCTGCTTACGTTTTTGTTCAACCGGATAAACAACGTGTCTTACCGTTTCAGCGGTTGTATTCTCTTTGGCTGCCTGAACGAATTTTGGCTCTCGAAGCACTTGCTTTGCGAATTGTTTTACGGCTGTTGGGAAGGTCGCGGAGAACAACAACAGCTGTCTGTCTTCGCTAACCATGTTAATGACCTTCTGCATATCGGCAATAAAGCCCATATCCAGCATACGGTCCGCTTCATCCAATACCAGGTATTTAACCTGAGCAAGACTGACAGCACCTAAACGAATTAAGTCGAGCAAGCGGCCCGGTGTCGCAACCAGGATATCAACGCCCTGAGACAAGCGCTGTGTTTGACCATCTACGTTCACACCACCAAAGACAGCCTGAACGGTTAAAGGGGTATATTGACAAAATGCGTCGCAGTTATTGGCTATTTGCTCAGCCAACTCACGGGTTGGAGCCAGGATCAGCGCTCTTGGCGATGCTAGTGACTCTCCCTCCAGCAGACGGTGTATCACAGGCAATGCAAACGCTGCGGTTTTACCCGTTCCGGTTTGCGCCGTTGCCAGAACGTCGTGTCCACGCCTTACAACTGGAATAGCAGCTTGCTGTATCGGTGTCAGGGTATGGAAATTTAATTCATCAAGCGCCTGTAGTAAGGCATCGGGAAAACTGAAAGACTTAAAATTCATAGCAAAAAACCTGCGACCAATAATGAAGGGCCGCAGATTATACGCTATTTACAGGTTCAGTGTCACCAATAGTAAGCGGTTAATATAATTTAACATCGTCAGGGTTGATAACTGTCGCAGTATCACCGACCACTGCTTCATGACTCAGGCTGTTGATAAGCTCTGCGCCGATCTTCTGTTGTGCCTCGCTCAATGGCACATAAGGCAAGCGAAATACAGGCAATGCCGCGCCAGTCATTGCTAACGCTGTGTTAATCGCTATAGGGTTTGGTTCGCAGAACAACCAGTTCATCAATGGCTGCAACTGAGCGTTCAACTCATCATTCTTATTGTCCATCAGTGTTCGGAATAACTGCGGTACAAGATTTGAGGTAACCGAGATCACCCCATGTGATTGATGTAAATGGCGGCTATCATGAGCTTGATCATCGTTTCCAGACCAGCAAGCTATGCCCTTCTCTTCGTAATGGGCTATCCGTTCATGTCCCGCACATTCTTTCATACCAACAAAATTAGCGTGTTGAGCAAGCGGCTCTATGAGATCAGGTGTCAGGTCCTGACCTGTACGCCCTGGCACGTTGTAGATAAATGCAGGTCCTATTTCAAGCAAACGAGAAAAGTGCTCATTCAACCCTGCCTCTGACGTACGTCCATAATATGGATTGATCTGCAGTGCGGCATCCATTCCGGATGCAAAACCATATTCCGTTGCTTTGACCGCTTCACGGGTATTGTTACTGCCGGTATTGCCGACAATCACCAGCCTGTCTGAAAATTTGTTAACACTGTGGGCGATAAGCATCAAGTGCTCTTCCCAGTTCATCAACTGGCCTTCACCTGTGGTACCACCCACAATGATCCCATCAACGCCCGCCGAGATTTGAGCATCGACAAGCCTGTCGAAGCCGGCAAGGTCGATATTACCATGCAAATCATAAGGTGTTTTGATAGCAGTAATTAAGCTGGCTTGTTTTATAGTTTCTATGTTGCGCATACGGATATCGTTTGGTTCTTTGTTGGCGCTAAGTTTTAACATAAATCAATGTCAGATCCGAGGGGCAAGTGGAAATTTTGTAAAACAACTTGCCTAAACAGATTGATTCCGACACAATAAAAACACTGTACATACAACCAGTGTTTGTTTTATGCGTCTGTCCCAACATCTTAATACACACTTCTTCAGTGCCGAAGAGCTATGCAGCACGCTCAGAATCACGCAAGACCAACTGCTCCATTGGCAGGAGTCGTGTATTTTTCCCAATGCCAGTTACAGCCTGGAAAACCAAATAAAATGCAGCTCCTATCTTGGCCTATATGAATGTGTTGAGCATACGGAGTATTACCCACGAGGAGCGGAACAATGGGGTCAATTGCTACTAAAACATCAGGTAGAGCAATCATCGCATGCCTTTGAATTGTTCCAACAAAAGTACACCCAGACATTGAGCAAATGTGCACAACAAGGCTTGATCAGCCATGATTGTCGGTTTAACGAAGATTTACCTGAGCACATTCAGCAAAGCTGGCAACAATACTTGTGCAGCAAGTACGGTGTTATCAGCCAAAACGGACTCGTGGAAGAGGTCGTATTCATTGACTTAGGCCGTGCGCTGGTTGACGCATTAACGGAGGAGCGCACAGCCAGCCATATTCCAACAGAACACAGAGCTGAGCTGCTTAACGCACTGAAACTCTTGAACCGCTCGCTGAGTCATCATATGGAGCACGAAAAGCCCATGTCTATCCGTTATAAATACATTGAGTGCCTGGTCGCAAAATACGACCTATCAATTCGCTAGCCAGTGCGCTCTGCAGGTAACCATTGATTGGCTAATGGGCCTGCTCATAGTGGGCCCGAAAAATTTCAAACGCCTTTAAAACGGTCAGTTGATCTGGGCATAAGGCATCGTACCAGGTATCAAACTGGCTATCATCATCTTGCTCACTCAATGCCAGATACTGTGCTAACAGCTCAATGATATCGCCATGCGTGCAGCTCAGGTTATCCAGTTGCTTTAATTGCTCTGAATGGTCTTTATTTTGTAATTCAGCAATGACGCTGTTATCCAATTGTTGTGTTTTGTCCATCATGACGAATTCCTGTTTCTCAATCCATAGCTAGTTATATCAGCCTAGTCCGTAAGATCCAGTGCTTTGTATGCCGTTCGCTCAATCTATCAACAATTTGTTATAAAAAGTAACCTTAGTTCGACAAAACTGCGCGCAACGTACAAATTTTATGCTACTTCATAACACAAAAAAGGCGAGCCGGTATGCACTGACTCGCCTTGAATTCGTCTTCTATCAGATTACTTACGTCTTCTGCGTAGCATCACTAATGGTAAACTTAGAAGTGACAACCAAGCGAATGAACCTGAATCACCATCATCATCGTCATCATCGTTACCGCGCAGGTCTCTGATTGTGACATGCACTTCAGCATGGTTAGACAAGTTACCATAGGTATCTTCAGCCTGAACACCAAAGTAAACCTCTTCCTGGAACTCAAAGTCCAACTCTTTCGCAACGATTACATTGCCCTCAGCGTCAACACTAAAGAAGCTGTCACCATAGACGTGGAACTTAGCTACAGGCGATACCTCTACATCTGGGTCGCTGAAGTCAAGTTGACCGACAACGGTACCAATTGGTGTATTCTCTGCTACTTCGAAGCTCTGATTAGATTCTATAACCGGAGAAGCGTCATAGATATTGACTGCGAAGCTTGCTGAAACTTCATACTCACCATCTGTTGCATGTAGTTTAACATCACCGTTGAATACGCTGCTCGCTATACCGCTCAGCACACCATCTGTGAATCTCAGGCCCGGGATCTGCGGCTCAATTGACAGGGTAATATCTTCACTGTCCAAATCAGAAACCTTACCATTAAAGTCTACTTCAACAGCCTGGCCTAACATGATTTCAAGGTTTTCAAGCTCTGCGATAACAGGCATGTCATTGACGCTTTCAACGTTAAGCTCAACGGTTACCTCTTGTGTCGACTCGGCTTTTTCAGCAGTACCGGTGAACTTGAAGGAATCTTCCCCAGTAAAGTCAGCGTCTGGCTTGTAGGTCACCATGTCAAACTTATCCAGCGCAACAACAGCGCCAACAGCCAATAGCTCTTCTCCCAGCATCAAATCGCCTGATTCAGGTAGCTCGGCAATTTCGACCGATGCAAATGCATTTTTGAACCTGTCTGCAAATGCAGGTGCAACACTCGCTGAAGAGTCTTCATCCAGCGTGATTTCATAATGCTCGTCGGTGGCTGATGCAACTTTGTAAGCACTGCGTCCATGTGTGAATGCAAAGACTTCATTACCATGGAATGTCACCTTAGCAACATTGGTATTTGCCAGGCCTGAACCATCAGCAAACCAGTTTTCACCGCCATCTATCGAAATAAACACACCTAGATCGGTACCAATAATGATGCGCTTCGCATTTTTCGGGTCAACCGCCACAGACGTTGCTGGCACGTTCGGAATGCCCTTATCAATCGGCATCCAGCTCTTACCACCGTCAGTGGTCTTCCATACATGTGCCTGATCAAAAGTCGATACAGTTGCGTAAGCAATTTCGTCATCTGTCGGGTCAAATGCTATCGCACTGATCGTTGCGCGAACGCCTTCATCACCGATTTTGAAGCTATTCCAAGGTGTCGAAGCATCCGCTTCACCCGCATTATAATTAATGTAGATATAACCTTCTCGGGTACCCGCAGCTACAATGTTTTCGTCTTGCGGAGCAATTCCGATTGCATAAACCGAACTGTCCAGTACCGGGCTACCTGCCACCCAGTTTTCAGCCTGATCAGTAGTACGCCACAGCTGGTTACCGCCTATCCACAGAACCTGTGGGTTAGATGGCGCCATTTCGAAACGTGTAATAAACGGGAAGCCATCACCAGTAATACCATTGAAAGAATCAGCAAATGTCACACCGCCATCAGTCGATTTCTGTATAGATAGGTTGGTATATTCACTGAACAACACATTTGGATTAGTTGGATCAACTGCTGTCCAGCCACCGTCACCACCAGTGATTTCACGCCACTCATTAAATCCGCCGTCTTCACCAAGCAATGTACCATTATCCTGTGTACCACCAAAATAAGCCGTACCATCAGGCATTACTGTACCGTGGTAGAATTGCGTTACCGCATACCCATTATTGAGTGTTTGCCAATTCACTTTTCCTTTAGGGTCATTTGATGCACCACAGACTTGTTGAAGATCTAGACGCTCATCAAGCGCGTTGTCCGTTCTTTGGATACCACCATCGTTACCCACGAACATGGTCGTGTTGTTCACACCATCATATGCAGGGTGGAAAACAATGGTATGTTGGTCTGCATGAGCATACAGCTCATGATCCATATCAAACCACCAGATACTGGTCGGTACGAAGGTCTTGCCGCCGTCATCTGACCGGAATGTATCAATACCACCGGTCCACACAACGTCAGGGTTTACTGGGTCAACGGCAATAATGCTGTCATACCAGCCTTGGTTGAAGAATTGAGGCTCAGGACCATACCCACACTGAGGGAATAACCCGTAAACAGTGTTACTAAGTAGTAATCGGCTAAAATCATCCGCCGTGTCTCGAGTCACAGTTGCGTTCCAGGTAGCCCCCATGTCTTCTGACTTGTAAACCGCTTCCATACCGTGGTCATCAATATTCGCCAGCAGCGCATACATGATGTTGTTGTCAGACGGTGCTACTGCAATCGTCGAGCGGCCTTGGGTTTCAAGTTCCAGTACTGCCGCCCAGGTATCACCACCATCGGCGCTTCGGTGCATACCACCTGTATCAAAAGAACCACAAGCGGTGACCAGTACGTCATGATCGCCACCATCGACTACGGTCAGATCAGTACAGCCAACAGCCGCCTCCTCTTTTACGAATACGGTTTCCCAACTGGTGCCATTGTCTTTTGAGCGCTGAACACCACCGCGGGTGGCCGCATAAAGTGTCGACGGATCGTTCTGACTAAATACGATTTTATTAGTGTAGTGGAATAGCTCATTACCAGCAGTCGCTTCCAGCTGCGTCCAGGTCATACCGCCATCAGTTGACTTAAAGATACCATCGCCGCGTAACGCATCTGCATTGAAAAAACCTTCACCAGTACCTGCGTAGATAGTGTTAGGGTCGTTTGGTGCAAAAGTCAGAGTTGTTACTGCCAGGTTTGTTGCTAAATCACTGAGCGGTTGCCATGATTTGCCGGCATCTGTTGTTTTCCAGACACCACCAGCAACACCAGCGGTGTACATAGTATCGTGCTCAGTTGGGTGAATGATCAAGGCTCTGGTACGGCCGCCTATGTTGCCCGGGCCAAGCTCTTCCCACTGCCCAAGTTCACGGTGGACCCCATCTGGAGAGTTAAGTTGCGGCACATAATCAAAGACAATCTTGTTATCTGCCAGAGAATAACGGCGCATATTCTTAATATCTTCAAGCGCCTGTGAATACTTTTCAGTCGGTATTGTCTCTACGCCTTTAGGCAAACGCTGCGAAATATAAAACTCTTGTGCCTCTTTCGGCTTGTCATAACGTTTCGGTGAATTGGCTTTTTTCTCAGCTTTTGCAGCCAGATAATCAGCCTTCTGATCGTATGGCGTCTGTTGCGCATGTTGATATGTCAAATAACTGGCACCGCCCAGCGCTATCGCCACAGCTAGGCTAACAGGATGTAAGAGTTTCATATTTTTCCCTTCAGTTTATTTATCGTTTTAATTAAATGTCAGCAAACCGAAATACCAGTTTACTTTTGAACCGTTCACACCAAAAAACGTCAATAAAGTTAAGCACAAATACAGAAAGTTACAAACAATGTCATTTCACCGCATTTGCTTTAACTTCATTAGCAATTAAAGGTACATTGAAAATGTAACAATAACAGAATTTCATCAAATATGAATGAGTTCTTAACGAGTAAGAACAACTAACTTAGGGTTTGCAGTACATGATCCAGTGTTTACTATTATCCACGATCGCGACGCAAGGCAGCGCTATTGAGACAATTGAAGTCATAGGCGGGAAAAATTTACTTGCCTCAGAGTCATTTACAAACGTTAACATTACACATATTGGCAAGGAAGATTTGCATGGTGCTAACAACACTATTGCAGATTGGATAATACAGGTTCCAGGCGTTGCGCTAAATGGTCAGGGTGGCCTATATCAGAGTTATAGTATACGAGGCCTCAGCCGCTGGCGTGTCAGGACGGAAGTCAACGGTATTGTCTTACTGACCGACAGACGTGCTGGCAACTCAGCCTCATTTATTGACCCCGGTTTACTGCAGCTTGCCAGTGTCCAAAAAGGCCCTGCCGCTATGCTCTATGGTTCAGAAGCAATAGGAGGCGTCATTTCCATGAGTTCAGTTCAGGGGGAGCAAGATACGCTGGAACTAGGCTATGAAGACACAGGAAATGGTCGTCGTTTCCTTGCTGTTACAGGCGAAGAGCACTACAACCTGGCGTTTGCATATAGGAAGAAAGAAAAAAGCTACGCGCCAAACGGCGACGAGCTGAACAATGGGTTTGAGCAATTTTCTTCTAGTTTACGCTACCAGCATACGCTCACCAATGGTATCGAACTGAACATGTCATGGCTCCCATCCCTCAGTAAAGACGTTGGAAAAAATAGTGTCACTTTCCCTGACAGCCAGATAGCGACTTATCCCGAAGACTTGCATAGTCTGGCACAACTGTCATTGAACTCTGAGACTTGGTTTGTCAATGTGTTTCACCACTATCAGAACTGGGATAGCGATGTCACACGCCTTGGTAAAAGACATAACTTAACTCAATATCAGGCACATACATTAGGTACTAACTTGTATCACGAATACGACTGGCAAGGTATTCCTTTGCGCGCAGGCTTAGACTGGACGGCAAGGCGTGGTGTCTCCATTACGGATCAGGAGTCAGACCTGAAAGCTGTCAACGACCCAACTAATAGTACTTTGCTCAATGGCAAACAGGATAATATTGCAGCCTTTATAAACGGTATATGGGAAGACAAGGGCTGGAGAGTCGATTTCGGTGCGCGCTTTGATCACTTCAGTGCCAGTAACTTTGGCCGCAGTAAATCAGATAGTCACATCAGTCACAGCATTGGGGTTACCAAACAATGGCAATCCCATAGTCTGTCATTAAATTATGCCAGTGCATTCAGGTTCCCCACACTTACAGAACTATATTTTAATGGTGTTACACCAAGAGGAAATACTCTGGGCAATGATACGCTTGAGCCTGAGACAAGCCAGGGATTTGAACTGACTTATCGCCTGGAAAAAGACAATATAGATACCACAGTGAACTTGTTTCATACCCGATTGGATGACTATATAGAAAGAGTCAAACTGGTGTCGGGAGACAGGACCTATCAAAATCTCGACCAGGCAATAATTTCGGGCGCTGAAGTTGCCACCAACATAGAAGTCAGTGATGCACTGTCTTATACTTTTGGCTACACACACCAGCAAGGTAAAAGTAAATCAGGCGATCATCTTGCGGACATTTCACCCAGCAAGCTTAGCCTGTCTGGCCACTATGCCTGGCAATCCTTTGAGTTCGCACCCGCAGTCCATTATCAACTGGCAAAACAAAATGTTGGCTCTGGTGAAGCGGCATTGAAGCGCAGCCTTGTCGCAGACCTAAATATGAGTTGGTATATGGATGAAAGCTGGACGCTAAGAGCGGGCGTACTAAACCTCTTCAACCGTTTACATCGAACCACAGCAGACGAAGATGCGCCCTATCATGCCGAGCGAACCATAAAACTTGATATTAGCTGGCAAATTTAGAGCTCTTTTGCCCTGGGGCGCAATCATTGCGTGGCTCCCGGGCAATACGAAAGCGCACAATGTTATTTACCAAACAGCAGCTCCCAAAAACCAGGTGGCTCGTGCAATTTGTGATAGTCTTTGCGCAATACATCCACTTCTTTTAGCAAGTGCTTGGCCTGTTGGATTTGCTTTTGAGCCAGCAAGCTTTGCGCTTCGTTTATTACTCCCGCCACTTTGTCAAGTCCCTGTAATGACTCAGCTTTAACATCGGTTTTAAAATGATGTTGTTTACTTTGCTGCAGGAGTGACAACATAGTATCCAGATGTCTATTGATCTCTTGCGCTTCTGTGGCTTCCATCGCTTGCTTATATGCGTGACCCATATTTTTCATGGTCTGATTTAAATCCTGGCCTTGTGATGCAATAGCCGACTGGACAAAAAACAATGAAAAAATAATAATTACCAGGCGTTTCATTTTCCCCCCTTATTTAAGAATGGACTAGTATATAAGTAAAAACGTGGCAAACAAACTAACGTCTTCATATTGAGAGGTGTAATGGAACGATTAATTATCCCGGTCGCCACACTGTTTTTTGTTGCATTCACCATTTACGCCCAGCCAATTACAGTCACTTTTATAAATCCAGGCCATAAACAAGACAACCCGACCGGTGCATTCTGGCACAATGTATCTAAGGTTATGGATGCTGCTGCAGAAGATCTAGATATCCAGTTAGAGACGCTGTACGCGGAACGAAATCATATCGTTATGAAGAAACTCGCTCAACAAGCACTCCTTTCCAGTGCAGACTATTTGGTATTGGTCGACGAAAAAGGAGTGATTACAGACGCATTGCTTACAGCAACAGGCGAACATAAACGGGTTTCATTTTTGCTCAACAGCCCCGACAAACTAGCGCAGAAA
Source organism: Pseudoalteromonas rubra (assembly GCF_005887095.1). Taxonomy (GTDB): domain Bacteria; phylum Pseudomonadota; class Gammaproteobacteria; order Enterobacterales; family Alteromonadaceae; genus Pseudoalteromonas; species Pseudoalteromonas rubra_E. The sequence continues at coordinate 112,270 of NZ_PNCI01000001.1, read as the reverse complement.
CGCCTCGCAGCCAAAGGGATTGGTGTACTAGGATCCGTCACCCCCGATAACTATCAGGCAGGCCGAGTGCTTGCACAACTACTCCATCAGTCTTTGCCAGATGAATTACAAAAAACAGGCGAACGTAGCACCATGCTAGCACTGCTCGGAGATGTCGCCACCAATGCCGCGATTGAACGAGAGCAAGGCTTACTTGGCTACACAAACAGACACTATGGGGTCAATCTGGTTGATCGGGTAGATGCACAATGGTCAGAAAAAAATGCTTATGATTTGGCAACAGGACTGCTGCAACGATTTCCGGATACAAGGCTGATCTGGTGTGCAAATGATGCTATTGCGCGTGGCGCCGCACGGGCTGCAACAGAACTTAATATCAGAGATCAAGTGCACATCGGCGGTATTAACTGGGACAAAGGGCACGAAAAGACCGTCGATGTATCGCTGGGCGGTCACGTTTTGCTAGGAGGCTATCTGTTAACCGAGATTAGAAAGTTCCATGATCGCAAGATAAGTGCAATCGGAGAGCAAAAAATTGCTATTTTTCGACCATATTCAGAAAACTTTAGACCATTGTATGACGCACTGCACGGTAGTGGCTTACGTGACATAGACTTCAAAAAGTTCACGACTGGCGGCCAAAGTTACAATATTAAGACACTGAATCAGCAAATAAAATTTTAATTTTTTTATTCTTTATATAAAAAATATATTACCACACAAGTTGCATATGCAACAAATTTCTATCCACGAAACCAGCCTCAATAGTATAAAAAATCCCCAAGCAAATATTCCTAATTTTTTCATTATTGACAGCGCTAGCATTCCCTGTTTTAGTTATAAGGGTTAACAACATGTAATAAAGGTAAACTTATGAAAACCAAAGTTCTAACAGGCGTAAAATACTCATTGCTGGCCCTGGGTGTCACAGCAGCACTAGGCACAGCGCAAGCCGCTGAAACGCAGCGTGTCATCGTTACAGTCAAAGACTCTGCAGTTGCTAATACACTTCCTATGCGTGTATCAGGCGCAGAACTGTCTCAGTTTAAAGCGCAGGGCCTTGTCAGCATCGCTTCACAGGCCAATGTTGAAGCGATTGAGACTTTGCCAAGTGTCAATGCTGTTGTTATGGAATTAACCTCTGAACAATTAGCAGAACTGGAAGCCAGTGGAAACGTTGAATCTGTAGAGGTGGATCCTAAGCGTTTTCTACCTGAAGTGAGCAGCCAAGCTATCTCTCCTTACGCAGAGTCAGTCCCTTACGGTATTACTATGGTTCAGGCAAACCAGGTTAGTGATAGCAGTGCCGGAAACAAGAAAGTCTGTATCATGGATACTGGCTACACACGCGGCCACCCTGACCTGCCAAACACAGGTGTTACCGGTAACGACGGTCACGGCTCTTATAACACTGGCAACTGGTATCAGGATGGCAATGGCCACGGTACACACGTTGCGGGTACGATTGCAGCCCTTGGTGGCAATGGCCAGGGTGTGGTTGGTGTCAATCCGTCGGGTCAACTTGGCTTACATATTGTAAAGGTCTTCAATGACCAGGGCCGCTGGGCTTACGGTTCAGACCTGATAAAAGCGATCGAGCAATGTGAAGCAGCAGGCGCAAACGTAACCAGTATGAGCTTAGGAGGCAGCGGTAGCTCAACAGCAGAACGCAATGCCTTTGCCCAAAGTGCTCAGCGTGGCATGTTACACATCGCAGCAGCTGGTAATGGCTCTAATAGCTCATTCAGCTACCCAGCCTCTTATGACGCAGTTGTTTCTGTTGCGGCTGTCGATAGCTCTGAAAGAGTCGCCTCATTTTCACAGTACAACAGCCAGGTTGAAATTGCAGGCCCGGGCGTGAATGTTAATTCAACCTGGAATGACAATGGCTATAAGAGCATCAGCGGTACATCCATGGCCACACCTCACGTCTCAGGTGTGGCAGCACTGGTCTGGAGCAACTTCCCAAGTTGTAGTGCAGATCAGATCCGCTCTGCGTTGAATGCAACTGCGAAGGACAAAGGTGCTGCTGGACGCGATAACTATTACGGCCACGGTATCGTACAGGCAAAAGCTGCCTATGACTATCTGACAAATGGAAACTGCAGTGGTCCAGGCCTTATCGCCGACTTCTCAGCAACACCAAACGGCCTGAGCGTTCAGTTCAGCAACAAATCAAGCGCAGGCTCTTATAGCTGGAGCTTTGGTGATGGTAATTCAAGCTCACAAACCAGCCCTAGTCACACTTATGCACAGGCAGGCACATATAACGTAACCCTGACAGTGACTGGTTCAAACAACAAAACGGCGACTAAGAGCCTGAGCGTTACTGTCACAGATGGTGGCAATGGTGGAGGCTGTAGCGGTGTTGAAGCTTGGAATTCAGGCACCTACTACAACACAGGCGATAAAGTGTCTTACAAAGGCTACGAGTATCAGGCTACCTGGTGGTCACTGGGCGCTCGTCCTGACATCTTCAGCAATGTATGGCGCAAAGGTGCACAATGTAAGTAATTAAACAAAGGCAGCGCTCATGGACGAGGTTGTCGCTCTGGGAGCAGGCACTTAGCTTGCTCCTTAGTATAAGGACAAGGTCCCGGCAAGGATCACAAAGATACTGAACCACTGGTGGCGTTTTAGAGTTTCTTTGTAAAAATAAACACCAAGTATTGCCGCACTGATAATACCGATCGCACGTTTAATGGCTTCCATAACTCCGGGCTGCAACTGTTGTAAAGCAATTAACTGACCTAACACAGCAAACGAAAACACGAATGCCGCACACCCCCACTGCCATTTGAAACTCAAAATTGATTTAATGGGTAACTCAGGCCTGAAAACAATACTGTTTATGAGTACCACAGACAAAGTCAGAAAAATCAGATGAAAGCTGACACTGCCAAACTCCAGTGCTTGTTTATCGAATACAATGCACATCCCCCAGCACAAAGCGGTTACCAGCATGTACCCAGTGCCCCGCTCTGCCATTGACAGCCTGCCTCCTTGCAATATAAACGACCCCAGGGTAATGGCCGCCAAGGCCACCAGCTCAGCTTCACCCAAGGGTTCTCCTAACCAGGCCCAAGCAAAAGCGCCAGACACCACAGGAGTGATAGACAATAAAGGGAGCATTACAGCAATTTTTCCTACCGCCAAACCGCGAATAAAACACACGCTGCCCAGAGCGGCAAGCAATCCACTGACTGTGCCCGGAATAAAGTACGCCGCATCAGGCAGAGGGGCTTCGAGCCAGGCCCAGTAAATCAGGTAGCCAGGTAACACCAGCAAACTGAACATAATTGACATTAAAGGTGCGCTAAATTGCTGAGCCAATTGCTTGCGCAAGAAATCAAAGCACGCCCAGCATAGAGCACTGAACAAAGCCATCAGCATTACGCTTCTCCGAGTTGTTCAAGGCAAAGCTCTGTTTGATGGAGCATGTATGATGTCAGTTTTTCATGGTCAGGTTTCCAGCCAAGTAAAAAACGATGAAAATCCGCCCACACAAACGTCCATAGGTGTCGCCAGCACTTTTCCAGATCAAGAAACTGCTCTTTGGGCCAGTGCTCAGCTAATGCCTCCGATAGCTGCTCAAAGTACACGTCAAGATACTGCTCAGCATGTAACTCCAGGTCGCGTCCACAATACAAACTACTAAGCAGCAGCATAACATCAGCAACTCCAATACCCTCTCCTATATGCTGGAAATCGTAGCCCAACGCCTGGTTCCGAGAAAAAGCGAAATTTGCCAATTTTGCATCTCCATGAATTAAGGTCTGATAGGGACAATCCAGCAATCGTTGGTCAATCTGGTTCGCACTGCTTTTAAGTAGGCCAGACATCATGCGTTCATACTCGTCTGGGCGTGTGCTTAAATGCCAGTAATTTCCTCGTCCGTATGTACCGCGCGAGGGCGAACTGACAAGCCCTATTGCGTGAAAACGCGCAAGCCATGTCATCATTTGAGTGACGTGCGAAGGGTCTGCTTTGCTGATGTTGTGATACCCCTGAGCTTCAAAGTCAGTAAACACAGAGATAAAAACCTGATTATGATTTGCAACAGCTTTTACCTCTGGCAAAGCACATTCACTAGCATAACTTTGCGCTGTATCGCGATAAAACATCAGTTCCTTTTCATAGGAGCGAAACTTGCGGTGCAGCGAATGCTCGCTTTGGGTAATATGCCTATGATCGAGCTGCGCGGGCACAGTCGCCACTTTCGCAACGAGCATGTCGCCCTGATAAGTGAACTTATAAATATGGCCACAGCCACTCCACAGCGCTTGGCTGTGCTGCGAATCTGGCAACATGGTCATGACGTGTGAAACAAGTGCGGAGGCTGACATAACATTCCCTGAGTTCTTAAGTTTATGTTGACAATAACGTACTGAAGATATGTTTATCTCACAGTGTAACACGTCTACAAATACTTCAAGGACAGCTATGACAAAGGCTTACGAAAAAGCCCCGGTTAAACGGGGCTTTGTAGAAAATAGTATTTTGCTGCTTATTGATTAACTGCAGACTTTACATTGCCTGACACTGCCTGGCCGTCCAGTAGGTTAAGGTCAAAGTCAAACTCGTCAACACGAATCGCTTTTTCACGTTTGCGGTTGTAGTCAATCAGCTGGGCATACTCGGTCTCAGTGATAACTTTGGCAATCAAGGCGTTGTCCAGTGTTTCATAGAAACGCACACCCGCTTTGATTTCACGCTTCTTCAGGGCCTTCTTCACTTTGCTCAGCAGATCCAAACATGCAATCTTAGCTTTATATGCTTGCTCGTTGATGTCGTGTCCATCGCCCGCTTGAGGCTTAACCAGATGTGTCAACTGGGCTTTAAACGCCGTATCCAACTGTGCTGCCGTCGCCAGTTCACGTATCATATCGTCGTTAATCTGCGGCATTGAATGGCTAAACTGCATTGTCAGTACTCGCATAAACTTACGCGTACCAGGTGCCGGGAAGTTATCCAGGAATTTATGCAGTGCCTGCTCTGCTTCAACCAGTGCATATCGTGTTGCATAGTGGAAGTAAGGTGCGGCAGCCTCTCGGTCTGTAACAGCCACTTTTTGCTCGTAGTACTTAATAGAAGCCATTGCTGCATACAGATAACTCATCACGTCGCCCAAACGCGCAGACAACATTTCAGCTTGTTTCAACTTTCCGCCCAAAACAAGTAGTGAAAAGTCTGCATACACTGCCAGTTTTGCTGACAAACGCTGTGCAGCTTTTTCATATTGTTGTACTTCTGGCAGGCTTGATTTACTGCCCGCAGTGAAGGGAAGCAAACCCAACTTGAATGCACGTAAGCTGTTTGCAACGCTGTAGCCAACTGTTTTACGCAAAATCTTGTTAAAGGTCTTGTCAGCGTTAGCCTCTTCGCTGTGAATTGCTTCAACCATTGACTGCAGGTAGGGATGACAGCGCATTACCCCCTGGCCAAAAATCATCAGGTTACGGGTAAGGATATTGGCACCTTCTACCGTAATTGCAATGGGTTGAGCCACGTACCCGCTGGCAAGCGTATTTTGTGGACCGTTCTGAATGGCTTTACCCGCTAAGATATCCATTGCGGAGTCCAGTACGTCTCGGCCTGTTTCCGTCATGTGATACTTTGCAATTGCCGTGACCACTGAAGGCTTCAGTCCCATTCCCAGACCTTCTGTAGTTAAAACACGCATGGCTTCTTGCAAGTAAGTTTTGCCCGCGATATCAGCCAGTTTTTCCTGAATGCCTTCAAACTGACCAATTGCCAACCCGAACTGCTCACGCACTGCTGCGTACTCAGACGCTGACTTAAGCGCAACCTGACTGGTAGATACGCCCAGTGCAGGCAATGAAATACCACGACCAGCACCCAGGCAGCTCACTAGCATCTGCCAACCTCGGCCGATGTTTTGCTGGCCACCAATAATAAAGTCCATTGGAATGAACACCTTCTCACCACGTGTAGTCCCGTTATAGAAACGAATACCCATAGGGTCGTGGCGATTGCCCAGTTCAACACCAGGATGCGATTTGGGGATTAACGCACAGGTAATTCCTAAAGATTCTTTACCACCTAACAAACCTTGCGGGTCCAGAACTTTAAACGCAAGGCCCAGCACTGTGGCAATCGGTGCCAGAGTGATATAGCGTTTGTCCCAGGTCACTTCCAGACCCAGAACCTCTTCACCGTTGTATTGACCTTTGGTTACGATCCCTTGATCAGGAATACCACCCGCATCTGAACCCGCTTCTGGGCTGGTTAACGCGAAACACGGAATGTCAGTTCCGTTCGCCAGGCGCGGCAAGTAGTGTGCCTGCTGCTCTTTAGTGCCGTAGTGCATCAGCAGTTCACCCGGACCCAATGAATTAGGTACCATGACCGTCACTGCCACTGCAGATGATTTGGTTGCAATGGTGCCAACTATGGTTGAGTTTGCATAAGGGCTGAACTCTCTGCCGCCGTACTCTTTTGGAATAATAAGAGAGAAAAAGCGCTCTTTTTTCAAAAACTCAAGGATGTGATCTGGCAAGTGCTTTTCGTTCTGGATCACAGAGTCATCGATCATCGCCATCAGTTCCTGTACAGGACCATCCAGGAAAGCTTGTTCTTCACTGCTTAATTTGGCTTCTGGTACCGCACGCAATGCGTCAAAGTCTGGTTTGCCGCGATAGATTGAGCCTTCGAGCCAGACATCTCCTGCATCAAGCGCTTCTTGCTCGGTAACTGAAATGCTAGGCAATATTTTTCTTAGTTGTGTTCTTAAACTCATAATAAACTCATCCGACCAGATTGATATAGTTACATTACGGCACAAAATTTCGTTTAGATCAATTACTCTAAGCCTTTTTTTAACGGCTTTTTTACTGAAAGGTCTGAGTTGTTTAAAAAACTCATAAAGAATTAATAGCTTACAGGTGTTCGCTGAAATGCTTTCTTTGTCTGTTTTTTACTCAAAAATAAACATTGATGAGGTATAGCCTTCTCTTTTACAGAAGGAGTTATCGCACAGGGTTGGTGGGCCAACTCAGAAGTCAGCTACCTGCGCTGAGCAGACAGCTTGTAAAGAAATGGGACTCACGGCTAACTCTAACCCCCGTCGCCCGCCACTCACGTAGATCGTATCATGACTTAGCGCTGAGCTATGTAGCATGACGGGCAAGCGCTTCTTATGCGCGAAGGGGCTAATACCGCCAAGTTGATACCCGGTTGCGTTTTCTGCTTGTTGTTGAGTAGCTAGCTGCGCTTTTTTTCCTTTGCAGCGCTTAGCAAATACCTTTAAGTCAACCAACTGAGTTGCCGGTGTGACCGCGACACTCAGCTTACCATCTACACTGATCACTAAAGTTTTAAACACTTGGTTGGGTGACAGTCCCAGCGCTTCTATCGCTTCGTGTGCAAAATCGGTTATATCTGGGTCGTGGTCAAACTTCAAAACTTGATAGCTGACCTTATGGTGTTCGAGTAAGGTTATCGCAGGGGTCATGCCCGGTTTTCCTTTTCCTGGCTATCTAAAAGTAAGCAAGTGCGCTTTATCTGAATTTTAACTTACCTGATGGTGGACAAAGCGCTAAATTAGACTAAAGTCTTATTAACTCTATACGCACTGTATTATTGCAGCTTGGAGTCGTTATGAACAGGCGTCTTGTTCGTATCGCGGCCGTATGTGCGGTTAGCTACGTTGCTCTGTCTTTTTTGACCAATGAATACCATTTTTGGGAAAGCAGTGTGGCCTGTGCGTCCAAGTGCAAGCGATTGGGCTGTAACGATGGACTTCTCTTAACAGGACACAGTCGAACAGTGCTGGCGTGTAAATGCACTGGAGATATGGACTATCTCATGCTTTTAAACTGAGAGAAAACGGCGCAATTAAGCGCCGTTTGTTTTTCGAGCGTTAGACATTGTAAACGACGAGTGTCGAATTACTTGGTCAGATCATCAAAGAATTTCTTCACGCCATCAAAGAACCCTTGAGCCTTGGGGCGGTTTTTACCCGCATCGCTGCCCATGCTCTCTTCCAATTCTTTTAATAGCTCTTTTTGTCTCTCATTAAGGTTAACCGGTGTTTCTATCACGACTTTACAGATCAAATCACCGACAGCGCCGCTACGCACTGATTTCACACCTTTGCCGCGCATTCTGAACATTTTGCCAGTCTGGCTCTCAGAAGGCACTTTTAGGTTAGCACGGCCATCAAGGGTCGGTACTTCAATCTCGCCACCTAAAGCTGCTGTGGTGTAGCTGATCGGCACTTCGCAATATAGGTTATTCCCATCTCGAACAAAAATGGGGTGCTCTCTCACGCTCACCTGAACATACAAGTCACCGGCCGGCGCTCCGTGCATACCCGCTTCGCCCTCTCCGGACAACCTGATACGATCGCCCGTATCAACGCCCGCAGGGATTTTGACAGACAGTGTTTTAGTTTTCTCTACGCGACCCTGCCCGTGACAGCTATCACACGGATCAGAAATGACCTGCCCGCTTCCCTGACACGTAGGACAAGTTTGCTGTACAGCAAAGAAACCTTGTCTCATCTGTACCTGACCGGCACCATGACAGGTAGGACATGTCTTTGGTTTAGACCCAGACTTTGCACCGCTACCATCACAAGGCTTACAGGATACCCAGGTCGGCACCTGGATTTCGACTTCTTTACCGCGTACCGCGTCTTCAAGGCTCAGATCTAAGCTGTATCTCAGATCTGCGCCGCGCTGCTGGCGAGACTGGCGTCTGCCACCTCCAAAAATATCACCGAATACGTCCCCGAAAATATCACCAAAATCAGCACCGCCGCCAAATCCACCATGGCCTGCACCACCGTTTTGTTCAAAGGCAGCATGGCCGTATTGATCATACATCTGGCGTTTTTGACTATCCGTTAAGACTTCGTAGGCTTCTTTTACTTCCTTAAACTTTGCTTCCAGCTCAGCATCGCCCGCCGTTCTGTCTGGGTGATACTTCATTGCAAGGCGTTTATAGGCCTTTTTAATCTCACGTTCACCGGCGTCTTTTGATACCCCAAGAACGTCGTAATAGTCTTGTTTTGACATAGTTCTCACACATCTTACTGAGCGATCAGCCACTATGATGACCGCCTGGCGAATAGGTGTTTAATTGTGCCACAGATGAGGCTTAGTGCCTCTGTTCGTCCACTTATCCGCTCTAATTTAAATACGTCAGAGCCTGCTTACCTTTGCCATTCGCTAGAACTTGAAGGATAAACAGGCCCTGTTTAGCACTCCAGGCTAGGCCTGTGTGCGCTTACAAGTCAACAATTACTTGTCGTCTTTTACTTCTTCAAACTCAGCATCTACTACATCGTCGTCAGCTTTGTTTGCTTGCTGTGCACCTGCGTCACCGCCAGCTTGTTGTTGCGCCTGAGCTTTCGCCTGAGCAATTTCCATTAGCTTCTGAGATTTTTCTGCAAGTGCCTGGGTCTTAGCATCGATTTCTTCTTTGCTTTCGCCTTTAATCGCTGTTTCCAACTCAGACAGTGCCGCTTCGATTGCTGTTTTGTCGTCAGCTGGCAGTGCATCACCGGCTTCTTCTACTTGCTTGCGAGTTGCGTGAACCAAAGCATCAGCCTGGTTACGAGCGCCTACCAGCTCTTCGAACTTCTTATCTTCTTCGGCATTTGCTTCTGCATCACGAACCATGTTTTCGATTTCATCGTCGCTCAGACCTGAAGACGCCTGAATCGTGATCTTCTGCTCTTTACCTGTGTCTTTGTCTTTCGCAGATACATGCAAGATACCATCCGCGTCAACATCAAAGGTTACTTCGATTTGTGGTACACCACGCTGCGCAGGACGAATGCCTTCCAGGTTGAACTGACCAAGAGACTTGTTGTCGCTTGAACGCTTACGCTCACCCTGAAGAACATGAATCGTTACCGCAGACTGATTGTCTTCTGCTGTTGAGAAAGTTTGCGACTTCTTAGTAGGGATAGTCGTGTTTTTCTCGATTAGCGCAGTCATCACTTGACCCATGGTCTCGATACCCAGAGACAGAGGGCAAACGTCAAGCAGTAGTACGTCTTTTACGTCACCTGCAAGTACACCACCTTGAACCGCAGCACCTACTGCCACCGCTTCATCAGGGTTAACGTCTTTGCGTGGCTCTTTACCGAAGAACTCAGCAACTTTCTTCTGTACCAGTGGCATACGTGTTTGACCACCCACCAGGATGATGTCATTTACGTCGCTTACAGACAGATCTGCATCAGCCAGTGCACGCTTCAGCGGCTCAATTGATTGCGCAACCAGGTCTTCAACCAGAGACTCAAGTTTCGCACGAGTCAACTTCACGTTCATGTGCTTTGGACCTGTTGCGTCAGCAGTAACATAAGGCAGGTTCACCTCAGTTTGCTGTGCAGATGAAAGCTCGATTTTCGCTTTTTCAGCTGCTTCTTTCACACGCTGCATTGCCAGCGGGTCAGTTTTCAGGTCAATGCCCTGATCTTTCTTGAATTCAGCAACCAAGTAGTTGATTACGCGGTTATCGAAATCTTCACCACCTAAGTGCGTGTCACCGTTCGTCGCAAGTACTTCGAATGTGTGCTCGCCTTCAACTTCATCAATCTCGATGATTGAGATATCGAATGTACCACCACCCAGGTCATACACTGCAACAACGTTGTCGCCTTGTTTTTTGTCCATACCGTAGGCAAGTGCCGCAGCTGTTGGTTCGTTGATGATACGTTTTACATCAAGACCAGCAATACGACCGGCATCTTTTGTTGCCTGACGCTGTGAGTCGTTGAAGTAAGCAGGAACAGTGATTACTGCTTCTGTAACTTCTTCGCCCAGGAAATCCTCGGCAGTCTTTTTCATTTTCTTCAGGACTTCGGCAGAAATCTGAGGTGCCGCACGCTTTTCGCCACGTACTTCAACCCACGCATCGCCATTATCTGCTTTAACAATCTTAAATGGCATGATGCCGATGTCGCGCTGTACTTCTTCGTCTTCAAAACGACGACCGATCAAACGCTTGATTGCATACAGTGTGTTCTGAGGGTTAGTCACAGCCTGACGTTTTGCCGGTTGACCTACTAGCGTTTCGCCCTCTTCGGTAAATGCAATAACCGATGGCGTTGTACGATCCCCTTCAGCGTTCTCGATAACGCGTGTTTTATCACCATCAAGTACCGCTACACAAGAGTTAGTAGTACCTAAATCGATTCCAATAATTTTACCCATGTGAATCTTCTCCGACTTCAAAAATTCGTTGTTCTGTTAGATGACTTGATAAATAGGGGCGGCAAATTGTAATTCAAGCGTCACAACAAAAAAAAAGTGATTTTTTTTGAAATTTTTTCGCCATGCCGTTTTTTTCATCAAAAATCACCAGGATTTGACATTTTTACCCTGGTATGACCAGATAAGAGCATCAAAACCCAACTGAATATAAGTGTTATGACATTTGACGAACTCATTTCTCTACCCGAATTAAAAAACGCACAAGCTCAGCTGTCATTGCCAGCAAGCTGGGGTCAGGGCAGAACCGTATTTGGTGGTCTCTCTGCTGCATTGATGCTACAGAGCATGCTGCATCAACTGGGTGACCCAAACAGACGCCTACTATCTTTTAGCTGCAATTTTGTAGGACCGCTTTTAAGCGAACAACCATTCGAGCTGAACACCTTGTTATTACGTTCGGGAAAGAGCGCAAGCCAGATGCAAACAACCATCACGCAAAATAACCAGGTTTGTCTTGTTGCCCTGGCCAGCTTTGGGAAACCCCGTACATCCTCTATTAATGTGGCTGCGGATGATGACTTTACGTTGCACAAGGTAAATCCAAAACAAACGCTGCCATATACCGATGGCTTAATGCCCGCCTTTATCCAACATATCGACCTCAACCTTCAGCAAGGTGCATTACCATTCAGTGGCGCCGACTCTAGTCATATTGGTGGCTGGATGAAGTTCAAATCCCCTGCGCAGCCTCACCTGTCAGTATTGCATTTACTGGCACTTGCCGATGCCTGGCCACCCACTTTACTGCAATTATGTAATGGCCCAACACCTGCAAGCAGTATGTCATGGTATATTGAGTTTCTCAGTGACATTGAGTTACCCGGCTCAGAATGGTTTGCCATGGAGGCAGTCACGCACCAGGCGGAGCATGGTTACGCAATAGAAGATGCGAAACTGTTTTCACAAGATGGCAGGTTGCTGGCATTGAGTAGGCAAACCGTAGCGGTATTTGACGGTTGATAAAAACAGGTAAGTCACTCACACTATATGCAGGAGTAAGTTAAAGTATTGGTTAAACAGTGATAGTCGCCTGCCAGCATTGTGATTATTTAGTATCTATAAGAGATTTGGGCGAGCAGCAAAGGGCTGTTTGTCCGCATTGCGGCAACGTGCTCGCCACGACTCAGCGTAACTATGCTCAGTGGATTGCCGCGTTCAGTCTTTCATCCATTATATTTCTGTTGCTGAGCTTACAACCGCACTTTATTTCCTATGCACAGCATGGACTTAAACAAACCATCAGCCTGATGGCTGCAATCATGCAGCTGGCAGAAAACTACAGTGTGTTCTTAGCTGCATTGCTTAGTGTCAGTATCGTTATCTTACCGCTTGTCGCCAGTGCCCTGATCCTGTTGGTCCACACCCCTGTTTGGCAAAAACTCAATCCGCACAATGCCCGCGCTGTTGCTAAATTCATAATGACTCTGAGACCACTCAATCTCGCTGATATTTTTTTAGTTGCAGTGTTAATCAGCGCTTTTAAACTGACCGCATTTGCAGAAATAGAAGTGGGTCTTGGTTTTTGGGCTTACATTCTGTTTGTGCTGTGTTTTATTGAAACCCTCTCATTATTAAGTGAACATCAGTTGTGGCAATTACAACAGGCGCACTTCACGCCAACGATAGAACACTGTGCCAAACGGGCCAGCTCTCAACAATTAAAGCAATGCCATGTCTGCCATCAAATAAGCCGCAGTGAACACTGCCCACGTTGCCTGGCAAAATTAACCTATCGAAAAAATAACTCAGTTGCACGCAGCGCCGCCTGGATGTTCACCTCTTTGGTATTTATGGTCCCCGCGCTATCTTTTCCTATCATGGACACCATCAATTTGGGGTTGCATACACCCGCTACAATATATGGTGGCGTTGAAGTATTGTGGCGAAATGGCTCATACCCTATCGCTATCGTAATTTTCATTGCCAGTATCTGTATTCCGCTGATCAAAGCGGGCACTTTGTTCTATTTGCTGTACCGAGTCAGGCGTCCTGCCAATCCAAAAGTGACCGCAAAATTCTACCGCGCACTGGAAGCGGTTGGAAAATGGTCAATGATCGACGTTTTTGTCGTGATTCTCTTGGTTTCTCTTGTTCAGCTTGGTACTGTACTGAGCGTTGAGCCGCAGCCAGGTATAGTATTTTTTACTGCCATGGTTATTTGCCAGATTTTTGCAGTGAACAATTTTGACCCTCGACTACTTTGGGACTCTCTGAATAAACATGAATAAAGAAGCGCATATCGAGCCCAAGCCCAGGCTTTCAGTCATCTGGATTGTACCTTTATTGGCCATATTGATCACTGGCTGGATGCTCTATCAGCATCAGCAAAACAAAGGCCATCAAATATATATAAAGATGAAAAACGCAGATGGTGTTATCGCGGGGAAAACAGAGGTAAGGGTTAGAAGTGTCAAGATTGGCATAGTTGAATCTTTACGCCTACAAGTCGAGCAAAAAGCTGTTGTTGCTACCGTCAGAATAGACAAACACTACGACAGCTTGCTAACAGAAGATGCCAAATTCTGGATAGTAAAGCCCCGAATCGATCAATCCGGGATCAGCGGGCTTAACACTCTGTTGTCCGGCGTTTACATAGAATTATTACCTGGCGAGAGCAAACAACGCACCAGCCTGTATACGCTTCAGGACCAACCAGCGCTGATATCCACAGATGTAGAAGGCTTACGATATCAACTCAGCTCTGCCAGCGGTGAAGTACTAGATGTGGGTACTGGCATTTTTTTTCGTAACTATCATATCGGCCAGATTGAAAGCGCCACATTTAATACTGATACGCTGCAAATGGAATACGGTATTTTTATCGATTCTCCTTATGACAAACTCATTACCCACAATGCCATTTTTTGGATCAACTCTGGGGTTGAGATCTCATTGACCAGTGAAGGGATTAGTCTCAATACCGGCTCTTTGGCTAAAATGATTAAAGGGGGTATATCCATCGACTACCCGCCCGAGCAAGGGGGCGGACAAATCGCCACTGAAGGGCGTGCATTTAAATTACACCAGAATTTTGCGGTTGCACTGGAGCGACGGTTTGATTTATTTGATCACTACCTGGTTGAGTTTGAACAGTCGATCCGCGGTTTAAAACCGGGTGCTCCTGTGGAATATCGCGGTATGCGAGTCGGCACTGTGGAACAAGTACCAGCAAGGTTGGAACGCGATGGACTGCCACTTTACTTCCAGCAAGGCAACACCTCCATACCCGTTTTAATTAAAATTGAATACGGTCGTATCTATGAAGTTGATGCGAAAGCCAAGCAATATTGGCAAGAAAATATAGAACAATGGGTTAAAAATGGCTTAAGAGCCTCACTAAAAAGTGGTAATATTTTAACAGGTGCGGTATATATAGAACTAGATTTTTACAATTCTACCGATCCGACCAGTTTAGGAATGAATTACGCGTACCCGGTATTACCGAGTGTACCCAGTGGATTTACTGCCTTGTCGGAGCAGGTAATGGCTTTGTTAAACAAGCTCAACAAATTGCCTCTGGACAACTCGCTCAACGAGGCACAAAAAACAATGCAGGCGTTTACGGCATTAGCAGAGGAAACGCAGGCACTGGTAAACGGTTTCAACACAACGAAAGTATCAGAAAAAGTGGAAAAGAACTTAACACAATTACAGGGAACGCTGGCACAGCTTACTGCCAGCCTGAAACAATTTGAGAAAACGCTGAGCAATTACCAAAAGGGTTCAGGTATGGTTGAACAGTTGACAGATACCCTGCAAGAACTGGAAAGCTTAAGTAACTCCCTCAAGCCAGTATCAAAAGGACTTAACGAACAGCCTAATATGCTATTGTTCGATAAAGATACCTTAGCAGACCCAGAACCGCGGAAGCAGCAGTGATGAAAGGCGTCATCGCGGTATTTATCATATTCATGATGGGCTGCACCGGCTCAGCTCCTGCTCAGTATCATTACTATCGGTTTAACGCCTCTCAAGCCGAAACTGAGGATCACAGCACTGATCAACCCAGAATCTATTTAGATCAGATAAATATAATCGGAGTCGCTGATCAACAGGCACTTGTTCAATATACAGGTGAGCACACAGTCCATATCGCCAATTACCATTACTGGGCTGAACACCCTAAACTGTTGCTTACAAAGGAAACGCTGCGCTATCTGAATGACACCGGATTTACCCCAGCCCTATCAGTCAATGCGAGCGAATTCAAGCCAGGTGAATATAGATTATTGATAGAAGTGTCAGACTTGGCCGGACATTACCAGCAAGGTGCAATACTGAGAGGCAACTGGTATCTCTATCGTATCTCAGCTGAAGGAGCCGATTTGGTTGAAGTGCGACAGTTTAACCATAACTCCCCTCTTGTTACGGACGGGTTCGATGCACTGATCACCGCCCACCAAAGTAACTGGCAGCAATTAATGAACCACTTACAGTCATACATTACCCAAGTCGCACTTTAAAATCCTTATTTATTAAGCTGATTTATATATAGGTTGGTCTGGTCCATGTCGGGTACCAGTTGAAACGTGCCAACCAGTAGAAAATTCAGCTTTTCTAACAATCTGTTACTCGCAGCATTCTCCGGTGCCGTAATCGCACCCAGTGCATTGTATTTGCCGCAATCACGAACAAACGTTAGCAAGGCCTCTGCCGCTTCATACGCAAAACCTTTGCCACAATGCCTATCCAAAAACGCATACCCCAGGTCGGGGAATGCCAGGTAAGGTCGCTGGTAAAGCCCGCAAATACCAATCGCGGTCTCATCGTGCAATGTCACAATATAGGGACTCGGCGCCGCCAAATCGTAAGATGTAAAAAATGCACTTTCTATATAATTCTGCGCATCACGCAATGTTCTGATCTGTTTATCCGCAACATTATCGATAAAACTCTTCTGGTTGAGAAGCTCATAAATTAGCTCTGCATCGGTGATCCTCGCCCGACGCAAAAACAGACGCTCAGTTTGAGTGACGATATCTGCCATACAAAATTACCCTTAATATACTAGGCGGGGCAAGTGCCCCGCCAGATTGATAACAGCTTATTCAAACTGTGCTTTATTATAAAGCTCATTCATTGAGTTAATTTTTACTTCATTAGGCAGGGTTGCAAAAGGTTTGTCGGCAAACTTCTTACCTCGGATCTGAATATTTAATCTTGCAGCGTCTTCATTGAGCATACTCTGCGCAAAGTAAGATTTAAGATCTGCCAAGGTAACCTGTTTGGTTGCCTCGATTAGCTTAGCTCTCGAATCAAAAGCCAGGTTGTTGCGATACCAATCTATGAGGATTGGTTGCGATTCCTCAGCGAGATTCTTAGGCACTTCAGACAAAGAAAGTAGCGCTGCATCTTTGAGCTGATTGAAAGTACCCTGGTCAAGCTCATTGAGTACTTTTGCATATTCCTGTCTGTATACATCGAATCGAGCCTGCATAGCTTGAACATCCAGCACCGGGGTTTGAATATAGAAGCCCAAGGCAGAGTATTCATCTATTCCCTGTGCTATGGCCCCCACAGCATAGGCAAGCTGCTCTTCAGTTCGAAGTGCATTGAAAAGGTGGCTATTCAGATGCGATTTCAGTACCAGCGCTGCAGCTTTTTGCGCATATCCAGGAGTGGGGTGCACGAACATATCGACAATAGCGACATCTGCCGTGTCCGTATCCTGCTGCCAGACCAGCGCTTTGCCGGCTTGCGGTTGCAAGAATTTAGCTCTGACATAGTCATTGTGCTCTCTTGGCTTATTAAGCGTGCTCTTAACTTCCTCGACGACATTTGCCAGAAACGCTTTACTGTAGTTGCCATAACCAAATATACGCACTGTATGCTGATTCAGCAGTTCATTTTGCGCCTTGGCGAAGCCGTCCTGAGTCATTTTACCCGCAATATCAATCAGTACATCTTCATCAAAGTTACCAGAGCGCACCAAGGACTGGTAACGGCCAAACGCCTGATAAAACGGGAATTGTTGACTTTGATTTTGAATATTTCTGATAAACCTGTCAACAGCCTGCTCCAGCTGCTTTTGGCTCGGCTGCACCTTCAGACCGTCCAGTGCCTGCGATAGCAAAACGCCTTGTTTATCCGTAAACCCGGATATAGTCAGTATTAATCCACTATTTACGCCAAGTCTCAGCCCCATGCCAGCGACCGATGCTTCGGTCAGTAACTTTGCTTTTTCAATCGAATATAAATCCGCCCACAAAGCGGCTGCTACCTGAACCTGTGCACTGTCTAGTGTCTTTGGAGAATTAATATGTATCTGTAAGCGCCCTTTTGGCTGAGCGCTATATTTTTCACTGGTTTTTTGCCATACCGCAACAGTATTGTCCTGATAAACCTTGTTTACTCTGTCATCTTGTTCTGATTGCGTCACTATATCAAATTGCTCGGGAAGCAAACGGTTTATGCTTGGTAAGGCGAGCTCTGGATTTATACTTGCCTGCCAGGAGGCAAGCTCTTGTTCCGGAATATCAACCACCTTATAGCGGCCATCATAAAAGTGTAGTTTCTGATCGTGTGGTTCACTTTTGCTGATGTACCAAATGCGAAGCCGCTGTGCATTTAACTGTTCCAGTACTTCTGTGACTGCCTGTTCGTTAAAATCGGCAAAGAAGTAAGGAGCATTAATTGCGTGGTTTATAGGAAATTTTTGCATGCTGTCTGCAAGACCAGAAACATAGTCAAACTCATCTCCACGCTCTAAGAACCGGAACTGGTTAGCAAGTGACGTTTTAATCTCTTTAAAGTACTTGCGGTCTACACCTTGCTCTTTGATAAGTTGGATATACTGCATGACTATCGCAACGGCTTGTTCCCGATGGCTCATACCAAGGTCCGTCAGCTGAATATCAACAGACAATGAGCCATAGTTACCATATAAGTCAGGTACCGCATTGGCTGTCAGCTCTGAGATCCAGCCTTTGCTTTTTAGTACCTGTGCCGGGCTACCCTGCATTTCGTTACTGAGTAAATAGGTTACAAAGTAGTTAGGCTTGAACGCAAATTCATCCATGTTATTGGCAATTGTAAAATCCAGCTTCAATGATTTCACATCTTCATTCGGGACATAATGAATACGTTTTTGTCCAATTTCTGAAAAATCTAATTGTGTATCTACGCTTGGCGCTTCAATTTGTTTGTTTTTAATCGTTGCAAAGTGTCTGTGTGCTTTTTCTGCCATCTCGGGCAAAGGTAAATTGGAGATCATCGCCAATTTCATGATATTGGACGAATAATATTCATTATAAAAAGCAACCGTTTCTTCGTGCAGGTTACTATCTGGTTTATCGCCCAATGTTTCATTGTTGCCAATCAAAAAGCGGTTTGCGGGGTGTGTCCCCATCATGCTACGCGATAGTTTATACTGACCAAAAAAGTCCATCTCCCGGCGCATAGACCACTCAGCATTCACTGCATTTTTCTCTTTATCTGTGTACTCGGGATAGAGCTTAGGCGATTTGAAGAAATCAGAAAAACGATCGAGCGCTTCATCATAGGCCTGGTTATTTACCTTAAACATATAGTTAGTAATGTCTAACCAGGTATAGGCGTTGTGAGTGCCGCCGTTGCGACTCATAAAATCTTTATATCCTTGCGTATCAGGGTAACGATCGGTACCCAAGAAAAGCATATGTTCGAGATAATGTGCCATCCCTTGTTGCGACATGGGGTCATGAAGTAAGCCAACGCCCACGCTCAGTGCAGCGGCCGACTTTTCCACTTCAGGGTCTGATACCAGAATTACCTCAATGCCATTAGACAAGGTAAGAGTCTGGTACTGTCTTTGATCATTGGGGCTAACCACGAGCGATTTTGACAAGGGTGCTGCAGCAGTTTCATCTGCTCCGTGATATGTTGACACACATCCTGCTAACAAAGCCAATGCAATGCCGGCGACTATCATAGTTTTTTTCATTAACTATCCATCTCAATATAATTATTCTGGTCTTGAGGCCGACCCTAAAGACGACCTTAGTCCCCAAACGCTACCATCTTACCTCTGTGTAATTCAATGGTTATTGGGCATTTTAATGAGGTCGGAAGATCTGAAATACACTTTTGTCCTTATAGCGATTAGTAATAACAACGAGAAAACCTAAAAGAATTATTTATCACACAGTTTTTTCTATTTGATAACATTACCAGCAAACAATCACGATAATGTTGAATAATCAGAGGCACATATAATGGAAAGCAATCAATCTATCTGCGACTTTGGGCTTCATAGCGGTGAACCTTACAGCAAGCTGCCAGCCAGCTTTCTTAATTGGATGGTTGCCACCGGACATGCCAAACAGAATTTGGCTAAAGAAGAGCTGACTCGCAGACACAATGCAGTGTATGACTCCAGAATGAAGTCAAAAATTCAATAATCGGCTATATTTGCTTAGAGCTTTTAGTTTAAACTAAGGCGCATAGAAAGACCCCATTGAAGTAGACTTATGCGCTTTATCATTCCATCGCTGTTGGCACTTTCCCTAACAGCGTGTAATACAATACAACAAACCAAATCTGACCCAGCAATAAATCCTGTTCAGTATCTTACTGTGCTTCACACCAATGATCACCATGGCCGATTTTGGCACAATGAAGACGGTGAATATGGCATGGCAGCACGAAAAACCCTGATAGATCAATTAAGAGCAGAGGCCAAGGCACAAGGCCACAGCCTGGTGCTATTGTCTGGCGGTGATATAAATACGGGAGTGCCAGAGTCAGATCTTCAGCATGCAGAGCCCGATTTCAAGGGAATGAGCTTACTGGGTTATGATGCCATGGCCATTGGCAATCATGAGTTTGATAATCCACTTGATGTCCTGGACAAACAAATTGCCTGGGCTAACTTTCCGTTTTTATCTGCCAACATATTGCACAAACATAATGGTGAGCATGCTTATCAACCTTATACAATAATAGAAAAACAGGGCCTGAAAATCGCGATTATTGGTTTGACTACGGTAGATACAGTAAAGATCGCCAACCCTGAGTTCGTTGGTGGCCTCGACTTTGTAGAGCCAGCCCCTATTACTGCGCAGCTCTCGCAACGCATCAGACTACAATATGATCCAGACGTGACAATCGCAGTAACGCATATGGGTCACTATCATGATGCAGCTTATGGTATTAATGCACCTGGAGATGTAACGCTGGCTCGCAATGTGCCTGCTGGTACGCTTGACATGATCATAGGTGGTCATTCTCAGGAACCAATCTGTATAGATGAAAATGGCGCAGAGGATTCTGACTTTGCACCAGGCAAAGCGTGTAAGCCGGACCAGCAAAACGGCATCTGGATTATGCAGGCACATGAATGGGGCAAGTATGTGGGCAAAGCGGTTTTCAGAATCTCTGAAAGTGAGAAAACGCTTGAAAGCTATGAATTGATCCCGGTAAATCTAAAAGATGAACACGGTCAGTGGGCACATGATTACATAGAGCATGACTCGGAGTTAAAAGCCTTTTTAGCCCCTTATCAGAAAGCCGGAGAAAGTAAAATTCTGGGCGCTATTGGTGAGGTCGATGCATTTTTAGATGGACGAAGAAATACTGTTCGTTTCAAGCAAAGTCCCCTTGGCGATTTGATCATTAAAGCACAAATGGCAGCCACAGGAGCCGATTTCGGGCTCATCAGTGGTGGCGGAATAAGAGCCAGTATAAAGGCCGGAGAAGTGAGCTACAAAGACATTTTAACGGTACACCCGTTTCGAAATCGGATCACTTACATCGACTGGAGTGGTCAGGAGCTAATCGACTATATGTCGGTTGTTAGCGCATTTCCACCAGACTCTGGCGCCTACTTGCAATATCATGGTATCGAGTTCGATATACAAAGCGGCAAGCTGATAAATGTTAAGATACAAGGTAAGCCA
Organism: Pseudoalteromonas rubra; assembly: GCF_005887095.1. Classification (GTDB taxonomy): domain Bacteria; phylum Pseudomonadota; class Gammaproteobacteria; order Enterobacterales; family Alteromonadaceae; genus Pseudoalteromonas; species Pseudoalteromonas rubra_E. The sequence continues at coordinate 91,146 of NZ_PNCI01000001.1, read as the reverse complement.
GTTGATCCAAACAAAACGTATCGAATGAGTATCAACAGCTACAACGCCGCTGGTGGAGACGGTTACCCAGTATTGACCGACTTACCTGGCTATACAGCCACTGATAGTACTGATGCGCAAGTTTTGAGAGATTTTATCGAACGCTACTCTCCCATCAAGCTTTCAACATTATCAGACTAAGGTTAAAACACTCACGGGCGCCATCTGAATGCGCCCGTCTTTTATTACTTTCCGATCACCTCTATATCCTCTGCCTTCTGCGCTTTTAGTCCATAGCTGTGTAATTTTGAGCGTGATCCTTCTCCATGAGCTTTAGGCGGGTACAGCTTTGCTTTTAGCTCAGGTTGGTGTGTTAGCAGCTCATCCAGCGCCGCTCGGATCTCACTCAGTGTTTTCTCAAGACTATTAGAAAAATTAGGCCGTTTTCTGATCGTGTGACCCAATGCAACCAAACGATGGAAGTATTTATCAGCGATGTCCAGTAACTCGTCGGGCACCTCTTTATTCTGATTGAGTGATACATCTGGATTATGTAAACAAAACTCAAGTAGCGCCAGGTAAAAACACAATGGCTTATTGGCCAATTGAACCTGACGCGTTTTGTCGCCACTCAGACATAATGTCTTTGAATACAGGTCAACAACCAAATGCTGTGGTTTCGGCTTGGCAGCCAAGCTTGTCGCCGATTGCCGCTTCGCCTGTTCTCTTTTCTGAGAAACTGAGCGATAAAAAGCGAGGTTTAGTAAGGCAATTACCAAAGGTAATATATATAGCCAATGGTTGTGGCTCATATTCGCCTGGTAGCTGATAGCGGTATCACCATCTGCCCCCGATAACAGTATCTGCTCTTTGGGTGCCTGGTCGTCTTTTGTGGTGATACTCAGGACCCGAACCCGGCTCATGTCCTTATGTAGTCTTGTATTCAGGGCGTCTATATATTCCTGAACACGCGCGGCATCACCGGCATAATTTAGTTGTGGATCTGCAATTGGAAGTCGATTTTTATCCAGAGCAACACGAAGCTTGATACTTCCCAAGTCTTGTTCAATGGTGTGCCTGATAGCCCGCTCGTGAGCAAACACAAACACCAGGGAAAAAATGACACTATAAATAGAAAATGCCAGCAAACCTGTTTTACGACTCATCTTTTTCTCCAAGAAAATAAACAGGTAGATCATCACACTGCCAATACAGATCCAGTTTATCAAAATAGCTTGAGCCGTTATTTTTGGCTACGTCCTGCAACTGACGCTGTAAAGAACATGCCAGATCGGTGTTATCAACATCCATTTTTACATACCAGCGGCTTCCACTGATGTTCTTACCGATCGGCGTAATATAATTCGCAGAGAATCGATTCTCGTCGCTTTCTTGCCAATAGGTTGCAATAATGTCCAGCTCACCCGCTGAGAGCTTTTCTCTTAACACCTGATGAGAACTGACATACTGGATATCCAGTACGCGCATATCCAAATCGAGCCGTTTAAACATTTGTTTTGGAATGATATGCCCTGAGCGGCTGGTTGGGTAATCCACAAGGCCTATTTTTTTATCCAGAAAGTAGGCTTTCTCTAACCTTGGCTTTTCGCGATTTGAAATAAAAAATGCTGTATAAGCTGGATAACCAACGACCGGCATATAATTATAAGTAGACTGTGCTTTTAGAGCCGCCATTACGTTATCTTTTGATAAAGTCAGATCAGCAAGCCCCTTGGCAATATAGTCAATTTGCTCCGCCAGTTCACCACTGTAGCGTACCTTAACCCGACCAAACTGCTTGGCTATTACCTCGTCCTGACACAAAGCAGGCGCCAATTTCCGAGCCAGAGGTTCCACCGGAACATGCACCCTGAAAACGGCTTTATTGCTCGTTGAACGGGTCTCACAGGAGACACTGCTTTCGACCAGTTTTGGTAACTCACCAACCGGCTTGCCAGTGAGATTACTGGCAAGTAACCAACAGCACCAGACTGAGAGAAACAAAACTGTAACAATAGTTGTTTTATTGCTTAGAGAGTGATTATTTTTCAAAACTTCGTATTTCTTAAGTTGCGCGCCCCTATATTAGATCAATTTTTATTACTTATTGCAATAGGTAAACTTACTAAAAAGGCATAAACACTTGTTTTAGCTACTTTATCAACAAGAAATTATGAATCCCATTGAGTCCTTTTCTTTTGCGAAAAAATCCGGACAATTGGCCGCATTCCAAAGGTGTAAACAATACCCGTTTTGGGTAACGAGAATTTTTGATGTTACGAGCTTCTATACAGTGTTTGGTGTTATCTACTGTAATTTTCAGCACCAGTGCTTTGTCTTGGGGTATGAATGGTCATAGAGTCGTGGGTGAATTAGCCCAGCAACACCTTACCCCAGCGACCGAAAAAGCAGTAAAAGCCCTGCTAGCAGAAGATTCACTTGCTGAGGTGTCTACCTGGGCGGATGAAATGCGCTCGAGCCCGGATTCGTTCTGGAAAAAGCACTCTGGCAAGTGGCATTACATCAACATCAAAGATCCAAGCCGCATGACGCAACATGACAATCCGTCGGTAGAACACAAACATGACGTGAAACACATACTAGACGGCATCAACTACTCTGTTTCTGTGCTTGAAAACACAAAATCCTCTAAAGAAGACAAGCAATTCGCGCTAAAGTTCCTAGTTCATTTAGTTGGGGACGCACATCAGCCATTCCATGCCGGTCGTAGTGAAGATCGCGGTGGTAATCTCATTAAAGTGACCTTTTTTAGTGAAGAAACAAATCTACACTCCGTTTTTGATACTAAACTAATTGAACATCAAGCGCTTTCTTATCGGGAATTGAGCGACTTTATTGCAACGCGCGATAAAAAGAAAATAGCGCAAATGCTCAACAGTCGCCCCACCGACTGGCTGGTAGAATCGAACCAAATAGCTGAAAATATTTATAATAGCAATGAAACTGACATCAGCTGGGCGTATATTCATAGGTACACCCCAGTTGTAAAGTCTCGACTTCTTCAAGGTGGGATTAGACTGGCAGGATTGCTAAACCAAATTTTTGACAAAAATTCAAGACCGCTTGAAACTGCGTTAAAAGCAGCCAAGTGAACCTTGACGATTATTATTTAATAAACCTATAACACGGGAAACAACATAATGAAAACGCAACTACGCAAAACGGCTCTTTCACTTGCAATCGCTGCATGTGTCGGTGCAAGTGGCGCTGCTTATGCGAATGACACTGCTTCTGCGGTAAAAGGTCAAATCACCGGTCCAAATGGAAACCCGGCAGTTGGCACCAAAATCACCATTATTCACACGCCTTCTGGCTCTGTGAAAACAACGACAGTTGGTGAAAACGGTTCATTCTCAGCGAAAGGCCTGCGCGTTGGTGGTCCTTACCAGATTATCGTTGACTCTGATAGTTTCGAAGACACTATGGTAGAAGATGTATACCTGAGTCTGGGTAAAACTTACCCTGTTACGGTTCAGCTACAGTCTAAAAGCCAAATGGAGCAAATCGTTGTAACTGGTCGTCCAATTACCATGAACTCTGGTAGTACAGGTCCGGCAACTAACTTCTCTTTAGCAGATTTGCAAGAAAAGCCAGCAATCAACCGCGACCTGAAAGACATCGTACGTACAGACCCGCGTATTTTTGTTGACGAGTCTAACTCAGGTGCAATTCAGTGTGCGGGTGGTAACCCAAGATTCAACAGTCTGACCGTAGATGGCGTTCGTATGAACGACAACTTTGGTCTGAACAGCAACGGTTACCCAACTGAACGCATGCCTTTCTCTTTCGATACTATTGCACAGGTTGCAGTTGAGTTAGCACCGTTTGACGTACAGTACGGCGGCTTTACTTCGTGTAACATCAATGCCGTAACTAAGTCTGGTACCAACGAAATCCATGGCGGCGTTTTCTTTGACTACACTAGCGATTCACTTTCTGGTGATAAAATCGAAGGTGCTAAGCAAAATCTGGGCGACTATGATGAGAAGCGTTATGGCTTCAACGTAGGTATGCCATTGATTGAAGATACGCTTTTCCTTTTCACCAGCTACGAAAAGCTGGAAGGCTCTCAGGTTTTTGAATACACACCATTTGCCAATGGGAAAATCACGTTAGACGAAATCAACGAAATCATCGATATTTCTAAGTCTTTGTATAAATATGATCCGGGTTCAATGATCCCAAGCATGCCTGTAGAAGATGAGAAAATCCTGATTAAGCTGGATTGGAACATCAACGAAATGCACCGTGCTTCGTTCGTATACAACTACAACGACGGTTTCTCTCTGAGCCAGTCTGACTCAAGCTCAGACCGTATGTCTCTGTCTAACCATTTCTACGAGCGTGGCGCAGAACTAAACTCCTACGTTGCAACGGTATACTCTGACTGGACCGACGATTTCTCAACTGAAGTACGTGTTGGCTACTCTAAGCTTGATAACCGTCAGAACTCTCTGGACGCTGCATCTGGCTTCGGTGAAATGCAAATCTATACTGACGACGTAACTGTTTACATTGGTCCAGACGACTCACGTCAGGCTAACAAGCTAAAGTATGACAACCTGTCTCTTAAACTGGCTGGTACATACTACCTTGACTCACATGAGATTAGCTTCGGCTACGAAATGGAAGAACTAGATGTCTTCAACATGTTCGTACAGCACAATGAAGGTGAGCATCGTTTCTTCGGTGGTATTGAAGACTTCCGTAATGGTGTAGCTCGCGTTTACTATGGTAACGCAAGTAGCCACAACCCAATCGATGCTGCAGGTGAATTCAAGTACGCGCTTAACACCCTGTATGTACAAGATAAAATTGACCTGGAAGATTACGAAATCTCAATCACTGCCGGCCTTCGTTACGACTGGTACACCAGTGATGATGTTCCTGCAGAAAACAAGAACTTCCAAGGCCGTTACGACTTTTCTAACCAACAAAACCTTGACGGCGTATCACTACTGCAACCACGCTTAGGCTTCAACTGGGTTTACAACGACCAGCTTGAGCTGCGTGGTGGTATTGGCTTGTACTCAGGTGGTAACCCGAACGTTTGGATCTCAAACAGCTACTCTAACGATGGTATCCGTAACATCCAGATCAACCAAAAGAACATGCAGCTACTTGGCCCGGATGCGGTTACATTCGTAGATAACGGCGATGCAGGTTATGCTATCCCTAAAGACCTGTATGATGCTGTGGGCAGTGGTACCGCTGATGCAAGCACCAACGTAACAGATCCTGATTTTGATATCCCTTCTGAGTGGAAATACTCACTAGGTGCAACGTATGTTACAGAAGAAGACTACGTCTTCACCGTTGATTACTTATACACTCACAAGCAAGACTCGGCTATCGTCAGAAACTTAGCCTTAGTTCGCGCTGGTACTGCACCAGATGGTCGTCCAATCTACTCAGACGATCCGCACCCAAGAAATTCAGATTTCTTACTTACTAATGTAAAAGGCGAAGACGCATATTCACATATCCTGTCGTTCGGTATGAACAAGTCATTTGACAACGGCATCGATTTGGCAATGTCATATGCTTACACTGTCTCTAAAGACGTGCACCCAATGACAAGCTCAGTGGCGTTCTCGAACTACCACTTCTTTGCAACGGCAAACCCAGAGGCACCTAACCTGTCGACTTCTAACTATGAAGTGCCACACCGTGCAACTCTGTCACTGTCGTACAAGCATGAGTTTATCGACGGCTACGAGACTAAGTTCAACCTATTTGGACAGGCAAGCGTAACTAACCCTTACTCTTACACGTTCGACAACACAGGTATGTTTGGATTTGCTGATACTGAACGTGACCTATTGTACGTACCAAACATTGAAGACAATGCTGTTCAGTACGGTGCTGACTTTGATAAAGCAGCGTTTGATGCTTGGGTTGAGCGTGAAGGCCTTGCTCGTGGTGAAATCCTTGACCGTAACTCTCAAGACGGTGAATGGTGGGTTACTTTTGACTTGAAAGTTGAGCAGGAATTTGCTGGCTTTGCAGATGGTCATAAAGGTTCTGCGTTCTTCACAATCAAAAACCTGGGTAACTTGTTGAACGACGACTGGGGCGTAATGGAAACGGGTAGTGAGATGCAAAATGCAGTTACTGCACGTATTACCGAGGCAGGTCGCTACGAGTTCGTTAAATTTAATGACCCAAGCGGTACTGATTTTGAAATTCGCCCTTCACTTTGGGAAATCCGTATCGGTGTTAAATACGATTTCTAATATCTATAACACGTAATTAGATAATCTCTAAAGGTCAACTTCGGTTGACCTTTTTTAGTTATAGTGGACCAGTAAAACAAAGCTTTGGTTACTTAATCTGGCTACTTGCTACATTATAAAAGAAAACGCCCTTCCAGCTTTTTCATTGTCGCCAGTAAAGCTTGTTTTTCATCCGGGTTTAACTCGCTTAAGAGTTTACTTTCCCAAACCAGCGCTTCAGGAGTCAGTGTTTCATACAACACTGTGCCCTGCTCTGTTAACGTCATTTCGGTGGCGCGTTTATCCGCCTCACTTTGCTGGGCAACCAGCATTCCCTGTTGTTGCAATTGCTTAATGGCCCGCGACACCGTTGACTTATCCATACTTGCCAGGTCGCACAACTGCTTTGCGGTTGCACCCGGGTGCTGAGCCAGATGCACCAACACCCGCCACTGGGGTATAGTCAGCCCGGCTTGTTCATACACTTCAGAAAATGCTTCACTCATTGCATTGGCCAGCCTAACCATGCGGTACGGCAGAAATTCATTGATATCAAACGCCATTATCAAGCTCCGGGTACATCTGGCGAATTTTCGTATACATAGGTTTACACATTAAAAACTGCCAAGGATTGAAAATACTCTCACATGAGAGTATCTTTACAAAAAACATCAACGGAGTCTATGCAAAATGAGTGCAGAATTCGAGTATATGAGCGGTTTTGGTAATGAATTTGAAACCGAAGCCCTACCCGGCGCCCTGCCTGTGGGTCAGTTTTCACCACAAAAAGTAAAATACGACCTTTACGCAGAGCAATACAACACGACAGCTTTCACAGCCCCCCGTGCTGAAAATCGCAGAAACTGGTTCTACCGTATTCGCCCGTCAGTTGTTCAGGGGGATTATCAGGCCATGGATAACGGTCTGCTGCGCACAGCCCCAATCACTGAAGTACCGACTCCACCAACCATGTTGCGCTGGAATCCGGTCGAAGTACCGACCGAGAAAACTGACTTTGTCGATGGCTTAATCACTATGGCTGCGAACGGCAGTGCCAACGGTCAGGCTGGCATCGGTATCCATGTATACGTTGCCAACGCTTCTATGGAAGGCCGTTATTTCTACAACGCCGACGGCGAATTGCTCTTTGTACCTCAGCTGGGTGAACTGATACTACACACAGAATGTGGCAAGCTGGCAATTAAGCCTGGTGAAATAGCGGTGATCCCACGTGGTATTAAGTTCCGCGTAGAGCTACTAAATGAACAAGTTCGTGGTTATATCTGCGAAAACTATGGAAATCCTTACATCTTGCCAGAACGTGGTCCTGTTGGTGCAAATGGCTATACCAATGAGCGCGATTTCCTTTACCCGGTAGCTGCGTTCGAAGACCTGGAAGGAGATTTCGAACTCGTTGCGAAATTTAATGGTAACCTGTTCCGTTGTGATATCGGACATTCGCCACTTGATGTCGTGGCCTGGACAGGTAACAGTGCCCCGTATAAGTACGACCTTGCCCGTTTCAATGTGATGAATACGGTGAGTTTTGACCACCCTGACCCGTCAATTTTCACTGTTCTGACGTCACCTTCGGGCACACCTGGTGTTGCAAACGTCGACTTTGTGATCTTCCCACCACGCTGGATGGTGGCAGAGAATACCTTCCGTCCTCCATACTACCACCGCAACATCATGAGTGAGTTTATGGGTCTGATTGAAGGCGTATACGATGCCAAAGAGCATGGTTTTGTTCCCGGTGGTATGAGCTTGCACAACTGTATGTCTCCCCATGGCCCTGAAGCTGATGTTTTTGAAAAAGCATCGAATGCAGAGCTTGAGCCACAGCGTTATGAAAACACACTGGCCTTCATGTTTGAGTCACGCTATGTGATTTCACCGACTAAATACGCTTTAGAAGGGAAAGAGCGCCAGCCGAATTACCTTGATTGTTGGAAAGGTATCAAGAAATATTACCAAGGTGCGTAAACGCCCTTTGTGGATACCATTGAGTACGCTGAGCGGGTTAAACACCTGCTCAGCGTTTCTTATTTGAGCCAAATACTCTTATGGTTGCCTTATTAGGACCAGAGTAATCGTCGTGAATTAAAGGATCAAACATGAAACTGTATACTTATTTTCGTTCTTCAGCTGCCTATCGTGTTCGTATCGCATTAAATCTGAAGCAATTGGATCATGAACTTGTTCCAGTGAACTTGCTGAAATCAGAGCAACAAGGTGCTGAGTACTTAAGCAAAAATGCACAAGGTCTGTTACCTGCCCTTGAAACTGAACAAGGCATGCTGGCGCAGTCTTTGGCCATACTTGAATGGCTTGAAGAAACCTTCGATGCAACACCATTGTTACCAGCTGACGCATGGCAAAAGGCTCAGGTGCGCAACTTTAGCTATGCAATCGCTTGTGATATTCACCCAATTGATAATCTGAGAGTGCTAAAGTATCTGAGCAATGAGCTATCGGTCTCAGATGAGCAAAAAAATACCTGGTATCAGCACTGGGTAATTGAAGGCTTTAAAAAGCTGGAGGTTATGCTGGGTGATGACGCGTTTTGCTTTGGTGATACGCCGACACTGGCTGACGTTTGTTTAGTACCACAGGTTTATAATGCACTGCGTTTCAAAGTTGATATGAGTGAATTCCCGAAAATTGCCCGTATCTACGAACACTGTAATACGCTTTCTGCGTTTATAGAAGCAGCACCAGAAAATCAGCCTGATGCACCTCAGTAATACATAGTACAGGAGCGCTGATATGTTGCGCTCCTCTCATTTCATATCCTACTTAAGGGCACTATGTACCTGATCCAAATGAGTTAACAAATCATGTCCAAGGTCGGTCAAGTACCCACCATCGGGCTGATCGATAACGCCTTTCGCATACAAGCGTTCGGCAGCTGCCAAAATACCCTGATCTGCATTTTTATGTATTTTTATCCCCTGGTGCAAACTACTACGTGGAAACTTCACCAGTAGTTCCAGCTCAGCCATTAGTTTTTCATCAAATGCCATAATCCCTCCTGAGACCTAAGAATAGGCCCAACTTCTGCATGTATTATCTTGGCCAGACAGCAACAAGATGCTTGCCGACACATTACCAATAGCTAAGGTATATAGTACATTAGCTTACCCACTTAAATTTAGCTTGAACTGGGAGTTATGCCATGAAAAATCGGTCAGTTTGCTTTTTATTTACATTTTTTTTGATTCCACTCAAAGGACTTGCCTTTGGTAATGAAACAAATTTATACCTTGAGCAGCTGCAGCCCGTGTGTTGGTATCAGGATCTCCGATACACTCAGGGGGCTATCATTAAGCAAGTTGATAAACTTTATGTTTGCAGTCACCGTTATGCAAACCAACCGCAAAGTCAGCTAATGTGGCTTCAACTTGATGAGAACGGAAACCCCATCAGAGTAGAAATGAAAGGTAAAATCAGGGTACACTAGGCGCTTTGACACAATGAATAAAGCAGTATGAGCGGATCACAACCCAACAACCCATTACATGGCGTCAAGCTTCAGGACATTATTGAACGCCTGGTTGAACAACTCGGCTGGGAAGCAATGTCTGAGGCAGTCAATATTAATTGCTTCAAAAAGGACCCTTCGGTGAAGTCGAGCCTAAAGTTTCTACGTAAAACGCCATGGGCAAGAGAAAAAGTAGAGGCGCTCTATATAGACACTTTTCATGGCTTTAGCTGGCCGGAGATTAAGAAACCCTAATACAAGCGATCGTAGGCGGCCTTGATGCGTTTAATAATACTTTGGGGTACTTTTTTATTGCAGGCGAAATAGAGTTGAGTATTCATCTGATTGAGCGTCATTACACGCTCAAGTTCACTGCTCATAGGCTCGCTCTTGCTCTTATGCTCAAACTGAGCGTCACTCAGAATCACTAAATCAACAATATCTCGTCGCGTAGCAAGTAACTGAAATATTTTATCAAATGATTGGATTAGCAAGAGCTGCTGACCTTCTGAAAAGCCTTGGCTCTTGAGGTATTGATGACTGAAGTTATCTCGAATAACTGCTATCTTATACTGCCGAGCCTGCTCCAGGTTATCGATATGAAGATTCGCAGACTTAAGAGCATAAAAAGAGGTCGTAAAGCCTCCGATGGGGAACACCCATGAAAATAGCGCGTCCCGCTGCTTGCTTTTGGCAATAGAGAAAATACAGGTGTTTGGATCGCGCTTTGCACTGTTATAAGAAATACTCCAGTTATCTACCGATAGCTGGTAATCAACGTTTGCCTCATTTAACACTTGAACGACTTTATCCGCAGCATGACCAACCAACTCGCCCTCTCCGTTTACATACTGAAAATGCGCGAAATTTTCAGTAACCAGAGTCAGTGTATAGGCGTGTGTTCCAATACTCCCTAGCATTAACAACGGGTAAATTAGCCAGCGTACCAAGCATCGCTCCTTTGGTTTTTATTAACCTACAATTTTTAATATAGGAAAATATTCGGATACTGTGAATAGAGTTAGCAGTTAAATTTTAATTGAAGTGGTTAGCTCTGATGACGGTAAGATGAAAGAAGGCCGAAGCCCTCTTTCACTGTTTGATTAGCTTTTGTTGATGGCATCAATCAGAAAAGCGGACAATTTCGCCCCTTCTCGAAGCGTCGTTTCGGAACTCGACGAGCCAGCAAGAGAGCTGTCTGTAAATGGCGCTATCTCCATCATATCAGCACCCGTGATCGGAAACTCTTTGCTAAGCGCCGTTAGGATGATCATTGCCTCATCGGGTGTCATACCACCAGATTCTGGTGTACCAGTTGCCGCAGCAAATTCTTCATCCAGCGCGTCAATATCAAAACTGACATACAGCTCATCGACTTTATCTTCTTTAAGCTGCTTAATGACCTGCTCTACGATAGCACTTGCACCCTGTTCGCGAATTTCATGGGCCCAATGTTGTTTAACGCCAAACGTAGATTCCCAATGTGCTTTACTTTTGCCACTGGAACGGATCCCAAACTGAATAAGGTGGTGCGGTGCAGGAAGAAATTCCAGAATATGTGTACACCAGGAACCGAAGCACAGGTCAATCCCTAAGCGCTCAACCAGCAAATCAGTGTGTGCATCAAAGTGAATAATTGCCGTGCGCTTACCCTGATCTCGTTTGGCTTTAAGATACGACTTGGTAAGCGGGTAACTGATAGAGTGATCACCACCGATACCAAAGATCCCTTTTTCAGGATAGTGTGCATAAAAGCCATCACATACATCTTCAGTGATAGAAAGCGGAGACACATGGTACTCACTGTTTTCGTCCTGATACAAGGCCTTCTGACAGTTACTGATGGTTCCCTCATTGAGGTATTTGTCATGCAGCAAATGAGGAATAACCCGCACATCACCCAAATCAAACGCGCTGACTTGAGGTTGCTGTGTCAGCAGTGTGGAACGAAGAAATAAGGGTCCCCAGTTAGCGCCTCTTAAGATGCCACCGCCACAATCTGAACTGATCCCCAAAATGGCAGCTTTGTATTCGCTATCAGATAGTGTATTCAGTGAAGCTTTCCAAAGAGGCTCAATGTTCTCTGTCTGACCATAGAGTTTCTCACGCAACGCAGCTTTTCTTTCTTTTGCCGTGTTGACAGTAAACACACCGTCGCCCGGCGGACATAAACAGCTTTCTATTTTCTGATGAAATTTTACCTTGCTATCACTCATTGAGACCTCCTCAGTCAACTGCATAAACATGCCACACCGTTACTCAAAGAATAATTATTAAATTATCAAAATCAGTGTGACCGGTTAGCGAAAAGCTTCACAAGCATCTCACTAATACACCAAGTCACTTCTTATTTTTCAATTGGTTACGGAAATCTAGTGGACTTTAAAACGATAATATAAATTGTACTGGAGTCGGTATAACATGGCTGAGAGATAAGTCAACCGCTCCGACGTTGACGAAAGTGTCCAGAGCGGTTGAATATGCAGGCTAAGTGTTTGCTTATTCGTATTTTCTTGGTTTTTTGGTTTTAATTGTCGCAATATATCCATGCCAACTGGCATAGGCCAGCAGCGGCATGATGACAATAAAGCCAGCCGTACCAGTCAGGAAACCCACGATTACCAGAACACCTATGGTCGCGCCCCACACTATCATCGCTGCTACATTAGACTTTACAGCATGAATGGATGACACTACTGCCGTCATAATATCAACACGACGCTCCATCATAATCTGAGGTGTAAACGCAGAAATCGCGAACACCGTCACCACGAGAATGCCACCCACCAATGTTCCTAGTCCCAAAAATGCCGAAAGCTGCTCAAAGTTGGGGTTTGGCACATTGGGGTACAATGCGTGGATTAATGCCGCAAGGCGCATCCAGACTATCATAATGACCATGAGTAAGATTGCAAAGCCCCACTCACCGGCCGGGTTTCTGAACATACTTTTGAGACTATGACTGAGGGTTGGCTTATGGCCTTTCTCTAGTTCCCAGGCCACGTCATACAGCCCAGCGGCAAACGCAGGACCTATCAGTGCAAATGCAACAGCCGCAGGCAAAATAACAAGGTGTGTTTCAACTTCAAACGCAAGCCACATAATGGCCGCGGGAATTGTTGTAAAAACCAGTCCATAAATTAAACTGAGCAAAGGCGCTCGAGCTATATCTTTAAAAGCGAGCGCGAGCCAATGAAACGCCACAAATGGGCTTAGCTTGTTGCTTTCAAAACAGCGGGCAAACTCGTTGTGCTTGTCTATCGATTGTGTTGCAGGCATAGTAGGTATTCCCCATTTGCTTTCTCCTTATTAAGGTTTAGAAGACAGTCGACAATGTTGCAAGCAATCGGTTAATTTCAATTAGCTCTGCGTTTACAGTTTGGCGTTTAAATGCCGATATCTAATATCAGCGCAAGATAAACAACCCTTTGTTTCATTGAGGCTTAAACATAAAATAATTGCATAAACCCGGGCTCACGGGGGGATTTCACTAAACGACACAATTGTAACGCTCAAAGGCCAGGATAAGGACATTCGTCCTGTACTTAACTGCAGGTAAAATTGACCATTGGGCTTTAGAACTACACAAGGTTTATTTATGGAAAAGGTATTTCACCTGGGTCTTTCGAAAGCAGATCTAAACGGTGCAACACTGGCTATCGTTCCTGGCGACCCAAAACGTTCAGAGCGGATCGCTGAGCAACTGGACAACCCAAAATGTTTGGCTCAGACACGCGAATTTCACGTATATCTTGGCGATATTAACGGCCAATCTATTGTGATTTGCTCTACTGGTATCGGTGGACCATCAACGTCAATTGCGGTTGAAGAACTCGCTCAACTTGGCGTCAATACCTTTTTACGCATAGGTACCACTGGCGCTATTCAGCCGCATATCAATGAAGGTGATATTCTGGTTAGCACCGCTTCTGTGCGCCTTGATGGTGCCAGTCAACATTTTGCCCCACTTGCCTACCCTGCAGTGTCTGATTTCCACAGCACCTCTGCCATGGTTGAGGCCTGTGAGCAGCTGGGTGTGACCTATCATACTGGTATCACCGCCTCTAGTGATACCTTCTATCCGGGCCAGGAACGCTATGATACCTTTTCCGGATATGTGCCAAAGGCGTTTCAGGGCTCGTGTGAAGAATGGCAAAAGCTCAATGTAATGAACTATGAAATGGAGTCTGCGACGCTCTTTACAATGTGTGCCGCTTTGGGACTAAAAGCAGCCTGTGTAGCCGGCGTACTGGTAAATCGTACACGCCAGGAGATCCCGAATGTCGACCATAAACTGGTAGAGAAAAACGCAGTCGCGGTTGTGATCAAGACTGCCGAGATCGTACTAGAAAGAACAAAGTAGGCGTCGGCCTACTTTAGTTCAATCACATGATACTGCAGTTCTAACGCGTCGTTAAAACTGCTTATTACAGCTTCTGTCACAGCCCTTTGGTTCTCTCTTCCTTTTGTTTCTACCAAAGTAGCTCGTTCAAGCTTTGCCTCAGCCAGAATCTCACCGCTCATTGCCAACTGACTAAGCGCACTCTGCATAGGCGATAAGCTTGGGCTGTATGCTGCATTCTCTATGTAACGCCCATAAAATCGCTTGCCGCTCGCCGTCACCAACTCTGCCGCCGCCACATTTTTTGTATAAGGCGCATACACTTGACTTAAATGTTTAATTAACTCTTCGGACAGGCCGTCTATGTTCTGTATATCGATAGATTTACTGCCAAACAGCGCCTCCTGATTACCCAGATCTGTAGGGCCAAAATCACCTGGAAGCAATTGAGATAAGCTCGTTTCTCCGGTTGGTAAGGTGATTTTAAGCTGTTTCGCATTTTTCAGCTCATTCATAAACTGGCGACAATACCCACATGGCGCAGCAGTAATGTCCATACGAGTGATTTCTTGAGCCCCATTTAACCAGGCATTGTTAATTGCGGCTTGTTCAGCATGAACAACCAACGAAAGCGCCCGGTGAGAAAACTCAAGGTTAGCCCCTAAGAAATAGCATTCAGTGTTTTTGTCATAAGCGACAGCGCCAACCAAAAACGATGAAATAGGTGCCTGAGCAAAGCTAGCTGCATAAGGTAACAGGACTTGACCTAATTGCGTATTATCACATCCGAGAAGAGACTTAATGTGGTTCTGAAGGTCGGGGGTTAGTACCCCGTTAGCGGATTTGCACACTTCCAGTACGGAAGGGTTTAACTTGTTGTCAGTGTCTACCATATATCATTATTATTCGCTCAGGCTAATGCCTGAGCAGCGCTGTTTTGCGCTTGTTTCATGGCAGACCAGTTTACGCTCGAATTAGCTTTTACTCAACCATTCCTTGGCACTTTTGAAGCACTCAAAATTTTCTGCATTAATGCCAAAACGCTGCACTTTCTGTAAAAACAAATCGTGCATAAACCCCTCAATACCCACGACTCTGGCGATTTTCATGTTTTTAACATGGTGCGCTACCTTAGGCATGACATTGACAACATCGATTGCAGCAAACCTGTGCTCAAGCTCAGAAACATCCACCAATAGTTTACTGCTTTGGTGCTTTGAGGCATAACTATTTGCCGCTTTGTAGGCATTAACAACATCATCCACCCCAGCTTTGCCTCTAAGGGTCATCATGATTAAGGTTGTCGTTTCATCATAGGTGATACTGGTAGAAAGCGTTGACATTGTAGCCTCTGACTATTGCTTAAACTAGTGTTAAGTGCGTTTACAAGGTAGCAGGGCATTCTAGTTAAATACGAATTGATGTCAACAAATCAATCATAAAAAACTAGATAAAATCAAAAAACCAACCCTATAGGATTGGTTTTTGTTATTGCGCAATGTAATCATTATTGCATCAATAAAAATTAACCCGTATTTCTTATCCCTGCCGCAATGCCCATCATAGTGATCATCAATGCGCTGTCCAGATCTGGGTTGGCCTTATCTCTGGTACGTTTGAGTAACTCCACCTGCAGTACGTTGAGTGGGTCCGTGTAAGGGTTACGAAGCGCTATGGACTCACGGATCCACGGCTGCGCCGATAGCAACGAGCCCTTGGGAGCATACTTTTCGATAAACTGCGTTGCTTCTTTCAATTCACTGCGAAGTAACTTACCTAAAGGCTGAAGCGGTGCGGGGACTAGTCGGGCATCATAATATTCGCTTAACCATAAGTCGGTTTTACAAAATACCATTTCCAGCATCTCCAATCGCGTTCTGAAAAACGGCCATTGTTCGCTCATCTCTCCAAGTAGCGACTCTCCATGCTCCTTAACTACACTTTGTATCCCAGCCAAGGCACCAAGCCAGGCAGGTAGCATCAGGCGATTTTGGCTCCAGGCGAATATCCATGGAATGGCACGAAGGCTCTCTATGCCTCCCTGTGGCTTACGTTTTGCCGGGCGTGAACCTAAAGGCAACTTTGCCAGCTCAATTTCGGGTGTCGCCGCTCTGAAATAAGATACAAAGTCTGCATTGCCACGAACAAAATCTCGATACTGCTTACACGACTGTTCGCTCAGCAATGCCATCGCATCGCGCCAGTCCGACTTGGGCTGCGGAGGCGGATAAAGATTATTCTCAATAATGGCGCTGGCATAGAGTGACAAGCTTTGTATTGCGACCGGAGTAAGACCAAACTTAAAGCGGATCATTTCACCTTGCTCTGTCACTCTCAAACCATGACTCAGTGATCCCGGCGGCTGAGAACGTAACGCCTGCGCAGCAGGTGCGCCGCCACGCCCTATTGTGCCACCCCGACCGTGAAACAAATGCATCTCAACCTGGTATTTTTCGCCCACATCAATAAGCTGCTCCATGGCCAGATACTGTGCCCAGCCCGCCGCCATCATGCCAGCATCTTTAGCTGAGTCAGAATAGCCAATCATTACGTACTGCTGCTGTCCTACGTGCCCTTTGTACCAGCTTGAATCGAACAGTTGCTGCATCACCACCTGCGCATGATTGAGGTCATCCAGAGTTTCGAAAAGTGGTGCCACAGGCAGTTTAAACGGGCAGCCACTTTCCTGAAGCAATAATTCCACAGCCAGCACATCTGACGCTTCTCTGGCCATAGAGATAATATAGATACCCAGCGCAGCTCTATCCTGCTTGGCAATCACGGCAAAGGTGTCCAGCACCTCCTGAACCTCTTCGCTGGGTTGCCAGTGTTTAGGCAACAAGGGACGTCGAGAAGAAAGCTCTGAAAGCAGAAAAGCCTGCTTATCCTGCTCAGACCATTGTGCATAATCTCCAAGCCCCAGATAACGCGTCACTTCAGACAATACGTCACAATGCCTTCCCGAATCCTGACGAATATCCAGTTTGCAAAGCTGAACCCCAAAGCATCTGAGTCTGTGCATCACGTCCAGCAACATACCGTTTGCGACCACTTCCATACCGCACTCTGTCAAAGATCGATAACAGACAGTCAGCGGAGCCATGAGCTGCTCCGTCGAACGGATTTTGTCCTGATGTGAGCTGGGCAGCGATTTAATCTTATGTTCCAGCGCCAATATGGTTTCGTTCACATCAGCTTTTAACTGCTTGAGTAACGCTCGGTATGGCTCTGCATGCTCTCCCGTAAGCTTTCTTAACTCCTCATTTGCAGGTGCCATTGATAATTCTGAACTCAGTACGTCCAAATCGCGGTAGTACAAGTCCAGCGCCATCCAGCGGCCATGATCGAGGACACTTTGAGTGACCTCTGCGGTGACGTTGGGGTTGCCATCTCTGTCCCCACCCATCCACGATGCCAAGCTCACAGGAGCGTAATCTTCCGGCAGACTTATACCGAGTTGCCCTTCTGCCAGATGGGTCAAGGTCCGCGTAAACTTGGGTACCGCGTCCCATAAGCTGTTCTCAATGACCGCAAAACCCCATTTTGCTTCCTCTAGTGGCGTCGGGCGTTTGTTTCTGATTTCATTGGTATGCCAGGCCTGGCAGATCAGTTGTTCAATTCGAGAAATCACTTCAGTGCGGCATAAGCTGCTATCCTGACAATCAGCCAGTTCTGATAAACACTCACTGAGTTCGACGTGCTTACTGATCAAAGTGCGGCGTGTCACTTCTGTCGGGTGTGCTGTTAAAACCAACTCAATGGACAGATTCTCTATAACGCTGGTCACGGTTTGAAGATCGGTATCTCCCTTGGTTACTTTCGCTGTCACCTCAGACAAGGTTGTTTGCAGTGTGTCAAAGGGCCCTTGCGGACAACCGGCGTCTGAAATCGTGTGCTGCTGCTCAGCAACGTTGGCGAGATTCAGGAAATGGCTAAATGCGCGACATACGGGTAATAGTTCCTCGTCTGGCAAGGATTGCAAAGTCTCTATCAGCGTCTCTCTTGCCTGCACATCACCACTGCGAGATGACTTGGCCAGATGTCGGATCAACTCAACCTTTTCAAGTACCTCAGTCCCCTGGGAGTGAGCGATAGTAGTGCCCAATAACTCACCAAGCAGGCTGACGTTTCGTTTCAATTCTGTATATTGCTGTTGCATAACATGCTCCCTGAACAAATTTCATTCATCTCAATATACTGACTATAAAACGAAAAAGAAAAGATACTTTGATGACACCCGGAAGCGAAAAGTTATAAAGACAACAATTGCAATTAATTATCATTTGCAATTGACTTATCAAAAAAGATAAGTGATAATCATTCTCAATGAATCTCGAGACACCTTTATTCTCCGTTCAGGGCTTCATTAAACGTTGATCTGCCAATGGCTTTTTCACAGGAAGCATTGGTAAACGTACTCATTTACTTGCTACATTGCTCATATCAGTGACGGTTGATATGTATCTGAAAAGCCCGAAAGGGCTTTTTTTATTATGCCTCAATCGCTTATACTAACCCCTTTGTACAACCACTCGCTAAAACAGTTTCAACTCCAGACTGCTATACTCAACATCTACTGCCAGGCGATTTGCTAAGTCGTTACTATGAAATGGTGCAGTTGTAGCCATATCGCAAAAAGCTATCGTAGCGATTGTGAGGCATTGTTCGATGTTGGGATGTCCATAGCGGCGAATAGTGTTTAATTTAGTTAGGTCAACTGGCTATCTGTTTGCGCTAATTTGGTATTATGTTTGGTGACTTAAACATAGGTTATTAAGGAGAACGCACATGTGGCATAAACTTACTTACGCACTGGCCCTTACGGGTTTGCTTGCTGCCGCCCCAGCTGCGAAAGCCGGGCTGGAGGAAGGCATAGCGGCAGCAAATGCCGGGCAATTTGATGTTGCACTCAAAGAGTTCAGATACCTGGCTGATATGGGGTTTGCGCCTGGCATATACGAGTTAGCTAAAATGCATGAAGGCGGATATGGGGTACCCAGAAACCCGCGAAAAGCCGCTGAACTTATGCAACAAGCTGTAAAACTTGGCAGTGCCGATGCCATGTTTTCACTGGCTGTAATGTACGATCAGGGCCAGGGCGTTAAGCTTGATAAACAAAAAGCGGTTGATCTGTTTAATGCCGCGGCCAGAAAGAATATGCCCGCGGCACAGTTTAATCTTGGCGTCATGCATGCCAATGGCGATGGTGTGACCCAGGACTACAACGAGGCAAAATTCTGGTACGAACGGGCGGCAGCGAACAACTATACCCTGGCGATGTTTAATCTTGCCCTGCTTTACTATCAGGGCCTTGGTGGCGAGAAAAACATACAACGCTCCTACATTTGGAACACACTGGCAGAATATAACGGTTACCGACCGGCCACAACGAGCCGCAGACTTGATGAAAAAAGCATGTCGCGCTCGCAACGAGAAGATGCCCAGGAAATCGCCGATACCATTTATCATAAAATTCAGGCCGGAACCTATATCGCAGGTTCACAAATCACTGAGGATTGATCATCCGTTATCTAACTCCATAAAAAGACAAGCCGCAATAGCGGCTTGTCTTTTTGAGCTCTGTTCTTAGGGGTTCCTCAGTAGCCGAATACTCTGCTGCCCACCACCATAGTAAGCGTTGTGATGACCACAATCGCGAACAGGTTCATAACAAACCCAGCCTTGATCATATCGCGAATCTTGATCTCCCCCGAGCCAAACACAATGGCATTAGGCGGAGTTGCCACTGGCATCATAAACGCGCAGCTTGCTGCCATCGCAGCAGGAATCACCCAGATTAGTGGGGTACCAGCAACTTGTTCAGCAACAGGACCAAGCAGAGGTAAAAAGCCTGCCGCCGTCGCCGTATTACTGGTCAGTTCGGTTAAAAAGGTAATCAGAGCAGCAACCGCCAGTACACCAAGGATTAGAGGAATAGCACTCGCGCCCGCCAACATATTGGCAATATATTCCGCCAGTCCGGAGCCTTTGATTTGAGACGCCAGCGTTAATCCGCCCCCAAATAGCAATAATATTCCCCAGGGAACCTGTTGCGCCGCCTGCCAGTCCATCAGGCGCGTGTCGCTGCCGCCTTTTGCTGGCAACACAAATAACAGTAACGCAGCTGCCATCGCAATACCGGTATCCGTGATATCCAGTCCAGTCAAACCGGCCAGATAAGGTCGGGTGATCCAGCTTACCGCAGCAAAGATAAACACAAAGAGCACATTTTTCTCCGCCAGACTCATACGGCCCAGTTCACCCAGTTGCTTTGTAAATATCTGAGTCAGGTCGGTATCCTTGTTGCTCTTTTGGACTTTGAATGCAAAACGGGTTAACCACAACCAGCAAAGCAAAATCATTCCAAATGTGAAAGGTACCGCCATAATCATCCACTGCGCGAAGCCAATCTTAATCTGATAGTTTTCCCACAAGTAAGCAACCATCAACGCATTGGGCGCCGTGCCTATTATGGTTCCTACGCCACCCAGACTCGCGCTATAGGCAATGGCCAGTAACAGAGCAATACCATAATTATTGTCCTGAGACTGATTGTCTTTTAAAACATGTATAACAGACAGTGCAATGGGCAACATCATAAGCGTGGTGGCTGTGTTGTTGATCCACATAGATAAAAAGCCACTCACCAACATCATCGCCAGGATTTGCATTTTGGGGTTATTACCGCTTCGCAACATAGTATGCAGCGCGATTCGTTTATGTAACTGCCACCTTTCCATGGCAATCGAAATCAAAAAGCCGCCCAGAAATAAAAATATAAGGGGGTGTGCATACAAACCAGAAGCAGACTTAATGTCATTAATACCCGCCAACGGCACTACGATCAGCGGTACCAGAGAAGTAGCAGGAATTGGCACCACTTCGCTCACCCACCATATTCCCAGCCAAACAGCCAGTCCGCCTGTGCGCCATGCTTCGACACTCATCCCCTCGGGCGGGGCTGTAAAACAGGTCAGCAACATAAAAGCAGGACCGAGCAGCAGACACAGCCGATCGGTCCAGAGTTTTGATTTTTTTAAATTATCCATTCTTTATATTTTTTACCTGGATTTAACACTCGGTGTCTATTATGCCAGTAAAATAAGTACAGAGTATGGAAAATCGCTTTATTGTGCCGATATCGACAACGTCATGCCGCTGGCACTTTGGTAACCCCTTACCCCAATGTACCAGGTACCTGTATTTGGCGTACTAAACGTACAGGTTTCAGAATTGCCGTTTTTGTAGGGTCGACAATCATAGCTATTGTCACTCACCTGCGTGCCAAATTTAACATACAGATCGCCATCTCCTACCCCGCCAGACAAGGTCACGGTTAGCGTCTGATATCCACTGCCCAATTGCTGCGTGAAGTTGATCCACTGACCTTGCCCAACGGACAGACTACTCTCTGTTCGATTGACAGGTGTCGGCGTACCACCCCCTTGCTGATATTCACCAACAAGCGTGACATTCTGTATTTCGTTCCAGGCTTCCACCATCACATAATAGGTGCCTTCGTTAGCCGAACTCATGTTGCAAGTTTCATTGCTGCTGGAGGTTGTGCTCTTGCAGTCATAGCTTTGCAGTGTTGGCCTCGAACCATATTTCACGTAGAGGTCGGCGTCGCCGGAACCACCTGAAGTTTTAAACACCAGGTTACTGCTGACAGCAGGCACCTCAAGTGAAAAGTCATGCTGAGACTTAGCGGCCCCACTGATGCCCGTTTTTGGCACACCATTTTGTAGTTTACCTGGATCCGGGGGGGGCAAATCTCCGGCATTCTTACCCATTTCAGCCAAATAGGCCACGGCCAGTTTGGCAAACTTGCTCGCATGGGTGGCGTCAAAAACCGTATCATTAATTGTATGTATCTTGCGGTTTATCTCTGACATACGTGACTCAAATGGCATTGAGGCTGCAAACCCTTGCGCAAACCAGGAGGCATGATCTGAACATCCATATCCACACTGATCGTAGCCGTAACTTAAGGTTGGTAAGTAAGCGTCTAGCAATTGCGCCAGAAACTGATTCTGGCCGCTGTTGGTATAGTCCGTCATCATGACAATGTCCTGACTGCTACCATGATTTCCGGTCATATCAAACTGCACCATGCCAACCACATTTTTGCCCTGAGACTTATAGTCCTGTGCAATCGCTTTGGAGCCCCTTAAGCCCACTTCTTCTGCCGCAAAGCCCATGATCTGAATAGTCCGCTGCGGTTTATAGCCAGAAGCGACAAGCGCTTTAAGTGCCTCGGTTAACACCGCTATACCAGATGCATTATCATCGGCTCCCGGAGCTCGACCTGCCAAAGGGCTGGACTGGTTGATAGAGTCCAGGTGACCGCCAATGATCACTATTTCGTTGGCATTTTCAGCGCCGTTAATCGTTGCCACAACGGATGACTGCGACCAGTTATGCGTATAATAATCGACACTAATGTCGCTGCGAGACTGCGCTATCGTCTGCCAGTTTTGCTTTATCCATTGCGCAGCGTCGACGCCCGTTTGCTGGGTGTAATAGCGATTGTGAAACGAGGTCAGATTTGCGACCGTGCTGTCCAAACTCGACGTGCTCACCTCAGCTATCATGGCATTCACCATTGTCGGGTTATCAATCGTATAGGCCTGTAAAGGCTGACTATTGAGCGCGCCCTGCAGGTCGGCCAGATATTGCAGGGCTTCATATTTGGAAGCATGTGCCACAAATCCGCCACAACGGTGGTAGTTTTCATGCATAAAATGACTCAGCTCACCGTGCTCAATATCATTGATCTGAGCGATACTAATACCAGGTACGGTACTGGCTTCTGCTTCGATGTGCCTGCCTGTCAGCAGGTTTTGTAATTGATAATGCTGGCCTGCCATTGTGTCTATGGTTATCCAGGGATTCTCTGCGCCAGACGGCGTATTTGCAAACGCAGCGCCCTGAGAGAAAAGTGTAAAGTTCGCAGCCAAAACCAGGCTCAGGATGCGAACTGGTCGTTGAGTTGTCATCGCAACACCTCTTTGTAAATTAGATAAATGAACATTAAAAAAGGGAGCAATATGCTCCCCTGTTCAGCGATTAATTGGCTTTAATATTCACCGTGACATCACTCGCTGCTGAGTAGCCACGTAAATCAATGTGCCAGGTGCCAGCTTGAGGATTGTCAAAGGTACAGCTTTCGGTGTTGCCATTGCGGTACGGCCGACAATCATAGGTAGATAAGGTCGATTCACTGCCGTATCTGACATATAAATCTGCATCACCACTGCCCCCGTTGATCGTGACAGTAAGGTTAGAGTAACCAGCTGCCAGGTCCTGAGTGAATCTCGTCCACTGGCCTGAACCTATGTTGACATTCGTCTCGGTACGGTCAATCGGCGGCGTACCAGACCCGCCACTGGTGTAGGAACCTGTGAGTGAAACACCTGAGATTGCATTCCAGGCTTCGACCATCACGTAATAAGTACCAGCCTGAACCGCACTGATATTACAGGTTTCGTTGCTGTTTGATGACGTGCTCTTACAATCGAATGTTTGCAATGAAGGACGACTGCCGAATTTAACGTACAAATCTGCGTCGCCTGAGCCCCCTGTGGTAACAAAGGAAAGGTTGGTGGCATCAGCTGGCACTTCCAGACGGAAGAAGCTTTGAGCTTTCGATGCGCCACTGATCCCGGTACGGGCAACCCCGTTACTCAACAGCTCATCCTGTGGTGGCTCTGTTGTACCACAAGAACTACCAGGGCTTAGCTGCGAGGTTACACCTACAACCGCTAATGCATCTTTGACGTCATCATGGTTATAGCCAAGATCACAGGCCGCATCCATTACACCATTACCGGCTGTGTCCCAGTCGGTACTCGCTGTCCAGTAAAGCTGATTTGCTTTAGCCATAACAATGAATGCTTTCTTGGTATCCCAGCCAGCTTTGTTTGCCAGCGTGTAAAACGCCTTATTAAACACACCCGAGCTGTGGTGTACGTCCATACTGGAGGTATAGTCTGACTGATGACCTATAGAGTTACCGTCTTTAGTCGGATCGTCCATATAGCGCAGTGCACCGGTCGATTTAAAGATTTCCTCTCCAACCATCCAGTCATTGCTGCCTTTCATATAAAACTCAGCGGCTTCACCTGCCATGTCAGAAAAAGCCTCATTCAGGCCACCTGATTTATAGCGATAAACCAGTCCTGAATTTTGCTCGGTGAAACCATGACTGACTTCGTGCGCAGACACATCCAGACTGACCAAAGGGTAGAAACGATTCAGTCCATCACCAAATGTCATGGCACTGCCGTCCCAGAACGCATTTTCATAGTTATTACCGTAATGAACACGCATTTTAAGCTGGAAGGTTAATGGCGCAGTACCCAGCCAGTCGTTATACATATTAAAAACAACATTGCCAAAGTAATGGGCATCGTTCAAAGGTGAATAGGCGCCATTAATTTCCTTAACTGTGTTCTCAGGGCAGGTGAAGCTGTGTGCCGCTGAACCGCTGCTACCATGATTTAGGTTAATGGTCTTAACATTGGCGTTGTTCATGGTGCAGGTATTACCCGACTGAGACACATCAAGGTGGCCGTAGTCTGTACCATACTGGTAACGACCCGTTTTTTGGTTGCCACCCGGGCCTGTGGCGTTAGCATGCTGAATATTATCAAACTCCATCAGCAGCTCACCGCTATTGGCATCAATAATTTTGTATGGCCGTGACGGCGACTCACCATAAGTCACATAAGTCACTTCATAAACAAGTCTGGCAGTTGATTGTTCATCCAGCCAGATCCCCAGTCGGCTGGTTTCATTATGCTTAGCCAGCGCCACTTCGTTTTTGCCTTGTTGCGCTGCAAATTGCTTCTCTAACTGGCTTTTCATCACCTGCATTGACATTTTTGGTGTAACTGAGTTCAGGTCCGTCGCTATCTCATACACAGCCGCGCCATGTGCGCGTTTAAGTGCGCCGGCGCTGTTATAAGTTAGGCTGACCGTATCGCCTATCACAGGCAGGCCTTTGTACATTTGTTGATAACGTTTAGTCACTGCGCCACTGGCATGCGGGTATGATTTTAGCTCAACCAGCGTATTGTCAGCACCCAGACCAACTAGCTGCTCTGGCTGTGCCGATAAAACCGCCGGTCCAGCAGTTTCTAGCATTGAAGAAATGGTATTATGTGTATTGAGGAAGCGCTTCTGAGCAGCATTCGCCGTGCCCGAGGTCAGCACCAGGCCAGCAACGGTTGCTAAAGCTATTTTTGATAGTTTCACTTAATTTGCTCCATGATTACTTGTTGTTTTGTTTAGTGAGCGGTTCTTTTACGATCACTTCACCAAGCACTCCGTTAATGAGTGCGCAACATGAAGACTAGTTAGAAAGCTACAAAAATAAACTTTTATTAACCTTTGATTGTTTTTATGTTTACAAAGACACACCTATAAACATTAGCTTTATTTACATAAACTTAGATGTAAAACTCGACTGCACAGTGGCTCCTTTTAAACAGCTTATGTAAGGATTATGTTACATATGGAGTGATGTTAAGTTCTACAGTGTTTGATTCGAAGTTGAAAAACCATCAATGATACATTATAACAAAACATGATTTAGAGTATAATGGTCGTTAGTCTTGGCTTTCTTTGCATACGCGATTGGCTGAGATTGATTCCACGATAAGAGACCAGCCAAGTGACGCTTCCTTTAGTGCCGACAAATCGCCAGGGTTAGTTTGCAAACATAATTGCCATTCATCTTCTTTTGAGCGAAAGCGCAGCTCAACCGTTGCGAAAGCAAAATCATCATTGCCCCGCTGCGCTTTAAAATCCAGAGAAAGCATTTTTACCGATGATGCCTCAGGGAATTGCTCAGCAATGACATTGGCCAGCTCTTTTTCGCCTTGCACCTGCGACTCTTTCAGTGCCGAACCAATCTCCTTTGCTATTCCCTCGTCTATTGCAAACCCAACTGCTATACCAACAGGCCCCATTGCGCCAACCAACATAGGACCGGCTGCTGCACCTCTGCCCTTGTAGGTCACCTTCGGCAACTCGCTATTTACCATAGGAGCCTGAGGCACTGATGAGCACGCACTCAGAAGAACTAACATCACAAAGATAAGTGGTTTCATTATTAACTGCAAAATAGTAAAGGATTGAGTGTCTTTATTATAAGAACAATCATAAATGCTGCATAGACCAACCAGAATTTTCTTTTAAAAATTAAGATTAAAGGTGCTTGTATCAAACCCTCTCGGTCGCCCGGGTATTAAACTGGATGGACATGAATAGAACTGGCGGCGACAGCTTAAAATGAGTGAGCATATTGCAGCAACAGCTGTTGTCCCCGCTGCGGTACACGCCCATCAAATACTCGAGGGTCGAATGCATTGGTCTTTTCATCAAAGAGGTTTTGCGCTTTTAACCTGAGTTGTTTATTCGAGGCGATATGCCAGGTAAGCGTACCTCCAATCAACCAGTGTGCTTTTTGCTCATAATGCTGAAAATCCGGGTCATCAGGAACTAAGACTGGGAAAACTTTAACCTGAGCTCGCCAGACACCATTGAGGCCAACCTGAAAGCGGCCAAACTGATGATTCAGTTGCCAGGAACCAAAACGCTTATAACTGGCGCTAAATGGGTCGTCAAAATGCTGGGTATAGTTGAGCTTGAACCAGCTTGACTCACTGAGCTCAAAGGATGCACTGGCTTCGAGGCCCTGCATTGTCGAAGAGTAAGAATTACTGAAAGTAAAGCGACTTTGCACAGCATCGACAGGTTCAAGGCTGATAAAATCGTCCAGTTGATTCTCAAACAAGACTAAGTCCACCTGCCAGCGTGCATACTCCATATGCCAGACCAGTTCCGTTGTTTTGATGTTTTCTGACTGGAGTTGCGGGTTGCCCCGGGTAATGTCATCATTTGAGTTCAATTCATTGCTGACAGGTATGCGAAAAGACTCTCCGTATTGTACTTTTAGTACATGATGCGGATTAACCTGATAAACGGTCGCGATGCGCGGCGATAACTTATTGTCTATATCTATAAACTCATCAAACCTTAGCCCAGTGAATACAGTGAGCTGCTCATTCAATTGATATCTCAGTTGCAGGTAGGCTGCATAAGAGTCGAAGTCCTGTTTCAGACTGTCAAATGCAGCAAACTCATTCAAAGGCTGAATGCCGCCAAGATAGTAGTCATCTGCTAGAATAATTTGTCCGCTGTCGGGGTCATAATGTGAGGTATAAGTACCCGCCTCAGATTGCTCTTCCAGCGAATATTCCAGCCCCCAATGTACCATCAGATCTTTACTATGCTGGTAGGCCAAATCCCAGTTTAAAGTGAGATCTTCAGACTGCCATTTAGGCCCATTAAAGAAGTCCTGTTGCAAGCCCAGCTCTTCTGCTGTGGCAATCAGACCGGCGCTATCAATATCATGTTGAATAAAACTCAGCGTCAGGTCACTCTCTAAGGAGTCTGACAACGAGGTCTGATGGGTAAGTTTTGCACCTAGGTTACGACTGGTATGAAAATTTTCCTGACTGTAACTCGCCAGATTCATAAATTCATCAAGCCTTGTCCGGGTCAGATGAAGTGATGCACTGAACGCGCCCCATCTTCCGCCAAACTCAACAAACACATTTGACTGAGGATCGCGCACTTGCTGAATATCATAGCTTTCGCCGGCGGTTTCATAAGCGCTCACATTGGCATAAAAAGCATACTCCGTACCATGTCCCTTACTGTAGCTTAGCGAAGCTTGTTTGCTCTGGTGCAAGCCAAGACCAATTTGTAACTGGCTGTCCGACTGGCGTGTCACTATGTTCATAACACCTAAAAACGCATTGCTGCCATAAAGTGCAGAGCCGGGACCACGAATGAACTCGACTTTATCAACGACTTCTACAGGTATAAAAGGTGCGTACACCGACGCCTTGCCAAAGGACGCATCATTCAGACGCTGGCCATTTAACATGATCAGGATGTTACCATTGTCAAGATACACGCCCCTGGCATGCTCTTTGGGCACACTCCCTACCCAATCCCCGCGAGTGGACTGGAAACCCGGGACAAAGTTCATTAATTCATAAACGTTGCGAATGCCGAGCAAAGAAATCTGCTGCCGGGAAAATAGCGTGACACTGGAAGGGACTGACTGTGCCGTCTCGGACGTTTTACTGGCCAACTCCACGGTTACATCCATCAACTCCTCGAACGTCAGCTCAAACAAAGCCTCCTCGCTAGCAAAGAGTGGACAACTGAGCAAAGCTATACTCAAAGGTAACAGAATCTTTTTCATACTCATTCGCTCAACGACGCATTCACACATAAACAGTTGCCATGTAACACAAAAATCAAACAACGATTTTGTATCTCAATTTCAATATTACGCAGACAGGGACACTTCGCAAGTTTTTTGTGATTTTTGAGTGGGTTATTGAAATAAGGTTAGTAAAAAAGCACGAGGAAGGATAGTTAAATATGAACATTTATTGCATATTTAATAAATAATAGAGTAGCTTATTTTCACAAATAGGGGAGAAGCAGTACATACACAAATGCACTGCCCAAGCCTGACTTTAAGCAACCGCAAGCCTGCGTTTTTTAAAGTACTTGTACAGACCGATTAAAGACGCAGCGATCCAGAATAATTCGATCACAAAACTTGCTAGGTTAAAGTTATAGCAAAGACTGATCAGCAGCAAAATGGCACCACTTAGGTTCATCATATTGTACTTAATGCCATCGGGACGCACTTTGTCCAGTTGCAGCAAAAAGAACGCACCAACCACCAGGAAAGTACCCGTCATACCAATGATATCAAACAATATATTTATCATGTTTTTGTCCATATAAAATAGGCTCACCCAAACACGCTGGCCCGGATCCATGGGTAGGGTGATTTTCAGTCTTTGAAACAGCACAAACCTTACTATGATAAGTGGTATGCATTCAAGAGCACAGGATAAATGTCCGTGTATTTTGAGTTAGCAAACAAACGAATTAATACCAATTTGCGCCTTCAAATTGAACAGGTATTAAGTAAAATTGGTATAAGTGTTTCGTTACGCTCGGCGATGGCGCATCAGGCCAGACATTCAAGTAAAAGCAGACCGTTAACTCAGTATGCCAAGCACAAAGCCAATCAGGCAAAACTGCGCGGTGTGATATCCAGCATTAATCAGAAACAATTTAAGGGGGCGCTGTTCGAACAGGTAACTGGTACCAAGTGTACTGGCAACAAAGCACACCCCCACGGCTAAGCCAAGCAGCACACCATCCAAAATCGCAGGGTTCTTACCCAAAAGTGCCGCCATCAGGAATGCCGCCAGAATGGACAAAAACATCGCGCCACTGAATATCAGCTTGTGATCCGCATTTTGTATATCTAAATCCGTAAGCCCTGCCCCTTCCAACCAGGACTTATGAAACAACAGCGGTGAATACCATATCCCCCCCAACGCAAAAGAGGAGATTGCCGCAATAACGACGGCAACCACATCCACATCAAACACAGTCACAGCACTTACCTCGATTATTCCACTAATTTCAATTTAGTTAATAACCATTAGAAGAGCAAACCGGGCTATGCATGGATTATTTAAGTACCGGGCGTTTCTGAAGTTTTCTTTGCAAGGTGCGTCGGTGCATGTTCAGCTGTCTGGCGGTTTCTGAAATATTGCCTTCATTGGCTTTCAGCGTCTGTTGAATGTGCTCCCATTCAAGTCGCTCAGGTGACATGGTGTTATCAGCGGTATCGTCTAACTGGAATTGCGTCCCCAACAAGGTTTTGGCTATCAGCTGGGTGTCCGCAGGTTTAGTCAGATATTCATCGGCACCCAGTTTAATCGCCTCAACCGCAGTCGCAATACTGGCAAAACCTGTCAAAAGCACAATTTTAGCATTTGGGACTATCTCGCGGATCAACGCAATATGCTGTAGCCCCGAGCTGGCAGTTAGCTTCATATCCAGCAGTACATAGTCTGGTAAGAATGACTGGCACTGACGGGCAATATTTACCTCGTCATGTACACATTGACAGTCAAACCCGAGCTTGGTCATTCTGCGCGATAAAGTGGCAGCGAAAGGGACATCGTCCTCAATAATCAGTAACTTCATAATTTATACTACAGGTAAGGTCACCACAGATACGGCCCCCTGAGTTTGATGGTTAGACAAATGCAGGGTGCCTCCGAGGCGTTCGATTGTAGCATGTGACAGCAACAGCGCCATGCCCAAACCGGATGAACTGTCGACCACCGACTTACCAATTAGCGCCAGCTTATCCATTTCGATGCCTGGGCCAAAGTCTCTGATCGACAAAGACCAGCACAGACGAGTAGTGCTTGTTGTATCCTCTGCCACGGTAACATTCACCTCAAGGTTAGATGCCGAGCTTTTCTCATTGGCTTTTGCTGCATTCGCAAACAGATTAAACAAAGCAGGGATCAGCATGGGGTCACCATTGACAGAAAATGACTCCGGCGGTAACTGGCAGGAAATACTTTGTTCGGGAAACTGTAAGGTCAACAGCTCATGGAGCTGTTGCCATAACGTCTCAAACCCCTGGCTGTGAACCTGGGCATGGGGCTTTAGCAGCTCGGTCTGAGCCCTGAAACCATCTAACTGTGTTTTACACTGCGCAAGCGGTGCCTGCATCTCCTTCACAGCCGGATGCTGTGGAAAATCTTCATTCAGCTCTTCAAACAACAAACTCAGATGCGCAATGGGTGTGGCCAGCTGATGCGTTACCTGCGCAGCCGCGCTCCCCAGTGCTAACACCTGTTCCTGCTGGAGTTGTTTCTCCCGGCTCTTGGCCAGCGCCAGTTCACGCTGCTGAATACGACTTGCAAGAAATGTCACTACGGTGACTATCACAATCACCATAAAGACAAAGTTCACCAACATACCCAGCAAATGCTGGCCCATGTGCATGCCATGATGGTGCATGGGCACAACCGTGTATAAGTATCCATACGCCACCAAAGCGGCCGCAGAAATGAACACCACAAATCGCGGCGGCACAGTTACCGCCGCAATGATGCAAGGTAAGAGTAGCAGAGAGACAAAGGCGTTACTTGCCCCGCCAAGAAAGGACAACAATACCGTGAGAAATAAAATATCAGCCACCAGCTGCATCACCATCGCCCCGGGCGAAACCTCACTGGCTTTACGGTAAGCATAGATACTGGCCAGCTGAAAAACGGACTCCAGTGCGATGACGGTAAAAATAGGCTGCTCTGGCAGATTTTTGTCCAGAAACCACAATGAAATCAGCACCAAAACCAGCTGCAGTAGGATGGCAATAGAGCGCAACAACAACAACTGGCCAAGTGCAGAATTGGGTGAAAAGTTAATTAACATGAAAGCTCAGGTCTTGTGGATTAAAAAAACGTATCGATGCGTGCAACGCGCCGGTGTTGATAAGTTGTATCAACCCGCTCGCTTTTGCTGCCTGACAATGGCTATCTGCCCGTCGATATGCACGTCGCGCTGCGGGAACGCCACAACAACATCGTGCTCTGCAAACAGCTCATCAAGGCGAAATCGTATTTTGCTTCTCGCTTGCCTGAGACCGCCTTCAACCGTCGAGTTAAGCCAGAAATTGACCTCAAATATGAGTGCATTGTCCCCAAAGTCTTCAAACGTCACCTGCGGTTTGGGGTCCGCGAGCACCTCTGGCTGCTCTTCAGTCGCCTGCTGAATCAGAGCTGCAACCTGTTTCGCGGGTGAGCCATAAGCCACGCCAACCCTGACTGACGTTCTCATCAGTTTGTCGACCAGCGTCCAGTTAGTAACCGTATTTTCCAGTAATTTACTATTTGGGATCAGCATATGCACCCCATCTACCCGGCGTAGTCGGGTTGAGCGGGTATTGATTTTTTCTACTATCCCTTTAGTTCCTTCCACCTCCAGAAAGTCTCCAATACGGATGGGCTTTTCCCACATCAGGATCCAACCACTGATAAAGTTATTGATGATGTTTTGGGCTCCAAATCCAAATCCGATGGCAATGGCGCCAGACAAAAAGGCGAAGGCGGTGATGGGCACGTTAATCACATCCAAAATGGTGATGACTGTGATGGCAATAGCAAGAACGTAGCAAAGCCTTTGCACTAAGTGCACCATATTCGGATCGGTATTTGCTGTACGGAGTCGGTTGGTAAGCTTGTTAACGAAATATCGGGTCAGCCAAATACCAATAAACAGCAGCACCGGTACCAACAGCAATTTACCCGCCGTAAATGAGCGTTCAGCAAAAGTAAACAATGGGTAATTCAACACTGCAACCAGTTTATCAACGTAAATCAATACACACCTCTATTGTGCTCCAGCTTTGGCCGGGGTTATTCATATTTGAGCTTAAACTCTGGGCATGGCGTTCCCTGATGGAACAGCAGCTGCCAGCCAGACGCCCTGTTTCGCCAGATGGACATTCTGACTGAATAGTTTAAATTAGAATAGGCATTTCTGCGATAGGCAGCATGATAAGTGATCTGTGCAAGATGTTCGGCCAGCATTTGCCCCTGAAAGTCCTGATTATAAAACTGCGGGACTTTCTCACGCGGTAGCCTCGCCAGCACATGCGACTTGTTAAACATCAGTCCATTGGCAGAAATTTCATAGAAATCCTCATCTAACAACTGTGCTAGTCGCTGCGGATTCTCTCGCACGGCAGGATCCAGCAATTCCCGCTCCAGGCCAATAAGCATATCCAGCGTATCAAATTTAATTTTTTGCATTACAAACCAAACAATTAACGCCACCACTTCTTATCAGTCTAGTCAATTCATTGATTTCGACAAGGGATAATTGTGTGTAACACAATGTGGTTTGCGATATACTGTGCCTTAGCCTACTGGTCGGATTTGAATAAGAGATAAAATGAAGTACGCAAAAATAACAGGATGGGGAAAAGCAATCCCACCCGCTTCTATCAGTAATGACGAATTAAGTAACATTGTCGATACCAACGACGAATGGATCAGCACCCGCACTGGCATTAAGTCTCGCCGTGTGAGTCATGTCAGCACCGCAGAGTTGGCTACTTATGCCAGTAAACAGGCTCTTGCCTGCGCCGGTTTAAAAGGCTCAGATATAGACTTGGTGTTGCTTGCAACCTGCACTCCCTCAACCATGGTGGCCAATACTGCCTCATTGGTACAGAAAAATATTGGTGCAGTCGGCGCGGCCGCCTGTGATACTAATGCAGCCTGTTCTGGCTTTTTATACGCGTTGCAAAATGCCACAGCGCAGATCCAGGCTGGCATGATCAAACGTGCAGTGGTCGTTGCAGCCGAGCGCATGACCTGGTACGTCAATTGGGCAAAACGCGATAGCGCAGTGTTATTTGGTGACGGCGCTGGTGCAGTTATTCTGGAAGCCAGCGATGAACCTTGCGGCCTGCTTGGCACCAAAACCGGGTGTGACAGTGAAGACCGAGGGATTTTGCACATTGCCAACTATGGGACCGATCTGAGCCGCTATGACCCGCCAGGTCCGTCAGACTTGGCGTTCGAAGGGCGTGAAATTTTTAAACGTGCCGTAACGGGTATGAGTGTCGCATGTGACGATGTACTCGCTCAGGCGAACTTGTCGCTGGATGATATCGACGTGCTGGTTCCACATCAGGCCAACCTGCGGATCATTCAGGCAATCCAGAAAAAACTGGATATTGCAGACGATAAAGTCATGGTGAACATCGATAAGTATGGTAATACCTCAGCCGCGACCATTGCCATCGCCTTATGTGAAGCCGTTGAACAAGGCCTAATTCAGCCTCATGCAAACATAATGTCAGCAGCCTTTGGCGCGGGTCTTACCTGGGCAGCCAGCTACATTAAATGGGGCGAGCGCGTAACACCACTGGCGCACTGTGATGAAACCCTGCCAACTTGCGAGCACTCCGGCATGGAACTCATCGCCGATGCCGTCAAGGCATGTCAACAGTAAAGGTCAGCCTCCTTTACAGGGCCAGTTAAGCGTTCGCGCCCAACTGGCCGCATCTACTCGACCCTAAACACCCGCCGATGGTAAACTCCCCCCACAATTTACCCACTTACCGGTCTGAAACTTACTAGCAAGCGTCCAGACTGGAAGACAATAGCTCAAATAAGGGGAACCCGGTGTTTAAACCTCATTCCGACATTGCCAATTTGGCACCTCAGATTGTATGGCAATTCTTTGACCAGATCTGTGCAATTCCACACCCGTCAAAACATGAAGAAGCGTTAGCCTCCTTCATTGTCGACTGGGCGACATCTCATGGCCTGGCCGTGCGCCGTGATGATACCGGCAACGTATTCATTAAAAAGCCTGCGACTGCTGGCATGGAAAGTCGAAAACCCGTCGTTCTTCAGGCACATATCGACATGGTGCCACAGAAAAACGACGACACTGATCATGACTTTACCAAAGACCCTATTCGCCCTTATATCGATGGTGAGTGGGTTACGGCTGAAGGCACAACTCTGGGCGCTGATAATGGTATGGGTATGGCGTCTTGCCTTGCCGTACTGGCTTCATCGGATATTCCACATGGCCCTCTGGAAGTTTTACTGACCGTAGACGAAGAAGCAGGAATGTCTGGCGCGTTTGGTCTTGAAGCTGGCTGGCTGGAAGGCGACATTCTGCTGAATACTGATTCTGAGCAGGAAGGTGAAATCTATATGGGCTGTGCCGGTGGTGTAGATGCCAGCATGACAGTCAATGTTGAGCGCCAACCCGTTGCAACCGGCCATCAGCTTGTAGAAGTCAGTTTAAAAGGGCTTAAAGGCGGACACTCCGGCGTCGATATTCATACCGGTCGCGGCAACGCCAATAAATTGCTGGCAAGGGTACTAAAGCATCATCTGAATGATGTGGACTACAACCTGGTCGCTTTTAAAGGTGGCTCACTGCGTAACGCCATCCCGCGTGAAGCTTATGCGACGATTGCCATTGCACCGGCGCAGCGCAGCATACTGGAACAGCGCCTGAGCGAATTCCAAACTGTGCTGAGTAACGAGTTGGGTGCCATAGAAACAAATCTGGCCTTTGCCGTAAATGACACAGACACCACCCTCGACGCCATGTCTGCAAACTCTCAGGATACTTTGTTGGCTCTGCTCAATGCCTGTCCGAATGGTGTTGTCCGTATGAGCGATGATATTCAGGGTGTTGTAGAAACGTCATTGAACCTGGGCGTGATCACCACTGATGCAGATAAAGTAGAAGTGCTTTGCCTGATCCGCTCTTTAATTGACTCAGGCCGTACAGATGTCGAAGGCACACTGAGTTCACTTGCAGCGTTGGCTGGTGCTAGCATCGAGTTTTCAGGTGCTTACCCTGGCTGGAAACCAGACCCTAACTCTGATCTGGTGCATATTTTCCGTGATATGTATGAAGGTATCTATGGTAACAAGCCAGATATCATGGTGATCCACGCGGGGCTGGAGTGTGGTCTGTTTAAAGAACCTTACCCGAATATGGATATGATCTCATTCGGTCCAACGATCAAATTCCCGCACTCTCCTGACGAGAAAGTGCATATTGCATCGGTTGGCCTGTATTGGCAGCAAATGCAGGCATTACTGCAAAATATTCCTGAGCGAGACTAATCCCGCTTAGTGAGTAAATCAGGCACCGAAAGGTGCCTGATTTATATTATCCCTGATGTTAACCCTGACAATGAACTGTGGCCTGCTTATTTCCCGAAGGCTTTAAACTGATTGTTGAGCGATGCCATCCATAAATAGACTGGCCGCCGAAAAATCGCTGTTCTGATTATTGGTACCCTGCCAGGTTGTGGTCCAGCCAACCGGCAATTTGTAAGCTCCAGAATTGCTTAGATAAATGAGGTAGTGCCGAAGACTCTGGCTCAAGCGGTGCCAGTTCAGCTCATTGCGACGTAAATACAGACAAAACAGTACTCAGAATAAGACTCTATCCTGCGACACTCTATAACTTTTTAAAAATTTAGCAAGCTAGCCTGTCCGCTTTTCCCCGTTTAGAGACATTAAAAAAGGGCCATCACGGCCCTTTTATCAATTTAACAGCTTATGACGCATAGCGCTGTTCAAGGTACGCAAAGGTGGCTCTTAAGCCAAGTCCTTCGCCGCCAACAGGTCTGCCCGGAAGCGAGCGTAAGTTCCAGGCCATCACATCAAAATGTACCCAAGGAGTCTGTTCTGGTTCAACAAACTCTTTCAGATACAGAGCCGCGGTAATAGAGCCACCAAACGGGGTTGACCCACAGTTCGCCATGTCAGCCACATCGCTCTTAAACAAAGCTTTATATTGGTCGAACAAGGGCAGCTGCCAGATAGGATCCTGAAGTGCGTTACCTTGTGCAATCATGGCATTGGCCACATCCTGATCGGTGCTGTAGAAACCTGGTAATTCTGTACCCAACGCAATTCGGCATGCACCAGTCAAGGTCGCAAAGTCGATTAACAGATCAGGCTGTTCCGATTGAGCTTCCGCCAGTGCATCACACAGTAC
Source organism: Pseudoalteromonas rubra (assembly GCF_005887095.1). Taxonomy (GTDB): domain Bacteria; phylum Pseudomonadota; class Gammaproteobacteria; order Enterobacterales; family Alteromonadaceae; genus Pseudoalteromonas; species Pseudoalteromonas rubra_E. Next base: position 54,638 of record NZ_PNCI01000001.1, on the reverse strand, counting down.
TAAGCGACCTTCTGCGTCTGTGTTGTCAATTTCTACCGTCAGACCTTTACGCGTCTGGATAACATCTCCGGGGCGAAATGCGTTACGCGACACTGCATTCTCAACCGCGGGGATCAACACACGCAACCGAACTGGTAAATTGGCCGCCATGATCATATGAGCGAGGCCCAGTACGTGAGCTGCGCCGCCCATGTCTTTTTTCATGTTACGCATGCCAGATGCCGGCTTCAGATCCAGACCACCCGAATCAAAACAGACGCCTTTACCAACCAAAGTCAGCTTAGGTGCGTCCTCATTACCCCAATTCAAATCTAACAGCCGTGGCTTGTTTTCACTCGCTCTGCCAACCATATGGATGGTTGGGTAGTTGTTTTCCAGCAATTCATCACCCACAATCTGAGAAAACTGCGCGCCAAATTGCGCAGCCATCTCAATGCAGATCTCTGCCATATGCTGAGGCATCATGTCTGCAGCCGGGGTATTGACCAAATCTCTGACCAGATAAATAGCGTCGGCCTGATCCTGCAACTTTTTCAACATGACTTCTGACTCAATGGCCAGTTTGGCACTAGGCGCAGAAGCCTTCTTGTATGCGTCGAATGTATATGCGCCGAGTAAGTAACCAAGTGCGGCTTGTTCTACAAACGCCTCATCGCCTTGAAAAGCATAAGTGCCTTGCGGCAGCTGAGCGGGCAGTTCACCTGCCAACCACATATCATCGAGTGACTCAGTCAGACACAGTACGGCGCTGAGTTCGCCACTTTGAATATCTGGGATCAGCAGGGTTTTTTGTGCTTTATGCCTGGTCGCCAGCGTGATGTTTTTGGCTTGTGGTGCATTTTCCTCTAACCATTCGCCTAGCTGACTTTCCTTTATAAAATGTACCGGTATTCCTTGTGATGAGTGAACAAGTAAATGACTCATACGTGCCTCTTGAATTACATAAACCTGACAAGAGAATACCAAGGTGGGAAAAATATTTCACTCACTGGATGCATAAAGCTAGGTAAAAAGATTATATTCAGGGCGCAATTCTATTTTTGGTTTTTATCGCGTTATTTTTCTTTGCTTTTTGGCTTTTTATTCAATGAGAAAGAACTCGGCAACACATCAACCCCTAGCCATTGCCCGAGCTTAACAATCAAAGGGATGGTAACAGGCGCAAAAGGCAACAGAGCAAAGACACCAAGACCCAGCCCTTTTAAAATATCGACAAACTGTTGGTTTGCCGCAGACAGCTCTTGTTTAGACACCCCGCCTTGCGGATAACGTTTATAAATATCCAGCATTTCACGTGTTTCTTGTTTTTCCTGAGCCAACGCAAGCTTTAGGCCAACAAGCGCACGTCTAAGCCTTAATTGTTGGCGTTTTTTACCGATCCTTGCGACTCGAATTGGCGCTTTATGTACTACTTTAATTAATCGCATTCTCATACTTGGGGGAACCTTAGTACCCCCAATACTAGCAGAAATAAAAACGTGGCGTTAGCACGCTTAGAGAGACAACCACGCTGTCACATTTTACAGACAGAGTGAAACCTCACCACTCAATGCAGCTAACAAGATGAAGCTTTTAACAAGGCATGTTTTGAGTATCCCACCCAAGAATCACAGCAAAATACGCAATAATGCGAATTTAGTGAGTTTATTTCAACTTACTCAGTACCTAAAAAAACCACGGGAAAGCTCATTTTTTGCACCACAAACAAAAAGTTACTGGAAAATTTGACCTTGTAAAATTCACTGCTACCTTTAACTGTGCAGTGAACATATTTGCAATTATCTTTAATGGTGAGTACACACCTAGTTAAAAAACTAGATGCAAGTTATGTATATTGTGAATTATGACAACATATAATATCTGGGGAAACAGGATGAAACTACAAACACATGCGCTAAGTCGTGCGATTAAATTTGCTTTGGCGTCAACTGCAACAATGGGATTGGCTGTCACCAGTGTTCAGGCAGAAGAGGCTGACGCTGGCGCCGAAAACAAAAAAATTGAGAAAATTGCGGTTGTAGGCTCCCGCGCAGCACCGCGTTCCGTGGGTGATTCACCCGTACCAATCGACATTATTGGTGGCGACGACCTGAGTAAAGCAGGTGGCGACGACATGCTGGAATTGCTTAAAGGCTCGGTGCCCTCACTGAACGTTCACGCTAACCCAATTAGTGATGCAGCCAGCTTGGTACGCCCAGCTAACCTGCGTGGTCTGCCGGCAGACTCAACTTTAATATTACTCAACGGCAAACGCCGTCACCGCTCTTCTGTTATCGCATTTTTGGGCGGAGGCATTAACGACGGTGCTCAGGGCCCGGACATTTCCGTTATCCCCAGTATTGCACTTAAGCAAGTTGAAGTTTTGCGTGATGGTGCTGCTGCACAGTATGGTTCCGATGCCATCGCAGGGGTACTCAACTTTGTACTTAAAGATGCCTCTGAAGGCGGCAGTATCTCCGTCAAACAAGGGCAATACTATGAAGGCGACGGTGATACAACTACGGTAGAAGGTAACATAGGCCTGCCGTTCACAGATCAAGGCTTCGCAAACTTGAGTTTCCAGTATAAAGAAGCCGACCCAACCAGTCGAAGCGTGCAACGGCCGGATGCGCAAGCCTTTATGGATGCCGGTTTAGAAGGAGTGAGAGATCCGGCTCAGGTATGGGGTGCGCCAGAAATCAACGACGACATCACCTTGTTTGGTAATGTCGGACTTGAGTTGACCAACGACTCACAGTTTTACATGTTTGGTAACTATTCAGAGCGGGATGTGAAAGGCGGCTTCTACTATCGTAACCCAACTACACGCCCACAGGTATATGGCGGTGTGATCCGCAACGTTAATGGCACGCCGACCCGACGTCACCCAACTGATGAAGCACAGCAAGCTGCTTGGGATGCAGCGACGCCAACGGTTTTAGTGGGTTCATTAGACGGCTACGACCAGCAAATCAGCTGTCCGGTTGTAGAGTTGCAGGCTAACGGCTTGCCGGATCAGGCTGCTCTGGACTCGCTTGCCGCAGCAAACTGTTTTGCGTTCAACAACATACTGCCTGCCGGTTTCACGCCTTTCTTCGGTGGTAACATCACTGATACGTCTCTCACTATTGGTACCAAAGGTGAGTTTACAGACGGTTTTATGGAAGGAGCATATTATGACTTCAGCGGCTCAGTAGGCCGTAACGAATCTCGTTACTTCATTACCAACACCATCAATGCCTCTATGGGTCCAGACACGCCAATGGAGTTCAGCCCAGGCAAATACATTCAACTTGAAAAGAACTTCAACGCTGATTTTTCAAAAGGTTATGACTTTGGCCTGGCTTACGATGTCAACGTGGCAGGTGGCCTGGAGTGGAAAGAAGAAACCTTCGAGGTTATCCCAGGTGATGAAGCTTCGTTTATCGCAGGGCCTTTGACACAGCAAGGTTTCGGCATAGGTTCCAACGGTTTCCCTGGCTTTAAGCCCTCACAAGGCGGCGAGTTCTCACGTCGTAGCTACGCAGCCTATATTGATATTGAAACGCCGTTTACCGAAGAGTTCCTGATGGGCTGGGCACTACGCTACGAGGACTACGATACCTTTGGATCAACAACCAACTACAAGGTAACCTGGCAATATCACGTTACAGAGGACCTTGCACTGCGTGGTTCACTTAGCACAGGTTTCCGTGCCCCCACAGTTGGTCAGGCTAATGTTAGTAACGTTCAAACTAACCTGAGCAGCGGTGTACTGGTCGACTCTGCGCTATTACCGCCCACCAACCCAGTTTCACAGCTACTTGGCGGTAGCGAATTACAACCAGAGGAATCACAGAGCTACACCTTTGGTGCTGTCTATCAGTCGGGAGATTTGTTCCTGACCATAGACTACTACAACATCGAGGTTGAAGACCGTCTGAGCCAGTCGAACAAAATCGATTTAACTCTTGAACAAAAAGCGGCATTGAAAGCGGATGGCGTTCCAAATGTAGATAGTCTGGCACAGGTCTCCTTCTTTACTAACGACTTCGACACCACAACTCAGGGTGTAGATATAGTTGCAAACTATTCTATGGATCTGTTAGGTGGCTTTGCGACATTCAGTGCTGCATATAACTGGAATGAAACGGAAGTTGATAAGTTCTCAGACATTACCGGTGCCTTCAAGGTAGCGCGTTTGGAAAAAGACTTACCACAACACAGAGCGACCTACACCTGGACGCAACAGTGGGAAGACTTCTCGGGCTTCATTCGTTACAACTATTATGGTGAGTATCAGGGTGTACACGTAGACTATGATGCAACTGCTATCATGGCCGATCCTAACTTCACATTTGACGCTGAGCTGACTTATTTTGCTACCGAAAACATCAGTCTGACTGTCGGTGCAAACAATATCTTTGATCAGGATGCTGAGAAAGTGGTCGACTTCCTGGAGGACGGTGCCACAGAACTGACTCCTGCAAACAATTGGGGTGGTATCTACTACGAAACTTCACCATTTGGGATCAATGGCGGCTTCTACTATGTGAAAGCAACCTACACATTCTAACGACTTACTGTAACCCAGAAACAAAGGGGGAAGTAGCTATAGCTATTTCCCCTTTTTATTTCTATCATGTATGCAAAACTTTTTTAAAACCACATGCTACTGCTAGAAAGAGCCTCAGAATTACTCGAAGAAAATCGCTTACGCGAAGCCGAGTTCATGTTCAAACAAGTCCTGAAACAGAATCCCAAAAATGGCAAAGCCTTGTTTGGCCTTGGCAGGATCTGTATGCGATTAGAGCAATATGACAACGCCATATACTATTTGAAGCGCGCATGCGAACATTTACCCAAAATGCTCGATCCGTTATATGCTCTGGCCGATGCGTTTATTGCCGTCGGCTCGCCCGTTGATGCGAAAACCGTACTCGAATATACGTTGAGCGTTGCGAGACATAATGCACAGGCCCATTATCATTTAGGCCAGTTTTATCTGGACTATGGCTTTATTGACAATGCTCGCAATGTTTTCGAGGCAGGCTTATCCTGCCCTCATTCGGCGATTACCGTATTTATGATCCACGAGTTGATCACACTGACCGAGGGCGAGAAGCTCAATGACTATCTGGCACTGTTAGATTCACTGGATACCGATATCGACAATCCCAGGGTACATATAGTTGTTCATTACGCTAAAGCAAAGGCCTACGAGAAATTATCAGATGTAGACACTGCGTTCAGCCATTATCAGCAAGCGAATTCAGCCCAACTCCAAATGTGTGATTTCCACACATCTGCCATGCAACCTTTCTTCGAGTACCTAAAGCAGATATTTGACCAAGACTTCTTTGGCAAATCAGCGGATAAAGTAAAAGCAACTTTTACACCCGTGTTTATCGTCGGCCTGCCTCGGACTGGGTCTACCTTGCTGGAACAAATGCTGATCCAACATTCGCAAGTAGGCTCAATGGGTGAGAGTACGGTGATCAGTGACGATATTGTGCCCTACCTGAGTATGCGTAACGAAGCCCCGTTTCCAGACTGTGTTAAAACACTCAGCACCTCTATGCTCGATCATTGCCGTAATTTGTACGTTGATGAAATTAAGCGACATCGTGTGGCTGAAGAAGCCGTTATAAACAAGTTACCGGCCAATTTTCAGAATATTGGCCTGATCTACAGAATGTTTCCTGACGCTCGTTTTATACATATGACCAGAGAGTTTATGCCCAATGCCTGGTCGGTCTATAGCAATCATTTTGCCGAAGATGAGCCCTACTTCTGCTCTTTGCAGGAATACCAGCTATACAGCGATATGACCGATGATGTGATGTCGCATTTTAAAGCTATGTTGCCTCGTAATATTCACACTATAAGTTATGAAAAGCTACTTGAGGAACCCGAGCGAGAGATTAGAAAGGCATTGAATTTTATGTACCAAAAATACGAGCCTGAGTGTATGGAGTTCTACAAAAGCCACAAAGTGGTCACAACACTGAGCAAGGCACAGGTTCGCAAACCCTTGAATTCTGCGCCTCTGATAAACTGGAAAAAATTCGAGCCACAGATAAATAAGGAACTGGCGATGGAGCAACCTGGTGCTAAGTCGCCTGTGTGATCAGGCTTCTTTGTATTGTTCAAACCAGGCCAACAGGTCTGAAAACTGATCCTGACGCGCACCACTATGGGTCAGCATATTGATGTGATCATAATCATGCTGATGACCATAGCGCCGGCCATACACTTTGATCTCCTGAATCCCAGTGCCTGACTCAGCCATAAACTTTTTAATGTCAATGGGCTGCGCAAGTGCCTTATCTTTGACTCCTGCTATATGCAAAGTCGGCGGTAGCGCACGGTCCTTAAGTGCTGCCGCATAGTCAAAACCATCATCACTATCAACCCAGGGTTTTCGCTTTGCCCACTGTACGCTTTGTGCGTGAGACTTACGCGTCTCATTGTCCGACCCCCATTTAAGCCGCCGAGCCGGAAGATAGCCATGCTTTTTGACCTGCCAAAACGCCAGTGTGTACCAGATCAGATTGGCTTTGAGCAACTTTTCTGGATGGCGATTATACAGGCTACGTTTTGTCCCAAAGTAAACACAAGCACTGACATGTTCGCTCTCTTGCTCAAACCGAGCCAGTACACTGTTTAGCAGCACGCCCCCCCAGGAGTGAGCAACCCAAAACTGTGGACGTTTACCTGTTACTTTTGTGATATATCGCAAAATGGCGGGAATATCCTCAATGATAGATTCAGTCTGCCCATGCCTGTCTTCCTTGCTGATGGCCGGCTTGCTGTCTCCTCTGCCGCGCAAATCAGCCACAAAGCACTGATAACCCTGCTCTGCCAGAAAAGGGGCAAGCCCTTTATTACTATGGGTGTAAAAAATCTTTCCGTTCTCTACGGCACCGTGCAACATCAACACCGCCGGCCCCTTTGCCTGCTCATGGTAGATATGGCGAAGATGCAACCGGTGTCCATCAGACACTGACACATAGAGAGAGTTTTGCTTGATCATGTGAGATAAATTCATCATTGTTTAAACTCATCGTACCAGCCAGTCATAGTCATCGCAAGCACGCCGGCTTGTACCTGATGCCTGCTTACTTCGGTAAAGTAGCGGCGCGAGCAGCAGAATTTAGATATAATGCGCAATCCACCAAGTAAGAGAATTGACACATACCCAATGCACGTCAGAAATAAACACCGACAGGGCTACGATTTCGCCCAGCTTTGTATTGCAAACCCGGCATTAAAGCAGTACCTCATCACTAATCCTCGTGGAGAAGACACCATAGACTTTGCCGATCGAGCGGCTATCATTGCGTTAAATCAGGCACTTCTTTGCTGTGACTATGGCGTCAAGTTCTGGCAGCTACCAGAGCCTTTCCTGTGCCCGCCGGTGCCCGGACGTGCAGATTATATTCATGCCTTGGCGGACTTACTGGCCGATGATAATCAGGGGACTCCCCCGACGGGTAAACAGGTCCGCTGCCTTGATATTGGTACTGGTGCAAACTTGATCTACCCCTTGATAGGTCAGGCAGAATATGGCTGGCAATTTACGGGTTCCGACATCAACCCGATGGCAGTGTCGGTGGCGCAGACCATAGCCAAAGCAAATGGGCTGGGCATTAAAATCAAACAGCAAAAAGATGAACGTGCGATTTTTCGCGGGGTTATCTCTGCAAAAGATTATTACCAGCTGACATTGTGTAATCCGCCGTTTCATGAGAGTGAACAAGCAGCACAGGCGGGCACGGCGAGAAAATGGCGTAACTTAGGTAAAGTACCACAAAACGCTAAATTGAATTTTGGTGGTCACGCCCCTGAACTCTGGTGCCCGGGTGGCGAACTGGCGTTTATCAAAACCATGATCGAAGAAAGTCAGATGTTCGCAGAGCAGGTAGGCTGGTTTACTTCACTGGTGTCCAAAAAAGACAACCTGGCGGCGTTAAAAAAAGCCCTGCAAGCTGTCAAGCCAAGCGATATCAGAGTTATCGAGATGCAGCAGGGCCAGAAGGTCAGCCGCTTTATCGCCTGGCGCTTTTAAAATCAGGGCAGTGCTCAAAGCTTATTGAGCTCTGCCTTGTAATGTTTGCGACAAACAGATACATAACGATCATTGCCACCAATTTCAACCTGAGCACCATCCGCAATCGCGCGTCCCGAGGCGTCTAGTCGTAACACATGGTTCGCCTTACGGCCGCAATGACAAACTGTTTTGAGTTCAATTAGTTTATCCGCCCAGGCGAGCAAGTACTGTGCCCCTTCGAATAACTCGCCACGAAAATCGGTTCTTAGCCCGTAGCAAAGTACGGGTATACCCAATAAATCGACTACATCGGTCAACTGTGAAACCTGCTGCTTACTTAGAAACTGGCTTTCATCCACCAGGATACAGTCCAGCGATTGCTCATCATGGTGTTTGTTGATTAGGCTTAACAGCTCCGTGGCTGGCTCATAAGTATGCGCGTCAGCTTCAAGGCCAATACGAGAGGCGACTTTGCCTACACCAGCGCGGTCGTCAAGTGCCGCGGTAAGTATAAACGGATTCATTCCCCGTTCTCGGTAGTTAAATGCAGACTGCAAAAGCGTCGTGGATTTACCAGCATTCATTGCTGAATAGTAAAAGTATAATTGCGCCATGGTTTATGTATCAGCCGCTAAAAATTCGCGATAGTCTACCCAAACTGCCACAGATTAGCCAGCTTACTCAAACACATGCCATAACGGCCGCGAAGGCAACTTACTGCTATCTTGTGCATCACCGGGATAACTTTGCCTGTTTATATACGCAATATAAATATGATGAAGCTCAGTGGTACTCAACGAGGACCACAGGGCAAGTGCCGTGTCACTATGTTGCTCTCTGAACTGTTTGGAAAACGTAAGATAACCAAAACTGATGTCTAAAGGTGGATAAACGGCTTCTAATTGGCGACGATAAGGGAATGCAGATACCGCTTTGCCATCGACCTGGCACAAGCCAAAGGTACCGTGTACTTTGCCCTTTAGCACAAGCTCAAAGGCATCACTTTGGGAGTCGGTATTCAGTATGGTGTATTTATCACTGCCAACAGAGTCAGCCACCGAGTAACCCCTAGGCACAGCAAGATTAATCGGATAGTGCTGGGTGCTCATGGCTGTTTTCAATTGTGTCATGCCAACCAAACAGGTTCCCAGCCGACTGATTGAGCTAAGTGTGTTCGGCGACCCGTCTTCATTAAGCGGGTAAGACAAAAAAGACTCCCGAGCAGGACGATAGCTGGCGATAACCGCATCCACCCGATTTCGTTTAATTTCATAAAGGCAACGCTGCCAGGGTTTACGGACAAATTCAAATTGCACACCGCCAACCCGAGTCTCAAGCAGGCGTAAAATCTCAATGGTCGCTCCCGGGTTTTCTCTGGGTACATCCAGCCCATTGCCCAAAAAGAAAGGTGGGATATGCTTATCCTCATAACACAATCTGACAGACACTTTTGCGTTGGCCTGGTGAGAAACAAACAAAAACAACAAAGAGAATAAAATAAATCGCATTAAAACTGACTTTAAGTCGGGCTTTCTCTTAGTATATAACCCACCTGATGGCTTGGCTACGCGGCGCAAACATTACTGGGTAATTTTTATCCCCTCATGGGCAAGCAACCATGATTTTCTGTCCAATCCACCGGCATACCCTGTTAGTTTACCATTTGCGCCTATGATCCTGTGGCAAGGAACAATAATGCTAATTGGGTTCTTGCCATTTGCCGCACCAACGGCCCTGACGGCTTTGGGATTGTTTAGCGCTGTTGCCATCCAGCCATAGGTATTGGTTTCACCAAAAGGAATATCACACAGCAATCGCCAAACGGCCTGCTGAAAAGGAGTACCTTGCGTATCCAACATGACTTCAAAGCGTTTACGTTGACCATCAAAGTACTCCGTTAATTGAACACATGCTTGATCAAGGTGCGAGTTAGTCCCTTCTGGCAATCGTGTTTTGGGCGCAAAGCCGACATAGGAAAGCCCCTTATCACTCGCCTGTAAAGTGATCTCGCCTACCGGGCTTGTCAAATGTGTTTGAACCATCATAGTTTTGCTCCACTGAAATCATGCTGGCTTATGCTAACTGCTGCCATAACTGAAAAGTAAGATAACTTCTGAACGGGGCACAACCGGATACGTCTATCTGCCCCACTCGGTCAATCGCTTTTTGTACTCCTAAATCACCACCCAGATAGATATCAGGTGCGCTCAGACCACGCATTTTAGCGTAGTCTACGGTCCAGGGCCCTATTCCTTTGATTGCTAGCCAAGATTCGGGTGTACAGTCGGGCTCGGATGCGTAGTGCTGCGCCAACGCAATAATAGCGAGTTTACGACGTGCGGGCATTTTAAAAAATGTCAGTTCAGATCCTGCTATCGCCTGCGGACTTGGAAAGTGAAACGTGCCGTCCGCCTGCTGGTTGCCAAGCTGCTCCACCAGTTTGATCATCAAGTTCTTTGCTGCAACGACACTGATCTGCTGGCCCAGTATTGCCCGAATACCGGCCTCAAAAGGCGCCCATATCCCGGGTAGCCTGAGGCCGTCTTCCAACGCCATATCGGGACATTGCTGGCGTAAGTGCGATTTAATAAACTCAGTATCAGCATCCAGGTCTAGTACGCGACGAATATTACTCACAACCAGAGGCAACCCTTTGAGATCATTGATCTCAATACTGACCTTAAAACGATTGTTTTGCGCGTCAAACCTGGCCGTAAAGCGGCCTTGATAATCACCCAACATAAAGTTACGTCCATACGCCTTATCATCTAACCATTCAAGCGGTGTTACCAGCCGATGTGCCAAGAAACCTCTCAGAGCAGGCCAGTTATAAGGCGGACGAAATGACATCATCAATTCAATCTGGCGACTCGCCTGAGCACCATGACGCAAGCTCGACGGGGTGATCTGATAAAGCCTGCTGAATGCATCGTTAAAGCGCCGCTGGGAGTTAAACCCGCAGGCGTACGCTATCTCAGTGACAGGTAAGCTTGTTTGCTGTAACAACTGTTTTGCAAGATCGCATTGCTTATAAAGCGCATATTGTTTTGGCGCTATCCCATAATACTGCTGATATAATTTACTCAGGTAACGCGACGTTATTCCAAGCTTTTCTGCCAGTTGTTCTACACTCCCCATGCTCAGGAAGCCACTATCTATCAAACGCTTAGCCCTGACAGCTGTGGTTTGTGTCCCCAACCACGCATAGCTCCCTGGCGCACTATCAGGTCGGCACCGGATGCAAGGTCTGAAACCGGCCTGCGCCGCACTATGTGCATGCTGGTAATATTCAACATTGCCCTCTTTCGCTGCGGGCGCAGGGCAGATCGGTCGACAGTAAATTCCGGTACTCTTAACAGCGACATAGAATAAACCGTCAAAGCGGGCATCCCGGCTTTTACGCGCATTGGCGCATACTTCTGAAGACAACATGTCATCACTCTTCTTTGCAACTCACACCCAGTGTAGCCGAATCATGCTGCTACACTCGCCATATTCGGAACTCAATAAGCAACCGCAGTCTGCGATAATTATGATGCCATTATGCGCGCACTAGCCGCTAATTTATAGGTGTGATCGGGTATCACATTGCATATTGCCAAACTCTGTAAATCATCGGCAGCAAAACACACCGCTAGCCTATTGCATTTGATTGCTATTTAAAGTCCAAAAACTGAACTGGAATGAGAATAATAATCAATTTTTAATATATTGATTTATATAGCTTTTTTGTTGACATGTGAATTTATATACGTACACTGGCGACAATTTAGAACGAATTGAGGTGACACATATGCAAGGCAAGCAACAGGTAATCGATGCATTCAACGCGCTACTGGCTAACGAATTGGCGGCCATTGATCAGTACTTTATTCATTCTCGTATGTATGACGACTGGGGACTGAATAAGCTTTACGAGCGTCTTAATCACGAAATGGAAGAAGAGACCACCCATGCGGACTGGCTGATCAAGCGTATCTTGTTCCTTGAAGGTGTCCCAAATATGACTAAACGCCGCGATCTGCTGATCGGTAGCGATGTCAAATCCATGATGGAAAACGACCTCAAGCTCGAACTGGAAGTGGTAGAAAGCGTGAAACACGCGATCAAAATCTGCGAACAGGAGCAAGACTACCAGTCAAGAGCGGTTTTGGAAAAGCTACTGTTTGATACAGAAGAAGACCATGTTTACTGGTTAGAACAACAGATCGGGCTGATTGACAAAATCGGCATCCAAAATTACCTGCAATCTCAGCTGGCATAAGGAATCATAATGAAAGGCGATAAAGCAGTTATTAGTGCACTCAATACCGTGTTGGCGAACGAGTTAGTTGGTATTAACCAGTACTTCCTGCATGCACGTATGTTTAAAGATTTCGGTTTCACTCAGCTGGACAAAGCGGATTACAAAACCTCAATCCAGAAAATGAAAAATGCTGACCGACTAATAGAGCGCATCTTGTTTCTTGAAGGCTTACCAAACCTGCAAGACCTGGGTAGACTCAAAATTGGTGAAAACAGTGAGGAAATGATTGCGGCCAATATGGCTTTTGAGCAAGCGTCTTTAGGGGATTTGGTTGACGCCATCGCCTTGTGTGAAGAAAAGCAGGACTACATCAGCCGAGAAGCACTGGACAATATCCTCAATGAGCAGGAAGAGCAGATAGACTGGCTGGAAACTCAGCAGCATCTCATTAAAGTCACTGGCATTGAAAATTATCTCCAGACTCAAATGTAATACTAAAAAAGGGCCATAAGGCCCTTTTTCTCGAGAATGCTATTTTTATATCGGGTATTAAGCAACCTGCTCGGTGACATCGACGATATCAATCAGCTTTTCGTTCAGTATTTTCTTCGCACAGTTGCAGCACTTACCGCACTGTGAACCTACACCCAGCTCTTTGCTCAAATCGCGCATTGACCTTGCACCATCATCAATTGACTCGGCGATTTTTTTATCCGTGACACCGTGGCAAATGCAGATATACATAACTGAAAACCATTCTCAATAACTTTAACTGAGTACAATTTTAATCTAAACAAAAATGGTTATCAACAACAAATGCAGAAATAATGAGAATAATTCGTAGTTGCATTGAAGCGTGTTCTGATACACCTTTCAGTTCAATGGTTTATAATTGCGTTGTGGCAGGTTTTTTTTGTCAAAAAAGAGCTGTATGGCAGCATTTTTACGAAATCCCATTCTGCTCATCATATAAATTGGTATAATTAGCATAATCTGAGCAAAGTATGACTCAGCGAATGTTACTGCACAAAAACGTGAATGGACTGCTCACTGATGTGCGCCCAGGAACGTGTGAATGAACAACTGGTTCAAAGCAGTTATATTGTCCTTTTTATTTATGTGGCACGGTGTGGTTGCACAGCCTTATTATGCGAATCAGATCAGCCGACTGTCAACGCAAGAAGGACTATCCCAGTCCAGTGTCACCGGGTTTGCACAGGACAAATACGGCTATATCTGGATAGCAACCCGACAGGGCCTGAACCGCTTTGATGGTAACCAGTTTAGTGCTTTTCATGGCCAGAAAACCTTCTCTGGTAGTGACATTATATTGATCCGATTGTTAGATAATGACCAGCTTTTTATATCAACCGTCCAGTCAGGGGCCTTTTTACTCAATACCAATACGTTTTCCCTGATTAAGTTATTTTCCCAGGATAGTCGCCAGGGTATTGCGCCAGATGCCGCCGTCGGTGCAGTGACCCAATTTGGTAACAACTACGTCATTGCCATTGAAAACGTGCTGTATCAGATAGATACCAATACCTACACTTCGCAGCGCCTGGCGACCCTACCAAATGGTGCTTATATTCGAACTTTGCTAGCATGGCACGATACATTACTCGTCGGCACAGAAACGGGTCTCTTTCAGTTAAGCAATAGCCAGCTCGTTTCACTCAGTCATTTAGGTCACACCAAAAAGTCGGAGCTTAACAGCAATGTAAAACTGTTAAAGCCAGATCCCGCGTTGGGATTACTTGTGGGTACTGTGGAAGGCTTATTTGTCGTTCCCTCCAAAGACAAACAGTTACAAACCGAGCAGGCATACCAGCTGGTTCCAGAGCTGAATATTTGGGCACACGAACAGGGCCCTTATGGGGAGTACCTGGCAACAGACTCAGGGTTGTTTCTTGTAGACCGCCGCAACCACGCCGCCAGTAAGATATTTTCGTTTAGTGACAGTCGCTATCTGACTCCACAAAACACCATTCCAGCCATGCTATTGGATGACCATGGCAACGTATGGATGGGCTCCAACAATAGCGGCGCATTTATTTGGCCAACATCGGCTTACCGCTTTAAGTTACTGGCTTTTCACGAAGACAACTTCAACAATAACATCTGGGCCATACACCAGGACAACGACGGTTCGCTCTGGCTCGGGAGTGATGACGGATTGCATCATTTTTCAGCCAATAATCACACTAAACTAACGCAAAGTTATTTTAGAGCTGTTAATCACAAACCTGCTTATGGCAGTCATGCTGTGTATAACATCTATACCTCGCCTTATTTGGCAGACAATATCCTCCTGCTCGATACCAGATCAGGTGTTAAGCAGTTTGATATTAAAACCGGGCGGGTATCCAACCTGGCCGTATCTGGTACACATTCCCCTGTGGACGACTCGGAGCACCTTGTTGGCTCGTTTATGGTTGATCAACGTACTCTGTTGTTTCATACACATCACAATATTTATCTATATGACCTGGCACTGCAATCCATCACAACACTGAGTGAATTGGAAGCTCAACTCGATACCCTGCAGAGCCTGTTGTTTTTACCTGCCAGACCCAGTAAACCAGATGAACTGCTGTTTAGTACGCCCGAGGGGTTACTGAGTTATAACAGACAGAGTCACCAAGTGAGCACTATCTGGCAATCTAATAAAAAGTCGGGTAATGCATACCCCGCAGTAAACGACTGGGAGCAGGACAGCCAGGGGCGGCTTTGGCTGGCAACCAATAGTACGGGGCTAGTAGGCCTGGATACCAGCAGTTATCAACCCATTATACATATCACCGAAAATCAAGGGCTGCACTCGAACACCCTGTATGAGATTGAGCGCGATCTGCACAATAAACTATGGGTTAGCAGTCAAAGTGGTCTTTATTCTCTCAACCTGGCATCACTGCAACTCAACCATTATGACCACAGAAATGGGCTGGTCACCAATGAGTTTAACTTAGGCGCAAGTCGGGCCTTGCACTCGGGAGAACTTGTATTTGGTACACCCAATGGCGCCGTAAAGTTTAATCCCGACGCCTTTATCTTATCCGCCGAAGAGGAAAAAATCAGGTTTTCTAATGTACAAGTGATGTCCAGGCCCTTTCTGGTGTCACCGGCACAACTGCATGATCAGACTTTGCAGTTCGAATATGATGATATAGGGTTTCGATTTGAGTTTAGCCAGTTTAACCTGTTCGGCGTGCGGCAGCACTTTATTAATGCACGTCTGTCTGGTCCTGTTTCTGTCGACATCCAAAATATCAAAAATAACTATGTGTTTTTTAATAGCTTAAAGTCAGGTGAATACACGCTGTCGCTGTCGGAGTACAGGCCTGGAAGCGATGAAGTGCTCTCGAACTCTCAGCTGAACTTTCAGGTTAAACATGCCTGGTGGAACACACCGCAGGCAATAACAAGCTATTTGCTGTTTACCATAGGCTCTCTCGCGATTATCTATCGCAGACATCGCCTGAAGCAACGCGCTTTGCGGCAGACGTTTGATGAACTTGCCAATGCAAAAGCCCAGATAGACTTAGCGCTTAAAAAAACACAGAGCGGATTATGGAGTATGGATATCCAGACTCAGCAAATCTCCTTGCTCGGCAACTCGAAAGGTCCGAGTCAACGTAAGCCTCTATCTCTGGCGTCTTTCTTTGACAAGGTTCACCCACAGGATCGAGAAATGGTGCGACGTCAGTGGGCACGCTTTCTCGCCGCACCTGACAGCCAACTTTCTATTACGTACCGAATATATTCGCAACAACAAGGCTGGCTTTGGTATCACGATATCGCTAAAGTCAGTGAGTGGGCTCCCTCGGGAATGCCGCTAAAAGTCTCGGGGGTTTACAGCAATATCACTGAGCACAAAGCAAGTCAGCTGAATGCTGCCATGTTTGCGCAAGCCCTGTCCCAGATCCAGGATTGGTTATTGATTCTGGATAATAATCTACAGCTATTATCCGTAAACCAGAGTTTGTCCGCCGCATTTGCCCTCGGCGATCAAGACCCCCAGAAACAACTAACCCGCTCAAAATTAGCAAAATTACTGGGCCGACAGCAACTCAGTCAGTTGCTCGCCGTACTGCGAAAAATACAAGCACGCGAGAATATCAAGCAGGAAGTGGACATCACCTTTGATGATGAACGACAAAGCACAGTTCAGCTCAGTATTAACGCGATTGCCGATGAGCAAGGTGATATTGAGTTTCTGGTCATCGTTGGCTCGGATTTATCACAACAAAAGCAGGCACAAAGTGAGCTGCGTTACCTGGCTAATTTTGATGCCCTGACCGACTTGCCCAATCGTAACCTGATGCTACAACACATTGAGTTCGCAATTTATAATGCGACCAAAAATAACACCGGGTGCGCTTTGTTGTTTATCGATCTCGACAAGTTCAAGCCCATTAATGACGCCTATGGCCACTCTGCCGGAGATCAACTCCTCATCGCAGTCACTAAAAGGATCAACAGTGTACTGACGCAGCACTGTATACTGGGGCGGCAAAGTGGCGACGAATTTATTGTGTTGGTTAAGACCTTCGAAGACATTGCGCAAGTCACAGAACTGGTACAGCAGATGATCAACACTCTGTGTAGTAAATACGACGTGGATGGTATTTCAATGAGTATTTCGGCCAGTGTGGGGGTCGCTATCTTTCCATTCGATGAGCAAACTGCCGAAGGCTTACTGCGCAACGCGGATATCGCCATGCTCAGTGCTAAGCAAAGTGGCAGAAATAACTTCAAGTTCTTTACTAATGAGATGAACGCTCACCTGAGCAGAAAACTGAGTCTGGAGGCGGCTCTCAAAGAAGCTGTAGAAGAAAACCAGTTCTATAACCATTATCAGCCAATCATGAATACGACAAATCACTCTCTGACGGGGGTGGAACTCCTGATGCGCTGGCAATTAGATTCAGCGCCAGTTTCACCAGCTGAATTTATTCCCATTGCAGAGGATGTTGGCTTAATTGAGCGAATGACAACACAAGCCCTGCGTAATGCGCTGCAAGAGCTGGCTCCGTTTTTTCAGCAACAGAGTTCATTTTATCTGTCGCTGAATTTGTCACCTCAGCACATAATGCGTGATAATCTGGCAGCATCACTGAACAGCATTATCGCTGAGTTTGACCTGAGTAATCATCAGCTCAAGTTAGAGATCACCGAAACCAGCTTTCTGGCCGACAGGCATAAGGCCAGTAAAACCCTTTCTGAGCTTAAAAAGTTTGGTTTTACACTGCTTCTGGATGACTTTGGCACAGGCTATTCTTCTCTTACTTACCTGAGCCAGTTTCCTATCGATATTATCAAAATTGATCAAAGCTTCATTCGCACCCTGGAAACACATCCTCACAATCGCTCGATTGTGAAAACCATTTATATGCTTGCTCAAAATCTCAATATGGCCTGTATTGCCGAGGGCGTTGAAACCGCTCAACAACTCAGCTTTCTCAGGGATTTAGGATGCGAGTATATGCAGGGGTATTATTTTTCAAAGCCGCTTAGTGTAAAAGGGCTATTTGAAAAGTACCCACCCGATGTTGCACGAGTGAGTTAGATGACGGGCATACAATTGTATGCCCGAACAGGACTTGATTGTTTAACCCTGCCATCTCAGCAGGCATTGATACAGCGCGTCGGGCTCAATGGGTTTAGAAACGAAGTCATCCATACCTACCTGCAGGCATTTAACCCTGTCTTCGTTAAATGCATTGGCTGTGATAGCCACAATGTAGGGTGTGCCATACAGATCCGGGTTTTGTCTGATCCGACGCGTACAGTCAAAGCCATCCATATTTGGCATCTGACAGTCCATCAACACCAGAGGAATATTATTCCCTTTCAGCAGAGCCAGTGCATCCAGGCCATCATTTGCCTTGGTCAGGCTACACCCTGTATGATCCATAAGCTTAGCGGCAACGATCTGATTTATGGGATTATCCTCAACCAATAAAACATTTACCCCGCGTAAATTTGGTGCATTAACCTGTTGTTTTTCTTCATGCTGAGCTTCTCCTGGTTCAGCAGGAATAATCACAGAAAATGTACTACCCTGACCTGAGGCACTTTCCACCTCAATAGAGCCGCCCATGGCTTCTACCAACCGCTTGCAAATCGTTAACCCCAGACCCGTTCCACCGTATTTACGCGTGGTAGAGACATCTGCCTGGATAAACTCGCCAAACAGCAGCTTTTGTTTTTCCTTCGCAATACCAACGCCAGTATCTATGATGGCAATATGTAAAGCACCATTAATATATCGAGCATTCAGTTTAATACTGCCCTGCTCCGTAAACTTCCCCGCGTTGCTAAGCAAATTATTAATAATTTGCGTAATACGCAGCTCATCCAGCAACAGATATTCAGGTACAGAGGCGTCTACATCAGAACTAAACGATACCCCTTGCTTAACACCTGTTTTGCAAAATGAGGTTGTCAGAGCATGCAATACCTTATGAAAGGCAACATCCTGCTTGTCTAACTCTAGTGCTCCGGCTTCTATTTTTGAATAGTCGAGAATATCATTCAATATTAACAATAAGTTATGTGCCGACTGGTAAATAATCTGCAACGACTCAGCGGTAGACTGATCGAGTGTATTGCGCTGCATATCCGCAGTCATACCAATGATGCCATTGAGTGGCGTGCGAATCTCATGGCTCATGTTGGCCAAAAACAAACTCTTAGCAGAGCTGGCTTTGTTTGCCCGGTCAAGCGCATCAATCAGCTCTTCCGTTTTCTCCTGAACCTGCGTCTCTAACTGGGCATTAAAGTTTGTCAGCTGGGCATTAAGAGATTGATTTTCCTGATTCGCTTTTTGCAGCTTTTTAAAACTCATTGAGAGCTTAAATGCCAGTTGGGTAAATTGCTGTTGTAATGTAATGACTTCAAGAAAAGTCGCTTCTTCTTTGGGCGACAAGTCATCATTACGACTGGCAGGGTCAAAACTATTGAGCCGGCTACTCAAGTCATGCATTGGGTTAATCAACATGCGGGTCAGCTTACTCACCAGTACACTGCTGAGCGCGATAATAAACAAAGCAAGGAAGAAAGATTGCCCCCAGGCAGATGCAACCGCCATATTGACGTACTTGCGCTCAATTAAACTGATGACCTGCCAGCCAAACTGCTCGGAGCGAACGCTTCGCCGGTAAAACACTTCCTCTGTTTTACCGATATACAGGTTTTGATTGTCATTGGTTAACGTGTCCAATGTGGCGTCATTGATCTCATCGAGGGTATTAAAGTCAGACTTTAACGAGCTAAACACTACCTTATTATTGCTATCGAGTATCATCAGGTGCCCCATATGAGACAACACTCGAGGGATAAACTGCTCAAATGTATTAAAAAATACCGAGCCTTCCACTATTCCGTCAAACTCGCCTTGTTGATAAATAGGCGCCGATATCGCCACTATCGAATCATCACCAAAGCCTCTGCCACGGAATATCCCGGAAACGAATCCACCTGGGTAGTAAGGTGCCTGGATAAAATACTGACGATCGGAAACTGCGGGGACTTCCCCTGCCAGGCTCGTTCTTAGGGTGTCTGGATAAAAGTGAGTAACCAGCCCGGACTGCTCTGCCGTAATCGCTGTTCTGATATTAGGATAAGACTCGACCAGCCGGGTGATCGTCTGCTGCTTGTCCAATCCTCTTTCAATATTGTAGGCAGCATCGGCCAGCGCCCTGCGATGATTTCCCAAAAAGCTGTCTATGCGCTGTGCGGTTGTATTTGCCACGTCACTCAGCTGTGCCCTGACCTCATATTCAATGCGCTCATAGTGACTGTTAGTCAGCATAATCGTGGTGACCAGAACCACCAGAATGATAAGGTGGCTGATCATATAATTTAAAATGCGATACAAGGGCTTGGCTTGCCAAAGTTGTTTGAACAAAAACAACGACAGCAAATCAACAATAACCAGACAGATTGCGGCATTGATAAAATACTTAGCCAGTGCAGTCATGATCACAAGCAGATTGAGATCCAGGGCAAACTTGCCGAACAGGAAGAGCAGCGGGACACCAAATAGCACCCAAAATGCTAACCCCCGCATAAACAGAGGTTTATTGGGCCTGACACAAAACACCTGTAACCAGGCAATCTCTAACAGAAACACCATAGAGGGCCAACAGTGGCCCCAACGGTAAAATATAAACGCCGCGCCGATTGCTACGCACAAGAGCGCGTAGCGCCAACCTAACGACATTAATGCAAGAATTACAAACAGTTGCCCGAGCAAAAACTCGGAGCTATCCAGGAACCATAAAGGTAACAGGTTTGCAAACCCACCTAACAACCCGAGCAAAATCGCAATTGCTACCTTAGGTAATGCGTTAATTTTCTCAAACAATACTCAGGCTCCTCTGGCTCTAAACACTTTCATGCAGCTGTATAATACCAATTTCACTCAATACCTGGTCAATTTGAAGGAGCAAATATGACGCTAACGGTGTTAAAAATTTCTCATTTAGAACAACTAAATAGCAAAATTTTTGCCTGGTTATCGAGCATATTTTCTCGCCTCAAAATAGACCACTTAATTAAGCAAATTGGTATAAACAACCGCTTGCATCTATTCAAAACAAATGTCGCCTGATTGACGCTGACTTATGATTTAAATTTTACTGATACTGTTAAAAAGTAAAGGAAAAACTGAGTTTTGCCAAGTTTAGTGGTCGGGACAATCGTGGCTTTCTATTTGCAGAACACATTGTTTCACCGCAAACCCACTCATTAGGGTCCGCTCGACTTCTAAACGACAAGCCTCGTCGTGCATTTCATTGGTACAATGATGTTTCAGCACAATATGCGCACCAACCGTCAACTGGTTATCCAGCATAGTCACCGTGACATTATGAACGCTGTCGACATGCTCCGTTGACAGGATTGACTGTTCCAGTTTTTCAACATCGGGTAACAGCTGCGCTTTTTCTCTCAGCCCCTGAATGCAAGTATAAATAACCTTAATTCCGGTAAACAAAACAAACACCGAAATCAGCATACTAGAGACAATGTCAATGACTTCCCAGTTAGTTAGGTGAATAAGTACACCCGCGACAAAGGTAGAAATGGTGGAGAGTAAGTCAAAGAAGGAATGTAAAAACACCGCGTAAACATTGATGCTATCCTTGCGCCCTTTATATAGCACCCAGGCAGATGCACCATGGAACAAGAACCCAACCGCTGCAATACTCGACATCGCAAACGCATTGACGTTCAAATCATGACCTTGACCATGATGGCCAAGCCGCTCACTGCCTTCAAGCAGGATAATCACAGCGATGGACAAGTACAGCAGACCGTTAAGCAGACCGCCGGTATACTCGGCTTTCTTGTAGCCATCGTTGTATGTTTTAGCGAGTTTAATAGCAATAGTCGAAGCCAGTAGCGCAATAAACAAAGAGCTATTGTGCACAAATAGGTGCCCAGCATCGGCAAGTACCGCCAGCGAGTTGGCGTAATAAGCGCCAATAACCTGAATGATCATAAATGTACAGGTGAGTGCAAGTGCGATAAGAAGTCGATTACGAGACGCTTGGTGTGTAGTCAGATCGGTCATTCGAGCAGTTTAATGCCTTATAAAAAACAGCAGGGGAAATGATAAAGAGTCGCAATTGTACCCTGAATTCAATGACTGCGCATCAAAAATGTCTGTGCTGCGCTATATTTCAGGCACTGAGCCGCTTGTGGTGGTCACCATAGGCTAAAACGGCTTGTTCAAATAAGCGAGTTTGCTCATGGCTAAACTGACAGCGTGTATATCTGAGTATATCCAGTGCGACTTCATTCACAGTGCAACAATCAGCCGGCCGGGTTGGGCTAAACTCAGCCTCATCAGGAAAAACTGCAACCCAGCGTACGCCAAACGGCGTATTGAGTACACTGGCCAGTGTTGACGCACGTTGTGCCGCAGCAGAGAGTGGATTCGGCAGATAATGTGTTTTGTTTTTGTAGCGACAAGGCCAAACCTGACTGTCCGTTTCTACCGCAATAAGCCCCTTTTGGTCGATTACCACAATAACGAACACACCAAAAGGCGATAACACAACACAGTCGAGGGACAGCGCTTCTAACTGGTTCGGATATAGATGGCGGCTGAGGATAGTATAGTTTTTTGCATCTAGAGAGGTTGCCAGGTTTTGATAGACCTGCCATTTATGTTTTGCAGACTGCTCTTTGTCAGAGTGACGCTGTCGTACATACAAATATCGCCCCAGCGCCCATAACAAATAAACACAAAAACATAACGCAATCAGATTTAAAGCTGTGAAACTTGATACCTGCTCCATAACAGGTTGTACAGCAGTATCTGGCATGGCCGTTACGCCACAAACCACACTACCGATAACCCACAAGCAAGCCAAAATCCATCTATTCATGCCCTCACCTTAATTTAGCGTTGAGCCAATGCGTTAAGCGTCCACGCCTCCAAAATACCGTCACTACTTAGTGTCAGAAGTGAATTTCTATCGGCCGCATACATATCTATGATAGTGGCGCCATCGTGCACAAAGTTAATTTGCCATGTTCCAAGCTCTTCACCATTTTTTGTATTCCAGATACTTAAATGAGACTTAGACGACGACGTTGCCAGCAGTTCACTGCCTCTGATAAACAGAGCCTTACGAAAAACTTTAAACCGCGACATATACTGTAATTCACTGATACTCTGTCCGTCGGTCAGCGATGTAACCACTTGCTCATTCAAGGCATCGGAGGCAAACAGTGCCGAGAAATCATCACTGACAGCAACGCTGGTTACTCTGTGATTAAACTCTTTCATAAAAATAGGCTCTGCTGAGCCAAATTTCCACAGTGCCAGCTTGCCATCTTGTGCACCGGTAACAAATAGCTCTCCTTTTTCGTCCCAAAACACATGCTGAACTGGCCGGGAATGAGGTGCGAAGCGGTTATTTATCTGTGTATGTAAATCCGCCATATTGATGGTGCCGTCTGCCATAGCAACAATGGCCTTGTCATTTTTAGGCGAGATGGCCATGGCAGTGATCACTGCGCCAGGAGTCACACCACCAAAAGCAACTTTAGTCACCAGTTTACCTTTATCAAGCGACCAAAATGCCAGCTCAGTCTCACTGGCAATCACCAGCATCTGCAGGTCTTCAGACAGTGCCACATCTCGCACAAACCCGGGGGTTTTTGCTTGCGGTACGGTAAATTCCACATGCTGGGTAGCGACATCCCACACCTGGATTTGCTTTTGATTGTCAAACGTAACAAGTTTACTGCCGTCCTTTGAAAAATGGCCCAGTGCGATGCCACTTTCATTTAACCTGCCAACGTTACCCTTACTTAGCTGAACCTCTTCACTGCATGCACTCAAAAAGACTACACACAATGTCGCCAGCAACACCCTTAACCACATAATTTTACTCGTGACACCACAAAAAACGCCATTATACGTGCATTAAAAGAGAGTAAAAAGTACACATATAGATTGCCTGCAAAGAAACTCGCCTGTACGCCTACATTAACCAAAGCGAGACTCTGGCTCCATTACATCTCAATAACACACCACTCGAGGAATCAACAGCAAGAACCGCACCACTCACTGGCGGCCATTCACTAAGGTGCTGATCTGCCATAATTCAATAAAACCATCACTGCTCAGGGTGAGTAGTTCGCCGTGTGAATTGGTATGCATATCCAGTATTGTCGCGTCCCGGCTGTGTGCTTTGATAAAATAGGCGCCAATTTCCTGTCCATTTTGAGCATCCCATAGCGTCCACCAGGCTTTTGAAGAACCGGTCGCTAAATAGCGTTCATCATCACTGAATGCTGCGGCACGAAACCATCTGAAACGTTCCGGGTAACTCAGGCTGACGTCATACTCTGTGCCAGAATATAGCGAAAAAATACGCTGCTCATTAAGTGCATCGGATGCAAATAACCTGCTATTGTCATGGCTCTGTGCAATGCTGGTGATGCGGCGATCAAAAGAAAAGCCGCGCTTGGTTGCCAATGTGTGAGCATCAAACAGCAGCACCTGACCATCGTGACCCGCGCTCAGCAGAATCTGGCCCTGCGCACTCTTCGCGACATGTATCACTTTGCTGTTGTGGAGCTTGGCTTTTTTAACCAACTGATTGTCAAGATCCAGTAAATTAACGGTGCCATCGTTTAGTCCAACCAATAGATGATGTGGGCGAGTATATAAACGCAGTGCCGACACTTTTGCCAGCTCATCGCTGGGGTAAACAGTAACGGTTCCCAGCAGTTTTCCTTGCTCAATGTCCCACACTTCAACAAACTGACGAAAACCGATGGCAATTTGTGAGTTATCTTCACTGAGACTGAATGCCTGAATATTGCCCTTTGCAGCATCGCTGGCAGGAACGGGATCGGCTAGCTGAAACAAACGCATTTGCGTTGCAACGTCAAAAACGGCAAGTTTATCTCCAGGGTCATGTAGTACGGCATAACGACCGTCAACAGAAAACTGACCCTGAGCCCCGCTTTGATCTAAATTGACCAATTGAGTGTCATTGTCCTGAAGCGGTTCCTTACATGCGGTCAAATTTATGACGATAGCCATACACAAACCAACAAAGAGTTGTTTTGCTAATTGAGTCACCAGCCTCACCTCCTGTTAACGTGTAATGTGCTGTAATGTACAAATATTATACAGCACTATAAATTTTGACCTGCCTGCCGTGAACTGGTTCATTTGGCAACGTCTCTTATTTCCCCTGGCAGCGAGGTTTGCTGCCAGTCTTTTGCATCTGGGACTATACTTATATTGGTAAGCATAAACACATTGCCAACTTGGGAGAATAAACTGATTGCCGACTGTTAGGGGTTTCTCAACTTAGCGCAACTAAAGAGTCAATTTTGTCAGGCTATCGCCCATAGTGTATGGCATCTCAAGACTGGTTTTTATGTATGCGAATTAGTTTTAACTTTAAATGCTAATTCAGGAGGTTTCCATGCCCAGCCCCCCAAGGCGCACAGCCAAAGGTCATGTTTCTGATCATGGTGCCGCAATGAATAAGGCGCTTAGCGCTGACAAACGTAAAAAATTTGCCGAGAAAGCGAATCAGGCTTATGAAAAAAAACACCCAGAACAAACTAATATAAAGAAGGAAATTGCCAAAAACAAGGCGGAGAGAGAAGCTAAATCAATCGTTTACAAACTTGAGTTTGTACTGTTTGTTATTGTTCTGGTCGCCATTATTGTGCGCATTGTGTTTATGGATTAAGCAAGTAAAACGGGTCATGACAGCCGCCACATCATGACCCGTGAACGCTAATCTTCCAGCAATCGGTATAACCGGCTGGTCACCCCATTGGTCCAGCCGAAGCCTTGCTGTACCAGATATTCACCACCACCTGCGCGTACCCCAGGTTCAACCACGTTATACTTTTCCAGCAGGCAAGCGTGTTGCTCAAAGTCGCGCTCCAGCATAGCCAGCCAGCGTCTGGCCACTGTGACTGCCAGCTTCACATAACCATAATTCAGCATGCCTTTCACCGCAAACCATTGTAAGGGTGCCCAGCCATTTGGGCTATCCCACTGTTGCGCTGTATTGGTTAGCGTAGTCACCAGCCCCCCGGCTTTTAGAAAATCCAGTTCCAGCCTCTGCACCATAGACTCCGCCTGCAACTGACTTGCCAGTCCCAAAAACATAGGTACCACTCCAGCCAGCGACATCACCTGACTACGTGTTTGCAAAGCAATATGATAATCCATAAACCAGCCCTGCTCTTTGTCCCATAAATAGGCCTGGATGAGCCGCTTGCGTTGCTGGGATAGTTGCAGATAGCAGGCGCTCTGTGCGCTGTTGCCGAGCGCTGCGTAACATTCACTGAGCTGCCATTCCAGCTGTTGCAACAGGGCATTTAAGTCAACGGGTATGCGCTGAACCGTATTAATACTGCAAAGCTGCTCAGGATCGTCCAGCCAGCGGCTGCTAAAATCCCAACCCGACTCACACGCGGCGCGAATATTACGATAAAACAACGCGCGATATTCAGGCTCCAGCATACTGGCCGACTCAATATCCTCCTTGTAGGACTCAGGCCTTGGCTCCGCACAGTCATCCCAGAAGCGATTCATTACTCCGCCACATGGCATGCGCACGACCCTGCGGCTTTCAGTCAGTTCATCATTCAGTTGGTCGCTGTCAGCCATCCAAAAACTATGCTCCTTTTGCAGTGCATCAGTCACTTTACGCAACCATGCCTTGTCCTGATGATGCGTTTGCCAGAGTAAAGACACCATCAATGCAGTCACGGGCGGCTGTGATCGACTGGTGTAGTAGCTGCGGTTACCATTTGGCACATGGCCAATACGTTCAATCAGACTGACAAAGTTATCCAGCATATTCGACACTTGCCCGACGTGGCCAGCATCCATCAGACCCAAAGCCGTAAAATAACTGTCCCAGTAGTAAATTTCGTTAAAGCGACCACCCGGAACCGTATAGCTCGCGGGCAAATCAAGCAATGACGACGCATTACCCGTCTGAGGGTCACGCGCCAGACGTTGCCATAGCTGGCCGATATAGTCTTTGACCGAGGTGGCTTGGAGTTCAGTCAGTTCAGGCTGTGGCGCAAAGTCAAAATGACGTGCAACAAACTCAGTCAGTTCTTGAGGGCATTCGCTGTCATACAAGGCACAGGCCTGCTCCCAGCTCTGTTTTGGAATGGCATCTGCAAACTGTTTGCTATCCGAAAAAATGCCCTGCATCTGCACCGCTTTAAACAAGTTTGATTGTTCAAACTGCATCTATAACTCCTAGAGTGCGCAAGCGCTGGTCTGTGCCTTTGCGCGTCGCTTAAACAAAAATAACGTAACGGCAATACCGCTCATGGGGATCAAAGACAGATAAAACGCCTGCTGGCCACCAATGTATTCAAAAACAAATCCGGTGATTAATGAGCCCGTTGTGCCGCCCAGGGCAGAAAACACCACGATAAGACCTGTCATTGGCGCATGCTGACGTTCATCCAGGCTGCTCAGCATCACCGAGTTGATCACAGGATAAATAGGTGCCATCAGTAGTCCAATTAAAGGCATAAGGTAGGCTGCCAGCGGCGCTTCAAACAGGCTGTTCACTTCTTTTGGATGCAGATTTTCCGTCATAGGTAAGGTCAGTAATACCAGCGCCGCCATACCAACTAAACACACATTAAGTAGTTTGTACCAGTGGATATGCTTGAGTAACTGACCGGCCAGCAAACGCCCAACGGCCAGACTGGCTGCAAAAATACTGGTCAGCTGCACCGCGATATCCACGGGCAAATTCAGTACCTGATTGTTAAAGGTCGGCAGCCAGGTGCCTACGCCCTGCTCAATTAATACATATAAAAATGCCGATAACACAAAAACCAATACCAGGGGCTGATAGGTCAGTTTCAGCATACCTAAAAATTCGTCTTTTAATGGCTGCTCTTTGCTGTATCGGGGCTTCTTCATGGGGGCACTGATCACTAACAATGCGGTCACCAGGGTCAGTGCGCCCAGCAGGTAATAGACATTGAGCCATGCCAGTGAATCAGCCTGCTCGCCGATAAACGCGGCAAAGATCCAGTAACCACTGAGTACCCCAACCATAAACAGACCTTCAATGGTGTTAAGCAAACTCGAGTGCCCCTTTGCATCGTCTGTTACCTGACCTATTAACGCGTAAACCGTTACTTTGACTATCGCAAATGCACAGCCAACGCTTGCAAATAAGGCTTTTAAAGCCCAGAAGGCCCCAAGTACAGGCGTTAGCAAACACATCACCGCAACCACAAACAAAGCGCCTAATAACGCTAACCGATAACCGATCCGGGGAATAAACGAGGCAACAAGAAAGGACACAATGGCAATGGGGATATCTTTAAACCCTTCCAGGCTGGCAGCCTGGGCTTTTGACACTGCAAAGGTGTTAATAGCCTGCAAAATGACGGTGCCGACACTGTTGAGTAAAATCGCAAACAAAAAGTAGCAGGCCGCCATGGCCAGCACGACTCTGGTGTGCTTCATAGGATGACTCTGTAACTATTCAATAACAGTCAGTCTAGCCGCGAGAATTCATTTTTGCAATCGTTTGCAATTCTAAACTAAAAAAAATTGCTCAGTTTATTTACAGCGTCAACGGCCGTAATCAGCTTGACTGACGCATGACAAGTTCAACATCCAATTGGGCAGAATCAGGCTTATCGCCCTTTAACTGCTCCAGAAGCTTATCTACCAACACTTGCCCTGCCAGACGGGTATTCTGTTTGATGGTGGTCAGTGAAGGTGAGCTGATATCGGCCATCGCTATATCATCAAACCCAACCAGTCGCACATCATTGGGAATGCTGACATACCGCTCTTTAAGGGCTTTCATTGCGCCCAGAGCAACCATATCACTACAGGCAAAAATACCATCAAAGCTCAGCCCTTCTCTCAGTAAAGTCTGATTAATCACCTCATACGCCGCCAAACTGGTGATATCGATTTTCAATAGTGAAGCCGAAGCCTCAGGTTCTTTGCTGATTTGATCGCAAAACCCACGGTAGCGCTCTGCCAGCTCAGCGTGAGCAGGATCACCCATAAATAGCAAGCGTCGAGCTCCTCTGTCCAGTAAGTGCCGGGTCGCGGTGCAGCCAGCCAGATAATTATCACTTCCGACAATGGCATACTCTCCCTGTGTCTTGGGATCGCCCCATACCACCAGAGGGGTCCCCTCGATGGCGGCACGTTCGATGCGTGCCTGCTGTTTACCCTGACCGACCACTATCACGCCATCGGCTCGACGACCATCGATAAAGTACCCGTGCCAGTCGTCACCTGCCATGTAGGAATTAGACAGCAAGAGTTCATAGCCCTGGCGATTAACCGCCAGGTTAATATCGCTGACCACTTTAAGCAAAAACGGGTCGTCGATTGATTGCTCCGTTTCAGCATCAAAGTTAATTAATACCGCAATCACATTGGTTTTTTGTAATCTAAGACGGCTGGCCGCCGCATTGAGGCTAAAGTTGTGTTTTTTAGCCAGCGCCTGCAACTTATTGCGGGTTTCTTCTTTGATCAGCGGATTATTATTCAGCGCCCGGGACGCCGTAGACGTAGACACGCCTGCCAGTTTTGCCAGATCCGCCAGTTTCATTTTTTTTGACTGCATGTATAACGCACCACCAAAGAACCAATGTAACAATTTGAATATATTCATTTTTAAAACAGAGTCAATGCTCTGACCTGGCATTATAGCGCAGCGCCTGCTTACCTGTCGCACCTTTTCTCAACCTGTTTGGCCACTCATCCGTCCAGTAACCAGTTTGCCATAAAGTACGGAAAAAGTTGCAAACACCCTATTGCAAACGTTTGCATTACGTTCTATTTTAAAATGACGCCGCGTGCAACCTGACGCTTGTGCCTATCCTTTCGCAGAATGGTTAGGGAGTTTAAAGCCAAACTAACAGGCTATGGGCGGCGAATAACAATAGCAAAGAGCATGCATACACAAAGCTATGCAAAGACTGACAACACATATGACAACCAAGGGGGCAGTTCCTGTGAACCTAGGCAACAAATATTCTCTAATCGCATCAGCGGTAGCAGCGGCAATCACCGTATCGGGCACAGCACATGCGCAGCAGCAAGATACGAAGCAAGGCAAAAAAGTCGAAACCATCATCGTTTCTGGTACGCCTGGTGGTGCGGGTATTCGTAAGCTGGACGCCAGCTTTGCGGTTACCAACGTCGATGCCGTACAAATTGAACGTTTAGCGCCGAAAAGCACAGCTGATCTGCTTAAATCGGTACCCGGGATCTGGGTCGAAAGCTCAGGCGGAGAGTCTGGCGCCAATGTATTTGTGCGCGGATTTCCTGGTGGCGGCGATGCGCCTTTTTTGACAGTGAGCCTGCAAGGCTCGCCGATTTATCCTGCACCGACATTATCATTTTTAGAAAATTCATCGATATTCCGTCTTGATGAAACCATTGCCCGCATGGAAGGCCTGCGTGGCGGTCCAAACCCGGTCGTATCAAATGGTCAGCCAGGCCTGACAACGAACTTTCACCTTAAGCGTGGTTCAGAAGACACTGAGGGCACAGTTAAATATACCACTTCTGATTACGGGCTTCAGCGTATTGACGGCGTGTTAAGCGGCGAACTTAGCGACGATTTCTATTATATGATCGGCGGCTATGCAAAACGCTCCTCTGGTATCCGTGACGCTGGCTTTACTTCTGAAAAAGGTCATCAGTTTACCGTTAATCTGACCAAAGAATTCGATAAGGGTGAGTTTAATGTTTACACCCGCCAAACCGATGACACTGGCGCCTGGTACCTGCCTACACCACTAAATGTTGATGGCGTTGACGCAGGCTTTACCCAGCTAGGTACGCTTAACCGTCAGGCAACCATCCATGTTGCCGGACAGGACATGGAAATTGACCTGGGCGAAGGTCGTGGCTGGAAAGGCCACGTTTCGGGCGGTAGCCTGAAACTCGAATTACCCAACGGCTGGCAACTGATAGACCGCTTTAGCCTGACTCAGGGCGATGCCAATACCTATGGCCTGGTGCCCGATGGCGCAGCAACTAACCTGGCCAGCGTGGCAGACAATGGGACAAGTGCAGTAGGCTCTGTGACAGGCACTGTCTACGATGGCAATACCATGGTACAAAACTACGGCCGCTGGGTTGTACTTAAAGAGATTGATGCCTTCACCAATGACTTAGCCATCAGTAAAGAGTTTTCAAAGGTAAACAGCTCGTTTGGTATATACACGGCAACCACCTCAGCAAAAGACTGGTGGAGCCTGGGTAACTCTGCATATCATGTTCTGAGCGCCGGCGGTGAGGCCCTCACTGGTATCGACTGTAACAGCAGCGATGACGGCTGTGGCTTCAACTACGATATCAATAGTACCGGCGATGCAACCACAGTCGCCTTTTATACCACACACAGCTATCGCGCCACCGACGCGCTAACTCTTGACCTGGGCCTGCGCAGCGAAAAGCACGAAGTAGACTACTCTGTTGATGAAGATCTTGACGGCACCATCAATAAGTTTGTCACCTATGATGAACGCAAAACGTCCTGGACTCTGGGCGCTGATTTTAAACTGGACGACCAGAGTGGTGTATTCGCACGTATGAACAAAGGCTACAAAATGCCTTACTTCGACGACTTCCGCGACAACTATGGTGCTTATCAGGATGGGGAACGTCTGATCAAAGAAGTGACCCAGGCAGAAATTGGCTACAAATATATGGGTGAAAGCAGCGACCTGTTCGCGACCTTGTTTGCCAACGAAGTACAGGGCGACACCTTCGTCAGAAAACCAGGCGACCCGGCAGAAATCCTGACCAACGAAGCCATGGGTATTGAAGTCGATTATAACTTCAATCATAGCTCAGGCTTTAGCGTAAACATGAACGCCACGTGGCAGAAAACCGAAATCACTGAAAGTCCCGAAAATGTGGGCAACGAAGCACAGCGTCAGCCAGCCTGGCAGGTGCGTGTCACACCTAGCTATGAGTTTGAGCTGGGTGATATGTTTGCCACTGTTTACGGAACCATCTCGGCCGTTGATGACCGTTTTGGTAACAACGAAAACACGGTGGTACTGGATGGCTATGAAAAGTTCGATCTGGGCTTTACGCTGGAGCCAACAGAGCAGGTAAAACTCATGGTATCGGTGGACAACCTGACCGATGAGCAGGGTATCACCGAGGGCGACCCACGTAATGCCGACGCACCGAACGGCCGCTACATTATGCCACGCAGCGTCAAGTTCAGTGTAAGCTACAGCTTCTAGCTCCCTGAAAATCAGACAGCCCAGGCACTATGCTTGGGCTTTTTCGTTTTTATCACTAAACTCTTTATTACAACAATATGATCATAACTCTTTGCGCAGGTTCACTGACTAATGGGGTAGAAAAGATGAATATTGAAGATGTCCGCAATGGAGAATGGGTTGAGTATCACAAACACCCGGTCGAGGTGCTCAGCATAGACAAGCAGCATAACATGGTTACCATTTATGATGCGCGCTCACAAAGTAAAGTCGACGTACATATTGATGAACTCAAAGATGACCCGCAGTGTCACTGCGACTCCTATCTGTACTTTTGATTAAGGCATTAATCGTGTCAGGCCTGCCCTATTTTGACTCTGGCGGGCCCTGTTTTAGCCGACATTCACAACCGTTTCGTTAAATTGCGAACATGCGATTGATTTAATTGTGTTCTTCTTTTTAGAGAATAAAAACACCTGGTACTCCTTCTGATATTCCCTACTGGGCAGAATATCAATGCAGCCTTGGGAATGTCAAAAAGCCCACTTATGGCACTTTGCTCCGCAGCGCCATAAGTGTAGCAAGTCTTTTGTCTTTAACGTTGTTCTATCACCCACTTTGCATTGTCATTGCTGGCTTTACCATGACGGTTCAGGTGCAATTGCTGCGAGCTGTTATCAAGCCAGACATATTGCGCCCAGCGCGTGTTTTTGAGATTCCACACACCACCTTGATCAATCAGCTCAAAACCCGAGTCTTTTGCAGAATCCCACAGCTTTACGTAGCCGCTTGAAGAGGCACTGTAGCTCAGGAACAGCGCTGCATTTTCTCTGGCGCGAAAATACACTTGCTGGTTTTTACCGGTCACAATGATGAATTCAACGGGCGTATTACCACTGGCCTTAAGTCTGGCATGATTCTCCAGACCTGACTCGCTTGATACCGACAGTCCTGTTTCTGCACTTTTTAGGATCATAGCCTGGCCCGCATCCGCAGGTAAGTCTGGTGCCTGCCAGCCATCAGGGGCCGTTTTCCAGAAAGTTGATTTCCATTGCCAGTTGTAAGGCATATCCATCAGGGGATCGTTAAGGTCTTCATAGCCCTCTACGGCTTCAACATTATACAGGCACTGACGGCGCTCTTCGTCCAACTGAGCGACACGCTCCAGCTGGCTGACGGTTCCAACATTCAGCTCTGCCATACACTGTTCAAGAGACTTTCCTTTGCCTGATTCCCCCGGTGCCAGTACATAAGTGTGATCGCGACGACTTTCGTCATCATACCATTGACGCATAGCGGTTTCGTCAAATGATAACCAGGCATCAACCAGCATCTGAGCTTGCGTACGTGCATACGTTTCTCGTTGTTCAATCGGCGTTGCCATAGTGCGAATAAATGCCGCCCACAGATCTTTACTGGCTTCCAGTGCCACCAGCGCTACAGGCTTCATATTGCTCGGGCGATAACCATCCCAGCTACCATCTGTACGTGTGCCCGGGTACCAGATCACATCACCACTTTCATAACTGATGGCGTCTCCAGTGGCATGGGTATGCTGCTCAGCTCCTTCAGAGCACAAATAGGCTTTTACTTGCCAGACTTTTTCATAGTTGTCTTCAGGCAGACGTACCGTATGCTCAGGGCTAAATGAATCCTGGAACAGGTGCACAGCGCGACCAAACAGGAAGTAGTTATGATCCACCTCTACCGCGCTGGCATAGCCTCCCCCATCCCACACTTTAATCTGCTTGCTCTGCGCCATGGCAGCATTGACGAAATGATCAATAAACCGGGCTTGTCCGCGCTTTGCGGCATCTACACCACCTGCACCACCCACATCGTCATAGCGACGCATAAAGTGATCCTGCTGCAGATCAGCAGGCTCCTGAGCGACGGCGTTAAAACAGTTTGGACCCGTTGGGTCGATACTGGCATTAGTGACATTGAAACCGGCAATATCCACCCAGCGCTCACCGACTATCGCCGCGAAGATTGCGTCATATTCTGAGTAATAGGTATTATCATTGCGACGACTGGCAAGAATTTTTGCGACTTCAGTTTGTGCGATATTGAGTTCTGTTGATTTTGCTAAGCCTTTGTTCCAGCTCAGACGAGGGTCATTGGCATCTTCTACCTGAGTGCTTTGTGACAAAAGCTCAAGGGCTGAGGTTCGGGTTAACCATTCATGGCCAATGGGCATTACCCCGCTGCCGCCCAACTGGGTAAATGCCGTGACTTGAGCGCTTGCTGCAACGGCAACAAAACAGGCAAGAGATTTTAACTTCATAATTACTCCTTAATTAATTTAGCCGCATCATTGTCACACAATTGAAATATGAAATCTTTAATAAAAACATAAAAAATTCATATCAGGCATAAAAATAAGAATAATTAGTGACCCAATACCCCACATTCAGTATATAAATCCATCAAATAGCGGTTTAAGAAATAGCAGATTATTGAAAGCAAAAACGGTAGACCGTTTGCTCCTTTCATTGTCAGGGGACCGGACAGGTATTATCGAGCGCAGGGAATATCACGCAAAGTGGGGTGAGGAGGTCAGCAGACACAGTGCGTCTTGCCAACCTCACCAGGGAGTACTGATTAAAAATCTGGGTTATCAGCGTAAGTCAGCTGGTGTTGGGTAATCCGGATGGTCAACATTTTGATGGGACCACACGGCAGGGATGGCCGGCTCCCATTTCTCTTCAATCAACTTGACCAGGGTTGCCAGATCATGCTCAGGTTTCCCATAATAATCCAGCCAACCCGCAGGCACATCTTCAGGCTCTGCCGCCTGGATCACATGCGCCATCCATTGCTTTCTGAGTTCAGCCCATTGTGCCGATTGCTTTTCACTTTCGGCAATGCCTGCAACAGGCCGTAGCTCGATATAGATAGTGCGTCTTGGCCCTTCACTTCTTTTCGGTTCAGAACTATGCAGTATCATCATATCCTGCACTAAAATATCCCCCGCCTTCGCCGGTTGCTGCACGACACCGGGAATGTTCCAGCCATACTGACTTGAAAGCTCATAGATATCTAAAATCTCATGTTGCGAGTCAGGAATATAGCGCAGACAGCCATCATCCAAACCCGCATCATCCAGGTAAACGCCGACATTGAGATACGGATAATTCCTGGGATGTGGTGCACCGTGGTGCCAGGAAATATGTGGATGAGGATGCTGATATTTGTATACCAAATCAAGCTGCATAGGCACACAGCCCTCACCCACCATTTGCTCACAAATCGCCATCATAGTTGGGCTGGCAAGCAAGTCCAAAACAAGCTCAGGGTCATCAAACAGCAGATCATTGTAGCGAAACAGTTTAGGTTCACCTGATTCAGTAGATAGGTAGTACTGACTGCGTAATGCCCCTTTTGCCAAATCTTCCTTTGCCGACGCTTCCAGTTTGACAGACAAGTCTCTCAAACGCTTTAACAAGTCTTGTGACAACGCCTGCTCAAAGCGAACAAACCCATTTTGCGCATAAAAGCTCAGCTTTTGTTTTTCAATTGATGCCATAACCTGACTCTTTCTTTGTCCTTTAACCAATAACTTAGCATTACTTATCGTCATCAAAATAGCAATTACGCTTTATTACGCCTTTTTATTCATGTTTTTACGACTCAGGGCCACTGCTACTGCGATTCAAGCGATAAACTAAGCGCACTTTGTACATGCAGACTCGTGGTATCATAAAGGGGTATATCCAGCTCTGCGTCGCCAATAAGCAGCGCTATTTCAGTACAACCCAAAATAACCGCTTCGGCACCGGCGGCTTTCAGTGTCGCGATGATTTTTAAGTACTCGTCCCGCGAGCTGTCGACTATTTTGCCCAGGCACAGTTCCTGATATATCACATCATGAACGCGCTGCTGATCGGCACTATCTGGAACACAGACTTTCAGAGCGTATTTGTCTTCCAGACGCTGACGATAAAAAGTCTCCTGCATCGTAAAACGTGTACCGAGCAGCCCGACTTTCTTAATATTATCCCCTACCAGCGCCTGCCCCGTTGCATCGGCAATATGTAACAAGGGGACGGAAATGGCCTGCTGAACCTCGTCTGCTACTTTGTGCATAGTATTGGTGCATATCAACACGAAATCGGCTCCCGCAGCTTCGACAGACTGTGCCGCCTGAGCCAGTAACTCAGCCGCACCGTGCCAGTCACCTTTGTGCTGCTTCGCTTCTATCTCTGCAAAGTCAACGCTGACCAACACAATTTTGGCCGAATGTAAGCCGCCCAGCTGTGCTTTTACCCCTTCATTAAGCAAAGTGTAGTAGCTTAACGTTGATTCCCAACTCATACCGCCTATCAGTCCGATTCTCTTCATTGCTGTTATCCCATTGTGTTTGTTCTGATATTGCCAGACTCTCACAATTGACCAGGATAATGCAGCTTTTTTATCCCAGCCGCAGTTCAGGCCGTGCCAGCGGTATATTCTTCATGCCTGCCTCTGCGCTCAGTCAATATATCAATTGTGCCAATGCACTTGGCCAAGCCCTGTCATCAATTCGTTATTGTACCCGTTTAGATTGTTTTGTATTCGCTCCAAAACTCAATCAGCCAGAATGTGCAAACTCTGGCGACAATAATTAAAAGGATTCGACAATGAAACCTAGTACAAAACCCCTGCTGGCTTTATCGGTGATATTCGCCCTTGCGGCCTGCGATGGTGATAATGGAAAAGACGGACAGGCAGGAATTAACGGTGAAGATGGCATCAACGGTGTAAATGGCAATACCGGTGCGAAAGGATTGACCAGCCTGTTAAGTCAGGTATCCCTGTCTATGGGTGATCCCCAATGCTACTTTGGGGGCATAGCGTTGCACTCAGGTGTCGACATTAACAGTGATAACCAACTCAGTGGCGTGGAAGTCACCCAGACCAATTATGTGTGCCAACCATCTCCGCTTTCAGCACAAGGGTCTGCATTGCCTCATACCGCGCTACGCAGTGATCTACAAAATGGCGATATTGCGGGTAGCACCTTCGAAATCCGAAATGGCGGTTATGGTTCGGATATGGTTGCCCACCCAACCAATAAAACGCAGTTTTATGCTTTGACTGACCGCGGACCCAATGCCACATATACCGGGGAATACGGTAAAGGTAAGAAGTTTCCGACCCCTGACTATACGCCCCGCATCGGCTTATTTGAGCTGCAAAGCGACGGTCGCGTGGTCAAGTTGAAAGAAATTTTGCTCAAGCGCCCTGATGGTACACCAATCACCGGTCTGCCTAATAGCTCTGATCTCGGGGGCACAGGAGAAACCCCCTATACAGCAGAAGGTGCGCCCATTTTGGTTGATAACTCTCAGCCGTATCATGAGCAGGATAACCCGCTCAAACTAGACGATTATGGCCTGGACGGTGAGGGCCTGGTTGCCTTAAAAGATGGTAGCTTCTGGGTCAGTGATGAATATGGCCCGCATATTGTTCACTTTGATGCCAACGGCGTTGAACTGGCAAGAATTAATGCATTCGCAGAAGATAACCGGGTTGCACTACACCTGCCAGCTGAATTTGCCAATAGACGTGCCAATCGAGGCATGGAAGGCCTGGCAATCACACCAGACGAAAAAACACTGGTAGGTATAATGCAGTCTACCCTGTATAACCCCTCCAAGACTGTCAAAGATTTAGATATCGTTCGTATTGTAACCGTCAACCTGGAAACCAAAGCAGTGGGGCAATACCTGTACAAACAGGAAAAGAACCAGAATTCAAATTCTGGTATCGTCGCGCTATCTGACTCTGAGTTTCTGGTTATTGAACGAGATGGCGCATTTTATGGCACCAACCCGGATGCCATGAAACGCATTTATAAAATCAACCTCAGCGACGCTACTAACCTGGAAGAAATCGCTTCATCGCCGTTGATAACGCAAGATGACGCGCTCGGTTTGGTTATTTCAGGAAAAACACTGGAAGAAGTGATCATGGAACAAGGCTGGGAAGCACTGAGTGACGCTGGAGTTGTGCCTGTCACTAAATCTCTGGTACTCGATCTGATTGATCAGGTTGGTTATCCACACGACAAACTCGAAGGCATGTGGCTGATTGATAACACAAGGCTGGGTGTACTAAACGATGACGACTTTGCGACTTGGTCCACCGATGGTGTACTTGAGCAAAAATACCTGGATACCGGCAAAACACAAGTAGACAGTAATCGACTGTTTTTATTCGAAAACCTTACCCTGGTGACCAATTAACTTGCTACCGAATTTACACGGCTCCAATAACGTTAAAAGCCAGGATGTCCTGGCTTTTATTATTTAGTTTTTGAACAATCAGATACTTGGATCGGGGCAGTTCATAAACTCATTTGAATAGCAGTTCCCATTAGTAGGGCAACCATAAAAGACCGCCGTATTACAATGCGGTTGCATAGTTGGTCCACATAAAGGTGCAAAATCGGTCGGATAACCACCGGCCACTTTTGGTGTCATATTGTTTGGCAACGACTTGTCGTCAGCTGTCAGACCCTTGAGCTTTTTCTTATTAAGTGTCAGTTTCATGGTAATGTTCCTTATATAGACAAAGCCCAATTATGAACACAAAACAAATAATAACTCAACAAATAAATAACAAAGGTGATTTAACGGTTACAGCGCATTAAGTGCGTGGATCAGCTTATCTATATCTACACGGCTAACACCCAGGTGGGTCACCAGCCTCATTCCCTGATATCCAGGGGTAATTTGGATCCCCTGCTCGACCAGCTTTTTAGCAATCTTATGAATATCAATTTCACTGGCAACATCCACATAAACCAGGTTGGTTTGCACCTGATAAGCCGAAGTATTAAATCCATCCACTTCATTAAGTCGCTCAGCCAGATAACGCGCATTTTGGTGATCTTCACATAAACGCTCGACATTGTTTTCCAGTGCATACAAGCCTGCAGCAGCGAGTATACCTGCCTGGCGCATACCGCCTCCCAACATTTTTCTCAGGCGTCTAGCCTTGTAAATCAGTGCCTTACTTCCCAATAGTAAAGAGCCAACTGGCGCACCCAGGCCTTTTGACAGACAAATTGTCATAGAATCAAAATGCTGAGCGATTGCCCGAATGTCGACCTCTAACGCTACTGCCGCGTTATACACCCGGGCACCGTCAAGATGTAGCTGCAGTTTGTGAAAATCACAAAAGGCGCGTGCCTGTGCCAGATAGTCCAGGCTGAGAACCTGACCGCCAATGGTGTTTTCCAGGCTGAGCAGCTTGGTACGGGCAAAATGAAAGTCATCCGGTTTTATATACGTTGCCAGCTTTTTCAGGTCTAAACTGCCATCAGCTTCGTTTTCAACAGGTTGCGGCTGCACCGATCCCAGTACCGCTGCACCACCCGCTTCATAGCGATAATTGTGCGCACTTTGGCCACACAAATACTCATCGCCACGCTCACAATGCGCCAAAATGGCCAGCAGGTTAGCCTGAGTGCCAGAACTCACAAACACTGCCGCTTCGAACCCGTGACGATGCGCTGCAAACTGCTCAAGCTGGTTGACCGTCGGGTCATCACCATATACATCGTCCCCAACTTCTGCCTCCAGCATTGTTTGAAGCATGTTTTTGCACGGTTTAGTCACGGTATCGGATCTGAAATCTATCATTGTCGTTTTTCCTGTTTGCAGCGGTAAACTAAAGCGCCAGTAGAAAACATTTTTACCCTTTATACAAGTCAGAGGCTGTTACACAGATCGCTGTAACGCTTTTCTACCCGCCATGGCGGATTAAGGCGATTCTCACCAGCCCAGTATAATTTGATTTTATTACCTGATGGATCTGCCACAATGGTTTCGCGCCAGAGGTATGACTCTTCGGTGGGTGCCTGCAACAACGCAATGCCCCGCGATTCAATCAGTGCGATCCATTCATCCAGTGCCTGATGCTCAAAATAAATGGTGGTGTTATGCATGATTTCGTCTGTACTCAGGGACAAAGAGAAAGTCGCATCTCCCTGTGGACACGCAAAGCGTGCGTAATGGGGCGTATCGACAATTTGCGTAAAGCCCAGCTTAAGATAAAACGTGACAGCGTCATCCATATTGTTAACGCTCAATGTGACCTGATTTAAGTTCATATTTTTATCCTTTTTTATTTTTCATACGCGGTATTGCGCTGAAAGTGCAGCAAAGATAAAACCTCAACTTAGATTCAGGTCAATGACTTTTTATAAACTACGTTACTTCGTTCTCGATGACAGACTGCGGGATTATTTCGATGTAGTTTGATCGCCAGTGTCAAAGATATACCCAATTGTTCACCTCCTTTTCGTCATCCCGGCCAACGAGCCGGGAACCATTCAAAGTACAATTCAAATGCCACAGACGACAGTATGTGCTCTCAGATATCGAGCTAAAACTGCCAAACCGAGCCACCGGTAAGTAGATCCCGCATCAAGTGCGGGATGACAGGGGTTGTGCGGGATGACCGGGGGTTGTGCGGGATAAACGCGTATGAGGTCATTCCGGTGTTAAATTGGCTTCCAATACCAAAGAGCCCCCAACTCCTCACCTTCCCTCGTCATCCCGGCCAACGAGCCGGGAACCATTCAAAGTACGATTCAAATGCCACAGACGACAGTATGTGCTCTCAGATATCGATCTAAAACTGCCAAACCGAGCCGTCGGTGAGTAGATCCCGCATCAAGTGCGGGATGACCGGGAGTTGTGCGGGATGACCGCGTATGGGGTCATTCCGGTGTTAGATTGGCCTCCAATACCAAAGAGCCCCAACTCCTCACCTTCCCTCGTCATCCCGGCCAACGAGCCGGGAACCATTCAAAGTACAATTCAAATGCCACAGACGACAGTATGTGCTCTCAGATATCGAGCTAAAATTGCCAAACCGAGCCGTCGGTGAGTAGATCCCGCATCAAGTACGGGATGACAGGGGGTTGTACGGGATGACAGGGGGTTGTGCGGGATGACCGCGTATGAGCTCATTCCGGTGTTAGATTGGCCTCCAATACCAAAGAGCCCCCAACTCCTCACCTTCCCTCGTCATCCCGGCCAACGAGCCGGAAACCATTCAAAGTACAATTCAAATGCTACAGATAATAACGTTGAGTGTTAGATAACGAGATGCAGTGCGCTTTTAACTGAGTAAAGATTGCCAAACCGAGCCGTCGGTGAGTAGATCCCGCATCAAGTACGGGATGACAGGGGGTTGTACGGGATGACAGGGGGTTGTGCGGGATGACCGCGTATGGGGTCATTCCGGTGTTAGATTGGCCGCCAATACCAAAGAGCCCCCAACTCCTCACCTTCCCTCGTCATCCCGGCCAACGAGCCGGGAACCATTCAAAGTACAATTCAAATGCTACAGATAATAACGCTGAGTGTCAGATAACGAGATACAGTGCGCTTTTAACTGAGTAAAGATTGCCAAACCGAGCCGTCGGTGAGTAGATCCCGCATCAAGTGCGGGATGACAGGGGTTTGTGCGGGATGACCGGGAGTTGTGCAGAATGACCGGGAGTTGTGCGGAATGACCGCGTATGGGGTCATTCCGGTGTTAAATTGGCCTACAGTACCAAGTACGGTACTCAAATGAACAACCTAAGCTTTTACCTGCGATTCAGTCAAATGGTGTTGTGCCGCCAGCCCTCGGTCTTCGAGGATCACATACAGACAGGGCAAAATAAACAACACCAGGAATGACGAAGCCGCAATACCAAAGAGCAAACTCACCACCAGCGGCTGTAAGATCTGCGCCTGCAAGCTGGTTTCCAGTAGCAAAGGTAGCATGCCTGCGACTGTGGTTGCCGTGGTGATAAATACCGCTCTGAACCTTTCGCGTGCGGCCTGTACCGCAGCCTGGTGGGCATCCAGCCCTTCTTTTTGATGCTCCTTAATATAGGTGACCAACAAAATGGAGTCATTCACCACAATGCCCGCCAGGGATACAAATCCCATCATGCTGGGAATGGTAAAATCGTAGCCCAGCAACACATGCCCCCAAAGTGCGCCAATCAGAGCAAGTGGTATAGCCAGCATGACCATCACAGGCTCCATATAACTTCTGAACTGAAAACTCAAAATGATAAACACACCGACCAGACCCATCAGGAACTTCTTGCCGATAGATGAACCTGTACTGCCCCCTTCTTTCACCTCTCCTTCATAGCTAACTGACAGAGACGGATACTTATCCAGCAGCGGTGCGACGACGGTTTTGTCGACTGCGGCAATTATCTCGCCGGTATTGGCAATTGCAGCGTCGACATCACCAATAATGGTCACCGAACGCTGACCATCAACCCGATTAATCCGCGCATAGCCCCGGGCCGGGATCAGCTCTGCCACTGCCGATAACGGGATCTGCCTGCCATCGGCCAGTGTAATTGGGTAATTCTGTAACTGCCACCAGGATGCCTTATCTTCTTTTCTTAGTCGCACGTCCAGTTCAATGGTTTCGTCTCCACGCTGAAACTCATCGGCCTTTTGACCGAAAAAAGCGGTTCTAAGCTGATTGGCAATCGTTGCCCCAT
Organism: Pseudoalteromonas rubra; assembly: GCF_005887095.1. Classification (GTDB taxonomy): domain Bacteria; phylum Pseudomonadota; class Gammaproteobacteria; order Enterobacterales; family Alteromonadaceae; genus Pseudoalteromonas; species Pseudoalteromonas rubra_E. The sequence goes on along the minus strand of NZ_PNCI01000001.1, from coordinate 12,107 downwards.
CCACACCCAAAGACATAGCCCCCGGCAACAGACGTACCAGCCACTCTTCCTTACCCGGGCGCAGATCATCCATCAGATTTTGCACACCATCATACTCGGCCAGCGCCTGCTGGATTTCAAACGAGGCACTAGATAACATGGCGAGATCATTGCCATACAAGCGGATCTCTATTGCCCGCCCGGCAGGGCCGACTGCTGGTTGCTTGAAAGCCAGCGCCAGCGCGCCCGGGATTTCACCAACTGCATCGCGCCAGCGATCCTGAAGTACCAGCAAGCTGGTATTGCGCGTTTCAGCCGTGAGTAAATCGGCACGTACAGTGGCAACATGGGTGCCTTCTTCACCGGCATCCTGATTGTTGTTGTACTCAACTATCACATTTTGCACCAGCGCCTGTTGCTCAGGCTGCGTTGGTGTAAACTCATGATTCAGCTTATTAAGTTCATCCACTGCGTGGGCAACCAACTGTTCAGTCTCGTATAACGGCGTGCCCTGCGGCATCAGCAGTCGCATTTCAAGAATATCGCCTTCCAGCTCGGGGAACGCTTTGAACTTTAAAAATCCCCCCGCCATTAAAGAAATACTGAGGAAGAACAGCGCCAGTACCCCACCAACTGCGGCATAACGGTAAGTCACCACACGTTCAACCCATTCAACCAGCACCTCTGTGCGAAAGCCTTCAAAGCGCTGATTAAACCGTGCTTTAAAACCAGACTCCGGCTCATCCTGATTTTTATGTAGTGAATGCAACAGATGATTGGGCAAAATAAGGAAAGCCTCGACCAGACTCACCACCAGCACAGCCAGCAGCATTTGCGGAAACACTTTCATGATTTGACCGATATCACCGGCGATAAAGGCCAGCCCGACAAACACTGACGCCGTGGTTAAAAAAGACGACAGTACGCCAGGCGCCACTTGTTTTACACCTTTAATCACCCCTTCATCAATGCTTTCACCTCGCTCAACATGGCTGGCAATACTCTCGGCAATCACTATCGCATCGTCCATCAGAATACCTATGGCCATGAGCATGCCAACCATAGAGATCATATTGATACTCACGCCCAGCACAGTCATCAGCCAGAATGCCCCAAGAAAGGAAATAGGTAACCCCATCGACACCCAAAAAGAATAACGCCAGGTGAAAAACAGCCACATTACCGCAAAAACCAGAAGAAAACCTTGCCAGGAATTAGTCGTCAACATGGCCAGGCGATCAGAAACAATTTTTGCCTGATCAGAGGTCAATGCCATCTCAATACCTGCCGGCATTTGCCGGCGCTCTGACTCAACAAAGTTATACACTTGCTCGACCAGATCGAGTGCATCCTGTGCTTTAGTTTTCTTAATTTTCAGCAATGCAGCCGGTTTACCATTAAACTCAACTTTCGCCTCATCCAGTTCAAACCGCTCCGTGATCTGACCAAGATCTTTCAATTTTAACTGCCCGCCAGACTGAGTGCTGGCAATCACCAGCTCGCCCAGCTCTTTGGCCGTCACCCCTTGCTGGTCAAAGCGAATTTGCAGGGTTTTACCTTTGGTCTCCAAATTACCTGCCGGCAGTTTGATATTTTGCCGCTCAATGTGGCTTACGACATCGTTGATAGACAACCCATATTGACGCAGTAAAGATAGCGACAACTCAACTCGTAGCTGTCGATCTGAAAAACCATGAATTTCTACCAAAGAAATATCGGGTAATCGCTGTAACTTATGCTTTACCGACTCAGCATAATCCTTGAGTTCCGCCGAAGGTAAGTCTGCGCTGATGGCCAAAGTGATCAAAGACTCGGTACGGCCAAGCTCCTTAATGACCGGGCTTTCAGCCTTGTCCGGAAACGTATCGATGGCATCTACCTCGGTTTTTACATCCGACATCAGTCGGGTGATATCACCACCTTCTTGCATCTCGACTATCATTTTGGCCATGCTTTCGCGCGCTTCACAGCTGATCTGCTCTATGTCGCTGAGCCCATCCATTGCTTCTTCCAGTGGCACACATAATGCCAGTTCCGATTCCTCCGGATTGGCCCCGGGATATGGCACACTGACCTGGATTTGACTGGGTGCAATTTCCGGAAAAGTTTCCCGCTTAAGCTGTGGCAGTGCGCTCAGCCCAAGTACAATAATGGCCAACATAAGCAAGTTGGCTGCCGTCGGGTGACGGGGAAAGTAGGCAATCATAACGTCTGCTCCTCGCTCACCTGATTTTGAGTGCGCAATGCACGACCCGGCACCGCGGGGATCACATCACTTACCACTATCACTTCACCTTCTCGCACACCGCTTCTGATCACAGTTCGGCCATTGGATTCAAATGCCACTTCAACGTGACGGATCGCTAGTTTTCCGTCTTCGAGCAGATAAAGCCTGCTACCATGAAGTGCGTCGGAAGGCACCGACAACAGCGGCCTTGGCGCACCTTTTACTTTAACCTGCACATACATATCGCTGATCAAAGGTGGCCGCTTGCCAGGCTCAAATGCTTTGTAATCAAACGCCACGTCGACAATCAAAGTGACCGTATTGCCTTCAGGGTCAATACTCTCACCCACACTGGTTAACTTGCCCTGCCAGCGATACTGTTTATTACCAATATATAAACTGGCCTCAGCATCGAGGTCCCAGGTTTGTACATCCGGAAACTCCCCTTTAATCAATTGAGGAGACAGGTATTGCCCAAAATGCCGCATATCGCTGAGTGCAACCTGTACCGGTATCTCCATCAGATCCGTTCGGTGCGCTGTAACCAGGCTTTCGCGCTCCGCAACAACCTGCTGCATCTCAACGTTCACATTGGCAATTCGCGCGTCAAACGGTAAGGTGATGGTGGTTTTTGCCAGTTTGCGCTCGGCTTCACTCAGCCTGGCCTGTGCCAGTTTAACTTTAGCCTGTGCCACTGCCATATTGTCGGGGTGCTGGTCCACAGCGTTTTTCACATCCAGCACTTTTTGTTCCTGAGCCCAGACATTCGCCTGTTCGGAGTCAACGGTTGATGCAGACACAGAGCCCGATTTTAAAAGCCCCTGCTTACGTTTCAGCTCCTTTTGCAACACACTCAGGCGCTGCTCTTCCAGTCGTAACGATAACGCCAGTTTTTCATCGTTAAGCTGAGTACGAGACAGCTCGGCTTCCGCGGAATTAAGGTCGGAGCGAGCCTGAGCCAGCTTAAGCTCATAATCAATGGGGTCGATTTTCAGCAGTACGGTGCCAGCGCTAAGCGCTTTGCCTTTTTCCAGCTTTGGATGTCGATAAATGACCCGGCCGCTGACTTCAGACAATGCCTGCCAACGCTCTTTTGGCCGCACCCTGCCAAACCCTGTCACATAAGGTTCGATCAGAGTATTTTTAACTTCAGCTGTCTCGACCAGCAAGGCATCTACGCCATTGCTGTGTTTTTGTGGCGGCTTTTTCCCCGACGCCAGGGCCACTAAAATGACAATCCCCAGCACAGGTAATACCAACAGCCAGCGTCTTTGTTGCCAGTTAATCTTCATGCTTTTCTCGCTCTTTAAAACAGCCATACTTGAACATATTGGCATTGTGGGTTGCCATTTTTGACAGTTGTTCATCGTTAAATTCAATGCCCATAGCTTTAGCCATGCCTTCACGCATATACCAGGGGAAAATCAACAACCCCATCAGGTTCAAAATGAGTAACCTGTCGTCCAGCTCATCTTTGATCAGCCCTTGCTGCTTAAACTGGGCAAGCATGCCGAAGAAAAACGGCTTGCGGGTGTTTTGTAGTTTGTCTATCAGATAGTCGCGGCAGATCCCCTGCTCAAGCACAATTTCCTTAAACATTAAAATAGGAAATGACGGCGACTGTTTGATCACGTCATAAAAGATGTGAAAGATATCTTCCAGGTCAAATGGCTTGTCGTCACCGATTGCTTGCTCAATGCCAGCAATAACCTCGCCGGTTACTTCCATAAACATCGCCTTATACAGGCCTTCTTTGTTTTCAAAGTAATAGCGGATCAAAGCGGCATCAACACCGGCTTCCTGCGCCAGCATACGCGTAGTAACCTGTGAATAGGGTGCCGTGGTAAAGCAACGTCTGGCAGCCAGCACAAGACGGGCTCTGCCATCTTCATCGTTTTTTTCGGGACGACCTCGGGTTTTCATAATGCTCCTGTATGTCTCTGCTCGTTACGTACCAGTCAATCGCCAGTCGCATGAGCAGTACGTTAATTCAACAGTTGATGAATAAAGTAATTCTAGGGCACTGATAATTTTTGACCACAGAAACAATTCTCCAATTCCCGGTGGTTTGATGAATAGCAAGGCTGAGGGTGCCTGTTTAGCGCTTCCTGCTCGGTGATTCGATCCTGAACTTCTCCACGGCTTCCGATACGCACATCATCCAGCTCACCTCTATTCTTCGTTCAGCTCACCTCTATTCGTCATCCTGCTAACCTCAATTTTTCGTCCTGCTCACCTTGTCATCCCGGCCAACGAGCCGGGAACCATCCTATAGCCAGCATGGTTCCTCAGATACCACTCAAACGTAGCCAAACCGAGTTGTCGTTAAGTAGATCCCGCATCAAGTGCGGGATGACAGGGAGTTGTGCGGGATGACGGTGTGTGGGGCTATTGCAGTGTTAATTTGATTACATGCGCTTATGAGCAATCGATACTAAAGCTCGTGCTTACAGGTCAAAAAAGCAACATTTTGATAACGAAAAACACGCTCAGCACAGCATCTTAGGGCTGGGTAGTAAGTTTCCCGTTAAATAAGTTACATTTAATGAACACATTAATATTCAATTAGGCTATGATTTAACAATATAACAACATGGTTGCATAACAATCTCTTCAAAAAATACGAACTAAAGGACATAGCAACCAGAGATACAACCCATTGAACAACAATACTTGAAGGAGCCAAGAGATGTTTGAACAATTTAAATCATGGGCCACATCGGCGCATAAGTCAGGCACAGACATGTTCACTTCCAGTCTGGTGCCACTGAGCGATGTACAGATTAAGACCGTTTTTAATCAAGGGGTTCACGATATTGCAAAATACTCCCGCAACGGCCGTTCGGTTTATATCAAGCATGTCTATCTGAATAAGCTTAACGACACAGTGAAGCCAAACATCAGTGCCAGCGATATCGACTTTTTTCGCTCATTAGACCAAATATTTCAATATTGTTATGTGCTAGTCTATGTTAAATGCGCGCGTTCAAATAAGTATGATACCGCGTTCTTTTTGGATGATTATGAAGCTATCAAGGGGATCAGTAAAAGCGAGGCCATGCTCCGCCAGACAGATTTAACCTCCATTGCCCGAATTATAAGAAGTGAGCTGCTTTAAACCAGCCCACTATACTGTGTTTAGGTTTGCCAATTTAACTTAATTAACTGCACCAGGTTGCAGGTCAGCAGCATGGCTATTTACCCCCGTACAATAAAGCAGCAAAACAATACCCATTATACAAACTAATTCACCTTAAGCTTACATTGCGCTAAAATACGCAACGACGCTTATTTCTGAGTGCTTTCCCGCACAGTTCTGAGCGTTTTTTGTTCTAAAAGTATAAAAAGTAGAAAAACCAAAGCGAACACAAAGTTGATAATTACATATAAGGCTTAAAACTGAGTAGTGATGAATGTTTTCATCAATTGCAGGACGCATGGTATTAAACATTGCAGTAACGTTACAACAAAGTAAAATCTAATCAACACAACTCTTACAGGAAATAATATGAAGAACAGTCCAGGGAAGAGAAAACGGCAAATTGACAAGTTTAAAGTACAAATGCAGCGATCTATCCGGCAAATGCGCATAGAGGTGGGCTTGAGTCAGAGGGAATTAGCTGCCAAAATGTCCTCAAAAGTTGACCAATCCACTGTGAGTAACTGGGAAAGTGGAAAAACAGAAATGACCAGTGCCCAATTACTGGACTTATTTCTGATCTTTGGTAAAGATATGGTGGCAATGTACTTCGGCTTCTTGAATAACGCAGAAAAAGAGTCAGACACCAAAAAAGAACAAGAAGAGAAGGAGTCTTAGGATGGATTTTATTGAACTACTCACTTATGCACCACTTCCATTGATGCTGATTGCACTTGTAACTACTTGGAAGTTTGAAAACTCAAGATATTTTTTAGCACTGCTTCTTGTCGTGGAAAGTGTTGATGAACTTCTGTATAAAACTAGCCTTAACTGGACTACACATCACTATCTGTATGTAATGGTCATGAACTTGGCATTTATGCTGCCTGTTTTCTTTAGGACCAATATTGCCCACTCAATTTATCAAAGTACGAAAATCGGATACTTCAAGAGAGTGTCTGAACAGAATCATTACGCCCTACAAGAGATTGGATTGATGATTCTCTTTTTCATTAGCTTCATATTACATTTTGTTGTTTACATAGAAGTCTGGTTATACAAGTGGGATGTAATCGATGTACTGTTCATAAAGAACTCAATTCGGCCTAGCGTGCAAACAGTTTTACATATACTCATGTGTTTTGCATTGCTAACATATACGATTAACACCCCTAAACGGGAAGGATTTTACAATGCAAAAACTGAAAACTAATCTATTAAAATATGTACAAGGTGGAGTTGGTGGTGGAACAGGAGATGGTCCACACGACCCAGCTATGGCACATATTGTTATAACAACCAAGCCACCCAAAGAGAAAAAGAAACCTCGCTCTGAAAAATAACCATTAAATAGTCTTGATTTCAGGTAAAGCTAACAAAGGTCGATTCGCTCCTATATACACATTGCTTACAGGCCCCTGAATTTTTCTCAAGTAAACTGATTAATATATTCATAGCCGAGCATCCGCTCGGCTCAACTTCTTAGAGCTTATTTAGTTAATTTCGTTCTCACCCCAAACCATCTCTACTACTCAGTATAGAAAAATTAATATATTCATTAAAATCAGTAGCCGCACCTTTACTTGTTGCTCAGCAGTTTACATTGTGTAAAATTCTTCTCCACGTAAAACTTGCGGATATAAGAATGACAACAACATCAGGGAAGCGAAAAAAGGAAATTGATAAGTTCAAGCTGCAGTTACAACGCTCTATTCGACAGATGCGCCAGGAGATGGGACTCAGTCAGCGAGAGCTCGCTGCCAAAATGACTTCAAAAGTAGACCAATCCACCGTGAGTAACTGGGAAAGCGGTAAAACCGAAATGACCAGTGCACAACTACTCGACTTGTTTCTAATTTTTGGTAAAGACATGGTCAGCATGTATTTTGGTTTTGTTACCAAAAATGATGCAGATAGTTCAGAAGATGAGCACGACGAGGAACATTGATATGACCATCCCATTAACTGACTATTTGTACCATCTGTCATTCATAATCATGATTGCAGCTCTAATTAGAACTTGGAAATATGAGTGTTCCCGCTATTTCCTTCTATTTATGTTGGTGTTAGAAGCCATTGATGAAGCAATATTACACATCACAATTACCTGGACTACTCACTACTACTTGTACTGTATTATCTTTGACCTTGTGTTCTGTATCCCCATAATTTATAGAAAACATATTGCACAGTGGGTCTATAACCTAACGGGGTGGGACTTCTTTAGGCGGGTTTACAATAATCATCACCTGGCTCTACAGGAGATTGGCTTTCTTTTTATTTTCTTCGTAGACATTGTTCTCAACATTATCATTTATGCTGAAGTTTGGCTTTATAAGTGGTGGATCATTGACAACCTATACTTGAAAGACTATTTCCGCCCAGTCGTACTGTTATTTATTTACTTTTTTACATGCTGTGCACTTGCCACTTATACGGTAAAAGCCAAAGCCAGAGAAGAGTTCTATCGTACGCATAAAACACCGGAATCATCGACGATTTAAAGCTAACTAGCCGTCATCCCGGCCAACGAGCCGGGAACCATCCTACATCCAGCTCGAGTGCCACATATAGCTGTATGGATTTTCAGATATCGCTCAAAATTTCCAAATCGCGTCGCCTGTACATAGATCCCGCATCAAGTGCGGGATGACGAGGAATGGTGCGGGATGACGGAGTACAGAGTTAACGCGGTGTCATTTTATCGCCTGTGCCAGCGTTCCCCCAGCACCTCACCTGCTCTCGTAATCCCGACCAACGAGCCGGTAACCATCAACAACCTCCGGGGCTGCCAGCCCTACAACCACCTAAAACCGATGCTCGGTTAGTTTTTGGTTGAGATATTCCACTACTGCGATATTGTGCTTAGACACATAAACGCCTTGATTACCCTTCGGGCTGGCACCTAAAACATCAAGCATTTCAAATTAGGCCCTGCGATTACCTGCCTTTTGCCACCGTATTCCAGTGCTCTCTTATTTGCTGGTATCGGCCAGTCTGAACCAGTTTTTTAAGGCTGGCATTAAATTCATCTCTTAGCTGGGCGTCGGCAAAAGCAACGTAAAACCACAGCGGATTATTCTCAAAAGGTAATAACACTTTACCCCACTGCTTGTTTATAACGACAGATGACGATTGATTGAGCTCAGACAAGTGCCAGTGCAGCAGCGTGTCATCAATCAGGATCACATCACACTTACCATTCAGCCAGTCAATAACCTGATCACGCTGCTTTGAAAACTCCAGGTAGTCTTCTTTGCCGGCCACGATTTCATTCAGTTTGAGGTGCTCAGATGCATTTTGCCATGCACAAATGCTATGGCTGGCCAATTCTTGCATAGAGTTAAGGGTAAAATCTGAGTTACTGCTATGTATTGCATAATTGCTGTAAGAGATAAATGGAACGGAATAATGCAACCCGGGTTGAGCCCGAGACATTTCAACGGCTACATCAATATCCCCACGCTCGACCAGGCGTTTCATTCGTTTGATTGATACAAACAATGTTTTGTACTGCCACCCCAGTGGCTCGGCTGCCTGTTTAAATAACTCAACACTGATCCCAGAGCCACTGCGCTCATCCACATAAGGCGGGCGGCTAAGACCAAAAGCCACCGTAAGCTCTTTTGCAAATACAGCTTGACAAACGAGTAACAGGTTTGAAGTGATAAGCAATTTAATCAACAACTTAAAACCATCAACCATATTGAAAAGGTGCCTTTTTAGAACTTATTCCAAGCTAGAGTTTAGCATAGAATTACCCAACACTCCGCCAGCGCCAGCTGTTAGGGTTTCCTGTTCGCCTCCCATAAACTGCGCAATAAGCCAATTTCTGAATGCCTGAACCTTTGGCCATTCAAAATGAGCAGCAGGCGCGACCAGATAGTACTTGTAACGACACGGCCACGAAAAGTGCGGATAAACATCAAGCTGGCCTAAAGATACAGCCTGTTCCAGTAAGCTCTTACGCAACATAGCTGCCCCCTGGCCAGCAACCGCTGCCTGTAACATCAGGGCGGCGTTGTCTATGCCCATCTGGCTGGGTTTCGGCTCGCGATTTCCCAAGTCATGGTTCAGTGCCGTCCAGGCTTGCTGTGCATCAGGGCAAATATCCTGAATAAAAGGCAATGACGCCAGTTGCGCTTTTAAAGGTTTATTGGGGTCAATCAGCCCGGGCTTGTATACTAACAGTACTGTGTCTTCGGCGATTAATTCGCTTTTCAACCCCGGATATTCGCCCAGCCCAAACCGAATACCAATATCGGCGTCGCCGTTTCGAAAGTCGGCCTGGGCGTCGCTGGGGTCTATACGCAACTGCAGGTGCGGATTCACCTGATTGAACAGTGGCATTTTGGGTAGTAGCCAGCAAGTTGCAAATGACGACAATACTGACAAGTTGAGTACATTAGGTTGAGGTTCAGCCTGAAGTGCCTCTATCCCCTGCTCTATTTGGGAAAACGCCTGCGTCAGATGTGGCAGCAATGCCATACCTTCTCGGGTAAGCGTGACTTTTCTGACCTGACGATCGAACAGCTCACACCCCAACGCCGATTCCAATGCCCTGATCTGCTGGCTTATCGCCGCCTGAGTCACAAACAACGCCTCTGCGGCGAGCTTAAAGCTCCCCAGCTGTGCGGCAACACGAAAGTACCATAACCCTTTAAATGGCGGCATTTTATATGCCATCTCGCACCTCATAATTAAGTTTTTCTTAACTATAGGAAACAATTCCTCGTTTGTCAGCTCTGCCTCACAGGGTAATACTTGCAGCTGTAAAACACACAACAGGAGCAAAACAATGAGAACCTATTTACTATTGGGGCTAGCATTATTTGGTTTATTGGTAAGTAACGGCGTATATGCCCAATCGACCGGTATGGCTGACAAGGTCTACACCAGCGAAGGATACCCATACAAAAACTTAATTATGAAAGCCAAACGCGTAGAACTAATCTACAGCGAAGAAGGCAGTACCACCACCTGCCGTGTTAAGGTGCATTCCGCCAACAAGGTACTGGAAAGTGACAACGTCAACGTTTCCCGCCAGGACTTTAATAATGCTCCAGTCACCCAATGTCTGGCACGTAAAACAGCAAAAGCATTTCTCGGTCAGCTTTAGGTTGGACTAGGCCGACACGCAGATTTACAGAAGACTGAAAAGTCACACCACTCCGCCCCCCACTTGTCATCTAACCTCCTTTCGTCATCCCGGCCAGCGAGCCGGGAACCATCCAACGGAGTCCCGAGTTAATGCGATGTCGTTTACTCACCTGTGTCAAAGGTGCCCCAATTCCACAACTCTTCTCGTCATCCCGGCCAACGAGCCGGGAACCATCCAAAGTACAATTCAAATGCCACAGACAACAGTATATGCTCTCAGATATCGCTCCAAAGTTGTTAAACCGAGTCGCCGGTAGGTGGATCCCGCATCAAGTGCGGGATGACAAAGAGTAAGTGCGGGATGACGGAGTGTGGTGTCAATACGGCAGTTTGATCGCCTGCGCCAAAGAAACCCCCAGTTCTTCACCAGCTCTCGTCATCCCGGCCAACGAGCCGGGAACCATCCCAAGTACAATTCAAATGCCACAGACAACAGTATGCGCTCTCAGATATCGCTCTAAAGTTGTTAAACCGAGTCGCCGGTAAGTAGATCCCGCATCAAGTGCGGGATGACAAGGAGTGAGTGCGGGATGACAGGGAGTGAGCGCAGGATGACGGCACATGGAGTCAATTCGATCTTAGTTTGATCGCCTGCACCAAAGACCCCCCCAGTTCTTCACCTGCTCTCGTCATCCCGGCCAACGAGCCGGGAACCATCCAAAGTACAATTCAAATGCCACAGACAACAGTATGCGCTCTCAGATATCGCTCTAAAGTTGTTAAACCGAGTCGCCGGTAGGTGGATCCCGCATCAAGTGCGGGATGACAAAGAGTGAGTGCGGGATGACGGAGTGTGGGGCCACTTTAATGACAGAGTGAGGGCACTTGGATGACGGCGCGTGGGTTCATTTCAGTGTTTAGAACATTATTAGCAACCATCATCATAAGCTCCAATTCTTAGGTCATCTAAACTTTGATCAAATCGAAGAGTACAAATCTCGCCAATCCTGGTTCATTTTTTCTATTAGTTCGATTTTCCAACGTCGTCGCCAGCGTTTTAGCTGCTTTTCTCGTTTAATTGCACTTTGAATGCTCTGGCTCGTTTCATAATAAACAAGGTTTAATACTTCATATCTTGCGGTAAAACACGATAAATCAATTTTACTCTTGTGCTGCCAGACTCGCTGCTTCAGGTTTGTCGTAACACCTGTATATAAAGTGCCATAGGGAGCCGAAGCCATGATGTATACATAAGCTTGCATCAGGATATCCTTTCCTTTTTCTAGTGATAGAATTTTAGCTTACAATCTCACCCACTGTTTCGTGATTTTATAAAAACCAGTCCTCCCGTCATCCCGGCCAACGAGCCGGGAACCATCCAAAGTACAAGTCAAATGCCACAGACAACAGTATGCGCTCTTAGATATCGCTCTAAAGTTGTTAAACCGAGTCGCCGGTAGGTGGATCCCGCATCAAGTGCGGGATGACAAAGAGTGAGTGCGGGATGACAGAGAGTGAGTGCGGGATGACGGAGTGTGGTGACAATACAGTCGTTTGATCACCTGTGTCAAAGGTGCCCCAATTCCACAACTCCTCTCGTCATCCCGGCCAACGAGCCGGGAACCATCCCAAGTACAATTCAAATGCCACAGACAACAGTAT